>JBBCIY010000001.1:0-259308 GCA_037189645.1 Crocinitomicaceae bacterium
AGAGAAGTTAAGCCCGCCAGCGCTGATGGTACTGCCTTTTTGAAGGTGGGAGAGTAAGTCGACGCCACTTTTTAAATCCCGGTATTCGAATGAGTACCGGGATTTTTTTGTTTTATGAAATATGAAATAGACTGCAGAACCTACAATCCATATTACAACTTACAATCTAAAACGATATATAACCTACTAAACACCACACACAAACAATCCATACTTACAGTTTATAATTTAAACTACATGAACCCATAACTAAACTAAATCATACAACTGCATAAACATAAACGACATATAACCCCATATAACCTACATCCACCCAGTACACAAACAATACATTGAAAAATAAAGAATGAAGCATTTACTCAAGCAGGGATATTAAGAGAATAGTGCAAGCCTCTCCATTAATGAGCTCAGTAGTTATATTCCAGAATATGTTATTATTGGGAACTTAGTTTCTTCGGTAGCTTTTCTTTAAAACGATATCCCGTTTGGATCTTAAAATAAAAGAAGGTCTGGTTGTATTTGAATTTTTTGAAATGAATGGATTTGTTATCCATTTCGAGGTGTACCATTGCAAAAAAACGAGGAACATTGTAACCGATAATGGCTTTAAAATCGTAACGGGGAACGATCGAGGCCAGTCCCGTTTTCTCTCCGTCTACATTGTATGATTTTATTTGCAAGCGGGGGCCTGCCGCGGCCATGAAACCAAATTGAATTTTCTTTATGCGGTTGACATAACCAAAACCGGGAATTACACCAAATTCAACAGCAGACAATGCTGATGCAGCTACTTTAGTATTGGTGGAGTCATGAAGAGGAGCGGGGATAAGAGTACCTGTTTTGTTGCTGATCCCATAAAAATCCACCCGGCCGGCCAGGTACCAGGTCATTACCTGCTTGTTATACACACCACGGTTTCCTGTAAACGGATCCATGCGAAAATCCCTGTTGTGCAGGTACCACATTTTCCCGCTTAGGTTGTAAACAGTTATATCCTGGTTCTTGTCATTGGGTTGTGAGAGGCTGTGTGTAGAGTCCCACAGAAAGGCATTTCTCAATACATAACCGGAATAATTCCTCAGATCTATTTCCGAATAAGTCCTTTTAATGGAAAACTGCGTACCTATATCGAAATAATTTGCTTTACCATACTTAGATACCGGTTTGAAATTACCAATAAGTGCAGCGCCGACCCTGAAAGCAAACCAACGGTAAGAAAAACCGATTCCGAGCATCATTTTATTGTTGTGCCGGAATTGAATTTTTGAAATCTGTTCGTTATAAGGGTACTTGATATTTGCAGGGGCTGTGCTGAAACCAATATCCGTAAAAACAATGGGATGATACCTGAAAGACGTGTAGGGTAAAGAATCACTCTGGCCATAGCCAAAATTTACAGCCGTAAATAAACAAATTACTATGTTAACGAAGATTCTCAAGCGATAGAATAAATGCGAATGCTTTTGCTATTTCATGTCGTTCCGTGCTCCTTCCGGAACCACCTCCGTGCCCGGCATCCATATTGCAGTCCAGCAATAACAAATTGTTATTTGTCCGGTATTCTCTCAATTTGGCGATCCACTTTAATGGCTCCCAGTATTGTACCTGAGAATCGTGGTAGCCTGTTGTGATCAATAAATTCGGGTAATCCATTTTTCGGACATTGTCATAAGGAGAATAACTCAACATGTAGTAATAATATTGTTCATCATTCGGATTTCCCCATTCTTCATATTCCCCAACTGTTAAAGGAATAGTTTCGTCCTGCATGGTCGTCACCACATCTACAAACGGAACATCTGCAATGACGCCTTTGAACAAATAGGGTGCGGTATTGATCACAGCTCCCATTAACAGTCCTCCGGCACTCCCTCCCTGGATGTAGATTTTATCAGGATCACAGTATTTCTGCATCCCCAGGTATTCGGCGGCATTAATAAAATCTCCGAAGGTATTCCGCTTGGCTAGAAATTTTCCCTGCTGGTACCATTGCTCTCCCAGATATTTTTCTCCGCGGATATGTGCCAGGGCATAGACAAAACCTCTGTTCAGCAAACTTAAACGTGTTGCGCTGAAAACATCAGGGATGGTATAGCCATACGATCCATAGCCGTATAACAGGCAGGGAGCTTCAGAAAGGTTCGTTCCCTTTTTGTAAACCAGTGAAACGGGAATTTTTGTCCCGTCATTGGCAGTTGCCCAGATTCGTTTTGATTCATAGTCAGAAGGCTTAAAATCCTTGTCCAGTAATTCATATTGGAAAATCAGCTCTTTTTTTCCGGATTTCAGTTCCTGGCGAAAAACACAAGTCGGGGTTGTCATTGAGTTGTAACGGTATTGAACCGAGCTGGTCATATAGTTATTGATTTCCCATAATCCAAGGGTATATGTTTCTTCGTTGACTGTGATGTACTCGGATTTTTCAGTGTTCAGATCCAGCAGACGGATCTGTTCCAGTCCGTTGCTGCGTTCTTCTGCAAACAGGTACTGATGAACGACCACTATGTTCTCGATCAGCCTGTCTTTGCTGTGATCAATCACTGTTTTACATGCTGCAATGGATGACGGGACAGCTCCTGAAAAAACAACCTTTTTGTTCTCCGCATCTTTGTTGGTCAGAATGTAGAAACCATCATTGTGCACATGCACGGAATATTCATGCCCCTGTTCACGTTCCAGGAAGACCTGAGGTACGGGATTGGCCGCATTCGCATCCAATAACCAAAACTCCGATGTTGTTGAAGAGCCTGTTTCGATAAGAATATATTGATTATTGATCGACTTTTCAATTCCCACTTCAAAACGCTCGTCCTTTTCTTCAAAGACCAGCTTGTCTTCAGATTGGTTTGTGCCCAATACATGGCGATATACCTGGAAAGAGCGCAGTGTCTGGGGATCTTTTTTCAGGTAATAAACAGTTTTATTGTCGTTTGCCCATTCCACAATACCGTCTGTTCCTTCTAATTTATCTTCCAGAAATGTTTGTTTTGAATAATGGCGGAATGAGATGGTGTAATTTCTTCTTCCGATGAAATCTTCACTTAAGGCAACCAGCTGGTTGTCGGGAGACGGGACCCAGTTTCCCAATGCATAATACGAGCTGTTCTTCGCACGGGTATTCTCGTCAATGAACAGGTGCTTTTTCTCATTTTCAATGATGTATGTTTTTACATAGTCATCTCCTTCAGAATAGGTTTCCTGGTAAGTGGCTCCGTTTAGCTCAAATGGAGGATAGATTTCGTTTGGATTGATCCTGCTGTCAAATTCCTTGACGAGATTGTTGACCAGCTTTTTATTTTCCCCGAAAAAAGCGGTGCTCATTTTGTTTTCCGAACGGATATAATCCAGCACATCTTTCGAATCACGTTCATTCATCCAAAAGTAATTGTCTGTTCGGGTGTGATTATGTGCCGTTAATTCTTTCCGGATTTTTTTAGCCGTTGGTTCGGTCAATTGCTGTGCATCTGCCATAAAGGGAAAAATTAATGTACTTAAAAGAATCAGTCGCATAAATTTCTTTAAAATAAATCAGTGCCAAAGTTACTATTTTTTGCAGCAGCACAACGACGGACAGTATTTTCTAATCAAGAAAGAGATGTGTATAAATCGTGTAACCGGCAAAGTAAGGCCGGAGGAAAAGCAGAATTTGAAGCTATTTTCGTACCTTTACGGCGCTTCGGCATTTGACACAGGAAATAATGGCATCAGATAACTTTGTAGATTACGTAAAAATTCATTGTACTTCCGGGAACGGAGGAGGAGGTTCCACCCATTACAGAAGAGAGAAATACATTCCCAAAGGTGGTCCCGACGGAGGTGACGGCGGCCGTGGAGGCCACGTGATTATTCGTGGAAATAAGCAATTGTGGACATTACTCCATTTAAAATACCAGAAACACATCAAAGCAGGGCACGGAGCACACGGAGCAGGTAACCTGAAGACCGGTGCCCAGGGATCGGATGTATATATTGAAGTACCTCTGGGAACACTGGCAAAAGATGATGAAACGGGAGAAGTTTTATTTGAAATAACCGAGGATGGAGAAGAAAGGATCCTGCAGCAGGGAGGCCGTGGAGGATTGGGAAACAACCATTTTAAATCGGCAACCAATCAGACTCCCCGTTATGCGCAGCCGGGAGAACCGGGGCAGGAGGGATGGAAGGTCCTTGAGCTGAAAGTACTGGCGGATGTCGGGCTGGTTGGTTTTCCCAACGCGGGTAAAAGTACGTTGCTTTCCGTGGTTTCTGCAGCAAAACCTGAGATAGCTAACTACCCGTTTACGACACTGCGCCCGAACCTGGGAATTGTTTCTTACAGGGACTACCGTTCATTCATTATGGCCGATATCCCCGGTATCATAGAAGGTGCTCATACCGGAAAGGGGCTGGGGCTGCGTTTCCTGCGTCATATCGAACGAAACTCACTGTTGTTGTTTATGGTTCCGATCGATAGTGAAGACATCAAGAAAGAATACAATGTATTGCTCAACGAACTGAAACAGTACAACCCGGAATTGCTGCATAAAGACCGGTTACTGGCGATTACAAAATCGGATATGCTGGACGATGAGCTGATCGCGGAAGTAAAGAAAGAATTGCCGGATGTGCCGCATGTGTTTATATCTGCTGTTTCCGGGAAAGGAATTGTTGAGCTCAAAGATTTAATCTGGAAACATCTTGCTAATGATTGAGTGGCTGGAATCCATAGATCACCAGGTTGTTTTAGCCATCAATGGATGGAATAGTCCTCTTCTGGATGAAATTATGTGGGTGTTTTCAGCCAGGATCACCTGGATTCCGCTTTACTTCTTCTTAATTTATCTTGGATTCAGGAAATTGGGATGGAAAAAAGCACTTTTTTATGTCGGTTGTGTTCTTCTGGCGGTCGGATGTACAGATTTTATCTGTTCGGGGATCATCAAAGAATGGGTGCAACGCTATCGTCCGTCGCACAATCTGTTACTGACAGAGCAATTGCACTATTACCGGTTCGAAGACGGAAGCTTTTACAAAGGAGGATTGTACGGATTCGTTTCCTCCCATTCCGGGAATTTTTTCGCGCTGGCGTGGACCGCCGGATGGATTTTAAAACCTTACTACAAAAGAGTTTTACCCACTTTGCTGATTGTGGCGGTGGTTATTTCATATAGCAGAATTTATCTTGCAGTTCATTATCTTTCGGATATCATCGGTGGATTCTTAGTGGGAACAATTGTTTCATTCCTTGTTTTTAAGTTTGTTTACCTTAAGTTTGAAGCTAAGTTAAACGGCCAGCCTGTCAGTTAAACGCGTAGTCTCCATTGTTCAGAATGGAAATGTTCAGTGGCTTGCCGTCTTGATGAAATAAATCATAACCTGCTTTGAGGTTTTTCCAGAAATCAATCAATTCATCATTTGCTGCATACGTTTGCTCGTACAGCTTCATGTTTTTGTCAGTCATATCGAAAGGGAAGATGTACACCGGTATTTTCAGCTGTCCGTTGTTTTTTGCATAGGCAGCGAGTAAATAGATCTCCTTTATCTTGTCATCGGTCATTGGCAGACATCCGATCGTAACGCATGCGCCGTGAATGAAAATATCACCTCCCAAGTTGCCTTCATTGCTTTTTCTCTTGTCCGAAAGGTTGGGATAGCTGATTCCGAGGGAAAGGTGAAAATTGCTGACAGGGTTGAACCGGTCGATGTAGTAAAAGCCTTCCGGAACCTGCAAGTCTCCCTGCTTTCTTTTTGGACCTGGTTTTCCCGACCTGGAACAGATTTCGTAAGTTTTTATCTTTTTATAGGTGCTGCCGGATTTCTTTTTCGCGAATACTTCCAGCTTGTCGTTTTCTTTTGTTGCAAGCACCAGAATGTTTAGGTTGTTGGTTGTCAGGTCATGGTCTTCCAGTAATTGTTCAATAGCGGACTGCTTTGTTTCTATGGCATCACGTACTCTTTTGTACTTTTTCTGCTCAGACAAAAAATCAGGTGGAAGCGTACAGCATACAAGCAGTACAGCGGATAGAAATATGCCGGGAAACTTCATTTTCACACACTTTAATCACTTAAATGTAGTGAAATACCGGCAATCAATTCAATTTTCTTCGCTTTCTTTCTTTGATGATCAGGTTCAGTTCCCTGCTTGTCTGTCCGGCAACCGACGTATTTTCATCAGCTCTCCTGAGCAGGTAAGGCATTACTTCTTTGATCGGTCCGTAAGGAACGTATTTTGCCACATTGAAACCGTGCTTGGACAAGTTGTAGGAAATGTGGTCGCTCATTCCGAGCAGCTGTGCGAAATAAATGCGTTTGTCAGATGGGGAAATGGCATATTTTGTAAGTAATTCAGTGAGGAGTAGTGAGCTGTTTTCGTTGTGTGAGCCTGCACAAAGCGCCATGTGACCGATTTCTGATACCAGGAATTCTAAAGCCAGGTCGTAATCTCTGTCACAGCTTGCTTTGTCGGGCTGAATAGGAGAGGGGTAGCCTTTTTCCTGTGCTCTCGCCCTTTCTTTTTCCATGTAGGCACCCCGGACCAGTTTCACACCATAGCGGATCCCGTCTTTCTTCGCCAGTTCGATTTCATGTTTCAGGTAGGCCAGCCGGTCGTGGCGGTACATTTGCACAGTGTTGTAGACAATCGCCGTTTCATTATTGTACTTCAGCATCATCTGATAGGCGATACGGTCAATCGTATCCTGGATCCAGGTTTCTTCCGCGTCGATGAACACCGGTACATTTTTTTCAAACCCCGTCCGGCAGATGCGGTCCACCCGTTCGACAACCTGTTCGTATTCCTGCTGTTCGGAGACAGTCAGTTTGTCAAGCCCGTTATTGGCCTTTTCCAGCAGCTCAAAACGGGAAATCCCCGTTACCTTGAATACAGCAAATGGTATGTATTCATTTCCTTCGCCTTTCAGAATCGTTGCAATGATCTCGTTGGTTGTATGTTCGAAATCTTCATCGGAGGTTTTTCCTTCCACAGAATAATCCAGGATGGTTCCGATCCCGAATTTCCCCAGGTTATTGATGGTTGCGTCACATTCGTTAATTGTTTCGCCGCCGCAGAATTGCGCGAAAATCGTTTTACGGATCATTCCTTTGATTGGCAGTCCCAGTTTTAAAGCAAGGTTGGTGACCGGCTTTCCTAGTTTTACAAGGTTCCTGTTCCCGATCAGTTTAAATAAGCGGTAAGCTCTGTTCAGGTCTTTATCCGTCTTGCTTTCAAACGCGATTTCTGTATTGTCGAATGTAATCATAGCGCAAATGTAGATAAAAAATGCAAAGTGAAACAGGGGGAAATGGCAAAATTGAGAATGGATTTTTACAGGGGAATACACGCCTTTCCGGTAACAGAAATACTGTTATTTGAAATGGAAAAGAACGGACTTTTCTGAAGAAATAATTACTTTCGTGAAAATTGCTGTTATGTATGTACTCCACCATCCGGATTACCAGGTTGAGATAGGCTCTATTGAAGAATCCGGTTTCGCTGATTTTATCCGGGAAAACTATGCGGATTCCCGGATCGTCATCATGGTCGATGAAAATACCAATGATTATTGCCTGGAATACCTGATCACTACGTTTGATTTCCTGGCGGAAGCCGAAGTGATGCTGCTTCCTTCCGGGGAAGAAAACAAAGTCATGGAAGTTTGCTTCCAGGTGTGGGAAGCGTTGTCTGAATATGGGATCGGTCGCAGGGACCTGGTGATTAACCTGGGAGGAGGAGTTGTAACGGATATGGGAGGTTTTATCGCTTCTGTTTTTAAACGGGGAGTGGATTTTATCCACATTCCCACTTCCCTGCTGGCGATGGTGGATGCTTCGATCGGCGGGAAAACAGGTATCGACCTGGGAATGTACAAGAATCAATTGGGCGTGTTCCGGAATCCGAAAGCGATCTATACGGATAAACGATTCCTTGAGACACTGGAACCCCGCGAAATGGTGAATGGATTTGCAGAGGTGTTGAAGCACGCGCTCATCAAAGACGCCGGTTTATGGGAGGAGCTGGCCGTTATGGATAACCTTTCTGAAATTGCTTCCGATGAAATGCTGCAGCGCATTATTTCGATCAAGCTGGAGGTGGTCCATGGAGACCCGTTGGAAAAAGGGCTGCGAAAGATCCTGAATTTCGGGCATACGGTCGGGCATGCGATAGAGGGACATTTCTTGTTCAAAGATCCAATTGATCACGGGCATGCCGTGGCGTTGGGAATGATCGCTGAAAGTTACATTTCCATGCGCCTGGGGAATTTGCAGAAAGAAGCATTCGATGCGATTGAAAAAGTAATCCTGGAATGGTTCCCCGTACCACAGATCTCAATGGCCGATCTCCAGGGGATCATTGAACTGATGCACAACGACAAGAAAAACCATTCAGGAAAGATTCAGTGCTGTTTGCTGGACAGGATCGGAAACTGTTTGTTTGATCAGCCTGTAGGAGAATCTGTATTGACAGACGCGTTGGTTTACCTGGTGAGCAAATCTGCTTCTTCGTTGAACTGATTCCTTTGATGAATGTTGAATGCGAACGTAAATGTTTTAGGAGGCATATAAAATAAAAAGAGGATCAGGTAATGATCCTCTTTGTGCCCACGACCAGATTCGAACTGGTACACCTACTGGCACCACCCCCTCAAGATGGCGTGTCTACCAATTTCACCACGTGGGCTTTTCAGGTCCGCAAATATACGATTTTCATTAAAAATTGAATAATCGTTTGAAAATAATTCTGAAAAATGATCGCCTGTTACTGAAAATCAGCTTTCAAACTCATGTCAAGGCTTTTGAAAGAGTGTGTCAGCGCCCCTACAGAGATAAAATCAACACCTGTTTCGGCATATTCACGGATATTATCAATAGTGATTCCTCCCGAAGCTTCCACTTCAAACTGTTTCGGAATTCCGGGTAAAACCGCTTTGATCTCTTCAGGTGTGAAATTATCAAGCATGATACGGTCCACGTTACCGGCAGCCAGTACCTGGTTCAGTTCATCCGGGTTCCGTACTTCTATTTCTATTTTCAACGATTTGTTTTGCTCTTTCAGGTAATTGTTTGTGCGGGAAATCGCTTGTTCAATTCCTCCCGCATAATCAATGTGATTATCCTTCAGCATGATCATGTCATACAAAGCGTAGCGGTGATTGTGCCCGCCTCCGATCCGTACAGCCCATTTTTCCAGTAACCGGATTCCGGGAGTGGTTTTCCGGGTATCCAGCAGCCGGGTTTCGAGGCCCTCGATCTTTTTTACAATGGCATGTGTCTGGGTAGCGATACCGCTCATGCGTTGCATGAAGTTCAGGACCAGGCGCTCGGTCGCGAGAATGGAACGTGATTTTCCGCTCACTTCAAATGCGATTTGCCCGTGCCGGACAGGAGTACCGTCGGAGATGAATACGTCGATTTTTAAGGAAGGATCATACAGGTGGAATATCCGTTCGGCCAGTTCTACTCCGGCAATGACCCCGGTATCTTTTATAATTAATTTCGCTTTTCCCGTTGCGTTTTCAGGAACGCATGCCAGGCTGGAGTGGTCTCCGTCTCCGATGTCTTCGTGTAGTGCGTTGTTGATGATTTCGTCCAGTGTCTTAATTTGGTCCGTTGATAAGCTCATTTTAATCTTTCTCTATTGTAATGTTCTCTATTTTAAATCCGTCCCCAGCGTTTTTGAAATGCAGTGTGACCCTGTATTTGGCTCCTCCGCATACATAGCTTCCGATTGCGAAGGTTCCTGACGCAGATTCATTTCCTTTGAATGTAAAATTAAAATTTCCATTCGTTTTACCACTGAAAAAATCTTTCAGCACCAATACCGCCTGTGATTTGGAGTAAGCACCTTCTTTTCCCATGATGTTTATCAGGACTTTATCCTTCGCATGGGAAACAATCGCGTCTGCATTATTCTGATCAAATGCTGCATCTAACTTCGAATAAGGAACACCTTGCTGTAAAGGAGACAGCAGTATGACCGTTGTGATAAATGCATAAATAAGGTTCATAATCAATTTATTTTTCTTTTCACATGCAAAAAATGTGCCGTTAAAAAAATGTTAAATCAAAGGTAGCATAATTGTACTTTCCGGGAAGAATCAGCATTTATATTTCTCAGATATCAGCATAAAATGAATGAAGATAAATCTTGTTTCTATCAAAAAAATAACTATTTTTAACACTTAAAATTTCTCTTATTTTAAATTCGCTTATGAAAATTATTTACTTATCCTTACTTGGATTGGCGGTTCATCTGGGAACATTTGGGCAGCAACTTATCAAAACTCCCGTAGCCGGTGATGATGGAATCAGATCCTGCGGGCAACACGAAGCACTGGAGAAGATGCAGGCGGAAGATCCTACTCGGTATCAGTTGTATCAGCAGTCACGTTTAATCCTTGAACAGCAGGAAGCGTCAGTTGGTATGGCAAAATCAAATACCATCTATACTGTTCCTGTTGTGTTCCATATCTTGCACAACAATGGAGTGGAAAATATTTCAGATGCACAGATCCAGGACGCGTTGAATATACTGAACCGTGACTTCAGGAAACAAAATAGTGACGTGAATAATGTCGTATCCCAGTTTTTGCCTATCGCAGACGATGCCAAGATCGAATTCGCTTTTGCCAAGATAGCCCCGAACGGAGCTTGTTTTAACGGGATCACGCGAACTACTTCATCCCAGACGAATAACGGGGATGACGGAGAAGCACAGGTCAATGCGATCATTAACGGGAATAACGTTTACCAGGGAATCTGGCCACATAATAAATACCTCAATATCTATGTATGCAGAAACCTGATCAGCGGAGCAGCGGGATATACATTCCTTCCGCAGGGAGGAGCAGCTGCAAATGCGACAAACATGTACTACAATGGGATCTTTATGCTGCACAGCTACGTTGGATCAATCGGTACTTCCTCTGTTCAGACAAGCAGGGCACTGACACATGAAGTGGGGCACTGGCTGAACCTGGATCATGTATGGGGACCGGGAAGCATTGGAACCTGCGGTACAGACAATGTCAGTGACACGCCTCAGACAAATGGCTCCAACGGGGTTTGTAACCTGAATAAATCTTCTTGTGACGGCACACTCGACAACGTAGAAAACTATATGGACTATTCCTATTGTTCAAAAATGTTTACCCAGGGACAGGTAACACGTATGCGGAATGCAATAGTCAGCAACGTGGCAGGAAGAAGCAATACCTGGACAACTGCCAATTTACAGTCTGTCGGTGTGATCCCGGGAGGAACATCCCTGTGCAGCGCGAATATAGAGGCGACGCAAACAGGAATATGTTCAGGAACCAGTACCACATTCTCTGTAACGAATGTATCAACCCCGATCACTTCCTATTCATGGTCATTCCCAGGAGGTACTCCGGCCACTTCTACAGCTGCCAGCCCGACAATCACCTACAATACTCCGGGAACGTATGACGTAAGCGTTACGATAACGACATCGTCAGGAACAAGCACATTGAACCAAACGTCTTATATAACCGTTGCGTCTTCTCAGCCAGGTGCCTCCCTGCCGTTTACGGAAGGGTTTACATCTACTTCATTCCCTCCGGCTAACTGGACGATTGATAACGGAGGAGCTTCTGTTACATGGGTAAGAAGAACAGGTGGAACAGCACCTTCGGGTTCTGGTTCGGCAGCAATAGACCATTACAATACAAACACTACCGGGGACATTGATGACCTGAATACTCCTACGCTGAACTTATCAGGATATACCGGCTCAACACTGACATTTGATGTTGCTTACCGGCCATACACAGGGCAATCTGATAAATTAGAAGTGCTTGTGGCAACAGGATGTGCCGGAACCTATGAAGTGGTTTATTCAAAAGCAGGAACAACACTGCAGACAGAATCGAGCAATCAAAACCCATACACTTCACCTTCTACCTGGAGGAATGAAACGGTTAACCTGGCTCCGTATGTAGGGAACAACCAGGTAAAAGTGAAGTTCAGAACAACTTCCGGCTACGGAAATTACATCTATATTGACAATGTAAATGTCACCGGAACGACCGGAAGTGCAACTGCTAACTTCTCTTCCTCTTCAAATACTGTGTGTGTAGGACAAACAGTTACATACACGAACACTTCTTCAGGTGCAACCTCCTGGAACTGGAATTTTGGGGCAGGCGCTACTCCGGCAACAGCAACAGGACAAGGCCCTCATACTGTGACCTATTCTTCACCAGGGGCCAAAAACATATCGCTGTCCATTAATGGCGGAGCATCGACATCAAACCAGTCAATTACAGTTAACCAGTTGCCAACGGTAACAATGGCGACCCTGCCGACAGTTTGTGTCAACCAGGGACCAATTACTCTTTCTCAGGGAAGCCCTGCCGGTGGTACATACAGCGGACAAGGTGTGACAGGAAATCAATTTACTCCTTCTGTTGCGGGCACCGGAACCAAGACAATTACTTATACGTACACAGCCACAACAGGATGCACGAATACGGCGACAGGCCAGATCATTGTCGATGGATGCTTAAGCCTGGGGACAGAAGAGAACACGTTGTTCACTGTCTATCCTAACCCGACAAGCGGAAATGTTACAGTGACCAGTGAGGTAGCAATTGACGAGCTCATTATCCTGGACAATGTCGGAAGGGTAGTTGAAGTGATCGCAGGTGATAATGCGACTGAAATCCAGGTGAATTTAAGTCATCTATCAGCGGGAAGCTACCACATTCATACGAAGCTCGGAGCGAATTCCAACATCACAAAACTGATCATTCGGTAAGCATTTATTGATTGAAATAACGAAAAACATCCCCGGCAGATTTCCGGGGATGTTTTTGTTTTGTGGAGGGTTGTGAACCACCCGATTCCATTGCTTTTTCTTTGACGGTGCGAGCAGCCACCAATGAAAGATAGAACCAAGCGTTCTGTCCGAAACACATTGTCGTTCTTACAGGATATTGCGTTTAATGGCTTGTTGCCCCCGCTTGTGAGCATAAAACGGCACGGTGTGAGATCTTACCTGAAAGGTTGTTTTGAAAAATAGCTTGACTAACAGAGCGATTTTACCTGTTTTGCATGTTCTCCCTGATCTCTTTCATGAAATTGGAAGCATAAACAAAGTCGATGATTTCCTGGTTATCGGTGGTAAGTATGGATTTCCGGTCGCCTTCCCACCATTTTTTTCCCTGGTGAATGAACAGGACCCGGTCTCCGATCTCGATAACGGAATTCATATCGTGTGTGATGACAATGGTTGTCATGTTATATTCATAGGTAATTTCCTTGATGAGCCCGTCAATGACAATGGATGTTTTCGGGTCCAGTCCCGAATTCGGCTCATCACAGAACAAATATTTCGGCTGCATGGCAATGGCCCGTGCGATCGCGATACGTTTCTGCATTCCCCCGCTACATTCGGCAGGGTACAATTTATTCTTCCCATTGAGGTTAACCCTGTCCAGGCAGAAATTAGCCCTGTCGAGCATTTCCTTCTGGGTCATATTGGTGAACATTTTAAGAGGAAACATCACGTTCTCTTCTACCGTCATAGAGTCAAATAAGGCCGATCCCTGGAACAGCATTCCGATCTCCTTTCTGATCTCTGTTTTCTCCACACGCGACATATCCAGGAAACTTCTTCCGTCAAAGAGAATTTCACCTGTTTCGGGAACGTGCAGCCCGACGATGCATTTTGCCAGAACGGATTTACCACTTCCAGACTGGCCGATGATCAGGTTGACTTTTCCCTGTTCGAACGTTGCGTCAATGTTGAACAAGACCTGGTTACTTCCAAACGATTTATTTAAGTTTTTTATTTCAATCATCAGAGTAACATCACTTGAGTTAATATTAAGTTCACGATCAGAACTGTAATGCTGTTTGTGACAACTGCCTGTGTTGCAGCCTTTCCTACTTCCAGCGATCCTCCTTTGGTATAATAGCCGTAAAATGAAGCGATGGAAACGATAATGAACGCAAAGAACAAGGTTTTTACCAGTGCATAGACCACTTCATATGACCGGAAAAACGCACGGATCCCATATACGTAATCTTCTGTCGATCCCATATCTGAACCGACAAGGGCTACCCATCCGCCAATCAGGCTCAAAGCCATGGAAAGGATCACCAGTATCGGGAAGAACATAACCGCCGCGATGATTTTCGGTAAAACCAGGTAAGCGAGCGAGTTAACACCCATTATTTCCAATGCATCAATTTGCTCAGTGATGCGCATTGTACCGATCTCGGAAGAAATATTTGAGCCGACCTTACCGGCTAATATCAATGAAATGATCGTTGGTGAGAATTCGAGTATGGTCGTAGACCGTGTGATGTACCCTACCGTGTAGGCCGGCAGTAGGGGATTGTCCATGTTGGAAGCTATCTGGAGCGCAATTACGGCTCCGATGAATACCGACATGATCGCTACGATGGAAATAGAATTGATCCCGATTATTTCAATTTCGTCAAATACTCTTTTGCGGAATACGCTCCACTTTTCAGGCTTGGAAAATATGATCCAAATCATCTGAAAGTATAGGCCGATATTTTCGAATAGTTTTTTTAACACGGAACGCTAAATTAGTGTTATATTTCCTTTCATTTGCATAAAGAACAGAAAAAATCTTGCTGAAGATTGGAAAAAAGGACAAAAATAGCAACAATTTTAAAAAAATACCTCCCGGAAGGAACTGATAATTATGTTGTTTCGCTTTTTTCGGATTACCCGGTATCGTTTAAGATTGTGAGGCCGAGAAAATCCAGGCATGGCGACTTCAGGATTTCTTCCGGTCAGTTAAAGCCTCAGATCACGGTAAACGGAGACCTGAACCCGTTTGCTTTTCTTGTTACAACTGTTCATGAGTTTGCACACCTGAAAACCTGGCTGGAGCATAAGAACAGCGTAAAGCCGCATGGAGAAGAATGGAAAAGGAATTTTATCCGGTTGATGCACCCGGTGATCGAAATGAACATTCTTCCGAAGGATCTAGAGCAGGCTTTATTGAATTCATTTTCAAATATGAAAGCTTCTTCGTGTACGGATATCCAGCTTCAGCGGGTGCTGAAAAAGTACGATGATTTTTCGTCACAGGAAATTTTACTCGAAAAACTGCCGAAATATGCTACTTTTGTGCTGGATAAAAAGGTATTCAGAAAGGAAGATCTGAGGCGGACACGTTATCTGTGTACGGAGCTGGATACCGGGAAAAAATACCTTATTTATAAATTAGCAACTGTTGAGCAGATTCAAAATGAATAAAAACAATTACGCAATTATCATGGCAGGAGGAGTTGGAAGCCGTTTCTGGCCGCTTTCCACACCCGCACGTCCGAAGCAGTTTATCGATGTCCTGGGAACAGGAAAAACACTTATCCAGATGACGTATGAACGGTTGCTTAATCTTGTCCCGGAAGGGAATGTTTTTATTCTGACGAATGAAAAATATGTATCGTTGGTGGAAGCCCAGCTTCCCGGTATTGAGAGGAACCGGATTTTAACGGAGCCTCAGCGTAAAAATACAGCTCCCTGCATTGCCTATGCGGCAGCGAAGATCCAGGCGATGGACAAAGATGCCTGTATGATCGTGTGCCCTTCGGATCACCTTATCTTAAAAGAAGAGGCGTTCAAAAATATCGTTGAAACAGGGATCCGGAATGCTGTGGACAACGATAAGATCGTTACATTGGGAATTAAACCGACCCGCCCTGATACCGGGTATGGTTACATTGAATTTTCCAAAGGCAGTAATGTAATCGCCGGAGAAGTGACGAAAGTATTGCAATTCCGGGAGAAACCTAACCTGGAAACTGCTGAATTGTTTATCCGGTCAGGTAACTTTTACTGGAATTCGGGGATTTTTATCTGGAAATCCTCTATCGTATTAAAAGCGCTGGAGCGTTATCAGAAAGATCTGTTTGATTTGTTTTGCGCGGATCCTTCCAGGTACAATACGCCGGAAGAACAGGATTTTGTGAACCACGCTTTTGAAACCTGTGAGGACATTTCGATCGATTATGCCATTATGGAACAGTCGGACAATGTCGACGTTGTTCTTGCAAATTTTGACTGGAGTGACCTAGGGACATGGAAAAGCCTCAATGAGCACCTGGAAAAAGATACCTATAACAATTCGATCATCGGGGGGAATGTACATACATTCAACGTGAAAAACTGCCTGGTAAACGTACCTGAAGATAAGCTTGTTCTGTTGGATGGGTTATCGGATTATATTGTTGTGGAATCAGACAATGTATTGATGGTCCTGAAAAGCTCGAATGAGCAGGAACTGAAAAATTACCTCAAACAAATTGAAAAATAATGAGCTCTCGGCTGATTGGATGTTTTTTATTTATTTTCCTGCTGAAAGGCACCTATTCCCAGCATACCGGGGATACGATCTTCCTGAATAAGTCGTGGAAAGAGACTTCCGCCAGGGATTCTGTTGCTTACTACCAGATCATTGACAAAACCGCTAATGACCGCTTTTATATGAAGAGCTATTATGTGTCAGGCGCGCTCCAGATGACCGGTACATATACACAGCTCACTCCTGAAAAAAAGAGGGTAGGTGAGCATGTATATTATTATGAGTCGGGAATTGTCAGTTCAAGAACAATTTATAGTGACAAGGGAGATAAAGAAGGAAAATCCCTGTGGTATTTTGAAACCGGGGAATTAAGAGAAGAGCGGGACTTTGTTGACGGGAAAACTTCCGGCTGGTTTAAAACGTTTTATAAAAACGGGCAGCTGAAGCGACAAGATAAATACAGTGAAGGAAAACTCATCAAAGGAAAATGTTATTCAGAAACAGGTAAGAAAGTAAAATACTATGAATACGAGATCCAGGCGGAATACCCTGGTGGTTGGTCAGCGCTTCAGCAATTTTTAAAAAATAATATTGTCTATCCCGGTGAGCTACTGGAGCGAGGGTTGGAAGCAAAGGTCGTGGTACGGTTTGTTATTGAAAAGGATGGTACCATCGGTTCCACCAAAGTGGTAAATGAAGAAAAAGTGCACCCGCTCTTTATAAAGGCAGCGTTGGAGGTAGTCCGGAAAATGCCGGTATGGAAACCAGGAAGAATGGATGGCGAGCTGGTGAGGTCTTATTTCACATTACCGATCAGTTTTCGGTTGGAATAGCCGTTTTTTACCGCAGCAGGTTAACATGCCCGACTTTCTTATGACTGTTCCCTCTTAGGTCGTCGTATTCGAGTTTCCACGTGTATGTTCCATCCTGGCATTGGATCCCGTTATAGGTTCCGTCCCAGCCAATATGGATGTCATGGGTGGTAAAAATGAGCTCTCCCCACCGGTCGTAGATGTCCAGCTTGAAGTTGCGGACATTTCCTCCTTTCGCATAGAACATTCCGTTGAATTCATCTCCTTCCGGTGTGAATGTGTTGGGAATGTATATCAGGGCATCATAGAAGATCCAGACATCATCGGAATCTTTACACCCGTTTTCATCTTCGATCGTAACAATATAGCGGTAATCTGCGGGCGGCCTTGCGACAGTCTGTGGGCACGTCACACAGGATAAATACTCACTTGGCGTCCAGTAGATGGTACCGGTCGAGGAGGTCGTTCCGGAAATGACAGCTTCATCTCCTTCCAGTAAATACTGGTCAGGACTGGCGATAATGTATGGCTGAGGAAATAAATCCACAAAAACAGTATCGCTCATTGTACAGCCATACATGTCCGTTCCCGTGACGATATAGTGAGTCGGTACGGCCGGCTTCGCAATAACGGAAGATGCGACCGTATTATTCAGGCCGGCAGCCGGCGACCAGTGGTATTGAATGGCACCGATTGCAATCAGCTGTGTGGACTCGCCCGGACACAGGATTGTGTCGTGAAACGCTTCTACGTAGGGAGAAATGGAAACAACATATACATCTTCTTCTACGGATCCGCAAATGTTTGAAAATGTTACCGTGTAAATAATGTCTTCGTAAACAGTAGTTTCAACACTCGGACCTGTGGTTGTGTTGAGGTACGTGCCCGGCGACCAGCTGTATGATTCCGCACCGCTGACCGTTATCGTTCTCGGTTCGCCATAACAGGCAAAAACCGTATCGGGAATTTCAGGAACAGGGAGGTATAGCAGGTCAATTGTTACGTCTTCTGTTGTAATGCAGCCATCTCCATACGTGGCCGTAACGGTATAGGTTGTCGGTTCCAGCGGGGTCGCGATGGGATTCGCGGTTGTCGCTCCTGTCAGGGTTTCAGCGGGTGACCATACATAGCTGGTGGCTCCGCTGACGCTGAGCATGGTTGATGTTTCAAAACAAATGCTGGTATCCGGAGAGATGATCAGATCGGGAATGTCATAGAAGGTGATCAATACGGAGTCTCTGTTGTGGCAGCCGTTTTGATCGACTCCGTCTACGTAGTAATACCGTTCCTGTGTCGGAGTAACAGTTGCCGTTCCGTTGGAATGGCTTTGTAAGGTCGTGTGGGGAACCCATGAAGGCTGCATATTTCCTTCCGGAACAAGCAGGGCGGAGGTTCCCACGCAGATCAGTGTGTCATCCGCAAGTATGA
The DNA here is from genome assembly GCA_037189645.1 of Crocinitomicaceae bacterium. Lineage (GTDB taxonomy): Bacteria > Bacteroidota > Bacteroidia > Flavobacteriales_D > Crocinitomicaceae > Taishania. The sequence goes on from JBBCIY010000001.1 coordinate 18,524, forward strand.
TCTCGGGTAAGGGAAGCACATTTACATAAATGCTGTCTGTGCGTTCAAAACATTCGTTTCCTACGGTAACATAATAATACCTGCTTTCACTGGGCGATACGTTAACTGTAGCGCTGCTGATATTGTCGATTTCAATGTTCGGTGACCACGAATAGGTCAATCCTCCCGAAGCGGTTATGCTCAATGTTTCGTTTAAGCAGATCGTTTCGGTACTGGCCAGGTTGACTACTGGTTCGTTGATCACCTCCACGATCACGGAATCGACAATTGCACATCCTTCATTGAAGTCCATGCTGACGTAATAGACAGTTGTTTCAGTTGGTGTAGCAATAGGGTTGGGGATGTTGGGATTGTTGAGTGATTCTGCCGGCGACCAGGTATAATTCACTCCTCCGGATGCATTCAGCTGAACGGGATCTCCGTTGCAGACAGTCGAGTTGGCGCTCAGGGAATAAGGCATTCCCAATTGGAATTTAAAGGCAGCGAGGTTACAGTTGGGGCTGTTGTTGGTTGTGGACCATGCTCCGGGAGTGGAAACGAAACCATTGATGTTCCCGGCACATGAGGCGCATACCGCATGATAAACGGCTCCTGACCTGTCAAAACGGCTTGTGCCTCCGTCTACGTGGTTATAGCTGCTTGAAAAACCTCCCATGAAGGTACCGTAAACCAGGTTTGCCGCATCCTGGCTTAAGATCCCCAGGTAAAAATTCGATCCGCTGGTACTGGACTGGTAAGCGTCTGATGTTACAGGAAATCCGAAAGTTGTACTTCCGGTGGCCTGGCTTCCGTTTACATTCACGTTTCCTCCCCATCCGGAGATAAAAATGTCGTAGCAATCGGAAATTAAAAACGCGGTCGGGGATATTTCCGGTGTGCTTGTCCCGGCCCCGATCATGGTTGTCCATTGGATATTCTGCAGGTCATTGCTGTATTTCCTGATAAACTGCCCGGAATTGGGATTCCCGTATTTTCCCGGGGTGATGGTCCACGGGGAACGTGTTTGCCCGAATACGTAGATTTCATCGTCGATGTCCGTCCGCACGAAATAACACTGGTCATAAGCCGTTCCTCCCATATAGGTCCCTGAAATGACGGATCCGGTACCGGAATTGAGCTTGAGGATATAGCCGTCCCGGTCTCCTCCGTAAGTAGGATCATTTCCGTTCAGCGAAAAATTGGTGGAAGATGTTCCCCCCGCGATGAAAATGTCTCCGGTGGAGGACAAAGCGATGGAATTTCCTGTTTCATCTCCTGACCCGCCGTGGTAAGAAGACCAGACCAGGTCACTGAGGGTTCCATTCATTTTAAAAGCGACCATATCCTGGGAACCACTAAGGGTCGATCCATTTGTAACCGGGAAATTGGAAGAACGAGAATGCGACGAGACCAGTACATCATCCCCCTGGAGGATAATCTCCCCACGGTATTGGTCACCATAGTTAAAGCTCAGGTTTGAAATGTTCAATCCGTCCAGGTTGCTGCCACCGATGTAAGTAGAGGCAAGCAGCTGCGTACCTTGTTCATTCAGTTTGACGATAAACAGGTCGGATCCCATGAAACGGAGTGAGTTATGAGTAGCTTCGGGACCTCCTGCGAATGTATTCTGGAAAGGAGTTCCACTCATCGGGAAATTAGGCGACGCGGTGATTCCCAGGACATATAATTCGCCATTTGCCGTGGTGATCATACTTTCCGGCAGCTCATTTGCATTTCCGCCGATGTAAGTGGAGAACAAAAGCTGGGAGCCTGTATCGTTGAATTTGGAAATAGTCACATCAAACCCGGCGATATTGTTATTGGAAGTCCCGCCATTATAGGTTCCGTCATATGCTCCTGTAGTTACAGGATAACCAAACCCGAATGTAATTCCTCCCGCCAGGGTTTCTCCGTTGGGGCCGGGTGTTGCGGTCATTCCCCAGTTGTCGGAAGTCGATCCTGTATAGGTTGAAAAAACCAGGTAGGGATCAATGACCAGGGTATCTGCCGGTGAAAAATCTTCCGGAAAGTCAAAGCTGATTTGATTATTCACCAGCTTAAAACGTGTTTTGACAGGAATCTTTTCCCCGTTTTTCAGGTTCCATGACACAGGTTTCGATTCGGTAATGGTCCCTAAAGAAGTTGCGATAATGAGGTTGCCTTCCTTGTCGAGCTGAACCGAGCTGGCTCCGTCCAACTCCCACTTTATTTGCTGGGGAGAGCTGTTGGGGGCGACAATGAAAGAGTATTTCAGCTGCCCGTCAGCGCCGTCGATCGACAAGTCGATTGATGGATAAAAGTTTTTGAGTGTCACAGCTCCGTAGCTGTACAGTTCGGAAACCCAGTTCGAGGGGTTTTCATTGAGAAAGTAATTGCGGTAAAAACCTGATTTGTTTGTTTCAAGAGCTTCTTTCTGCCAGCTGCTTCCCGGGAAACGGCTTTTTACAACATGCTGTTTCAGGTTCTCTTCGTGGATATGATCGTCATCGTGCGAATGTGAATGGTCGTGATCTTTCCGGGGACTTTCATAAAAATGATAGGTGAAGCCATCTGATTCAACATACATCTTTCCCCCGGCTAAATCGACCTGGTACCGGATGTTCTGATGCCATTGTCCGTTGTTGGGATGAAGCCATACCGTTTCATCCTGAGCGTTTGAAACGAACAGGAAAAGCAGTGTAGTTACAATGCCGGCGGCAAACTTCATCTTGTCATGCTATATTGAGAGCTAAAATACTGATTTTTAGCTAAAGTAATAAAAAAATCCTTCTATACTATCAGTAAGACAGCTATTTCCATTAATTGGTTGCCTTCACGGAAGTGAAATAACACATTTAGATATTCTTTATATATTTGTTTACTAAATCATAGCATTAATTTTTCAGAATGATGAGAACGAGTATCTTTTACGTAATGATCTGTACCTTTTTTACAAGCATGGCATCTGCCCAGGATTACATCGGGGCCTTTTCAAAAGACAATAAGTTATGGGGCTACGCAGATGAAGCAGGAAACGAAGTGATCGAACCGAAATATACCAAGCCGACAGACGTCAGTGAGAAAGGCCTGGCGTGTGTCTATGACCCCAAAGCGAAGAAGTTCAAATTGATCAGGATCGGAGGCGGGGAGATCAGCACCGGATACCCGGATTTCGAAGTGGTGGACTTTATGGGCTACAAAGAGCAGGGATTTGTGGATAGCTACATCCGCATCATCGTAAAGAAAAAGTATGGTGTGCTGGATCAGAACGGGAAGACAGTGCATGCACCGGAATACGATAAGATCACTTACTTTTTCGGAGACTTTGCATTTGGATCGAAAGGAAATACCTGGTTTGTGCTCAACAACGACGGCAGTGTCATTGAAATCAGTGAGAAGATCAAAGACATTAAGAAATACCGTGACGGCCTGGCTCCCTTTGTATCACTGGATGGAAAATTCGGGTTCCTGAACAACAAGGGAGAGATTATTGTTCCTGCCCAATACGAGGGAGCCGGTTATTTCAGTTCCGGTTTGGCGTGGGTAAGAAATGCCGAAAAGAAAATAGGTTTCATCGATAAAACAGGCAAGCTGGCCATCCAGCACAAATATGACTGGGTAAAGGAATTTGATGAAGAAGCGGAACGGACGGTTGTGAAAACAGGTGAACAGTTCTTTATCCTTAAAAAAGATGGTTCTGAGATAACCGTACAGGGAGCAACGCACCTGAAAGCATTCAATAATGGGATAGCGGAAGCTTCCTCAGGTGAAAAATGGGGATTCGTTGACAAGAATGGTAACTGGATCGTGGAACCAAAATATGACAAATTGCAGTTTTTTGTCAACGGGTATGGTCGTGTTCGATTGAACGGATTATGGGGAGTAGTGGATAAGAAAGGGACGGTTGTCATCGAGCCGAAATATGCTCAGATCGAGGAGTTTTTTGACGGCCTGGCGGCATACAATCCCGGCGAAAAACAGGGCTGGGGTTTTGTAGATACGAAGGGAAATATCATTGTTGAAGCGAAGTATGCAAGTGTCCGGAACTTTCACAATGGATTCGCACGCGTAAAAAAGGGAGAGTTGTGGGGACTCATCGACAAAACGGGAAAAGAATTGTTCGAGCCGAAATTTATGCGCCTGAATGATTACAACAAGATAAAATAAGCGTCTTTGGTTTTTACAACAAAAAGAGGCGCCTGAAAAGTTCTGTGGAATGCGGAGCAGACAATCCGTACCACCATTTCCCTTTTCAGACGGCCTCTTTACCAGGTAGCAGATGAGCGTTTTACAGAGGTAGTTGCTTGTCTTTGTTGTATTTCACTTTGTAAGAGAATTTCAGTATCTCACTTTGTTTAGGCTTTATTTTTGCTTCCCATTCCAGTAGTCCTGTAATTGGGTTGTGCTTCGCTTTGGATGATTCCAGCAAGGTGATCTCGATTTCCCCGTTCTGTGTGATCGGCAGCTGGTCCTGGATCACAATGTCCACATTTCCTGCTTTCTGATTCTTCACTTCGATCAGGTAAGAGTATGTTTTTTCAATTGTATTTCCAACCACTTTTTCCTTTGTTTCTCCTTTCAGGTAAGTACGTTTTACAAGAATATTCGGATCTTTTCCAAGGCTGAGGTTCAATGTATCATCCAGGGATGTAGGGTCTAAATACGTTTCCCCGATGTAGCTTCCGTCAAAGAAGATGGACGCTTTCGCAGGAACCAGCTGCAATTCTTCCAGCTTGGATATTTGTGCCACCAGGTAAGCGGATTTGTCCATCTTTGGAACCGTGAAATACTTGTAGTTCGCTTTCAGGTCCGTGTTACTGATCAATACCATGTGCTGCTCGTTATTGGACTCAATGGTGTAGGGGAGATCGATGACGAACTCTGCGGAAATGGATTGATTGATCATTGTTACAAACTGGTCGGAAGTGATGGCTGAGGCGCTGCCCGTACTGTACTCGGCAGCCGTCTCTGCATGTTTATCCTGATCCTCTGTTTTTGCTTTGTAGACAATTCCCGTGCTCATATTGTTGATCGAGTTTTGAGGAGTGCCGCTGTAATGCGTCACATAGTTCACGTACCACGGGTGCAGTGTTGGTTTTGTCTTGTTCTGATAAGGATTGTTGGTTGAAATGGTCAGACGGATATTGTCCCATTTTTCTCCCGTGTTCTGGAAAACCTGTGCTTTGTAATTAAGGTTGACCTGTCCGCTGGCGATTTCGCTGCGTAAATCGTAAAGAGGGATCCAGCCTGCTTGGGAAACAAGGTAGGAGACGTCCAGTTTTCCTGTAACCGGAGCTGCTGCCTGAACGGTAATGATGATTCTCGGAACCGGTCCTGCGTTTTTTGGTGCGAGGTTATTGCTGGACTGATAGTTTCTGAGCTTGGTTAAACGGGTGTTCATCGCATCACGGGATTTTGTTTTATCCGTCTTTTTACGGTTCAGGTTGCTCAGTTTTACATTGATTTCATTCATTTTTGCGGTATAATATTCAATCGTTTCCTTTAGCAGGGCGATGGAATCATTCACTTTTCCCTGTCCCTTTACCGCGCCGTTGTTGGTCAGGATCGATTTGGTGGCATTGAGCACATCAATCTCATTCTGGAGGGCCTGAAGCTCGTAATTCATATTGGTAATGGAATCTTCAAGGCGTTCAATATCCTGCCTGACCTTTAACGGGAGCCCTTCCAGTGAAATTTCTTCCGGTTTTGGATAATACAGGGAGAATTTCGTGTCGAGTATCACGATGCTTCCGGTAGCTTTTACCTGGATGCTTTTTGCGTCAAGGTATTGGCTGACATTTTCAAGAATGATTTGCGATACGCCTGTTTTTACCGTAAAATTTGCCTTTCGGAATATTTGTGCACCTTGCGAATAAACGGTGACATTGCTGATGGAAGATTTGACGATTTCTTCTTCCAGCGCGTTTGAGAAAAATGAGATTCCTGTCAAACAGATGATTGCAATTAACTTTTTCATAATTTCCTAATTTTTTCAAGCTGTACATTCCGAAATAAATTAGGTTCAAATGCGAATTGTTAAAAAAACGTTAACGGAAACAGAGGGATGTTCTGAAACTTAAAAGAGGGGGAGACGGGTAAGAATGTACCCGGACATTCACAAATAGTTTTACCGGGCTTTCAGAGCAACTGATACGATAAGGTTGTCGGAGCAGCTGTCTTCATTGACAAAACCCAGCTCGTTGTCGAACTGGAACAGGTGGGTATGGTTTCCCTGGCGGATTTTAAGCAGAAGGTCAGCGGCGAACTGTTTCAGTTCCTGGTTGGCAATTTCACTTTTCGTTGATTCAACGACCCGTATATCCAGGAGATTGCACGCTTTGTCAAAGATGAATTCCAGTTGTCCTTTTTTCAGGGGTTCTCCCGTCTTCATCACATCGGTAACAGCGTTGCCGGAGAGGTTCAGTATTCCGAATACGGAAAGGGAATGGTCGGATGAAATCCTGCCGTTTTTTACGGACTCTTTTTTGATGATGACTTCTCCTGTTTCAGTGGCAATGGTTTTTTCGATTTTCTCATGTACAACACCGGAAGACAATTCTTTCTCCTGTCCCAGAAGAAACTGGGAAAAAAACAGAACTCCGGCAAAAAGCAATTGTTTCATTTTGTTGCCTGATTAGCTGACTGGAGGCAAGAACCTACAGGTCTTCGAAATCCACTTCGGAATAAGAGGATGAGTCTTCAACGGTATAATTATCCTTCAGTTCACTGATTTTTGCTAAAGCTTCTTCAAAACCGTCCCTGAACTTTTCAAAATCTTCTTTGTAAAGGAATATCTTGTGCTTTTGAAATGTTTCTCTCCCGTTATTCGTTATTTTTTTGCTTTCAGTGACCGTCAGGTAAAGATCATTTCCCTTTGTAGACTTTACATCGAAAAAATAAGTTCGTTTTCCCGCTCTCACTGCTTTTGAAAATACCTCACCTCCACTCTCGTTTTCCATAGTTTTATCACATTTTATAGCTTAGCGAGAACAAATTTGCATTTTTTTTTGAAATATGCAAGAGAATTATTAAATATTTTCCTCAGCAAGTTGTTTGATATACATGTCGTTGTAGGAACCGTCGGATTCGATCAGCTCCTCATGTGTTCCTTCCTCCGCTTTCATGCCATCTTCCAGCACGATGATCTTCTGGGCATTCCTGAGGGAAGAGATCCGGTGTGATACAATGATCGTTGTCAGTACTTTTATATCATCTTTCAGGTGGGAAAGGATGACCTCTTCTGTTTCGGTATCTACCGCCGAAAGGCAGTCATCCAGCAGCAGCAGTTTCGGTTTCCGGATCAATGCCCTGGCGATGCTGACCCGCTGTTTCTGCCCGCCGCTTAAATTCACGCCTCTTTCGCCAAGTATGGTTTCAAATCCATGCTCAAACGCTTCAATGTTGTGACGTACGTGCGCGTATTCGGTGACCGTGTACAATTCTTCGTCCGTAACAGGCTCGTTTGTGCCGAAGCGGATGTTGTTGGCAATCGTATCGCTGAACAGGAACACTTCCTGCGGAACGATCCCGGTCTGGTCTCTGAAAGCGTCAATGTTGATTTCGTGGAGAGGTTGTCCGTCAATGAGGATTTCTCCCGATTGTGGTTCTACCTGCCGCATCAGAAGCTTTAAGATCGTACTTTTCCCGCTGGCTGTCCTTCCGACGAAAGCGGCTGTCTGCCCGGGAAGAATGGTAAAGCTGAGGTGCCTGATTGCTGACTCTGTCGCGCCTTCATAGGTGAATGTAACGTTCTTGAACTCAATTTTTCCCTGGAACACAAACGGAGTATGATTCGTATTGATGATTTCGGGCTCCTGTTTTAAAAAGTCGTTGATGCGTTCCTGTGAAGCTGCCGCCCGCTGAATGATGGATGTCAGCCATCCCAGGCTGGCAAAGGGCCATGTCAGGATATTGACGAAGAATACAAATGCGGTAATGCCTCCGAACGTGATTTCCCCGGTGAAGGAGAACAACCCGCCCACATAAATGGCCAGGATGGTAGAAAGCCCGATCAGGCACATGATGGTAGGCATGAACAGCGCGTTGATCAATACCAGCCGCATCAGTTTTCCCTTGTATTGCCTGGAAGCACTGGTAAAACGCTCATTCACTTCATTCTCTCTTCCGTATGCCTTTACCACCCGGATCCCTGCAAATGTTTCCTGTACGATGGTGGATAAGCTGGATTGCTCCTGCTGTGCAAGGTGACTCACCTTATTGATCTTGTCCGATACCTTGTAGATCAGGTACGACATGAGGGGGAGCGGTAACAACACGATCAGTGTCAGCCAGGCATTGATGTTGATCATCTGGTAAACGATCAGCGCGAATGCGGTAACCAGGTTGATGTTGTACATGATTCCCGGTCCCAGGAACATCCGGACATGGGAAACATCCTCTGAGATACGGTTCATCAGGTCGCCCGTACTGTTTTTCTTGTAAAAGGAATAGCCGAGCTTCTGGTAATGGCCGTAAATCTCGTTTTTCAGATCGTATTCGATGTGACGGGATACTTTGATGATGGTCTGGCGCTGGAAGAACAGGAAGATACTTTTCAGCAGGATCAGCGACATATAGACCACTCCGATGTATACGGCTACCATCAGTACATCCGAAGTGTCCAGGTAAATTTTCAGCCCGATCACTTCGATCGGTTTACCGTTTCCGGAAATGATGGTGTCGATCACATCTTTCAGGAACATAGGCATTTTAATGTGGAAGTAATTGGAGGCAATGATGAAAAATACCCCTAACAACAGCTGCCATTTGTAGTTAAAAAAATATTTGTTGAGGTATTGAAGTGATTTCATTCTATAAAATTCCTAAATTTGCGCAACTCAAAAGCCGCATGTCTGCAAAAGTAGTCATTCGGGGGAAATGAAAGAATGTTTTAAATAATAATTAACGTATGTTTGAAGTAAAGAACATTACAGAAATCGATTTGACCGAAAATCCTGTAATTGCCCAGATGAGCCAATACAATCACGAAGAATTACTTTTTTGTAACGATAATGAAACCGGGTTGAAAGCGATCATTGCAGTTCACAATACAGTTTTGGGACCGGCACTTGGGGGGACGCGTGTGTGGGCTTACAACAACGAAATGGAAGCTTTGAACGACGTTTTGCGCTTATCCCGCGGAATGACCTATAAGAATTCTCTTGCAGGATTGAACTTGGGAGGAGGAAAGGCTGTGATTATCGGGGATTCCCGTACGATCAAGTCGGAAGCATTGATGCGGAGATTCGGTAAGTTTGTAAACAGCCTGGGAGGAAATTACATTACGGCAGAAGACGTGGGGATTTCTCCGGCAGACATGGTATATGTGAATATGGAAACGAACCACGTGGTAGGTTTGCCTGGTAAATCAGGAGATCCTTCACCGGTAACTGCCCGCGGTGTGTACATGGGAATGAAAGCGTGTGCGAAAGAGCAGTTCGGAACGGATTCACTGGCAGGAAGAAAGATTGCTGTGCAGGGGGTCGGGCATGTTGGTGAATACCTGGTTGCTTCTCTGGTAAAAGAAGGAGCGGAAGTTTATATTACCGATGTGTATGAACCTGCATTGAAACGGGTTTCAGAAAAATACAGAGTAAAAGTGGTGGGACTGGATGAGATCTACGACCTGGATGTGGATATTTACGCGCCTTGCGCACTGGGAGCTACGGTGAACGATGAAACACTGAGCCGCTTGAAGTGCTCCATTATTTCCGGTGCGGCAAACAACCAGTTGAAATCTGAAGCTGTTCACGGACAAATGGTAATGGATAAAGGGATCATTTATGCACCTGACTTCGCCTTAAATGCAGGTGGGGTGATCAATTGTTATTCGGAAGTCGCTGATCTTTCCCCGGAATGGGCACTGAACAAAGCCGATGATATTTACACGACGATCGCTGAAATCGTAAAACGATCCGGGACTGAGCATGTCCCTACGTACCAGATTGCCAATAAAATGGCGGAAGAACGCATTGAAAAAGTAGGAAAGGTAAAATTGCCGAGATAAGAAAATAAACAATCAGAATGTTAAACAGACGACATTTACGGATAAAAGTACTTCAGGCGTTGTACGCATATTTCCAGTCAGACGAGGAAAACTACCGTCGCACAGAAAAGGAATTGTTTGATGCGATCGACCGGATTTATGATTTGTACATTTATTTGTTGCTGGCTATTCCGGAAGTAAAAGTATTCGCGGAACGCCGGATCGACGAAAACAAGAAAAAAATACGGCCGACAGAGGAAGACCTGAATCCGAATCTGAAATTTGTCAACAATTCCATCATCAGGAAGATCGAAGAAAGCTCAAAGCTGAGAACCATTTCGGAAGAAAACAAGGTGAACTGGATCGGTGATGAAAAGCAGGAGATTTTCAGGAAAATGTTCCTGCACATCCGTGAAAGCGAAACCTACTTCGAGCACATGAACAACGGTGTTGACGGTTTTGAGGCCGATAAGCAGTTCCTGATTGACCTGTTCAAAGTGGAAATTGCCAACTTTCCGCTGCTGTACAATTATTTCGAGGAAATGAGCATTCACTGGCTGGATGACATTGACCTGGCGTGTACAATGGTGCTGAAAACGATCAAGACAATCGATGCTGAGAGCGATGAGCTCGTTATCCTTGACCTGTACAAAGACGAAGAAGACGAAAGGGAGTTTACCCGGGAACTTCTGCGGAAGACGATTTCGATGGATAAGGAAAATGAAGCGCTGATTGACGAGCTCACCAAAAACTGGGAGCTGGACAGGATTGCAAAGATGGATGTGATCCTTATGAAAATGGCAATAACGGAATTCCAGGTATTCAAAACGATCCCGACCAAGGTGACACTGAATGAGTACATCGAAATTTCCAAATTTTATTCAACACCGAAAAGTAACGGGTTTATCAACGGAGTGCTGGACAAAGCCATTCTACGATTACAGGAAGAGAAGAAGATCGTGAAGATAGGAAGGGGATTGTTAAATTAAAAAAGAAGAGCGATGAAAACATTATTTGTAGTTTGTTCATTATTTCTTTTAGCGGCTTGCGGAGGTGGTGAAGTGGCGATCGGTAGCAGGACAACTGCCGAATTCGACGCGGTCTACGATGCGGGAACCGTTGCGAAAGGAGAATTGGTGAAGGTAAAGATCAAGCTGACAAACTCGGGTGACAAACCGATGGTCATCAGCGATGTGGAAGCAGGATGTAGCTGTACCTCTACTAAAAAGCCGGATGCTCCCATCAAACCAGGGGATTCCGGGTACGTGGAGGCAACAATTGATACAGGGAACTTCGGAATCGGTAAATTCAGCCGGGATGTCCGTATTGTTGCCAATACAACACCTTCTCCGCTGGTGGTGTCCATGCAGGGAGAAGTAATTCAATAATTTTTATAAATAAAAAACAGGAAAAATGGAAAGTCAGTTGATTATGATTTTGTTGATGGTCGGAGTATTTTACTTTTTTATGATCCGTCCGCAGATGAAAAAACAAAAAGAGTTAAAGAAATTCAGAGAGAGCCTGGCTCAGGGAGATAAGGTGGTAACTATCGGAGGAATTCACGGAAAGATCCTGGAAGTAACCGATACAACGGTTCTGTTGAGCAGTGAAGGGACAAAGCTGCGTTTTGAAAAGTCAGCGATCTCCCAGACGGTAGCAGACCAGCTGCAAGACAAAGCAAACTGATTGCAGGCGTTTTTAACTTATTTGAAGGAGGACCTACGTTCTCCTTTTTTTATGCCGTCTATTCCGTATATTTGCTGCATAATAAATAAAACGATTGAATCTTTACATGCATTTTAAGCAGGTCGATACAGAAAAAGAATTGCCGGTAATGGAACACTTCTATACCATTCAGGGAGAAGGGTTCTACTCCGGTCGGGCAGCTTATTTTGTGCGCCTGGCCGGTTGTGATGTCGGCTGTGTGTGGTGCGACGTGAAGGAAAGCTGGGATGCGGATGTTCATCCTGTTCTCCAGCTGGATGATCTGATCCGTGACATTGCTGAAACCAAAACAGACTTTTGCGTTATTACAGGTGGAGAGCCTGCATTGTACGATTTGAACGGGATCGTTTCAAAGCTGAAAGCAAAGGGAATCGAAACCGCCATTGAAACGTCGGGTACTTCTCCACTATACGGAGACATTGACTGGTATTGTTTTTCTCCGAAAAAGTTTAAAAAACCGGTCGACGAAGCGTATGTAAAAGCCAGCGAATTGAAAGTAGTCATCAATCACATTTCCGATTTTGAATGGGCGGAAAGCCACGCAGCCAGGGTTAATAAAGGGTGTAAGCTATACCTGCAGCCGGAATGGTCGAAACAGGAACGATTTTTGCCAAAAATAATAGAATATGTAAAGGATAATCCAAAATGGAGCGTATCTTTACAAACACACAAGTTTATGAATATTCCGTAGATTATGAAGTACATCGCACTGTTTTTCTCCCTGTTTTTCGTGGTAAGCTGTGGAATGACGCAACGTTATTCTACCACCAATAAAAAAGCGATCCAGTTGTTTGAAGAAGCCCGTCAGGCCCCGAACCTTTCCATTGACCGCGAGCGGAGAATGCCTAATTTCCGAGCAGGAATCGAACTGGCTGAAAAGGCGCTGTCCAGGGACCCGAATTTCTGGGAAGCACATCTGTTGCTGGCTGAATTCCGCGAAAACTACGGAGAGTACGAACAAGCGATCAAACACTACGAAGCAGCTCTTCGGATCAACCCGATGCATTCTTCTTCCGGCTATACTTATTATTTATTGGGAAGTGCCCAGTTCCTGACAGGAGATTATAACGGAGCGCTCAAAAACCTGCAGGTCTACGTATCCAACAGGAATGCCAACCAGAAGATGGTAAACGAGGCGCAGAACATCATTAATAAATCGGAATTTGCATTAAAAGCGATCGCTAATCCAAGCAAATTCAACCCGATCAATGTAGGACCGGGAATCAATACCGCTGACCCGGAGTATTTCCCGACCATTACGGTAGATGGAAAAACGATCCTGTTTACCCGCCGCCTGAAAGATGCTGCAGCGCTCATGGGAATGCAGGAGGATTTCTTTGTTTCACAGTCAAAGGATGGAAAGACGTGGGAAACGGCTGTTCCCATGCCGTCCAATATCAATACAAAACAAAATGAAGGCGCGCCGACGATCTCAGCAGACGGGCGCTCACTGATCTTTGTTGCGTGTTCGGACGAAACGGGGAAAAATTATGGAGACAACAGGGAGGGCTGGGGAAGCTGTGATCTGTTCTACACAAAAAAAATAGGAACGAAATGGATGAACCCGGTTAATCTGCCTGGGAAAGTCAATACATTCAACTGGGAATCACAACCTTCGCTTTCTGCCGACGGAAAAACGCTTTATTTTATCAGGCGTGTCAGCAAGCCGGGAGAACCTGCCAACAGCGACATCTTTGTAAGCCATTTACAGGAAGACGGCACATGGGCTGCGGCCAGGCCACTTCCGAACACGATCAATACTCCTTACATGGAAGAATCCGTGCTGATCCACCCGGATGGGAAAACGTTGTATTTTGCTTCGAGAGGACACCTGGGGCTGGGAGGCTCTGATCTGTTCGTGTCCAGGATGGATAAGGATGGCAATTGGGGAAAACCTGTCAACCTGGGGTACCCGATCAATACCCAATACGATGAAAATTCCCTGATGGTGTCACCAACCGGCGAAATAGCATTCTTTGCTTCCGATAGAGAAGGAGGGTATGGAGACCTGGATATTTACTATTTCGAAATGCCGGAATCGCTACGGCCTACCAAAACGGTTTATTTTGAAGGAATTGTCTTTGATGCCGCTACCCGCTTTCCGTTACCCGGTAAGTTTGAGCTGATCGACCTGGAGACAGGTGAACAGGTAGTGATCTCGGAAGCGGACAAAATAAACGGACAATTTATGGTATCTCTTCCTATCAACAGGGCGTATGCATTGAATGTCAGCTACCCGGGTTATTTATTTTTCTCCCAGAATTTCAACATGACATTGCCGGATAACCAGGATGCGTTTCACATGGATGTACCGATGGTAGCGATTGATTCTGACGTACCTGTATCCTTGAAGAATGTATTCTTTGACCTTTCTGCGGCAACACTTCGCCCGGAATCTCATATAGAGCTGAATAAGCTGGTTGATTTCCTGAAGAAAAACCCGTCATTGAAAATTGAGGTCGGGGGGCACACGGATACAAGAGGGGACGCGAAAGCCAACCAGATTCTTTCACAGGAACGTGCGAATGCCGTTGTTGATTACCTGGTTTCAAAGGGAATCGCTGAAAACAGGATGATCGCTAAAGGTTACGGAGAAACCAAACCGATCTACCCGGATGCGGCGATCGACAAGATGGCAACCGAGAAAGAAAAAGAAGCAGCGCACCAGGAAAACCGGAGAACAGAATACCGAATCATAAAATAGAATATGCATTTCATCCGTCTGATACGACCGGTAAATTTGTTGATCATTGCATTGACAATGATAGGAGTGAGGCAGTACATGTTTCAGTTTAGCGAGCCGTATAATACCTCTGAGCTTAATTTCTGGCTCCTGGTAGCTTCTACGGTGATCATTGCGGCGGCAGGAAATATCATCAATGACTACTTTGATGTGCGGGCCGACAGGATCAATCGTCCGAACAGCGTTATCATCGGCAAATTCATAAAGCGCAGGTGGGCGATTGTTTCACATTGGTGTTTTAACGTCATCGCGTTCTGCATTGCTTTGTACCTGGGATGGTACTACCAGTCGTTCGTTTTTCTGATTATTCACTTTCTGTCGATCACTTTTTTGTGGTGGTACAGTGTTTCACTGAAGAAAAAACCGGTGATCGGGAACCTGCTGGTGGCGTTCCTGACGGTGCTGGTAATCTACCTCACACAGAAATTTGTGCTGCTGGATTCCCTTGTTGACGATAAAATGATGATTTACACGAACGACAGGGTTTTTGACATTCCTTCTGTCTATATTGTGTGGATCTTTATGGGGATGGCATTTGTGCAGAATTTTAGCCGGGAGATCATCAAAGATGCCGAAGATGTGAAAGGAGACGTGATCATCGGCGCGAGAACGATCCCGATGATACTGGGAAGCACGCTGACGACAAAGTTGATCGGAATGCTGCTGCTCATTTTTCCATTGGCCTATTTTTCCTGGATATTCTTCCAGTTTGAGCAGTTCGACTGGATTTCCTCATTACCGATCACACTTGCAGCATTGACGAACATGACGGCATTCCTTCTTGCTTTTTTTGCAGGAGACCGGACCGCGATCGGAAGCATAAAATTATTGTTGAAGTTATCCATGTTTTTAGGGATCGTTTATCTTTTTCTTCCACAATGAAATTAATATTAGGTTCTAAATCGCCGCGCAGGCAGCAGCTGCTCAAGGAAATGGGATGCACTTTTGAAGTGAGGATAAAAGATACGGATGAATCCTATCCCGACGGCTTACTCCCTTATGAAGTAGCGGCTTATATCGCTTCTCAAAAGGCAAAAGCGCTGCAAGAAGAGCTCCAGCCTGACGAGATACTGTTGACGGCAGATACCATTGTTTGTGTCGATGACCTTATCCTGGGAAAGCCGAAGGATAAAAGCGAAGCAGTAGCGATGTTGCAGCGGCTTTCAGGAAAATCGCATACTGTCATTACTGCGGTTTCCATAGCGACTCCGGATGATCTGAGAACAGAATGGTGTGAAACGGTTGTTTTTGTAAAACCGTTATCCCTGCCGGAAATCGAAACGTATATTCATCATTATCAGCCGTACGATAAGGCGGGTTCTTACGGTGTCCAGGAATGGTTTGGAGCTGTAGCGGTCGAGAAAATAGAAGGTTCTTACAATAACGTTGTCGGACTCCCGACTCATTTGGTGTATACACTGCTGTCAGAAAAGAATTTTACGTTTTTATAGCTTTGATATTAAGGGATTGTTACCCGGTTTAATGTTATTTTACGAATAAGGAGACAACCTAATTGTGTCGATAGTCGTCTTAGGTATGATTTTATGTAACTACAACTCATTTATGAAACGATGAAAACAAACATTCTATTCTTTATTTTAGTTTTTAGCTTTTTAGGTATCACGCTGAATGCGCAGGTTGAAAGCCAGCAAGAAGGGACAGCATTATTAAATCATTCCTTTAAATCAGGTTCAGACGTTTACACATTCACACCATTGACAGGTTATGATGAATTTGGAGTTGCACAGCGCGTGGAACGGGTTAACGGATTAACGGGAGACAACGTAACCGTAAGATTCAGGAAGAATAAGGTGGAAATATCCCTCGATCCGTCCAAAACAACAGGAAAAGATCTTGAACGGTTCTTGTTGGGTGTTGTCCGGTTACATGGTTATGAATCTTATTTAATCAAACAATAACACTATTGAAATGAAAAAGATCCTGGTTTTAATTGCTCTGTTAAATACGATATTTATCAATGAACTTTATTCACAATGTAATGTAAATACTACCGTCTGTTCCGTTACAGGAAATACAGCCGGACCGTTTACATTTCAAAATCCCTCAGGAAATCCATCTACCTGTCTGGATTTTATAAACGGGAACACCTCTAATTACGCCTATATTGTTTTGTATATTACACAAACGGGAAACCTGGATTTGCTGATCCAGGGTAATAACGCAGGTACAGGGTGTCTGGACGTTGCCATTTTTAATATTACGGGCCAAACCAATCCTTGTTCCAGTATGTCCCCGGCAACGCAGATTGCATGCAACTACGTGGCTCCATGTGTGGGATGTGCTGAATTTGGAAGTGGAGGATTAGGTTGTCCTGCGGTCGTCAATCCCGGTCAGGTTACAGCCGGGAGTGTGATCATGATATTGGTTGAAGACTACAGCGATGCTCAGAATTCCTTCACAATGACAATCGGGAACGGACCCAATAGTGCTCAGACAGGAATTCCCGATGCAACCATTAATCCTGCATCATTAGGGCCTTTCTGTGCAACGGATGGACTAAAGCAGATTACAGCCTCAAACATGGGAGGAACGTGGTCCGGACCGGGAATGTCTGCAAATGGGATGTTCAATCCTGCTGTTGCCGGGCCGGGTGTACACACGATTAATTATTCCATCGGGGTTGCTCCGTGCAACTCGTCTTCTTCTGCCCAGATTACGGTTGGTTCCATCGCGGTTAATAATATGAATGTCGGAGCATGCCAGCAGGGCGGTACATATAATGTTACCGGAGATATAAATGTATTGCAACCACCTGCAACCGGAGACCTGGTTGTTGAAAGTTGTGACGGAACCCAGGTAGTAGTGGCTTCCGCTCCGTTTACGGCAGGCTCCTATCCGTTTAACCTGGGAGGATTGTCGGCGAATGGTGCGGCTTGTGACATCCACGCGTATTTTACGGGCTCCGATTGCTCACATATTTTAACCTATACAGCTCCTACATGCCCTCCATCTTGTGGATTTACAAACGCTGTAGCTAATGCTTCCGGGTGTCAGCCGGGAAATACATTCGATGTTACCGGGACGTTAAGCTTCCTGAACGCACCTGCGACCGGGCAGTTAATCGTAGAGGATTGCAATGGAAATTCCTTGTCATTTAACCCTCCGTTTGTCAGCCCGCTTCCCTTTTCATTCAATTCTTTAACTCCGGATGGACAAAGCTGTTCTGTATCTGCTCATTTCACAGCGGAACCGTCGTGCAGCATAAGTACAAGCTATACGTCACCTGCCATTCCTGTTGTTTCGGCAAGTAATGACAGTGACATCTGCCAGGGAGGAACTGCCAACCTCACGGCTTCAGGCGCTACCACTTATACATGGGATAATGGCGCAGGCACTAGTGATAATGTGAGTGTATCGCCCACGCAGACGACAACTTATACGGTAACGGGTACCACAAATGGCTGTACCGCGACAGACCAGGTGACTGTAACTGTCAACAGTGATCTGGTCCTGACAATGAGCCCGGATGTGGAAATCTGCCAGGGTGAATCAACAACGATCTCTGTTTCAGGAGGAGATTCTTATATGTGGGATAATAACCTGGGGGTAGGATCGTCTCATACGGTCTCACCAGCTGCAACTACCACTTATTCTGTAACAGGAACCGATGTCAATGGCTGTACGGGAACGGATCAGGTAGTGGTAACGGTAAATCCTATTCCGGTTGTTTACGCGTCCAATGTTGCGACCTGTGAATCGGAAAGTGTAGTGATTATCGCGGCAGGGGCACAGACCTATACCTGGTCGCCTTCAATTCATTTGAGCAGTACGGCTGGAGAGATGGTTACTTTTACTCCGGGCGATTCAAGAATATATACAATTGTCGGAACAGATGGTAACGGATGTGAGGGAAGTACAACCGTTTCGGTTACCGTCCATCCGGATCCTGTTGTAGAAGCCGGAAATGATGTGATTGAATGTGAAGGGAACCAGATCACATTGTCAGCGACCGGGGCAGGACCGGGAGGACAATATACCTGGGACAATTATGTGGTGAACGGAGTACCGTTCATTCCTCCGGTAGGAAGCACTGTATATTCAGTAGTTGCTACCACCGCGCAAGGATGTACAGGTACGGATACTCTGACTGTTACAGTGGATGCTCTTCCGGAAATCAGTTTTACTGCTGTTCAGGATCAGAATTGTGTGCCGGTTGTAGCGGTATTTACA
Organism: Crocinitomicaceae bacterium; assembly: GCA_037189645.1. Classification (GTDB taxonomy): domain Bacteria; phylum Bacteroidota; class Bacteroidia; order Flavobacteriales_D; family Crocinitomicaceae; genus Taishania. The sequence goes on from JBBCIY010000001.1 coordinate 37,126, forward strand.
AACACTTCACCTGCGGGATCCAATTGTCTTTGGTCGTTCGATAATGGGCAAACGGTTGTGGGATGCGGTCCTGTGACTCAGACATTCAACCATCCGGGAATCTTCGGAGCTTCGTTGCAGATGGAGTCCGACAATGGTTGTGTTGCCCTGTTGTACCGGGATTCAATGGTTCTTGTAGATGCGATCCCCGAAGCGGCATTCACTCCGTCGCCGGCTGTATTTGAGCTGTCCAATACGCAGGTGAATTTCAAGAATAATTCAACGGGGGCGACTTCTTATATCTGGGATTTCGGAGTAGGAGGGGCTTATTCAGATGAGGTAAATCCTTCTTATACCTATCCGGAGGAAGTGGCTTCGTATGTCGTTACCCTGATCGCTATTTCCGAATCAGGGTGCAGGGATACGACGGAGTACCCTGTCAGATCGGAGGAAGACCTGATCTTTTTTATTCCCAACACCTTTACACCCGATGGGGATGAGTTCAACCAGACATTCTTACCGGTCTTCACCTCAGGATTCGATCCGTATGACTATAAGCTGATGATCTTTAACCGCTGGGGAGAAATGGTGTTTGAATCAAATGATGCTTCCGTTGGCTGGAAAGGAACATATGGCGTGAATGGAAAGATCTGCCAGGATGGAATGTACAGCTGGAAGATTGAATTCAAGACGATTAAAAACGACGAACGTAAGATGTACGTGGGACATATAAATTTAATCCGTTAAAACTGGCTACTATGATTACTTGAAAACCCGTTTCAAATTCTTGGAACGGGTTTTTTATATTATCCTTTTGTTTAGAATGTATGAAGATTTTCATCCGGGGACACGCTATATACATTCTCACCTTATCTTTGGTAAATAGAAGGAAAAATACGATTGTTATTCGGTAAGAATTCCCATATTTATTAAACCCAAAAATAAAATTTTCTCTATGAAAGGATTCTACTTATTTCTATGTTTTTTGCCATTTGCCTTTACAGTAAAGGGGCAGATTTCCCACGAAGGGCTGACCGGTTTGAGCGCAGGCGTTCATGAAGAACATGACTTTGCTCCTGTCAAAGCCGTTCAGGCCGCTTCCGGAGATACATACCGCTTCATCTTTGAAAGGTCTGTGATACCGGATCCGGAATTGAAAGAATCCCAGAGAGAACGATTTGAAAGAGTGGACGGTTTTGTAGCGTTAGGTGATGAATCGGGAGAGGTAGTAATAACAGTGCGTACGGATATGGATGAGAAGGACCTGGTAAGGATACTGCTTATAGCGACCCGGCTTTACGGCTATGTCGGCTTTAAAATTTCACAAGTAAACTAAAGTTATCATCTAATAAGAACTACAATGCTTACTATCAGAATATTACTCATCGTATTCAGTGTTTTACTTTTAACGGGAAATGCTTTCTCCCAGATTACACTGAACCAGACTACCGTCAACAATTATGTCGCCACGATTTGCGGACCGGGGATCACTTTTTCCAATGCGACACTTACCGGGGATGACCGGGCTATTGCGAATTTTGCCGGAGGGACTTCAGGAGGATTGGGAGCAACAATGAATTCGGGAGTGGTCATGAGCACCGGGTTTGTGAATGCTGCAGGCACATTGCAGGGAGGAGCAGGGGTACACCGGTCAGATAATAACAGTGGACCATCTATTCCCGAACTGAATGCAATTGCAGGAGCAGGGACGAATGACGGAATTATTTTAGAATTTGACTTTATACCGATTACAAACCAGATTAATGTGAATTTTCAGTTTGGTTCGGAAGAATACAACGAATATGTCAACGGGGGATACAACGATGCTTTTGCATTTTTTATAAGCGGTCCGGGAATTGTCGGAACTCCCAACATTGCTGTTGTGCCCGGGGTAGGAACCCCTGTAACAATTGATAATATCAACCGCGGGTATGCCGCTGGTTGCGGGACCGGTTGTACGAACTGCGCGTTTTATAACGATAACTGTACAAGCGCTTTCAATAACTGTATGGATGGCTTTACCACCATGCTGACAGCTTCACAGGCGGTTATTCCCTGTTCTACCTATCACATTCGCCTGATGATAGCGGACGGAGGAGATTCCATTTATGATTCCTGGGTGTTTGTCCAGGAGAACGGGTTGTTTGCCGTCGGGGATCCTCCTGTAACATTCCTTGCTACCAGTGGCGTTGGAAATGGTGTTGTCCCTGAAGGATGTGAAAATTCTTACCTGACGTTCTCCATTCCCGATCCTTTGGGAACGCCTTATTCGTTCAACGTAACATGGGGTGGAACGGCAACGCCCGGAGTCGATTACGATGCGCTTCCGTCGGTCATAACGATCCCGGCAGGAGCAACAAGCATAGACATTCCGGTAAATGTATATTTTGACGGAATTGCGGAGGGAATGGAAACGATTACCTGTACCTATCCTGCAACTGTCTGCGATATCGGGCAGGCAACCATTACCATCGAAGATGCTCATCCGCTTGCTGTCACAGCAAGTGCTGATGTATTTATGTGCGGTGCGTCAGGCGTGCCTGTTTCAGCAGCTTCGACCGGGGGCTCGGGTACGATCACCTATACGTGGGACAATGGAGCGGGAACAGGGACGCCGGTTACGGTAAGCCCTGCTTCAACAACCACTTATACCGTAACTGCAACGGATCAGTGCGGACATACGGACACTGACCAGGTAGTTGTGAATGTTACTGACTTTACGGCATTGACAGCTGTACCATCCAATTGTAACGCGGGAAATCAATACACTGTTTCCGGAACGGTCTCGTTCACTGCAGCACCGCCAGCAGGCACACTTACGATCGCCAGCTCCTGCGGAGGTTCACAAGTATTCAGTGCTCCGTTTACTTCACCTGTTTCATATACACTTACAGGTTTAGCTGCAGATGGAGCAAATTGTACCGTCACAGCTTCATTTGGGCCGGACTGTGAAATTTCTCAAACGTATACGGCACCTTCTCTTCCGGCTGTAGATGCGGGAGTTGATGTTGCTGTTTGTACAGGCGATGTAACAACGCTTACTGCTACGGGAGCAGCAACTTATTCATGGGATAATGGCCTGGGGTCGGGAAATTCTCATACGGTTTCTCCAGTGTCTGCGACGACCTATACTGTAATCGGAACAGCGGCAAACGGATGCACAGGAACGGACCAGGTAGTGGTAACGGTAAATTCTCTTCCGGTTATCACGGCCAGCCCGGACATTTCCATCTGTAACGGATCTTCTTCGACGATTTCAGCTTCAGGAGGGACATCTTATACGTGGGACAATGGTTTGGGGAGCGGTAGTTCACACACAGTCTTGCCCGCAGCGACTACAACCTATACTGTAACAGGAACAGATGCCAATGGTTGTGTGAATACGGACCAGGTAACAGTAACTGTCAATCCTTTGCCGGTAATTGCAGCCAGTGCGGATAGTTCAATCTGTATTGGTTCTTCGGCAACGATTTCGGTTTCAGGGGGAGTATCATATACATGGGATAATGGTCTGGGATCCGGAAATGCGCATACGGTTTCTCCAGCAGCCACGACAACCTATACCGTAACAGGGACAGATGCCAATGGTTGCATGAACACAGATCAGGTAACGATAACCGTCAACCCATTGCCTTCGATTGTGGCAAGTATTGATGAATCGATCTGTGATCAGTCTTCCACCATCATTTCTGCCAGCGGAGGAAATTCCTATTCGTGGAATAATGGATTGGGCAGCGGCAGCTCCCATACCGTATCACCAGCCTCAACAACCACTTACACGGTAACAGGTACGGATGTAAATGGATGTATAAATACCGATCAGGTAGTTATAACGGTTCTTCCGTTGCCTGCAGCGACCATTTCAGGCACGATCACCGTGTGTCAGGAAGACGTTGCACCTGTGATTACCTTTGAAGGAACGAACGGCTCATCTGATTATGCATTCACGTATTCATTGAACGGCGGAACCTCCCAGACGATTACAACTTCGGGAACCAACGAGGCAGTTATTACCGTTCCGACGACTACGTCCGGGACATTTACCTACGTGCTTCAAAGTGTGGAAGACGTCGCTACAGGTTGTTCCCAGTCACAGTCCGGTACGGCTGCCGTGACCGTTAACCCGTTACCTGACGCTACGATTGCAGGTACGGTCACTGTGTGCCAGGAGGATGCAGCACCTGTTATTACTTTTGAAGGAAGTAACAGCAGTACCGACTATACGTTTAGTTATTCTGTTAATAATGGAACGACTCAGACGATTACGGCCAGTGGAACCAATACAGCTACCGTTTCTGTGCCAACGACAACTGCCGGAACGTTCGTCTACGAATTGATCAATGTTTCTGACCCGGCGACAGGTTGTAACCGTGCCATCAATGAAATCCAGACAGTGACTGTAAACCCGTTGCCCGACGCCACGATAGCAGGTACGATCACTGTATGCCAGCAGGACGCTGAGCCAGTGATAACTTTTGAAGGAAGTAACAGCAGTACCGACTATACGTTTAGCTATTCTGTTAATAATGGAACGCCCCAGACGATTACATCCAGCGGAAGTAACATTGCTACCGTTTCCGTGCCAACGACAGTAGCCGGAACGTTCGTCTACGAATTGATCAATGTTTCTGACCCGGCGACAGGTTGTAACCGCGACATCAATGAGACCCAGACAGTGACCGTTAATCCATTGCCTGACGCCACGATAGCAGGTACGATCACTGTATGCCAGGAGGATGCAGCACCTGTGATTACTTTTGAAGGGAGTAACAGCAGTGCTGACTATACGTTTAGCTATTCTGTTAATAATGGAACAGCCCAGACGATTACAGCCAGCGGAAGTAACACTGCGACCGTTTCCGTTCCAACGACAGCAGCCGGAACGTTCGTCTACGAATTGATCAATGTTTCTGACCCGGCGACAGGTTGTAGCCGTGACATCAATGAAACCCAGACAGTGACTGTAAACCCGTTGCCGGCAGCGACTATTTCAGGCACGATCACCGTATGCCAGGAAGATGTTGCACCTGTGGTTACCTTTGAAGGAACGAACGGTTCATCTGATTATACCTTCACCTATTCGTTGAACGGCGGAGCTTCCCAGACGATCACAACTTCAGGAACCAACGAGGCAGTTATTACCGTTCCGACGACTACGTCCGGTACATTCACCTACGTGCTTCAAAGCGTGGAAGACGTCGCTACAGGTTGTTCCCAGTCACAATCCGGTACGGCTACCGTGACCGTTAACCCGTTACCTGATGCTACGATTGTAGGAACAATCATCGTTTGCCAGCAGGACGCTTCGCCAGTGATAACTTTTGAAGGAAGTAACAGCAGTACCGACTATACGTTTAGCTATTCTGTTAATAATGGAACGGTCCAGACGATTATATCCAGCGGAAGTAACATTGCTACCGTTTCCGTGCCAACCACAACCGCCGGAACCTTTGTCTACGAATTGATCAATGTTTCTGATCCGTCAACTGGTTGTAACCGCGACATCAATGAAACCCAGACAGTGACTGTAAACCCGTTGCCTGCAGCGACTATTTCAGGCACGATCACCGTATGCCAGGAAGATGTTGCACCTGTGGTTACTTTTGAAGGAACGAACGGTTCATCTGATTATACCTTCACATATTCATTGAACGGCGGAGCTTCCCAGACGATCACAACTTCAGGAACCAACGAGGCAGTTATTACCGTTCCGACGACTACATCCGGTACATTCACCTACGTGCTTCAAAGCGTGGAAGACGTCGCTACAGGTTGTTTCCAGTCACAATCCGGTACGGCTACCGTGACCGTTAACCCGTTACCTGACGCTACGATAGCAGGTACGATCACCGTGTGCCAGGAGGACGCTGCGCCAGTGATAACTTTTGAAGGAACCAATAGCAGCGATGCGTATGTATTTACTTATTCGATCAATAACGGTACATCTCAGACGATTACAGCCAGCGGAAGTAACACTGCGACCGTTTCCGTGCCAACCACAACCGCCGGAACCTTCGTCTACGAATTGATCAATGTTTCTGACCCGTCAACTGGTTGTAACCGTGACATCAATGAAATCCAGACAGTGACTGTAAACCCGCTGCCGACAGCTTCCATATCCGGTACTGTGGTTGTTTGTCAGGGAGAAGCGGCGCAACAAATTACAATTGAAGGAGCGAACGGATCGTCAGATTACCAGTTTGTGTATTCATTGAATAACGGATCGCAGCAGGTGGCAACAACTTCAGGTTCATCAACTATTTCAATCACGGTTCCAACAACAATTACCGGAACGTATGTGTATACATTACATTCGGTAGAAGATATTTCAACAGGCTGTATCCGGAACCTGAGCGACTCTGCAATGGTCACTGTAAATCCGTCACCGGATGCTACGATCTCGGGAACCGCTGAAGTCTGCCAGGGAGCTGCTGAACCGGTAATCACATTTGAAGGAACCAACAGCACGCAGGATTTCTTGTTTAGCTATAATGTTAACGGAACTCCCCAGTCGTTGACTGCAAGCGGGACAGACACTGCAACAGCTAACCAGTCAACAGCTGTTCCGGGGACTTATGTTTACACACTGACCAATGTAACGGATCCTTCTACAGGGTGTTCCAGTGATTTGAACTTGACCGCTACCGTTGTGATAAAAGCCTTGCCGGTTGCCACTATTTCTGCTCCTGTTGAAGCATGCCATTTTGATATGGTTCTGCCGGAAGTTCATTTTGAAGGAGCGGACGGAGATGCACCTTACCTGTTTACTTATAATATCAATGGGGGTGCAGACCAGTATGCTACGTCCAATGGTGGTTCAACAGTGATCTTCCCGGTAACGACCGGAACAGTCGGAACATTCATTTATACGATCACGTACATCCGGGAAGGAAGCTTGCTGGAATGTCAGCAAACACAGAATGTATCGACCATTGTAACGATTCACGATCTGCCATCTGTTTCGGCAGGTAGCGATTTTTCAGTATGCGCAGGACAGCCTGTTACCCTTTCAGGGTCCGGTGCAGCTACCTATGTATGGGATAACGGAGTGACCAATAACGCAGCGTTCACACCGTCTAATACGGCTACTTATACGGTAACGGGAACTGATAATAACGGATGTTCTGCGTCGGATGAAATTACCGTAACCATCGTGCCGATTCCTGACATGGATTTTGAAGGAGAAAATCTTTACGGGTGTCAGCCTGTGACCGCCACATTTACGAATATGTCCTCCGGAAACCTCACCGACTGCAAGTGGTATTTCGGAAACGGAGAAGTAGTGGAAGGATGTGGTACTGTTTCTTCAACGTTTGAAAATCCGGGATGTTTTGATGTAACATTGGTGGTAAGCACACCGGAAGGATGTACGAATACACTCACTGTAACTGATTTCGTGTGTGTGGAATCACAACCTGTTGCCGATTTTAACCCCGTTCCGGATGAATTGACAACTTACAACTGGGAAACTCAACTGGAAAATCTGTCACTTGGGGCAGACCACTATGAATGGAATTTTGGAGATGGTTCTGCACTGAGCTCTGAACATTCACCGACCCACTCTTTTCCAAATGAAACAGGTGGTGTGTATACAATAACACTGGTGGCATCAACGAACGCAGGATGCGTCGATACAGCTTATTATACCATCGAACTGAAGGATGAACTGCTGTTTTTCGTGCCGAATACATTCACTCCTGACGGGGATAATCATAACAATACCTTCCTGCCTGTATTTACTTCCGGTTACGATCCGTACGGATACACATTAATGGTCTTTAACCGGTGGGGAGAAATGATCTTCGAATCACATGACGCGTCAGTGGGGTGGGACGGAACGTATGGTGTGGACGGTAAGATCTGTCAGAATGGTACATACACGTGGAAGATAGAAGTGAAAACGACGATGTCGGACGAACGTAAAATGTTTGTCGGACACATCAACCTATTGAGGTGAGAAAGAGGTAAAGTGATCCATTGTTCCGGGTAAATCAGCTGCCGGGTATCAATTATCTGTATCGGAATCATCTGATAATTGATATCTGGTCTTTATATCAGCCATTTCAGAGCTGATCGCCAGGATTATTTTTTAACCTTAATTTTTTCAGCTGTTCTTTCGCAGGAGTAATAACCCATTTGATTGTGCGTGAAAAGCGGCCGTCTGTAGGGTATTTCCGTTGTGGTGTCATGTTGTTGAAGATAAGTGCGATCACCAGTAATATGGCTGCTCCCGAAAGCACCGGGAATAATACATATACATATCCGAGTGAGTGGATGTCATTCGAGCCGATGACGGCGATTAACGCGGTAGCTCCTCCCGGTGGGTGGAGGGTTTTGGTGAACTGCATGGCAATGATTGACAACGAAACGGCCAATGGCGCCGCAATCCAGAGCGTATCCGGGAGTAATTGCATGACGGTAACCCCGATAATGGCACTTACGGTATGACCGCCGATTAAATTTCTAGGTTGGGCCAACGGGCTTTGGATCGCTCCGTATAACAGTACGCTCGTTGCTCCGAAGGAACCGATCAGGAAAAGGCTTTCCATATCAGAGAAATAAAAGCTCTGGATGTAGGCGATGATCCCGATTCCGAAGAAGGAACCGATAAACGACCAGAACAGCTCTTTGTAATCGACCAGTGTTTCTTTGTAAATAATGTATTTACTGATGCGGTACCCTCTGTTTATTTGCTTTTTGATCACGGTTTTTTAGAGACAAAGGTACATTCAACTTGTCGAATAACTGCCAGGAAATAAAAAAATAGCATACATTTGTGGGAATATGATTTCCAATGAAAATATCAGCATCCATATATAGTGATAAGACCCGTCCTCTAAAGGAAGTAATTGATGACCTGGTAAGCCACCAGGTAGATATGCTGCATGTAGACTGCAACGATGACGTTTCCGTTTTTCAGGATATTGATTCGATCCGGTCATGGTGCGACTTACCGATAGACTTGCACATCATCACCAAAACACCTTCCAGGTACTATGAGCTGCTGGAAAAACACCCTGTTGAATATATTACGTTTCAATACGAAGATATGGAAGAGCCCCTCCGGATTCCCGCAAGTGTTCCGGGGAAAAAAGGATTGGCTGTTATCACTCCGACCTCAGTTGATGTATTCAGGGAATATGCGGACTTTGACTTCATCCTCATTATGGCGACGATTCCCGGGCAGAGCGGTGGAATTTTCGATAAGGTCAATTTTGACAAGATCCGTAAGTTCAGGAACCAGTTCCCGACGAAATCAATTCATGTAGACGGAGGAGTAAACGGGGAAGTTTCGTTCATTCTCCGGAATATGGGAGTAACTTCTTCCGTAAGCGGTTCGTATTTGTTCAAAGGGCCGAGTGTAGGGCATCAATTGATGAATTTAACGAAACGGAACATTGAATCAACATACGTTGTTGAGGACTTTATGACTCCCCTGGCAGAATGCCCTGTTGTGCGCCTTTCCGATCTTACGGTTGAACGTATTTTAACATCGATAGACCGGGGAAGTGTCGGGTTCACACTTGTGCTGGACGATCAAGATCTGTTTGTAGGACTGATTTCCAATGCCGATGTACGAAAAGCATTGATGAAGAACATGGCAGATCTGAATAAAGTGCAGCCAGGTGAGATGATCAATGGGGCTCCTATCGTTATTGAAGGAACCGCGACAGTTGTCCAGTTGCTGCGAACAGTCAAAAGCAGCCCGTTTACGGTCTCGTATATGCCTGTTGTATCACACGACCGGAAAGCGCTGGGAATTGTCAACTTTGCGAACTTGATCAAGGCGGAATTATAACAGAAGGACGGAGCAGGCGATGGATGATTTTTGTGAACCTGAAAAGCTTCTGGCCGTGTTGAAATAGAATAAGATTTACGGACGTTTCGTTAATTATTGATTGGATCGTTTTATTTACGAAGTTTTGTTAAAAAACAACTATTCCTGTTAAGAAATAATTTGAAATTTAACTTTTTCTGTTGACTCAACAATTGTGAAAAGTCTTAGGATTTGTTACATTTGCGAATCTCATTAATCAGGCTTTATGATTATACATTTGAAAAACAGTGTAAATGCTCAACGTATCGAAGAACTGTCTCTGGAGTTGAAAGCATTTCACATCCGATATCTTGGCAAAGATGTGCTGATAACCGGTTCGGGGTTGAAAACACTTCCTGCTTCTGTTGAAAATGATGTTGACCAATTTTGGGCGTTTGATTCGGATATCCAGTTAGCTTCTAAAACTTACCAGCCGGAAAAGCGGACGATCCGGATCGGGAATGTAACAATCGGAGGAACGACCAATAATACGGTTTTGATCGGTGGACCTTGTTCCGTGGAATCGGAAACACAGATCCGGTCTTCATCCGAAATGCTGAAGGCACTGAACCTGTCTGTTTTGCGTGGAGGCTGCTACAAGCCAAGGACGAGCCCCTATTCATTCCAGGGACTGGGATTGGAAGGTTTGAAGCTGTTGGCAAAGATGCGCGAAGAATACGGGTTAGCAGTGATCACAGAAGCACGTGATGCCACTCATATTGATGAAATAATCGAATATACCGATGTGATCCAGGTTGGCGCAAAAGCGATGTACGACCAGGGAATTTTGCGTGCGTGTGCCAAAACAGACAAGCCTGTCCTGATCAAAAGGGGATTTGGGACGACACTGCAGGAGTTTGTCCAGGCATCAGAATTTGTGTTGTCAGGAGGGAACCCGAACGTTGTCTTATGTGAGCGCGGCATCCGTACGTTTGAAACGAAAACCCGTTTTACACTGGATTTATGTGGAGTAGCCTGGTTGCAGGAGTACACCAATTTACCGGTCATTCTGGACCCTTCTCATGCAATGGGATATGCTTACGGAGTGGCTCCGTTGGCAAAAGCCTGTACGGCAATGGGAATTGACGGATTACTGATCGAAGCACATCCGGATCCCCGCGTTGCCAAGTCTGATGCTTCCCAGCAGCTGAACCACGAAGAATTTGCCCGCTTGAAAAAGGAGCTGGAAGCTGTCGCAAACGTGGTAGGTTATAAAATTGTGTAGATAAAATGATGTTAGAGGAGAATATAAAAGGGCTTTGCTCCAGGTTTGGAGTGGATTACGTCGGTTTTCTTGCGGATCTGGGTGTCGAGAATGTTCACGAATTATCCATATTTGACCTGAAAGCGGTTGCCGAAGAATACGAAGTTGATCTGTATGCCCTGTTATTTAAGCCTTTGTTTCCTCTTCCTCATTTACAAAGTAAACTAAAAAAGATAAAATTACTGGTACTCGATGTCGACGGCGTTATGACTGACGGCGGAATGTATTTCACTGAGAACGGAGACCAGTTCAAGAAGTTCAATACAAAAGACGGAATGGCGATCATTCAACTCACCAAAAATAATTTTCAAACGGCCATTATCTCGTCAGGATTTGTTTCAAATGCGGTAAAGAAACGAGCTGAAATGTTAGGTATACAACATTGTGTTGTAACCCGGGAAAGTAAACTAAGCGTGCTCAACCGGTTACTCGGCGAATTAAAGATGGAGCTTTCGGAAGTAGCGATCATCGGTGATGATATCAACGACCTGGAGGTCATGAGATCAGTAGCGATCGCAGCTTGCCCCAAAGACGCTGTTCAGCAGGTAAAGCAGCAGTGCCATATCATCTTGAACACATGCGGAGGGCAGGGTTGCGTACGTGAATTTATTGATATGTATTTACCCCAAAATTAAAAACCAGGATACCCCGGAGTGGTATTCAACGAATCGAAAATGAAACAAGTAAAATTAGGAATTATCAGAGAAGGAAAAGTGCCTCACGATCTTCGTGTACCCCTTACCCCGAAACAATGTAAAACGGTAGAGGCTCAGTATCCGGAGGTAAAAGTGGTGGTACAGCCAAGTGATATCCGCTGCTATAAAGACACTGAATACAGAGAGATGGGGATTGAGCTGAGTGAAGATCTGTCTTCCTGTGACATCATCATGGGGGTGAAAGAAGTAAACATTGAGGACCTGATCCCGAGTAAAAAATTCATGTTCTTCTCTCATACCATCAAGAAACAGCCGTACAACCGCCCATTATTGAAAGCGATCCTGGATAAGAAAATCCAGCTGATCGATTACGAAGTGCTGAAAGACAGGTTCAATAAACGCATCATTGGCTTCGGGCGCTATGCCGGCATTGTCGGGTGCTATAACGGCTTCCGGGTATTAGGGCTTAAAACGGGGCTGTATGAATTGAAGCCGGCTCATGCTTGCGAAAACAGGCAGGAAATGGAAGGAGAGCTGAGCAAAGTTGTTTTTCCTCCCCATACACGGGTTGTTTTGACCGGATGGGGGAGAGTAGGAAACGGAGCCAGGGAGGTTATTGATCTGTTGCCGATCAAAGAGGTGACTCCTTCTGAATTCCTGGAAGAACAATTCGACGGTCCTATTTTTACACACCTGGATACCGAAGATTATTTCCAGCCGAAAGACGGAACCGAATTTGTGAAAAGTGATTTTTATTCAAACCCCGGGAGCTATAAATCCGTATTCGGGAACTACATCAGGAAAGGAGCTACGGTATATATTCCCTGTCATTACTGGAGCAGTAAATCTCCGTTTATCCTGACGAAAGATGAGTTGAGGCAGGAAGGTGTAAAGTTGAAGGTTGTTGCTGATATTTCGTGCGATATTGCCGGACCCATTGCCTGTACGATCCGTTCAAGCAAGATCTCCGATCCGGTATACGGGTACGATCCCGTATCAGGTCAGGAAGTGGATTTTATGAACGAGAACGCGATCGCGGTGATGGCGGTTGACAATTTACCGTGCGAATTGCCAAAGGATGCTTCCGAAGATTTTGGAAGTGAATTGATCAAAAATGTTTTCCCGCCGTTGTTCAGGGAAGATCCGGACCAGATCATTGCAAGAGGCTCGGAAACAGACTTGAACGGAAACCTGACCCCCGGTTTTGAGTATTTAAGTGATTATGTAAATGAATTAAACGAAGTATAATGCTGGAAAAAGGAAATAAAAAGATAATCAGAGGCTGGATTTTTTATGACTGGGCGAATTCAGTATACAACCTGGTTATTTCTTCCGCCATATTTCCGATATTTTACGATAAGGTAACTTCAAGGATGTTCCTGGACAGCTATAACCAGAAGAACGGGTTGAAACTGGAAACGATCGAAGAGCTGCCGAAAGATGTGAACATAGCCGTTGATATTTTCGGAACGCAGCTTTCACCATCTGTGCTGATGTCTTTCACGCTTTCCTTTTCTTTCCTGGTGGTTACCATCCTTTCCCCGATGTTGTCCGGAATTGCGGATGTCACGGGGAGTAAGAAAAAATTCATGAAGTTCTTCTGCTACCTTGGCGCATTGTCGTGTGTTTCCCTGTATTGGTTTGGGAAAGCTCCTCTGGAAGTAGGGATGTTGTCTGTATTCTTTGCCAGCATCGGTTTCTGGAACAGCCTGGTATTTTACAATGCCTTTTTGCCGGAGATCGCTGCGCCGAAGGACCACGATCGTATTTCTGCGAGTGGCTATACGATGGGGTATTTAGGAAGCATGCTGCTGCTGATTACCTGCCTGGCCATGATCATGGGGCTGGGCGATCACCTTACCCGTGTCAGCTTTATCCTTGTTGGTATCTGGTGGATTGGATTCAGCCAGCTGACCTACCGGGTACTTCCCGACAATGTTTACAACCGGCCAAAATCCAAAAAGGTGCTGACAAAAGGGTTTCACGAGCTGAGAAAGGTATTTAAAGAATTCAGGGGGCAACCCAGGCTGAAACGTTACCTGGGTTCATTCTTCTTTTTCAACACGGGCGTCCAGACAGTGATGTTAATGGCGGTCCTGTATGCCAAGCGTGAGATCTTTTCAGGAAAATACGAAGACCAGGCGACAACAGGGCTGATCCTGGCAATTCTACTCATTCAGCTGCTGGGAGCAGCAGGAGCGTTTCTGTTATCCCGCCTTTCAAAACAGATCGGGAATATCAGGTCATTGATTGTAGCTGTTTCCATCTGGGTGCCATTGTGCATCAGTGCCTATTTCCTGACAACACCATTCGGATTTTATTTCCTGGCTGCAGGAGTCGGGCTGGTGATGGGAGGAACACAGGCCCTGGCACGTTCAACCTACTCCAAATTCCTTCCTGAAACGCAGGATCATGCTTCCTACTTCTCGTTTTACGATGTGACCGAAAAGGTGGGAATCGTATTTGGAACGTTTTTCTTCGGATTGATGGAATACCTGACAGATGACATGCGTTCATCCATCCTGTCCGTTATCTTCTTCTTTGTGGTTGGACTGATCGTTCTGCTTTTTGTACCGAAGGACAAGCTGGAAGATGCTCCTGATTACGATGAAAAGCTGACTTCGGAGAATAAAGTGCTTGATGATCTGCTATGGAAGAAGTGATACATATCAAAAACATGGTCTGCGACCGCTGCATCATGGCAGTGAAATCGGAGCTGGATAAGCTGGCAATACCGGTAACATCCGTTATCCTGGGAGAGGTTGTCGTTGACGGTTCTCTTTCAAAGGAAACCAAAGAGCAGCTTAAGACCAACCTGGAGCAGATCGGGTTTGAGCTGCTGGAAGACAAAAGACACCAGCTGACTGAACGGGTGAAGAATATCATTATCGAATTGATCCACCACAAACATACACAGCTGCATATCAACCTTTCGGATTATATCAGTGAGCAGATCGGGATGGATTACAGCTCCATCAGCAAACAGTTTTCTGAAACGGAGCATACTACCATTGAGAAATTCGTCATTGCCCAGAAAATCGAACGGGTGAAGGAACTGATCAGCTACAATGAGCTGACATTGAGTGAGATTGCGGATCACCTGCATTATTCCAGCGTAGCGCATCTGAGCGGACAGTTCAAAAAGATCACCGGCATAACCCCTTCCGAATACAGGAACAGAGAGCTGAAGGACCGGAAGCCATTGAATGAGATCTGAGAATACTGTGAATGGAAAAGAAAAGAGATCTTTGACTGTTCTGCAACCGTTATTTTTCCTGCCTTAATTGCTGTTTCTCAGCAGGAGTCGGTTTGCGCTCCCAGTTATTGGCATACGGCTTTACCAAAGATGATCGTTCAACCTCTGAGGGACTGATCTTACCGTCCATGTACCTGGACAATAGTTTAAAAGCAGATTTGTTTTCAGATTTTAAAACGAGTAGGGTGGAATTGAGGGCGGCTCTTACCGCAACCGGGATCCCACCTCCCAGCTCCGCCCAGTGCCCGCTCAAAAAGACGTTTGGTACAGGAGTTTTGTAATGGGCGATCTTTGCCTGCATATTGGATTTCCCGGGGCGTGCTCCCATCATCGTTCCGTTCCTGTTGCCTGTATACCGCTGATGGGTGATCGGTGTGGCAATATCCAGGTAAACAATGTGTGAACGGAGGTCAATGTTCAGCTCTTTTTCGATCCTGTCAATGAGGATCTCAGCTACTTTTTGCTTGGTATCTTTGTATTCTGTTCCCCGTTTGTAGGTTCCGTGCTCATCCAGCATTGTTCCCCAGTTCTCGTATTGGTCGATGAAGGAAGGAATGAAGATCGTAAGGGTTCCTTTCCCTTCGGGAGCAAGTGTCTTATCCCTGACAGAGCCGGAAATAACATGAATCCCGCTTGTTTGAGGGTCTCCATTCCCAAGCTTATTCCTGTCCTGCTTCGCATCAGAGATATAAAGGATTTCTTCTCCGAATCCCAGTTCTTCTCCTGTGCAATCCAGTGCAAGGGATAATGTAAATGCCGAGGCGTACAGCTCTGCATCGTCGAGCCGTTTCAGGAAATCGGGATTAGCGGTTCCCTGGGGAAGGTATTTTTCATACAGGTTCTTTACATCGCATGCCGCAATGACATATTTCCCGAATACCTGGTGGGTTGTTCCCCTGTGCTCATATTCCACACCATATGCGTGCTGGTCTTTTACAAGGATTCTGGATACCCTGGATTTAAAACGGATGTCATTTCCGTAAGAATTACTGACGTGCTCCAGCCATTCTGCAAATGTCTGGCTTCCTCCTTCGGGAGGGGTCTGGTAATCCTGGATCTTCGCCCAGGCGACCGGGATCAGGCAGGAAAGCAGGTCGGGTTCGGAACTGAACAACTCAAGCAGCTTGGGGTTTGAAAAGTATTTCCTGAGCCCTTTTTCCACTTTTTCACCAGCGTAAAAGATGTGGGGGATGAACGGAATCACAAAGCGGAGCATTTGAATTCCCCGGTTGGCCTTTTCAAACAGGTTCATCGTCGACATGTTCCGGTTGATGAAACGGAAGTTCTCAAATGATTTCCCGATCTTCCGGGCGTCTTTAAAAAAACGTTCTATTCCGGTTCTGTCCTCCGGAAAATCTTGTTGTAGCTGTTCTTTGAAGGCATCCACATCTGTCGTCACCAGGTACTGGTATTCGTTGACATGGTAGCGCCGGATATGGTGCTGTACGTGAGCCTTTGGGAAATCGTTCCCGATAAATGAAAAGGCGTGTGTTACGAGGCCGTTTTCCCCGCACTGATTGAGCCAGTGGATGGCCGAGTCAAAACGGTAATCCAGGCGGTTGAATCCTGCGATGTAGCCCCCTGGACGGGCATCCATTTCCAGCACACACACACGATACCCCAGCCGGCCAAAGAGTGAAGCAGACATTAAGCCGCTTATGCCGGCACCAATGACAATAACGTCATAATCCATGTTCTTTTCTTCGCTCAATGAAAACTGTTTAGGTGTAAAATTAATGATAATTTGAAGCGATGAATGAATCGTTCAATTATTTATTTGATGGTGTGCCTTTTAAGCTTTCTGTTATAGCTGACTGCCCGTTATTTTTTCTGAAGGCGCAGGTCAATTTTATAATAGAACAACGGTAAGAAGCCCAATTGCGTTTTTTCCGCTATTGGCTCAGCCGAAGGGTCTGCCAGGTTTGGGGCATACGCCAGGCTCAGAATGTTTTTGGTATTCAGGATATTTACCAGGTCGACACCGATTTCATGCGTGGTTCTCTTCGCGTTGAACTTCCAGTTTACTTTTAAATCCAGCCGGAAATAATCACGGAACCGTCGGGTATTAAACCCTTCATCCCGGAAGATCAGCTCGTGGACTAACTGCGTCTGGGCCAGGTCTACGTACCCGTATCGTTTCCCTCCGGCATAGGTCGCTTTCAAACCCAAAGAAATGGATTGTCTGGCGTTCAGTTTAAATTCTTTTCCGGACAATACGTTGAACACGTAATTACCGTTATAGGAGGTATTCCGTTCAATTCCGTCACTTCCAACATATTTGGAATCGTACAAGGAAGCGGTAACCAGGAAGAAGAAGGTATTGTCAAAGAATTTCTGGACGGTAACTTCAAAACCGTAATTCGTTCCCGTTCCTGTATTCTCAAGCGAATCCGGGAAGAAGCGCTGAAATCCTGCTCCCATGTTGATGAGCGAATAGGAGGACGGTGTGATCGTAACAGGAATATTGTACAGATGCTGGTAATACGCTTCTGTTTTTATATTCCAGCTTTTTCCCAGGCTGATATCGTAACCGATCCCGGTGTGGATGCTCTTCGTAAAATCCATATTCTTGTTGTGATAGATCTTGTTTCCGGCCGCGTCAAATTTATTGTAGGTATAGGTGTACAATGGCTGCATCTGGCTGTGCATTCCTGCTCCCGCAAATACGCTTTGATTTCTTTTCAGTTTCATCCGCCATCCGATTCGCGGCTCTACGCCACTGAAACTATTGCTCAGTGAATAGTACTGGGCGTGTAAGCCGGCGGTAACGTCCATATTCTCGGCCGCTCTCCATTTCCATTGCACAAAAGGCTGTACCAGTACCGAAGCTCCCTCAAATTCCCAGCGTCTTTGGAAAGTACTGTCAGTGACCAGGGGTAGTACCGAATCATTCTGAACGACATAGTACAGGTCGGTATTCAGCCCGGCCTTGATCAGGTGGCGGGTATTGAATTTATGGGTAACAGATAGGTAATGAGAAATCTTGTGATTGGAAAACTTGTACCCCATCATCTGGTAGATCGAGTCCACTACAATCCTGTAGGTCTCTTCGTTTGTGCCTTTGTTCAGTGTATCCAGGTGCCTGAGCAGGTAATTATGCCTGGAGCGCTGCTCTTCGTAGCTGTAAGCCAATGTTGTTGACAGGAATGTCTTTTCGGAAAGCGACTGTTTGTAATTGATCCCGCCGACGGCCATGGAGCTGCCGAAATATTGATCCCGGTCTCCTTCACCATACATTTCCGTGGAAAATTCTTTTTGTTCGGAAATGAGAATCTCAATGTTACTGTTTCCTCCGATTCCGAACAACGATAAGTTTCCTCCGTTTTTCAACCTCCAGTTGAATTTAAAAGCACCGTCCCAGTAGCTGGGAACTGCATCCGTTCCGATCTGTATTCCCATTGCTTTAAAGATGCTCAGTGTTGAATACCTTCCCATCACCAGGTAGCTGGAATTGTTCTTTTTATCCATTGGTCCTTCGGCGAGTACTTCCGTACCTAAAAATCCGAACTGCCCTGTAAATTCATGCCGTTGATTGTTCCCGTTCCTGAGTTTCAGGTCAAAAATAGCGGCTGTGCTGTTGCCGTATTCTGCCGGGAACGCGCTCATGAAGAAGTCCGAATTCCCCAGTATTTTGTTGTTCAGGATCGTAACGGGTCCTCCGGTACTTCCCGAGATCGCGAAATGGGAAGGGTTCGGGATATCGATGCCTTCTACTTTCCAGACAACGCCCAACGGAGAATTTCCACGCACGATGATATCATTCCTGGAGTCATCGGCTCCCTGCACGCCTGCGAAATTGGAGGCCATGCGGGCAGGGTCGGACCGGGATCCCGGGTAGCGGTCTGTTTCCTCTACACTGAACTGCCGTGCGGAGATCAAGGCCAGTTCGTTGATCACTTCCCCGCTTTTTCTGGCAGTGACCACGACTTCTTCCGCCTGTTTGTAAAAGCTTTCGGAAACGGGAATTTCCAGTACGGTCTCTTTCCCCGAATTGACTTCAATGGTTATGACCTTTTCATCATATCCGACAATGAACACGGTGAGCTGGTGCTTCCCGACAGGGACCTCTGAAATGATGAAAGTACCGTTTTCTTCCGTTATAGCGCCATATATTCGGCTGGTATCGGCAGTGATAATTTTGATTTTAGCCGCGTACACGGGAGAATAAGTTTCCGAATCAACAACGCGTCCTCTTACGTTTTGAGTCGGCTGGGCCAGTGAAAAAAATGTCACTATACTAAATGACAGGAGAGTAAAGTATTTTAGCATCGGTTATATTCTTATTTTTTTTGAGCTACTTCTTTCTGGTATTCTTCCGGTGTCCACTCTTTCAGGTAGACCTTTTTAAAATAGAATAAGCTGAGTGAGTTAAAGTGCAGGTTCCTTACGTAAGAGTGAATGATCTGAAGATCACCGCTGTACCAAAGGGGGATGATCGGCGGATTTTTCATCAGCTCTGCTTCAGCCCTGGAATATAATTTCATTTTTTTCCCGACGTTCGTTTCTTTCTTAGCGGTTTCCAGCAGGTTGTCAAAAACAGGGTTGCTGTATTTGGAAAAATTCATTCCCATTTCATTGGTTGCATTGTCGGGTTTATTGGCGCTGTGAAAATTATCCAGGAAATTTTCTGGATTGGGATAATCCGCAACCCAGCTTGTCTTAAAGATGTCTCCGTTTCCTGAAACAGCATCCGCGTTGAGCTGCTCAAAGTTGGATCCGTCAATGTTCACATTGATTCCCAGCACCTGGAATATTTGCTGTGCGAACTCATCTGCAACCGCAGAATTGATGTCCCCGATGTTGAACCGCAGGTTGACGCTGCCAAACCCTTTTCCATTCGGGTAGCCTGCTTCTGCCAGCAGCCTCCTCGCTTTTTCAGGATTGTATTCATAACCTGCATTTTTGATCAAATCAAAATCATATCCTCTGAAAGTTTGGGAGATGGGAGGGACTATTCCGTAAAAGCCGAGCTCATCAAACTGGTTTTTCAGGATGTCACGGCCTATTTTTTCCCGGTTTACGGCATAATTGAAGGCTTGCCTGACTTTCGGATTCTGGAACCGGGGCTCATCCATGTTGAACAGGTAATAATGTGTCTGCAGCAGCGCATTTTTGTCCAGTACCAGTTTGGGTGGAGTGGAATTGAAATCGGAAAGGCGGCCTTCCACCATCTTGGTAATTTTACTTGTCGGCAATGCCAGGATCAGGTCAATGTGCTTATTTTCAAATAAATCAAGCTGCTCCAGTTTCCTGTTTTGAATAATGAACCGGATCGAATCCAGGTAAGGAAGCTGGTTGCCATTTTCGTCCGTTTCATAGTAATCTTCGTTCTTCGCTAAGTTGATCTGCGGAACGTCTCCGGGCTTGTAAGAGGCGAAAACAAATGGTCCTGTCCCGATTGTCTTATCTACCAGGTCTGCTTCAATCACTTTTTTAGACTGAATGGAAAGCTGTATCTGGGATAGCTTATACAAAAAATTGTCGTCTCTTTGCTTTAGCCTGATTTCCAGCTTGCCGTTTTTTGTGGTAATTCCGGATATGTTTTTGGCTTTTCCTTCGAAATAATCTTCTGCACCTTCCACTACGTCTTTCAGTAAATGGTTGTAAGCTACTGTTGCCGTTCCTGTTTTTGTAGGAGAGCAGATCATTTCAAATGTTGAGATGATATCGTCCGTTGTTAAGATCCGTTCTTTATCGGAAGAGAAAATGGCATTGTCATGGAAGTAAACATTTTTCCGGATGTCGAATAGGTACACCGTACCGTCGTCATTAACGGACCAGGAAGAAGCGATCTGCCCTTTTACCTTTAACGTAGCCGGGTCGATCTGGACCAATCCTTCCAGCACCTGCCCAAAAATAGTTGCGGAATAGTAGTCGGAAATTTCATAGGACAGGTAGGTCATCGGCTCGTGTTCCAGACACATTTTGATGGTGCCTCCCTGGTGTTCCATTACTTGCTTTTTGCCGGAACAGCCAACGATTATCAGGGAAATGAGTATAAAAAGAAATCCTTTTTTCATAAGTTTTATTGCAATTAGCAAGTTTAGTAAAAAATATTTACAAACTTGTTTTTCATCTTAAAAACCAACTTTAAATCACGTACTAATACGTGCAGTGAACTACTAAGATACTGAAAGTTTTAATGATGAAATGCCGGAAAGAGCATTTATCCTACTACGGAGCCTGAAAAACGCTGATCAGATGAATCAATGCCAAGCATGTTCCTGATGGCTGACACGATCCCGGCTGTATCAAATCCGCATTCTTCCCACAGTTCCTCCTGGGTTCCGTGATTGATGTATCTGTCCGGTATTCCCAAGCGGTTGATCTCTGCCTGGTAATTGTTGTCGGCCATGAATTCAATGACTGCTGAACCGAATCCGCCGGTCAGGCATCCATCTTCTACGGTAATGACCTTTTTGAATTTGGTAAAGACTTCGTGGAGCATCAGTTCATCAATCGGTTTCACGAACCGCATGTCGTAATGTGCAACAGAAACCCCTATCGGTTTTAGCTCCTCGATCGCTTTGCTGACGAAATTACCCGGGTGCCCGATTGTCAGAATGGCGATATCAGTACCATTTGTGATCTTCCTTCCGGTTCCCACCTTTATTTCTTCCAATGGTGTTTTCCATTCGGTCATAACGCCGTTTCCTCGTGGATAGCGGATAGTGAACGGTCCTTTGTTCTCCAGCTGGGCAGTGTACATCAGGTTCCGGAGCTCCTGCTCATTCATCGGGGCAGAAACGGTCATGTTGGGAATGTGGCGCATGTATGCGAGGTCGTAAGCCCCGTGATGTGTGGCGCCATCTGCTCCTACTAAACCTCCTCTGTCCAGGCAGAACACAACATTCAGGTTCTGTAAAGCAACATCGTGCAGAACCTGGTCATATGCCCGTTGCATGAATGAAGAATAAATATTGCAGAATGGGATCAGGCCTTGTGTTGCCAACCCTGCTGAAAAGGTAACGGCATGCTGTTCGGCGATCCCTACATCGAAAGCCCTGTCAGGCATTGCTTTCATCATGATGTTTAACGAACATCCTGTAGGCATGGCGGGAGTGATTCCCATTATCTTGTCATTTTTTTCTGCCAGCTCAACAATCGTATGCCCGAATACATCCTGGTATCTCGGAGGCTGAGGTGACTTGGGGATGATCTTTACAATTTCCCCGGTATCTTTGTTGAAAATCCCCGGCGCATGCCACTGTGTGGGGTTTCCTTCTTCTGAGAACTTATATCCCCCGCCTTTCCGGGTAATACAGTGCAGGATCTTCGGCCCCGGGATATCCTTTAGGTCTTTCAGTATCTTGGCAACTCCGGTCACATCATGCCCGTCGATCGGTCCGAAATAGCGGAAGTTCAGTGATTCGAACAGGTTGCTCTGCCTGAAAATGGAGCCTTTTAAAGCATTCGAGATCTTGGAAGCGATCGTCTGGGCGTCTGGTCCGAATTTGGAGATTTTTCCAAGCATTTTCCAGACTTCGTCTTTTACTTTATTGTATGTATGTGACGTGGTAATGTCGGTTAAATACTCTTTCAAAGCTCCCACGTTCGGGTCGATCGACATGCAGTTGTCGTTCAGGATCACCAGCAGGTTTGCGTCTTTTTCGAAACCGGCGTGGTTCAGTCCTTCAAACGCCATCCCGGCAGTCATGGCACCGTCTCCGATCACGGCGATGTGCTGCTTGCCCTTTTCTCCTTTGTAACGGCTTGCTACAGCCATGCCGAGCGCCGCTGAAATGGATGTGGATGAATGCCCGACTCCGAATGTGTCGTATTCGCTTTCTGAACGTTTTGGAAATCCTGAGATTCCGTCTTTGATCCGGTTGGTATGAAATTTTTCGCGTCTTCCGGTTAAAATCTTGTGCCCGTATGCCTGGTGCCCGACATCCCAGACCAGCTGATCTTCCGGAGTGTTAAAAACATAGTGAAGAGCAACGGTTAATTCCACTACTCCCAGGCTTGCCCCGAAATGACTGTTTCCGATTTCTGAAATGACATCAACGATGTACTGACGAAGCTCTTCTGAAACCTGTGGTAGATCATCTATTTCAAACTTTTCCCTTAAATCTCTGGGAGTGTTTATTTGTTCTAAGTATGGACCGGCTTTGTACAACGTCAAAAAAATTAATTACAAATTTAGATGTATTCAGATTCAAAACCAATTAAAGTTTTTAAATTTTATGAAAAACTTGCTGTTCAGGAAAACTGAAGTACTATCTTTATGAAACGGTTATTGTGAAAATAAAGTATGGTGAACAGGATTATTTTAAGTTGTATCATTTCGCTGGGCCTGCAGCCGGGTATCTGCCGGGCGCAGGATTTTTATTTCCAGGATCCGGAAACAACGTTGATAAAGACAACGGATCAGTCGCCGGCACACTGGTACATCGAAATCTTTTCCAACCTGGATGAAGACAAAACACTCCGGTGGAAAACTTTTTTTGACCATATTCCTGAAGAGTGGACCATTACATTTAATGACCAGACCACGAATTATTTTGAGGTAAACGATGGCGACAGTGCTGATTTTATCCTCTTCTCAGACCAGGAATTCCCTCAAAAACTGATCATTGGCGGGATTTTGAATAATACGCCGGGAAGTGGTACCGTTTCATTTGAAATTTACGATCCGGAGGTACCTGTAATTAAAGATACGATCCATTTTCATTTTATTATTTCCCAGGGTTCGCTGGGAGTTGAAGAATTTTCTTTTTATGAACAGTTTCGCCTTGAAAATGACGTAATCAGTCCGGTGAACGGAAATACGGCGGATTTCAGTGTATTTGACGAAACCGGAAGGGAGCTTTTGAGAAAGGAAAAAGTAGATGCACTGGATGTATCCGGGTTGCTGAACGGGTTGTTCTTTATCCACATCAGACAGGGCAATGACCGGTTCTTTATGAAATTGTCCCGGTAAAAACAGGAGATCCCTGGTGAGTCCGTATGAAATGTTTCATGGTTCAACCATTTTACAGCCCGGTCTGGGTTTTTATTAAATAAACTGGATCGAGGTTGTTTCGCTTTTACAGCTTCTTTATTATATTTACCGCAAAGATTTTATAATGAGCAAAATTCTAATCATTGATGATGAGCGTGCCATCCGACGCGCGCTTCGTGAAATTCTTGAGTTTGAAAGCTTTGAAGTGGAGGAGGCCGAAGATGGGAAACAAGGTGTGGAAAAGGCTTTATCCGGTGAATACGACATTATTTTCTGTGACATAAAAATGCCCAACATGGACGGGATGGAAGTGCTGGATGCCCTGGCAGAAGCTTCCGTTGAGTCCCCGGTGATAATGATCAGCGGTCACGGAACGGTGGATACGGCTGTACAGGCAATCAAAAAAGGAGCCTTTGATTTTATTGAGAAGCCCCTCGACCTGAACCGTATACTGGTAACGGTAAGGAACGCTTCTGACAGAACCGCCCTTGTTGAAGAGCGCAAAGTACTGAAAAAAACCGTACAGCGGTTCAAAGGAAGTTCCATCATTGGTGAAACACCGGAGATTTTGCAGATCAAGGCGATGATTGAGAAAGTAGCTCCGTCAGATGCCCGTGTTTTGATAACGGGGGAAAACGGAACGGGGAAAGAACTCGTAGCCCGTTCCCTGCACGATCTGTCCGGCAGGAAGGAACAGGCTTTTGTGGAAGTTAACTGTGCGGCGATACCAGCCGAATTGATCGAAAGTGAATTGTTCGGACACGAAAAAGGAGCATTTACTTCCGCTATCAAGCAGAAGAAAGGGAAATTTGAGCTGGCGGAGGGAGGAACGCTTTTCCTGGATGAGATCGGGGATATGTCGGCTTCCGCTCAGGCAAAGGTCCTGAGAGCATTGCAGGAGAATGTGATCCAGCGGGTAGGAGGGGAGAAAGATATAAAGATCAATACGCGTGTAGTTGCGGCAACGAATAAGGATCTGAGAAAAGAGATCGAAGAAGGGCGTTTCCGTGAAGATTTGTACCACCGCCTGGCCGTGATTCTGATTCATGTACCTTCCCTGAACGAACGAAGGAACGACATTCCTGTTCTGGCAGAACATTTCCTTACAATGGTATGCGGTGAGCACGGCATTCCACGGAAAAGTTTCTCCAATGAAGCCCTGGAAGCGTTGAAAAATACCGACTGGACGGGAAATATCCGTGAATTGAGGAACATCATCGAGCGATTGGTGATTTTGTGCGGCGATACGATTACGGGTGAAGACGTCGTGTTGTTTGCCAACCCTAAAACTGTGAAGAGCTAAACTTAAATTTAAACTATAAATTCCATTTATGAAAGCATTTTTTCAAAAAAACTGGATTCATTTTGCTGCTATGGCAGTGATGTTTATCATTGTCGCTATCTTTTTTCAGCCTGTATTTGAAGGGTTTGCCGTAAAACAGCACGACCTGGAACAGTGGAGGGGGATGGCGCAGGAAACACTCTCATACAGAGAAAAGTCAGGAGAACATCCGTTGTGGACAAACTCCATGTTTTCAGGGATGCCGGTTATCCAGATTACAATGTTGTATACAGGAAACTTTCTTCAAAAAATTGTAAATTTCTACTATGAGGTAGTTTCATTGCCGATCGGCCTGGTGTTCCTGCACATGGTCAGCTTTTATTTCATGGCTGTTATGCTGAGGATCCGGCCTGTTATTGCTGTCATCGGAGCGATCGCTTATAGCTTTGCCAGCTACGAAATCATCATTATCCAGGCAGGGCATTCCGCGAAATCAATGGCTTCGGCTTATTTGCCGCTATTGTTGGGAGCATTCATATATGCATACCGCTATAGGAGCTGGTTTGCCGTTGCGTTTTCGGGCATCATCATGACCGTAGAGCTTTCGTCTAACCACGTTCAGGTAACTTACTATATGATCTTCTTACTGGTATTTGTTGGAATTTACTTCTTCATCCAGGCGGCGAAAGAAAAAACATTCGGAGCATTTACCAGGATTACGATAGGATTGATTGTAGCGTACGGACTGGCCGGGATCGTCAACAGTCCGAATATCTTTTTAACAAGTGATTATGCTAAGTACACGATCCGCGGGGCAAATGACATAACAATAACCCCGGAAGGTACGGACGCCTCCAACCAATCAAAAGGACTGGACAGGGATTATATCACCAACTGGTCGTATGGCATTGATGAAACGTTTACATTGATCTCTCCTAACGTAAAAGGTGGAGGATCGTTTTACATCGGCGGGAGCCAGTTTGAGCCGCTCCTGGAAAATTCAGAATTCAGTTCGGATGTAAAAAACAGCTTAATGCGTTCTCCTGCGTATTGGGGAGACCAGCCGTTTACTTCCGGGCCGGTCTATATTGGAGTGGTTGTCGTATTCCTGGCGTTTTTGGGTCTGATCTTTCTGAAGACCGGGTTGAAATGGCCGTTATTCATCATGGCTGTTCTGGCAGTCGCCTTGTCATGGGGGAAAAACTTCATGGGATTGACCGACTTTTTCATTGATTATATTCCTGGCTACAATAAATTCAGGACGGTAACCATCATTTTGATAATGGTTGAACTGACGATCCCTGTCATTGGGGTTTTATTCCTGGACATGCTGGTAAAAGAAAAGGAGCAGATCCGGGAAAAGAAAAATATCCTCCTGGCTTCCGTTACAGGTTTTTTCCTGTTCTTGCTGGTTGTGAAAGTTGTAGGGCTGGGAGACGGATATATGAGTGCTCCGGAGAAAGAGCAACTGGCCAATATCGAAAGCCTGATCATAAGAGATCTAAGTTCATATGATCCCGAAACATTAAAAGCGGAGATCAACCTTGATGTAAATAATCCCGGCCAGGTAGCGGAATATGTTTCTTACAGGAAACAGGCATATACTGAGAATTTCGAGAATGTAAAGTCATTGAGAGAAAGCATTTTTAACGCAAGTATGAATCGTTCGCTTGCCTTTACGTTTTTCGCAGGAGCGTTGATCCTGTTGTTTGTTTTCACTACCCTTCCTTCAATGGTGCTGATGGGGGGAATGCTTTTACTGGTATTGATCGATATTGTTCCCGTCGCAAACGAATATTTAGGTAAGCAGGAAGTGAACGCCAGCTATAAATACTGGGAAGACAAGGGAGTGAACAAGTATCCTTTTGCCGCAAGGGAAGCAGATCACCAGATCATGGAGATGGAAATCCAGTCCAACCCGGAATTAAAGAAACTGATTGATAATGCCGAAAGATCAGCGATTGAAAAAGCAGATAAAAAAGGTCTTGAAGGCAAAGGAAGAACAAACATGATCAACAGCTACCGTTTTTCTGAGCTGAACCTGGCGACAAATTACCGTGTGTTTGACAGGAGCGGTGGATTTAACAATAGTTACACTTCTTATTTGCATAAGTCACTTGGAGGTTACCACGGCGCGAAGCTGCGTAATTTCAACAACCTGATTGAATTCCAGATCACTAAAGGAAACAACAAGGTGTTTGACATGCTGAATGTAAAATACATCATTCACACGGACGAAAAAGGCTCATTTGCTCAGCAAAACCCACAGGCCATGGGGAATGCATGGTTCGTAAAACGTGTTGAGGTGTACGATACTCCGAATGATGAGATCAGGGCGCTGGGAACGCGTTTCAGATTAGTTAATGAAGGAGTAGGGCAGTTGGTCGTAAACGGACAGAAAACAAGCGAAGCCACTGTTTACGGAAGTGAGCGGATCAGCTACGTGATCAATAACTCCGACACGATTGATGTTCCGCTGAGCAATGGAATGTCTGAAGGCATGGAGGCTGTATTTGTAATGGATAAAAACCGGAAAACGGACCTGGTGATGCCACAGGTATTGGAAAACGATACCGCAAAAGTATCGTTCCTCAAAATGGTCCGGATCAAAGCGGAAAATGAGTTCAAACCAGCCGAAGAGGCTGTCATGCTGAAAGAGTGGGCAGAGAAACTTTCGCAGCAATCGTTTACCGGTGAAGGAAGTGTGAAAATGACCGGCTATAAACCGAATAAGATTACATACGATGTAAAATCGAAAGGAAAGCAGCTGGTGGTCTTCTCGGAAGTTTTTTACCCGAAAGACTGGACAGCGACTATAGATGGCAAGGAAACACCTATTTTCAAGGTGAATTACCTGTTGCGTGCCATTGAAGTTCCCGACGGAGACCACAAGGTGGAACTGAGCTTTGATATCCCTCAGTACCATACTTTGAATAAAGTTGCCCTGGTAGCGTGTATTATCCTTGTTCTGGGATTGATCGCTGCCATATACGTTGGGTATAAAAAGAAAAAAGTGGCGGATAAAGTTGAATAAAATGACGAGGCTTTCCATCGTAATTTGCACATACAACAGAGAACGGTACATCGCGGAATCGATACGGGCAGCGCTGAACCAGACTGCAGGCAAAGATCTTTACCAGGTGATTGTTGTCAACAACAATTCCCGGGACCGGACAGATGAGATTTGTCGAAAGCTGTTGGAGGAGGACAAGCTGGAGTTTGATTATTTTATCGAAACCAACCAGGGGAATTCCTTTGCCCGGAACAGGGGAATCTCTGAATCAAAGGGGGAGATCATTGCTTTTATTGATGATGATGCGATGATGGAACCTGACTATGTTGGTAACCTGCTTGATTTTTACCACAACAATCCGGGCGTTGATGCCGTTGGGGGCAGAATTTATCCCAGGTACGAAGAAAAGAAAGCAAACTGGCTTTCCCCGGTTTTGATGCCGTTAATTGCTGCTTTGGATATGGGAAATTCTCCACGACCTTTTCGCTGGGGGAAATTTCCGATCGGGGCGAATATGTCATTCAGAAGGCAGGTTTTTGAGAAGATCGGTGTCTTCAATGTTGAGCTTGGAAGGATCGGGACAAATCTCCAGGGTGGTGATGAAAAGGACGTATTTGCAAGAATGCGCCTGGAAAACCGGACGATCTGGTACTGCCCGGACGTTGTTGTGCATCACGTCATCCCTGCCTCCCGGCTGGAGGTTTCTTATATCAGGCGCATGGGAATCGGTGTCGGAGAAAGCGAATACCGGCGCACAAAAACGATCGGCGGAAAGGCTTATTTCGTTGCGTGCCTGAAAGAATTGATGAAATGGGGAGTAACGTTTGCGCTTGCTTTTGTTTACGTGATCAGTTTTCAGTTCCCCAAAGCTCTGATGCTGATCCGGTTCCGGGCGTGGGTGTCGAAAGGGTTGTTTTTTAATCGTATTACAGTGTAAAGATTAATTACCTGTAAAAAGATACAGCCTTTCCTTAGAAAAAACATCAAAGAGCTTTTATTCCGGATAGAAGCCCTTTGATTCAGCTTTTATTTATAGCAAACGAAATAATAGTGCCTGGTGTTTTCCCATACATTTAGCTCATCTGCTACTTCGTCAATTACGTCAACCTTGCTAAATCCTTTCGATTTGATTAACCCGACTTCTTCTTCCAACTTTCTGTATTCGGTAAAATATTCACTTGAAAGCTCTTCCGAATATCCATTGATGACAACGGTTTCTTTTAACCCGCAATGACTTCTCAGAATTAATTTACCGCCTGGCTTTAGCATTTTAAACATATTTTCATATATCTTTTCAACATCAGACTTTGTAAAGAAATGGGTTACACCAGTGCATATAATCTTATCAAATTCTTTTCTGATTTTAAAAGTAGGCAACTCAGCATTAATGACTAAAATATCTTTGTGAATAAACTTTGTAAGTCCTTCAAATGTTTCAACTGCTATAATATTCTTTACTGAATCGATTAATTCGTTGGTCACCAAACCCGATCCCGCTCCGACATCCAACAGTTCGTCATTTTGATTTAAATGACTTTTAACGAATGCAATATCAGTTTTTAAGTATTCATTATTTCGTTTGTTCGTTGTTTCATTCTGGCTTGATATTGAATCCGCCATTTTTTGCCAGTAAGCTTTACTTTTATTACTATTCATATTTTGTTTTTTGCGAAATTAACAGCCTCTATAGCCAGGATATTACTTGAGTCATATACTTTCAACGGAGATTGGTCTATTGGTAAAATTATCGGGAGTTCAGTGCAGGCATAAATCACCGCATCTGCCCCTTTTTCTTTAAATTCATTAATTAAACGCAACATTAATTCCCTTGCTTCGTCTGAATTTTTATTTTGTTTACCTGCTTCAATGATAAACCGAACGTCCTCTATGCGATTGACATTTTCAACTTCAATGTTGTTCTTCCTTAATTCTTCTTCGTAAATATTCGTCATTACAGTGACTTCCGAACCAAGTATTCCGACTTTTTTTACATTATCAGAAACTATTTGCTTTAACGTTAGGCTTACCATGTCCAAAAAAGGTAATGGAAAATCACCGATCTGACGTAGAAAATAATGGGCGGTATTACAAGGGCAGATAAAAAAATCAGCTCCCGCGTTTTTTAGCCGTTCTATTCCTTGAATCATGTATGGTATCGGGCTTTCTTCGTTGAATAAAAAAGCTCTTGCACGACTTGGAATCCTGGGATTGCTGTCAATGATTACGTGCGGATAATCCCAATCTTTTTTAGCGCTGATAGCATTTAAGATCAATCTGTAAAAGTCATTGGTCGCATAAGGGCCATATCCGCCAAGAACTCCAATTACTTTTGTTTTTTCCATTATGCTTTTACTAAGTATTTACTAAATTGATACCACTCAAAATTACTCATAATTTGGGATACCAAAATTGATTATTAGATTATTTTGTACATTTATGAGCCGATTTTGAGTGTGTGGGCCTGTTTTTATTAATAGGATCTCATTACCAATTTAGGAGCAAAAATAATCGGGTACCGACCGGAATAATTTAACTGTTTTATAACCAATAAAATATAAATAAATCAAAAACAATAAACATATATGCAGGCAATCATTCTATTAGCTGGTCAGGGAAGCAGAATGGGAGAGTTAACTAAAAACAACCATAAAAGTCTGTTACCTCTAAGTACCCATGAAACTTTTCTTTCACGGTTGATGCACCAGTTGAATGAATATGAATTTAGTAAAGTGGTTGTGGTTACCGGCTATTTAAATCAGTTGGTTGAACAAGAGTTGCTTAATTATCAGCTCAACATAGAGGTTGTATATAATGATCGGTTTCGGGAAGATACAAACATCTATTCCATGAAATTAGCGTTGGATAAAATCAGTTGCTCTGAACCTGTCATTGTTTTTGAAGGAGATATCTGGTTGGATGATTTGGCGTTAAAAACGATTTATGAAGAAAGTCTTCAGAATCGGTCAATCTGGTTTACCAAAGGTAGTTTTGTACCAGGTTTATATGGAGGCATTTTAAAAAAAGACGCAAATAACAACGTAGAGGATGTCAGGATTGTTCCATTGTTTGAGCAACAATTTAGCATGTACCAAAAATTAGTTGGTATTATGACGTTTGGGACCAATGAGATCACCCCTTATAAGCGGTTTCTGGATGAATCAATTTTAAATGGCACAAACCAGTATTACCTGATCCCCTGGATCAATAATCTGGCAGGTTTGCCATGCATTGGTGTTGATATCGCACAATTTAAAATTGAAAGCGTAAATTCGGAATCGGAATACAACAAACTATATCAGGAGTTGAATGCTGAGAAAGAACAGATTGAGATCAGTTTGACTTCAATAGAAAATTTGAAGCCGATAGAAGATTTCATCAAAGAAAGAGCCGATCAATTGTTTGATACAATCAGTAAGAGTGAATATTGGATCAAGCCAATTGTTATTGAAAAGAAACATTCCCTGATACTTGACGGGCATCACCGGTTTGATGTCGCGAAAAGAATGGGACTCAAACAAATCCCGGTCATCGTTGTTGATTACCGGGATATTGAAATATGGTCTTTGAGGCCAGAGGAAGAAGTAACGCATGAATTGGTTGTAAACAGGGCGTTAAGTAAAAATATTTATCCGAATAAAACCGTAAAGCATAATTTCCCTTTTACAATTCCGGAATGTAAGATTCCAATTAAAAACTTGGTTTAAAAAATATGAGATTAATAATTTTGTCAGCAGGCGATTCATTTGAACTAGATGGGTTTAACAAGCTTTTGATTAATAACCCGATAAGTGGTAAAACAATTATTGAACAATATCAGTCTATATTTGAACCTGGTGAAATAACTGTCGTTGTTGGCTACAAGGCGATGGAAATAATGAATCGCTATCCACATTTTAACTATATATACAATAAAAAGTGGCAGACAACAGGAAGTGCATATAGTTTGTCATTGGCGTTGAATGAAGAGCCTTCCATTGTCATAGAAAGTGATTTTTTTATAGATGAGCTGCTTAAAAATGAATTTGCTTCAAAAGATGAGTTTGTGGTCATAAAAAAATCAGAAAGCAAGTCATTGAACTCGTTTAAAGCAATTATAAAAGAGAACCGCATAGCTGGAGTATATAGCGGGAAATCCAAAAATAATGATCCTGAATTGTTAGGTGTTTTTAAAGTTTCCAATATAGAAACACTGCGGGAATGGAAAAAAAATGGAATTCAAAACCCGCATCAGTATATCGGGGAATCTTTTCCTTATGAAACTTCAACTATTCCGTTCATTGAGGTTTGTGGTAAAAGTATAACTGAAATAAATACTCCAACAGATTTTATTAATTTCATAAAAAATGACAATGAATAATATTTGTGTCAGAGCGATAACTTATTCAATTGACCTCAATGAGATTGTCAAACAATCCTATAAAAATAAAGTAAAGAAGGACATTGAAATCCTTAAATCTTCGTTTGAAAGTAAAGGGATCTTTGTAAGGACAATCCGGTTCAATATTTTACCGATCAGGCAGGATGAACGATTCGACAAGTTTTTATTTTTAAAACAGATAAAAGTCTTGTCGGAATTGTGTGAGCTGGCTCAAATTCGGTGGTTTAACATCGCGTTTGACTTAATTAATCTACCTAAAAAGGATGTCAGGATAATCACATCAATAGGGTATGATATTATCAATCGGTTCTCGAATTCCTTTATCAATTTTATCGTTGCAGATGGTGAACATGTAAATACGTTTGCTACAAAACAATGCGCGCAGTTAATTCTTGATATTTCACGATTATCTGAAAATGGCTATGACAATTTTAGAGTAGGAGTATCATTAAATCCGAAGGAAAATACCCCGTTTTTCCCGTTTTCGTATGGTCTGACAGATACAAGCTTTTCGGTTGCAGTGGAAACAGCACAACCAATCATTGATGTTTTGAGCAAAACAAAAGATGAAGATCTGGAAGAGAAAAGAAAAGCAATTAAACAGATCATAAGTGAAATGGCATTGCAAATTGATATGATTTCTAAGTCCGTTTCAGAGAACCACTCCATTCCCTACGGTGGACAAGATCTTTCTTTAGCCCCCTTTCCCGACGACAAAATAAGCGTAATAGAAATATTGCACAAGCTGGGATTAGATGATATAGGGTCGAATGGGACGTTGTTTTTAACCGCTTACCTGACAGGTATCTTAAAAGATGTAATCAGAGAGAACGAAGTAAAAGCTGCGGGGTTTAACGGTGTAATGTATTCTCTTCTGGAAGATCACCTGATGTGCGCTGCAAATGACAAAAAACATTTGACTATTGACAAAATAATTTCTTATTCAACGCTTTGTGGCTGTGGTTTAGACATGGTTCCTATTCCTGGAAATATCCTGATAGAAGAGCTGGCATCTATTATTTTGGATGTCGCGGCCATTGCTGTAAAACTGCAGAAGCCGTTAGGAGTTCGGGTGCTTCCGATTCCAAACAAAGAAGAAAACGAATTCACTTCTTTTGATATGGATTTTTTAACGAATACACGCATTTTAAAATTGAAGAATCTTTCTTTGAATTCAAACCTTTTTACCGATAACCGATTTAATATTTAAGGGACAGGATCAGGATCTTGAAATTGTAACAAATAAATTATGGATGGATGGAACTTAAAAATGAGAACATAAAGATTTTTCATGATAAATTGTTGATTTTATTAGCCGAATTTGATTCCTTCTGTAAAGAGATCAATGTGACCTATTGGATTGATGGAGGAACATTTATAGGAGCAGTCCGGCATAAAGGTTTCATTCCCTGGGACGATGATCTGGATGTGTGTGTGCATCTTTCCGATATGCCAGGACTATTGGGGCATATTCAACGTTTTTGCGATACGACAGATAACCGGCTACTCTTTTATCATAATAAAAATCATTTTCATATTAGTGAATATTATGGTGATACAGAGTATTTGAAGGATGGTGCTTTTCCTATCCGGATGGATATTTCCCCAATGAAATATATTATCAATACGGAAGAGAATCTTAAAACAGACAAAAGCTATACCCAATTATTACAGCTTTACACCTATGGTAAGTGCAAAAATGAAGACTGGATTACCAAAGAACATTATGAGTTGTATTATCCGGTAAATCGCAGCTATTCACAAAGAAAGAACAAACTTATAGCTGATTATTACGGATTCATTAATCATCAGAAACAGCTCATTGATGAGCAGGGCATTTCAGATTTCCAGGTGGGGTATATTTTTGAAGACATTCATGTCAAGAGAGTCAGGGAAAATTTTGATTCAAAAATGGTATTTCCGCTGAAGACAATTTTGTTTGAAGGTGTACCTTATCCATGTCCTAATTCAACCGATTATCTTCAGACTTTATATGGTGATTTCATGCAGCTGCCACCTGTCGAATTACAGGTTTATACGCAAAGGATGTTGACTAAATCTAAATTCAAATCAAAACAAAGGCTGGAGCAATTTGTGATCGACATGAATGAGATGGCTAAATTCAACTTTGCCTTGGGGTATAAAAACAGGAAAAAAATCAGGAAATTTTTTAAGCCAATTGGTTTTTTCAGGCTCTTTTTCAGGTATTTGTTTTCGTTTAAATTTACCGAAATGACTTGCCTTGTCCGATTCAGTTACCTGCAGGCAAAGTCAGGGAAACTATAAAAAAAGCCGATTCTCAAGTAGAATCGGCTTTTTTTATAATTATTGGTTGTATTACCTCAATACATTGACATGCCCGGTATACGTTTTCCTGAAATCTTTGTGCGGTTGCTTGACCGACATTTTCCAGGTGTATGTGCCGCTCTGAACCGCCTTCCCGTTGTGTGTTCCGTCCCATCCGACAGAATAATCATGAGATTCAAAGATCAGCTCTCCCCATCGGTTGAACAGCTGGAATTCAAAGTCAAATCTGTCGATTCCGTTTGCATAGATTCTTAATGTTTGATTGAACTCGTCACCATCCGGCGTAAATGTATTCGGGATATAGATCATAATGTCATCCAGGACAACCAGTTCTTTACATAAGGTATCCGAGCAACCGTAGTCATTCGTCGCGTAAAGGCAGACTTCATACCTTGCCGTATCAGGCAAAAATTCATGTGTGAAGCTGCTTTCGCTTGTCGAATAAAAATATCCTGTGGTCATATCGGAAATCTCCCAGTAATAGCTGGTCGCATTGGAAGAATAGTTATTCAGGTCTACCTCAGATTCGAAAATGGTCGGATCAACAGGATTGAATCCGAAATCGGCTACGGGGGATTCCTGGGAATGAATGGAAACAGAAGCAGTCGACACACATCCGTCAGTATTGGTTACCGTTAGCTGGTAGACCCCGGCACATAAGTCTGTAAAGATTCCGTTGGCGTTGGTCGTTCCGTTTAACGCATAGCTTACTCCTGTTGCGGACGTTGCAACAATTGAACCCGTACATTCACCTGAACATCCGTTGTGAGTGACATCAATTGCATCAATATTGATCTGGCTTCCGGAACTGATCGTGATTGTTTCTGTTACAGAACATCCGTTTGCATCCGTTACAACCAATGTATAAGCGCCCGGGCAAAGAGAAGATTCACTTCCGTTTGTATTGACTGTCCCGTTCAGTGTCACCGTAAGCGGAGCAACTCCTCCTTGTGTCTGCCAGCTGATGCTTCCGTTGCAGGTTCCGTTACAGGATTCATCTGTAGAAGTATAGGCAAGCGATAATTCGGTTGGTTCTGTAATAATGACAGCCTGGGTATAAGCACAGCCGGAAGGATCCGTCACTTCTACCACATAGTTCCCAGGTTCAAGGCCGGTAAATATCCCGGTTGTATTCGTTGCAACAAGATGTCCTCCGTCTGTTACCGTATAGGTCAGCGGAGCGGTTCCGGTTGCCTGGACAGTGACCGTCCCGTCGTTCATGCCAAAACACGTGACATCAGTCGAATGAAGAGATGTAAATGAAGGTCCGGAAGTCGTTGCCAGGTTTACCGATAGTGTGTTGGAGCATATTCCGCTTCCGTCCACTACTTCAATGGTATGGTTTCCTGCCGGAAGGTTGGCGAATACATTTGAAGCTCCTGGTGTGCCGCCATTGATACTGTACAGGTAATTTCCATCACCTCCTGAAGCGCTGACTTCAATGCTTCCGTTTGCCTGGTTACAGTCAGGGGCGGTCGAGTTGACTACCTGCAATGAGATGTTTCCGGCGGTGATCGTTACTGCCGGGCTTGTCGCAGAGCATCCTTCAGTTGTGGTAACTGTTACTGTTAAGCCTGTCTGGGCAGTTGCAGTGATGGTTTGAGTACTTTCTCCCGTAGACCAGGAATAGCTTGCATAACCGGCGCCTGCGTCCAATGTTACACCCGAAGTGTTGCAATAGCTCAGGTCACCACTGATGGATGGTGTAGGTAATGCGAACACACTTACCGAAACGGTATGTGTTCCTGCGCAGTTTCCTGCACCTGCTGTGTATTCAACAGAATAAGTAGCTCCTCCTGTTCCGTTCGTGATAACACCGGTTGACGGGTTTATTGTTGCCCCGTCGCCCGGAGCAGGTGAGAAGCTGAATACACCTCCGGGAGTTGCGATGTTGGTTGGTGAATGCGTACTTCCCGCGCAGAAATCGGCGAAGGTAAAGGAAGCATCTGCCTGGGCATTGACGGTCACTGTGATCTGGTGGATTGCAAAACAATCCGGATCATTAGGATCTTCAGCTCTTACCCAATATGTTCCTGGTGTCGATACAGTTGTGGAAATCGGGTTCGCATCATTCTGGGCATCTGCTTGTGAAGCATGATAAGTGAATGTAGCTGCCTCAGAAGATGGGTTGATCGCGTCTGATAAAGTTACTGTGCCGGGAGCACAGACACTCAACGGACCAACTGTGATTGCAGGAGGAATACATCCTCCGCATGCGTCAACTGTAATAGCCACTGTTTCCGTATGGGTAGCACAGCCAGGAACGCCATTTGAGATCGTCAGTTCATAATTGGTTGAATTCGAAGGGCAGGCCTGGGTATTGACCGAGTTAGGATCCGATAATCCGTTTGTTGGCGACCAGGAAGCGGTAACAGGATTGTGGATCGGAGGATCATCAAACGTAATGCTCCATCCCGAGAAAACCCCGGCTCCAAACGTAATACCTGCAGGCGCTTCTATCTCAATCGACCATACTCCATTGGGATCACATCCCGCAAGGTTGTCAAACGGCTGATTGGGATTATACGTTCCGCTGTAAGGCTGGCTGACACTTCCGATATTTGTTGCCCCACCCATGACAAAACAGACATTCTGCATTCCTCCGGTCTGAGTGGAAGGTTGTAATGTTCCCTGAGGGATCAGGATAATTTCCCCGCATCCTCCCGGAGCTACCAGCTTGAATTCAAAATCAGCAACTGTTACAGAAGAAGGAAAACCAAACGAGAAATAATTGAACTGGTTGATACAGACCTGGGTGATCATTCCCGGTGTCAATGCATTGACATTGATCCCCTGGACATTGACATTCACGGATGCTCCGATGCTTCCCACTCCTGCGCCGCTGACGTTTTCCAGCTGGTTGTTTGCATATGTTTCGATCCCTCCCGGATCAATTACCTGGATAGCCGTTCCTGTAATATCAGCGCAATCACCGATACAGACAGTAGCAGGGCTGGCAGTTACATCGACTTCATACACGGGATCCAATACCACAACCGTTATATTTGCAGTACATTCTTCACCTGTCCCTGTTGTAATGGTTACTGAATAGGTTGTTGTCTGTGTAGGAGAAACAGCATTGGGATTGATTCCTCCCGAACTTCCTACTCCGTAAGTGTGGTAGTAATCATCTCCGGGATTTCCCCAGACTACTTCAGCATTTACGTCATTCTGAACAATCTGTACGTTGTCAATTCCCCAATGGTCATACTGTGCGCCTGAATCAGCAGTCTGGTGCCAGCGAAACATCGTGCTGCTGGTGATCGCCGCAGCCGGAATCTGGAAACACCAGTTATTCCAGCTGGTATATGGAGTATTGTAGCCACCGTCCGGGTCAAAATACTGAATGGTTGTCCAGGTAGTTCCTCCGTTCGTTGAATATTGAAAATAAACACCCTCATCCGGCTCGTCAGGACCTTCACACGGTGCTGCGTTCCCTTGTGTGGAAAATAACAGGTCGAAACAGATTGTCACCCCTGCCGTTGCAGTAGAGAGGTTAAACGGAGCGGAGGTCAGCGTTCTCGGAACACTGGTATTGTTATCCATCCATGCATGGGGCGTTCCGTCGACACCTCCCGGGGAACACGGGTTTGAAAAGCTCGTAGCTCCGGGAGTACCGCTCCATCCGGGTCCGAATCCCGAATTGAAGTTTTCACTCAGTACAACCGTTCCTGCACCGATACCAAATGCTGTCAGTGTAGAACTTTGTCCGCAATAAATTTGTGAAGGATTTGCCGATGCATTGATCTCGCACTGGCTGAAACCTGTCGCTCTGATACCTAAACTGACAACAGATAGAATAAGGAATTTGTTAATTTTCATTTTTTAGATAGCTCTAAGATTGATAATTTTTATGATCACCCGGAGATTTGAAAACGGCTCTGTGATAGTCGGTTCTGCTGGCTTTTTGCCGGTTTCGATCCAATCCGGTGGATCCAGTAAGAGTTAAGCGTATTTTCATAATAATTGAGTGATAATAACACGCAATATTAACGGTTTTGTATCGGAAAAGGATGCTTCCGGATTTTGATTTTAACAGATTTACACGGTACGATTAAAAATTGAACAATTATTAATCAGGATTCTTATGGCATAGCATGATTTTTGCTAGTTTTGC
Organism: Crocinitomicaceae bacterium; assembly: GCA_037189645.1. Lineage (GTDB taxonomy): Bacteria > Bacteroidota > Bacteroidia > Flavobacteriales_D > Crocinitomicaceae > Taishania. The sequence goes on from JBBCIY010000001.1 coordinate 76,139, forward strand.
CGGCAAAGAATTGTAAATAAATGTCTAAGACTGTAATAAGGGCAGGGAAAAGATCGGTGCTGCCGGATGTAAAGGAGTTGATCCGGTATAAGGATCTGTTCCTGACGCTATCCTGGAGGGATTTTAAAGTGCGTTATGCACAGACGACCATAGGCCTGTTTTGGGCCCTGTTGCAGCCGATCGTGACAATCGCCATCTTGTCAATGGTTTTCGGTAAGTTCGTAGGAGTTGAGACACCTGTTCCTCATTTGCTGTATACAGTTGCCGGGATGAGCATATGGACCTATTTTTCGTATGTGTTAACGAATTCGGGAAACTCCATCATTACCAGCCAGGGGATGGTTAAGAAAATTTATTTTCCGCGCCTGATCATTCCTCTGTCAAAAGCGGTAGTAGGTCTGATCGACTTTGGAATCACGGCATTGATACTGATTGTTCTGATGATCTATTACCAGGTTGCACCATCATCCAACCTGTGGCTGGCACCGGTCTTTGTCCTGGTGGGGATCATTGCTGCATTGGGGGCAGGCATCTGGCTGAGTGCACTGACAGTCCGCTTCAGGGATTTTCAGCACGTTGTCCCTTTTATCGTGCAGATAGGATTGTACGTTACCCCTGTTGCATACCCGGCAGAATTTGCCACTCAACACCTCCCGAAATGGGCGGCTACAATCTACTTTTTAAATCCGATGACAGGAGTGATCCAGGGATTCAGATGGTCGTTGTTCGGAGGCGCTCCTCCTCACGGGTTGTTTTGGGTTTCCATTGCGATGGTACTGATTTTATTCATTTCCGGGCTCTTCTATTTTCGCCGGGTGGAAGATGAAATGGCAGATTACGTCTAGATGATGCTGGTCAGCTGGGAAGGATATTACTGTTATTCGCCGGAATTTGATGAGAACGAAAAATTCGGGTTTGCCATGGAAGTGCAGTTCAAGGAAGGGAGCTTCACGGGGGAGTTTACCGAGGCGGAATTCACGGAGTTGACAGGAAAGAAAGGAACGGTAAAAGGATTTATTGATCACCAGCACATTAGTTTTGTTAAAAAGTTTCCATTTAAATACGACGAATTGGAAGACGGATCAATTCTTATCGATGAAAGCATGGAAGGGCACGAGGTTGTTTATGACGGCTGGTTTAATCCTGAAAAAGGGACCTGGCAAGGGGAGTGGGAGATCCTTGTAGAAGAGATAAAAGTAAGGGAAGGGGAATATGAACTGGTTTTTGACCGGGGGTGCTGGCAGATGAGACGAGTGACGAAAACAGATTGAATGGGTTGATAATGAACGCGAAAAACACTGTTTGCTGCAACATTTATTTTTCGGATATGGAAAGCATTTGAAAGAAAAGTGAAAAATGAAATAAAAAAACAGGGGAAATTGAAGTGTTCTAAGTTAAAATGATTACATTTGCCGTCCAATTTTCTGATAAAGTGGGGAAAAGTAAACGTGAATTTGTGATACCTTTCATAGGCTTAAAGATAGGAAGTCACACATTTGAGTTTGATGTTTCTGATTCGTTCTTTGAAGATTTCGAGTATTCGATCATTCACAGCGGCAATGTGCACGTGGATCTGAACCTCGAAAAAAAAGAGACAATGATGATAGGGACCTTCTCTTGCGAAGGAGAGGTTTCTACAAATTGCGACCGGTGCAACGATCCGCTGAATGTTCCTGTAAGAGGTTCTTTTCAGCTGATATTTAAGCTGGGAACAGAAGAGTCAGATGATGAAACACTGATCGTTCTTCCTCCTGAGGCATATGAATTAGATGCTGCGCCTCATCTGTATGAATTGATTACAGTTTCGTTACCTGTACGGATGATTCATGAAGAGGGAGAATGCAATGAAGAAATGGTTGAAGCATTGAATCAGTATCTTTTGAATCCGGAAGAAGAGGATGACGAAGAGGGCTGGGACGATGAAGATTCTGATGACGAAGATTGGGAAGAAGATACAGATGAAGACCCCGACGGAGATATAGATCCCCGGTGGTCTGCATTGAAGAATTTGAATTAATTTTTTATATAAATAAAGTAAAATGGCACATCCTAAACGTAGAGTTTCTACAACAAGAAGAGACAAAAGAAGAACACACTTCAAGGCAGTGGCTAACAACATCGCAACCTGCCCGACCACAGGTCAGCCACATTTGTTCCACCATGCATACTGGCATGAGGGTAAATTGTATTACAAAGGAAAGGTAGTAGCAGAAAAAGAAGTAGCAGTTTAAATAGAACTGTTTTAAACATACTTCTTTATGAAGATTGGAATAGATATTTTAGGCGGCGATTTTGCTCCGGATGCTAATATCTCCGGAGCGCTGCTCGCTAAGAATGAACTTCCGTCGGATGCAACGCTGGTTTTATTAGGCGACAAAGATCAGATCTTTAGTGGCCTTTCTTCGTTGGGTGCAAATCCGGATGATTTTGAGATCGTTCATGCACCCGATGTGATTACCATGCACGACCACCCGACCAGAGCCATCCCTCAGAAACCGGATAGCACCATTGCCGTGGGCTTTGATATGCTGGCCAACAAAAAGCTGGATGTATTTGCAAGCACAGGAAACACAGGAGCAATGCTTGTCGGAGCGATCTATAAGATCAATACGATCCCGGGGATTATCCGTCCATGCATTACTTCCGTTCTTCCGTCCATTGATGGAACACAGTCGATTTTACTGGATGTAGGTGCCAACGCGGACTGCAAGCCGGATGTCCTGTACCAGTTCGCAGTGGTGGGATCGCTTTATTCCAAGTACGTCTATGGTATTAAAGAACCACGTGTTGCTTTACTGAGCATCGGAGAGGAAGAAACAAAAGGAAATCTGTTGACGGTGGCAACGCATAAGCTGCTGACAGAATCAGATGATATTAACTTCATCGGAAATGTGGAAGGACGCGATCTGTTCACAGGGAAAGCAGATGTAGTGGTGTGTGATGGATTTACGGGGAATATCGTGTTAAAGCAGGCAGAAGGAATGTACGCCCTTTTGAGAAAAAGAGGAATGAAAGACGATGAATATTTCAATCGCTTTAATTACGAAAATTACGGAGGAACCCCAATTCTTGGAGTGAAAGGAAATGTGATTATCGGGCACGGAATTTCTAATGACGTAGCCGTTAAAAATATGATTTTACATGCTTATGAAGTAGCCAACTCTGGCCTCGCTTCTAAGATTAACGAAGCATTCAATTAAAATGGGAAAGATTACAGCAGCGATCACAGGAATTCAAGGGTACGTACCTGAAGAAGTTGTGACAAATGAAGATTTGGCCAGGTTTGTCGATACATCGGATGAATGGATCACAACCAGGACAGGAATCAAGGAGAGAAGGATTTTAAGAGACGGAGCTGCTTCGGATATTGCTGCAGCGGCAGTAGATGGCTTGTTGAAAAAGAAGAACATTGACCCGTTGGAAATCGACCTGGTGATTGTTGCTACGGTCACACCGGATTACCCGTTCCCGAGTACGGCAAATGTTGTTTGCGACAAGCTGGGAATGAAAAACGCATGGGGATACGACCTGATTGCAGCTTGCTCAGGATTTATCTATGGCCTGGCGACAGGCGCCCAGTTTATCGAGACAGGACGTTACAAAAAAGTAATTGTAATTGGTGTGGATAAAATGTCCGCCATCCTGGATTACCAGGACCGTACTACCTGTGTTATCTTTGGAGACGGTGGTGGAGCAGCCCTGTTGGAACCGAATGAAGAAGGTTACGGAGTAAAAGATTTCATGTTGCATTCGGATGGTGCCGGAAGGCATTACCTGCTTCAGCCCGCAGGAGGATCATTGAATCCTGCATCAGTTGAAACCGTGGAAAAACGAATGCACTATGTAAAACAGGAAGGAAAGACAGTTTTCAAGTTTGCGGTTACCAATATGGCGGAGGTTTCTGCCCGTATTATGGAGAAAAACAACCTGAAAAGCGAAGATGTCGACTGGTTGGTTCCTCATCAGGCAAATCTGAGGATCATCGATGCTACGGCAGAACGCATGGGATTGCCTAAAGAAAAGGTGATGGTAAATATTCAGAAATATGGAAACACTACAGCAGGGACACTACCACTATGCCTGTGGGACTATGAGAGCCAGCTTAAAAAAGGAGATACCCTTATCCTGTCTGCTTTCGGAGGTGGTTTTACCTGGGGAGCGGTTTATTTGACCTGGGCATATAATTCTTAAAAAAAATACTATATTTATCACGTTAAAATTATTCGAAAATGAACATTAAAGAGATTCAGGATTTGATCAAATTCGTAGCGAAAGCAGGTGTTACGGAAGTAGAAATTGAACAAAAGGATTTTAAAATTACGATAAAAGCAGCTCAGGAAACAGAACGCCAGATCGTGGTTCAGGCTGCGGCTCCTGTTCAGCAATTGGCAGCACCTGCGCCTGTAGCATTGCCTTCTGCGGTTCCTGTAGCTCAACCGGATCAGGCAGCGCCTGCGGCTCCGGCAGCTGATGAAAACTCAAATCTGATTACTGTTAAGTCTCCAATGATTGGTACGTTCTACCGCTCTCCGGGGCCTGATAAGGAATCATTTGTATCTGTGGGGCAGAATATCGGGAAAGGAGATACATTGTGTATCATTGAAGCAATGAAATTATTCAACGAGATCGAAGCGGAAATAAGCGGGAAGATTGTTAAGGTATTGGTAGACGATGCTTCTCCGGTTGAATACGACCAGCCGCTGTTCCTTGTTGACCCAGCTTAAATTTTACCGGAAAATAAATAAAAAAGGAGCTTCATAGTCTCCTTTTTAATTATACATCAGTTACAAAGGTTATGTTTAAAAAGATATTGATTGCCAATAGAGGCGAAATTGCTTTGCGTGTTATCAGAACGTGCAAGGAGATGGGAATTAAGACTGTAGCTGTTTATTCAACGGCGGATAAAGACAGTTTGCCTGTGAAATTTGCGGATGAGGCCGTTTGTATCGGTCCTGCGTTGAGCAGCAAATCCTATTTAAGTATCCCTAACATCATTGCAGCGGCAGAGATTACCAATGCCGATGCGATCCATCCGGGTTACGGATTCCTTTCGGAAAATGAAAAATTTTCAAAAGTTTGCCAGGAAAGCGGAATCAAATTCATCGGGGCAACTCCTGAGCAGATCGCGTCAATGGGAGACAAGGCCAGCGCAAAAGCGACGATGATCGCAGCAGGTGTACCTTGTATTCCAGGGTCTGAAGGATTGCTGAAAGACGTTGACGATGCGAAAAAAACAGCTAAAAAAATTAAATATCCTGTGATCCTGAAAGCGACTGCCGGAGGTGGTGGAAAAGGAATGCGCATTGTCTGGAAAGAAGAGGACATCCAGTCTGCCTGGGATTCAGCCCGTCAGGAAGCTGCTGCCGCGTTTGGAAACGATGGGATCTACATGGAGAAATTCATTGAGGAACCACGGCACATTGAAATCCAGATCGCGGGAGACCAGTATGGAAACGCATGCCACTTGTCAGAACGTGACTGTTCCATCCAGAGACGTCACCAGAAGCTGGTAGAGGAAACGCCGTCTCCTTTTATGACAGACGAATTGCGTGAACGAATGGGGGCTGCTGCCGTAAAAGCGACGAAAGCCGTAAATTATGAAGGTGTTGGTACAATTGAATTCCTGGTGGACAAAAACCGTGATTTCTATTTCATGGAAATGAATACCCGTATCCAGGTGGAACATACCATTACCGAAGAAGTAGTGAACTACGATCTGATCAAGGAACAGATCAAGATCGCAGCGGGAGAAAAGATTTCGGGAAATAACTATTACCCGCAGCTGCATGCGATTCAATGCCGGATCAATGCAGAAGATCCGTATGCCGATTTCCGTCCTTCTCCGGGGAAAATCACCACGTATCACGCGCCGGGAGGACACGGAGTACGTATTGACACACACGTTTATTCCGGGTATACCATTCCGCCGAATTACGATTCAATGATCTCCAAGCTGATCGTTGTTGCGCAGACACGTGAGGAAGCGATCCTGAAAATGAAAAGAGCATTGGATGAATACATCATCGAAGGGGTTAAAACGACCATTCCTTTTCACCAGAAATTAATGGACAACGAAGATTTCAGGAAAGGAAACTTCACTACCAAGTTTATGGAAACGTTTGAATTCTAAACCTTTGCACTTCCTTTTTTGAGAAAAAGATTGTTTTTGAGGCTTTAAATTGATAATTAATGTTAAAGCCTCAAAATATTTTCTCTCTTTTTTTGTTAGTTATCAATAGGAAACATACATTTGTTTCGGTAAGTAAAATAATTAGGTAATTAAAATGTTTTAGATTATGTCACAAGTAGAGCAACAAAACCAGACAAAAAAAGGTGGGTTGAACACCCTTATTATTATCCTTTTATTAGCCGGAGTCGGCGTTATGACCTTCCTTTGGTCTTCGACAAAATCAGAGTTGAGCGAAAGCAACGCTCAAATGGAGGCAATGTCCTCGATGTTAACAGATTATACGGGGGAAATCTCGAAAGATTTGTCTTCCGATCTGAAAAACATGCTTGCAACCTATGATGCTTTGGAGAAAAAAGCAAAATCGCAGGGCGATTTGAACGCGGAGCAGGCAGCTGAGATCGATGCTCAGAAAGCCCAGATCCAGGAATTGCTGGACAAAGTCGAAAAAGGCAAATGGACAGCGGCAGAATTGGCAAAAATGCGTCGTGAAAACGAAACATTAAGGGGAATCATGAAAGGGTATGTACACCAGATTGATTCATTGAATACCTTGAATTTACAGTTGACTTCTGACCTGGATAATACCCGTACAGAATTGACAACAACTGCTTCGGAGCGGGATACGTACAAGCAAAGTGCGGAAGAATCCGCTGCAAGAGTGAAAGAGGGAAGCAAGCTGCAGGCATACGGTTTCTCTTCACTGGCTTTGCGTTCCAAGCTGAACAATACAACAACATCCACCGATAAAGCTAAAAATACGGTGCAGATCAGATCTTCTTTTACCATCGGCGCGAACCCGATTGCTGAAAAAGGAAACAAATCAGTGTACATGCAAATCACAAAACCGGACGGAACGATTTTCCAGAGCCGTACTTCCAATGTAATTTCAACAAACCAGGGTTCCGTAGCATATTCGGATAAGAAAGACGTAGACTATACAGGAGAAGCTGTTAGCATGGCGATCTACTATGATTTGCGTGGTGAAGATGCCCAAAAAGGAAATTACACAGTGAGCATATACTGTGATGGGCAGTTGATCGGAAAAGACAACTTCACATTGAAATAAACAGCTAATTTTTAGGTACAAAAAATAAATTAAATGGTTAATATTTTTATTGCAAATCTTGATTGGTCGATTACCTCTGAAGATTTGAAAACTACTTTTTCTACTTTCGGGGAGGTGCACTATGCACATGTGGTGTTTGAGAAAGAAACTAAACGGTCGAAAGGATACGGGTATGTAGAGATGGAAAGCGCAGAAGCTGCTATTGCGGCAATTGAAGCGCTGAACGGGATGGAGATTAACGGACGTGCGATTGACGTAAAAATTGCTTCTCCTAAATCAAACCGTCCTAAAAAGGAAGAAAGAAAAGTTGAGAAAAAACCTTTCAAGAAAAATACAGGCTTCAAGTCCGGATTTAATAAAGGTGGTGGAAACAACTATAACCGTGGAGGGGGCTACAACCGGGACAATCGTGAAAGAACATCTTCATCTTCCTCTGAAACAAATCGTGTGATGCGCCCTCGAAGGTCAAATACCGAGGGAGGAGAAAAACGATATGAAAAGGTGGAGCGTGTAACACGAAAACCTGAAGACAACGAATAAACGAACACTTAGTATGTCAGTAGAAACAGCAGTGAACCAGGGGCACGTAGAATATACGGTCGCAGAATCAGGAATTGCAATAATTGAATTTGGCCATCCGATGAGCAACTCATTGCCGGGTAAGATTCTTCAGAAGCTGGCAGATACGATCACAGAGTTGGGAAACAACAACAATGTAAAAGTGATCGTATTGCGCTCTTCGGGAGAAAAAGCATTCTGTGCGGGAGCCAGTTTTGATGAGCTGATCTCTATTCGAGACCTGGAAACAGGAAAACAGTTCTTTTCGGGCTTTGCCAAAGTGATCAATGCCTGCAGAAAAGCTCCGAAATTCATCATCGGACGCGTACATGGAAGAGCAGTAGGAGGTGGAGTGGGTATTGCTTCTGCCGTTGATTATTGCCTGGCAACCAAATACGCAGAAGTGAAATTGTCAGAGCTGGCAGTTGGTATCGGGCCGTTTGTTGTAGGGCCGGCCGTTGAGCGAAAGATCGGGCTTTCCGCCATGAGCGAACTGGCGATCAACGCTACGGAATGGCGCTCTGCCGAATGGGCTCAGAAAAAGGGACTTTATACGGATGTATTCGAGTCCACTGACGAAATGGATGCTGAGATTGATGCGCTGGCAAACCGGTTAGCGAAATCCAACCCTGAGGCAATGGCGATGTTGAAACAGGTTTTCTGGAAAGGAACGGAAAACTGGGATCAGCTGCTGACTGAGCGGGCAGGCATGAGCGGACAATTGGTGCTGAGCGATTTCACGGTGAACGCGATCAACCAGTTTAAGAAAAAATAATTCAGTAGTTTTGAAAATAAAGTCCCCTGGTTTTGCCGGGGGATTTTTTTTGTACTTTCGTTTCGTGTTTTTGCGAATAGTAATCATCCTGTTATTTTCCCCGTCATTTGCTTCAATGGCACAGGCCGATTCGTTGAAATCGGAAAATATCCCTGCCGGAAAGATCGACAAGTGGAAAACGATTGGTGTTTCTTCCGGAACAGGCATCGTGTGGGCGGGCAGTATGATCGGTTTGTCTCAGGTATGGTACAAGGGAATGGAAAAATCATCCTGGCATACCTTTGATGATTCACGTGAATGGCTCCAGATGGATAAAGCCGGGCATTTGTACACCGCCAATAAAATTTCAGCGCTTACGGGAGATCTGTACCAATGGGCAGGATGGAAGAACAATTCTGCGGCATTCATGGGGTTTGGGGTTGGAATGGGATACCTCTTGACACTGGAATGCCTGGACGCCACCGGCAAAGACTGGGGGTTTTCCTGGAGTGATATGGGAGCGAACACATTGGGGGCAGGGCTGTACCTTGCACAGCAACTGGGATGGAAAGAGCAACGGCTGATTTTTAAATTTTCCTACACACATTCACCCTATGCGCAATATCGTCCCAATACGTTGGGGAAGACATTTCCCGAACGGCTTCTGAAAGACTATAACGGGCAGACCTACTGGCTGAGTGCAAGTCCGGGTACATTCCTGAAAGATTCAAAATTCCCGCCGTGGCTTTGCTTCTCGGTAGGGTACGGGATTGATGGAAAATTACACGGTCTTGATAATACGTACGTTGTAAATCAGAACGGGGAAGACCTGGTCTTTCACGCGAAACGGCAGGTATTCTTTTCGCTGGACATTGATTTCAGCAAGCTGCCGATTAAAAAGCCCTGGCTGAAAGCGATTGTAAAACAGTTCAACTACCTGAAATTACCGTTCCCGGCGATCATCCTGACAGGAAATCAATGGAGTGGAAGCTGGCTGTACTTTTGAGCAATGAACCAGTTTACGATTGACAATTGAATAATGCACCGTTGTCAATTACAAACATTAAAGGTCTTTTCTGAAACTGTGAATATCGTTGTGATTTTCTTCGATTTTGTCTTTGACTTCCTTAATGACTTTAGTCAGAATCAGAATATCCTGGCTGGAATGTTGCCGTAGCCACATCAGGCTGGTATCGTCATTTTCAATGGCCATCGCCATGTGGTACAGTAAGTCAAATTTGTGGGTCAATAACCATTTTTGGGCCGATTTCACACCTTCCGCCGCATTGATGAAGGCCATTAGCTGAGCATATCCGTTTTGTGTGAGCCAATCCCTGGCTTCATCTTTCAGGTAAATGGCATAGGTTGCCATAAACAGTTCCTTGTACCCGTTTTCTTTCAGCCAGAGCATGATCTCATCATTCCCTTCGATAGCTTTCGCCCATGCAAGAATCACCTTCGACTCATAATCAATGGCGTTCAGCTGGGTTGATTTCAGCTGATCGGGAGTGATCTGCCTGGTTTTATTTTTTCTGAAAAAGCCGAACATCTTTAAGTGTATTGGAAAAAGATTAACGCAATTGTGATGCCGATTATTGCACCGGCAATGTCCGTGAGTAATCCTGCACCTGCGGCATACCGGGTATTGGTAATCTTTACGGATCCAAAATAAACGGCAAGCACGTAGAATGTTGTTTCAGTGCTTCCCTGGAAAGTAGCGGCCAGCTTTCCGGTAAAAGAATCAACTCCGTACGTATCGAATATCTCCAGCATCAGCCCTCTTGCTCCGGATCCGCTGAATGTTTTCATATACGCTACGGGAAGCGCATCAACAACGGAATCGGCAACAATTCCGAACTGATGGAGGCACCACTTAATGCCGTCCTGGAATGCATCCAGTGTTCCTGACGAACGTAGAAGCGCTATTGCTGCCAGGATCGCAACCAGGTAGGGAATGATATTGATTGCCACCTGGAAGCCTCCTTTGGCTCCTTCGATGAAGGAATCATAGACGTTTACTTTCCTGCGCACAGCCAGGGAAATGAACAATACAATGATTCCCAGGAGAAACAGATTTCCTCCGACCTTTGAGATCAGTTCCGTGTACTGAGGACTGTTGATGATCAGCAGCAGCAACCCGGTGACCAGTGCAGCCATTCCCCCTAAGTAGGCAAGGATGACTTTGTTGAATAAATTGATCCGTTGCTTAACGGCTACGATCAGAATTCCGAACAGAACGGTAAAGAAGGTTGTAAAAAGAATGGGGATAAACACTTCCGAAGGGTTCATGGAGCCGGCCGAAGAACGGAATGCCAGTATGGAAACCGGGATAACGGTCAGCCCGGCAGTATTGATAACCAGGAACATGATCTGCGCATTGGAAGCACGTTCTTTATCCGGGTTGAGTTCCTGCATTTCTTTCATGGCTTTCAGGCCGATTGGAGTCGCAGCGTTGTCAAGGCCCAGCATATTGGCGCTGAAATTCATCATAATCGAACCTACAGCCGGGTGATCTTTCGGTATTTCGGGGAACAGTTTGGAAAACAGGGGAGAAACGGCTTTTGAAAGCAGTTGTACGGCTCCTCCTTCTTCTCCTACCTTCATTATTCCCATCCAGAGGCACAAAGCCCCTGTCAGGAACAACGAAAATTCAAACCCGCTCTTTGCCGCGTCGAAAAGCGACCTGACCATCGTGTCAAAGACATTGAAATCCGCCCAGAAGATCAGTTTGCATACCGCAACGATGAACGGGATGATGAACATCGCGATGAATATCCTGTTTAATAACATACTACGAATTTCCGTAATTTATTGACCGGAAAATGAGGAAGAAAATGAAAACAATCAACAAATGATTCTTGAAAACTGGCTGGGATCGCCGGAGGAATAAAAAAGAGGTAACCTGAAAACATCCAGATTACCTCTTTCTTTGTTCAATCATCACCTCTTAATAGAGCGACGGGTAAGCCTTTGGATCTGCTTCGTGCATAATTGAGTAAGCCGTCTCAACAATATCGTCGATGCTTGGTTTTGAGAAATAATCTCCATCTGTACCATAAGCAGGACGATGATCTTTAGCGCTCAGCGTTACGGGAGCAGAGTCGAGGTGATAATACCCCTTTTGCTCCACCAGGATTTTATCCAGTATAAAACCGGTTGCACCGCTGCTTACATCTTCATCAACGATCAGCAGGCGGTTTGTTTTTTCCAATGATTCAGAAATCATGTGGTGAATATCGAATGGAAGTAATGTCTGAACGTCGATCAGTTCAGCGTTTATCCCCAGTTCTGCCAGTTGTTTTGCGGCAGCTTCGCATAAATTGAATGTGGAACCGTAAGAAACGATGGTCAGGTCCGTTCCTTCCTTTACGATCTCAGGTATTCCCAGGGGAATTTTAAATGCCCCGATATTGTTGGGACGAGGCTCTTTTGTCCGGTATCCGTTCAATGGCTCTATTACAATTGCCGGTTCATCGGCTTCCAGCAATAAATTATAGAAACCTGCTGCTTTTGTCATATTTCTTGGTACACAGACATGAACTCCTCTTGCTGCATTGACGATCATTCCCATCGGAGACCCGGAGTGCCAGATCCCTTCCAGGCGGTGTCCTCTTGTGCTGATGATGAGTGGAGCTTTTTGTCCGCCTTTCGTCCGGTATTGAACCGTTGCCAGGTCATCGGAGATCACCTGGATCGCGTACAACAGGTAATCCAGGTATTGGATCTCTGCGATCGGGCGTAATCCCCTCATCGCCATTCCGATTCCTTGTCCTATGATCGTAATTTCACGAATTCCTGTGTCGGAGACGCGCAATTCGCCATATTTTTCCTGCATTCCTTCCAGTGTCTGGTTCACACCACCTATTTTCCCGGCATCTTCTCCGAAGATCAGTACTTCCGGCCGGGTTTCCAGGATTTTGTCATAATTGTCGCGCAGAATGATCCGTCCGTCTTCCATCGGAGCATCTGAATCATAGTTGGGTTCTACTCCCTGGATATTCAGGGCAGCACTTGCTGACTGAGAGTAGAGATGAGAGCTGTAACGGTCATAATTTACGGCAGTTTGCTGCTGGATCCATGCTGCCAGAGCAGCTTTTTCAGGATGTTGCTCATTGCGTACCAGACGCAGTACTTTTTTTGCAGCAGACAGGATATCCCTGCGGATCGGGTCCATTGCTTTTTCCAGCGATTCTGTTTCCTTCTGGATAAATGCCTTTTCCGGGCTGTTCTCAGCAACTGCTTTCATTAATTGCAGCGCTGTTGACAAATCGTCTTTGATGCTGTCCGTATATGCTTTCCATGCTGCATTTTTGCTGTCACGAACGTGTTTTTTCGCGTCGTCGGCAATGGCTTTCAGCTCTTCTTCCGTCGCAATGGTCAGCCCGTCAGCATTGAAGCTCAGGATCCATTCCCGGAATTTGTTGATGCAGTCGAAATCGGTTTCCCATTGCAGGCGCTCTGCCGATTTGTACCGCTCGTGCGAACCGGAAGTAGAATGCCCCTGTGGCTGGTTGACCTCTTTGACATGAACCAGAACAGGAACGTGCTCTTCGCGGGCGAGCGCAACTGCCTTTTCGTATGTTTCGCATAAATGCGCATAATCCCATCCTTTGGTAACAAAAATCTCGTACCCGGGCTTATCTGCTGTGCGTTGCATTCCTGCCAGTGCTTCGGAAATACTGTCTTTCGTCGTCTGGTTCTCCCTGGAAACGGAAATCCCGTATCCGTCGTCCCATACTGACATGACCATTGGCACCTGTAGTACACCGGCAGCGTTGATCGTTTCCCAGAATGGTCCTTCCGATGTGGAAGCATCCCCGATCGTTCCGAATGCGACTTCGTTACCTCCGTCTGTAAATTTTTTAAATGCTTCTGTATCTTTCAGCGTAGGATGATTGCGGTAAACTTTGGACGCCTGTGCCAGTCCCAGTAAGCGGGGCATCTGGCCGGCAGTAGGGGAGATGTCAGCAGAACTGTTCTTTTGTTCCATCAGGTTTTTCCATTCTCCGTTCTTGTCCAGGTTGCGTGTCCCAAAATGGCCTCCCATCTGGCGGCCCGCGGACATTGGTTCTACTGTTTCATCAGTGTGCGCATACAATCCTGCGAAATATTGCTGAACATCCAATTGGCTGATGGCCATCATTAAGGTCTGGTCGCGATAATACCCGGAACGGAAATCCCCGTTTCGGAATTGTTTTGCCAGGGCGATCTGAGCCAGCTCTTTCCCGTCTCCGAAGATCCCGAATTTTGCCTTTCCTGTCAGTACCTCCCTGCGCCCAAGCAAAGACGCTTCTCTTGAAATGCATGCCAGTTTGTAATCTTCCAGCACTTCTGATTTAAATGTATCGAAATCGAGTGTTTTTTCTTTCTCTGATATTGTCTGTTTGGTCATAACTTAGTTTTATCGCAGTACAAATATAACATATTTACCCCTCAACTAAAAATGATACTTTGAGAAAAGCGAAAAAGTTTTCTGAAAAGATTTAGTTACATTTGCAGCATGAGCTGGAGAGATACACTTAAAAAATATGCGCCTTATTTCATTGATTTCTGGCAATACCTGCTGATAATCATTGTATTCATCATTGTGGCGATTTTTGTGCTTTAATTCCGAACGTTATTGGCTCAGCGAAAATCATTCTTTCTTGACTTTCGCGATCTTTGCCAGGTCCTTATTCGAACCGTATAACACCAGGATATCGTCTTCCTGTAAAACCGTTTCGAGCTGAGGAATGCCCTGGATGGTTGAAACAGTCGTGCTTCTTCCGAGTAAACTACTGACTTCGGTTTGCTTGATGATGGTGAGGATAACAATTTTATAGTTCTTTCTGAACCCTACCTCTTTAATGGTTTTTCCTACCAGGAAATCCGGTGTTTTCACTTCAACAACACTGAAGTTCTTATTCAGTTCAAATGAATCCACGACACCTTTAAAACAGAGCTTTTTAGCCCATCTCTCTGCAGTTTCCTCTTCCGGCCTCACGATCTCATCCACACCGATTGCCCGGAGAATTTTCTCGTGTAACGAATTGATGGAACGGCTGATCAGTCGTTTTACTCCCAGGTTCTTAAAAAGCGCTGTTGCCAGGACATTGGTTCCTTGGTCTTCCCCGATGCAGATCATCACGATGTCTGTGTTCTTGAGTGGAAGATCCGAAACGGTTTGTTCGTCAGTTGCGTCCAGGCGGATCGTATGGGAGATCTTGTCTTTCAGCGCAGCTACTTTGTCCATGTTGGAATCGATGCCAATAACTTCATTGCCTTGTTGCGTCAGCTTCTCAGCAAGTGATGCCCCGAAATTTCCTAAACCTACAATTATGAATTTCATACCGGTAATTTTTTAATTGATCATTATTTCATCGGTTGGGTAATGGTAGCTCATCGTTCTTACCTTCCTGAAGAACGCGATAAGAATGGACAGCATTGTTACCCTTCCTGTAAACATTAGTACCGTTAGTACAATTTTGCTGGCTTCGCTTAATTCTGCCGTAATCCCCAGGCTGAGTCCTACCGTACAGTAAGCGGAAACACATTCGAAAGCGATGTCCAGCAGCGACTTACCACTGTCGAAATGCGCCACGAAACAGATTCCGGTTCCGATCGAAATGAACGAAAGGGCCATGGTGGCAAATGCCCTTCTGACCGATATATCAGCGATCTCTCTACGGAACAGTTCGATCTTGCTTTTTCCTTTGGCCAGGCTGATAAAATTGAGTGTCGCAATCGCGAATGTGCTGGTTTTGATCCCACCGCCGGTTGAGGCTGGCGATGCACCGATCCACATTAAAAGTATGATCAGCATGATTGTGGATACATGCAGGCTGCTGAAATCAATCGTATTTAACCCGGCTGACCGCGGAGTGGTTGCAGAAAACAGGGAAGTGATCACTTTCCCCATCCCGTGATGCGCTGACAGCGAATTGGAATATTCCAGCAGGAAGAACGTGAGCGTTCCGAACACAATGAGCAAGAGGGTAGTGATCAGGTTGATCTTACTGCTCAGTGTCATGACCCACGCCCTGTAATTATTTTCTCCCGATACGAACCAGAGGATGTATCGTTTGATGAAATACTTGAGGTAGCGAAGGATGTTGATCATGATCGGAAAACCCAGCCCTCCGAACACGAAAATCATGACAATCGTAAACTGGAGCGGGTAATTGTATTCAAATCCCTCCTGCATCATTCCGCCGGGCATGGTTGAAAAACCTGCATTGCAAAAAGCAGATATGGAGTGGAAGACAGAAAAATAGACACGTTCTCCGAATGATGCTATAAAGGACCTGTCGATGTTGATATAGATAAAGCAGGCCCCGATGAACTCGATTAAGAACGTAATGATCAGGATGCGCCTCAGGGTGGTAAAAACTTCACCTATCTTTCCTGTGCTGGAAATATCACTGAGCGCAAGCTGGTTTTCATAGGTAGCTCCTCCCTTGAAAAAATAACTGAAATAACTGGCAAATGTAAGAATGCCCAGCCCGCCGGCTTGTACCAGCAGCATGATGATCGTCTGCCCGAAGGGAGTGAAATAGCTGCTCGTGTCAACGACGGTCAGCCCGGTAACACAAACAGCGCTTGTGGAAGTAAACAATGCATCAATCAGCGAGATGCCCTGCACGGTTGCTTTGGGCAGCATCAGCAGGAATGTGCCGGTCAGGATCAGTCCGAGAAAGCTGATGATGAAAAGCTGGGCAGGATTCAATACGGAACGCCTGTACCTGATCCTGGGAGTAACGATCGCCCTGAACAGCTTGATCAGGATGGCAGTCCGTATCCATACTGTCAGAGGATCTGCCGGGGTCTGGGAAGCCAGCTGCTTGTATAGACAGAACAGGATAATTGCGATGCTTACGCTGTCAAACAGAGCGAGGCGGATGTTCTTGCTTCCTTTGTAGAACAGGCTCAGGGAGGTATAGACCAGCCCGCTGATCAATGCGGTGAAATATACGGCCAGTACAACCACCTGGACCTGCCTGGCAGCAGAAAAACCGATGTCGATCACAAGGCAGCAGAAAGCGGCTATGTTCAGAAGAACCAGTAGCTGCTTTAAGTATGGGTTGTCCAGTATTGCTTTCACTTGACGGCTTGTTTGCTTAGGATGATATACCCCAGGATACCTCCCGTTATGGAAGCGGTGAAAATTCCGATCTTAGCCTGGGTGACGTATTCTTCATGAGTAAAAGCCAGGTTGGTGATGAACAATGACATCGTAAAACCAATGGCTGCCAGGAATCCCAGTCCGAACAGGTTTCTAGTATTCATTCCGTTCGGATAGGGAGCTAGTTTCAATTTGTTGGATAACCACGTAAAGCCCACGACACCCGCTACTTTTCCCAGCAATAACCCCAATCCGACTCCTAATGCGACATTTGTGCTGAACAATTCATCCATGTCGATCCCCAACACCGAAACACCTGCATTTGCCAGGGCGAAAATGGGAATGACCACGAATGTGACGAACGGATGCATGGAGTGTTCCAGCCGCTGCAAAGGTGGAATTGCCTTGTTGGTATTCTTTCTGACTTCATCCAGAAGATGAAGCTGATCGTTGGTCAGCGTAGGGATACTGTCATTGGGATCAATCTCCCGGAACTGATCCAGGGAATGCTGAATGCTGCTGGTATATGTACGTTCTTTTATGCGTACATTGGCAGGGATCATAAATGCAGCGAGTACGGCAGCGATTGTTGCGTGGACTCCTGATAATAAGAATGCGGCCCATACACCTCCGATCCCGATAATGGCATAAAAAAGAATGTTTCTGACACCCGCCTTGTTCCCCAGGTACATAAGGGCCAGGAATGAAAATCCTGCCAGCAGGCTTGCAGCAGAAATTTCCGAAGTGTAAAAGAACGCGATCACCAGAACAGCTCCCAGGTCGTCTACAATAGCTAAAGCGGTCAGAAATACTTTCAAAGACAACGGGATTTTATCTCCCAGCAGGTATAGAACGCCCAATGCGAACGCAATATCTGTCGCCATCGGGATTCCCCATCCGCTGTGAACTTCTCCTGCCGGGTTCAGGATCAGGTAGATGCCGGCGGGAACAATCATTCCTCCGATAGCTGCAAGGATCGGGAGCAATGCTTTCCGTGGATTGGACAATTCTCCCGCGACAATTTCCCGTTTCAGCTCCAGCCCCACCACAAAGAAAAAGACAGCCATTAACCCATCATTGATCCAGTGATGCAGGCTGTATTCCAGGTATGTTTTTCCGTCAACCTGGAAACCGAGCTTGTATTCAAAAAAATGGTGATAGGCGGCAGACCAGGGAGAATTGGCCAGTAACAATGCAACAATTACACTGACTCCAAGAACGAGCCCTCCGGATTTTTCCTGCTGGATGAACTTCTGGAATGGCCGGAGTAGTTTATCGATCGGGTATTGCCTGTTATTTACCATCACTTTTTATAAAAAAAGAAAGACAGCAAAGGTATTTTATTTTGTCTGAACCTCATTGTAAATGTCATAAAAATAACATTTCACTTTCAATTGAAAATGTTATCTTCGCAATCTTATCAAATTTATGACTTCCATGAAAAAAGTACTTATTGCCAACAGAGGTGAAATTGCCAGAAGAGTTATCCGGACGCTGAAAGCGATGGATATCAGGAGTGTAGCGGTTTTCTCTGATGCAGATAGAAACGCGCCACATGTTTTGGAAGCAGATGAAGCTGTTTATTTAGGAGGTAGCCCTGCTGCGGAGAGCTATCTGAAAATGGACCTGATCCTGGATTACTGTAAAGAGCTGGAGGTGGACGGAATTCACCCTGGTTATGGCTTTCTTTCTGAGAATGCCGAGTTTGCACGGAAAGTAAAAGCTGCCGGGATGACGCTGATCGGACCTTCACCCGAATCGATGGAAGTGATGGGGGATAAATTAAGTGCGAAGCAGGCGGTTAAAGAATTCGGAGTTCCGTTGGTTCCCGGAGTTGACGAAGCGATTACGGATGTAGACAAAGCAATTGATATCGCTGACGAAGTAGGTTATCCTATCCTGATTAAAGCATCTGCCGGAGGTGGGGGAAAAGGGATGCGACTGGTAGAAAAAAAGGAAGATTTTCGCGAACAGATGCGCCTGGCTCAGAATGAAGCCCGTTCTTCTTTTGGGAATGATGCCGTCTTTATAGAGAAATTCGTGACAAAGCCGCGTCACATTGAGATCCAGGTATTTGCCGATCGTCATGGGAATGCGGTATACCTGTTTGAAAGAGAGTGTTCGGTTCAGCGCCGCCATCAAAAAGTGATCGAAGAGGCTCCGAGCGCCCTGCTGACTCCTGAACTGCGCCGGAAAATGGGAGAAGCTGCCGTTGCTGTCTGCAGGTCATGTAATTATGAAGGGGCCGGAACAGTTGAGTTTCTGGTAGATGGAAACATGGATTTCTTTTTCCTTGAAATGAATACACGTTTACAGGTAGAGCATCCTGTTACGGAAGAGATCACAGGGCTGGATCTTGTGGAATGGCAGATCCGTGTCGCGCGGGGTGAAGAACTGCCTCTGAGACAGGAAGACCTGAAGATCAACGGACACGCGATTGAGATACGTGTGTACGCGGAAGATACATTGAACGGTTTTACACCGGATATCGGAAATTTAAAGCGTTACCGGGTTCCTTCGGGAAGGGCTGTACGTGTGGATGATGCCTTTGTAGAAGGAATGGATATTCCTATTTTTTATGACCCGATGATCGCCAAGCTGGTCATCTGGGGAAAAGACCGTAAATCCGCCATTTCACGGGCATTGGTGGCAATTGATGAGTACCAGATTTCAGGAGTGAAGACCACACTGGATTTCGGGAAATTCGTTCTGAAGCACGAAGCGTTTAAAAAAGGGGATTTTGATACCAACTTCGTGAGGCATTATTTTTCTGATCCTTTTGTCGTTGTCACAGCGATGGAAGATGAAAAAGAAGCGCTGCAACACGGAATCAGTCAGATATGGGATGATGTCAGGAAGGTCAATGCGAAAGAGTTTAAATCCAGGAACATTGAAAGCAGCTGGGTGAATGCTGTTGTGAAATAACCATCCGATTATTGAAAATAGTAGAGAGGCCGTCATTTATGACGGCCTTTTTTTGTTTGGGATCGTACATACGAGCAGGAACGACTCCTGTTGCAGTAGTTTAAAACAGGAATTATGACAAAATGGCTTGATTTTTCAGTGTGATTTGGCGTAAAACTGGGTTTTTCGGACAAAATGTCTTGATTGTGGTTGTTTTTCCCATTTGGTATTTTCTTTGAAGCAAGGTTAGGCAAAAGAAGTTTAACCATTAAAATTGAGATAAGATGAGTTTAGTAAAATTTAATCCAGGAGAAGCTTTAGGACAGTTTCCGGGCATTTTTGACGAGTTTTTCGGAGGCAAGTTATTGGATCGTGTAAATTCAAAATTGTCATTTCCGGCAGTTAACGTAAAAGAAGCGGATGATAAATTCGAAGTATTTTTAGCTGCGCCGGGGCTGGCAAAAGAAGATTTTACAATTTCGGTGGACAATGATGTTCTGACAATTGCCGCGAATAAGTCTCAGGAAAAAGTAGAGGAAGGTGAGCGTTTCACAAGAAAGGAGTACAATTACAGTAGCTTTTCACGATCGTTCAGCCTTTCCGAGAACGTAGATGTTGACAAAATCAGTGCGAAGTATGAGAACGGAGAGCTGAGACTGGAAATACCTAAAAAAGTGGAAGTAAAACAGGCCCTGAAGCAGATTTCGATCCAGTAAAGATCTATTGTTTCGGCAAGATCATTCAAGGGTGGCTCAAAAGGGCTGCCCTTGCTTATTTTTCAGGGTTGGAATCGTTTTGAATGTAATTGCTGCGGATTATCAACACGTGTTATCCCTCCCGCATTAACTCTTTATTATTTCCTGAAAAAACTGCTTGCCTATTCACAATAAAATACTATTTTTACCACGCAAAATAAAGCTCATAACAAATGAATTTACACGAATATCAAGGGAAATCAATACTTAAAAGCTACGGAGTGGCTGTACAGGAGGGTATTGTAATCGACAAAGTAGAAGATGCTGTTGAAGCAGCTAAAAAGTTGACAGAACAAACAGGTACAGGCTGGTACGTGGTTAAAGCGCAGATTCATGCCGGTGGCCGTGGAAAAGGAAAGATCCAGGAAACGGATTCCAATGGTGTTGTTCTGGCGAAAGGCCTTGGTGAGATCGAAGATAAAGTGAAAGGTATCCTGGGAGGTCACCTGATGACGGCCCAGACGAACGGAAAAGCGAAGAAAGTAAGTAAAGTGCTGATTGCCCAGGATGTTTACTATCCGGGTGAGTCTGAAACTTCTGAATTCTATATGTCCGTTCTTTTGGACAGGGAAAGAGGAAGAAATACGATCGTTTATTCTACGGAAGGAGGGATGGACATCGAAGCGGTTGCTGAGCATACTCCGGAGAAGATCTTCAAAGAAGAAATTGATCCGCGCGTGGGCATTCAGGGATTCCAGGCAAGAAACATTGCGTTCAACCTGGGATTGAGCGGGCAGGCGTTCAAGGAAATGACAAAATTCGTTGTTTCCCTTTACAATGCATACGTTGGAATTGATGCTTCCATGTTTGAAATCAACCCGGTTCTGAAAACTTCCGACAACAAAATCATCGCGGTTGATGCGAAGGTAACATTAGACGGGAACGGATTGTTCCGCCACCCGGATTATGCTGCTATGCGTGATGTTACGGAAGAAGATCCGACAGAAGTTGAAGCGGGAGAAGCAGGTTTGAATTTCGTGAAGCTGGATGGTAACGTAGGATGTATGGTAAACGGTGCAGGTCTGGCGATGGCTACGATGGATATCATCAAGCTGTCCGGAGGTAACCCTGCAAACTTCCTGGACGTGGGTGGTACAGCAAACGCTGAGCGTGTTGAAAAGGCATTCCATATCATTTTGAAAGATCCGAATGTAAAAGCGATCCTGATCAATATCTTCGGAGGTATTGTTCGTTGTGACCGTGTAGCTCAGGGAGTTGTTGATGCTTACAAGAACATGGGGAATATTCCTGTTCCGATCATCGTTCGCCTGCAGGGAACAAATGCTATAGAAGCGAAAAAACTGATTGACGAGTCAGGATTGAATGTTCATTCAGCTGTATTATTACAAGAAGCTGCTGATAAAGTGAAAGAAGTACTGGCTTAATCAGCTGAATTAAATAATTAGTAAAAGCGTTTTCAGAAATGGAAACGCTTTTTTGTTGTTAATAATTCCCATTATTTTTTCTTAACGAAAATAAAATATTGCATAACAAGAAAATCTCCGTACCTTTGCGCCCTAATTTTATATTTTTTTAGATGACATTTGAAGAACTCGGGCTGAAGAGTGGGGTGTTGAAGTCGTTGACTGAAATGGGGTTTGAAACACCCACTCCGATACAAACCGAAGCGATCCCTCACTTACTCAAAGAAGAAAGTGATTTCGTCGGTTTAGCTCAAACAGGGACAGGGAAGACCGCAGCGTTTGGTCTCCCATTAGTAAGTAAAGTAGAGGAAGGACGTAAAATTCCTCAGGGATTGGTAATTTGCCCGACACGGGAATTATGCCTGCAAATAACAAAAGACCTGCAAAATTTTTCCAGACACCTTAAAATTAACGTCGTAGCAGTATATGGGGGAACGGATATCCGTCGCCAGATGACTGATATCAAAAACGGTGCAACGATCGTTGTTGCAACTCCCGGACGTTTGGTGGACCTGGCAAACAGGAAAGCACTTCGATTGGAAGAAGTGGAATGGGTCGTATTGGATGAAGCAGATGAGATGCTCAATATGGGATTCAAGGAAGACATTGATCTCATCCTTGAAAAAACTCCGGATACGAAGAACGTGTGGTTGTTTTCTGCAACAATGCCGAAAGAAGTCGCTGCAATTGCGAAAAACTACATGACAGACCCATTGGAGGTCAGCATCGGACATAAGAACCAGACAAACGAAAATATCGAGCATATCTATTTCATGGTCAAAGAAAAGGACCGGTATGCCGCGACAAAACGCCTGATTGATTTTAACCCGAGCATTTACGGTTTGATTTTCTGCCGTACACGCCGGGAAACGGCACAGGTAGCTGAAATGCTGGAAAAAGACGGGTACAATGCGGCTCCGCTGCATGGTGATTTATCCCAGGCGCAGCGCGATTCTGTTATGAAACGTTTTCGTGAACGTTCCGTGCAGTTACTGGTTGCGACGGATGTTGCTGCCCGTGGAATTGACGTAACAGACATTACGCATGTGATCAACTACAATTTGCCGGACGATATCGAAAACTATACGCACCGTTCAGGAAGAACTGCGCGTGCAGGGAAGAAAGGTGAGTCGCTGGTACTGATCAATACCCGTGAACTGAGCAAAATCAGGCAGATCGAACGGGTGATCCGTACGACGTTCACCGTTGGGACTGTTCCGAATGCGAAAGAAATCTGTGAGATCCAGTTGATGAAGCTGGCCGATAAGGTCATTTCAACAGAAGTGAAAGAAGAAGAAATCGAAGAATTTTTGCCGATCATCATGCGTGAGTTTGATGGCTTGACAAAAGAGGAGATCGTAAAAAAATTCATTTCGGCTGAATTCAACCGTTTTATCGATTATTATGAACGTGCAGGCGACCTGAATGCAAGTGCGGGACGAGACAGAGATGACCGGGATGGTGACCGCGGAGGACGCAGCAGAGACAGGGAAAGAAGCACGAGAAGAGACGAAGGAAAAACACGTTTCTTCGTAAGCCTTGGAAAACGGGACGGACTGAATCCGGGCGGCTTGCTTCGTGTGATCTGCGACTCAACGGGATTGCGCTCCGATAGCATCGGAAGAATCGACATCCTGGCGTCATTTTCGTTCTTTGAAGCAGACGATGAATTGGCAGATAAGATCCTGAGCAAGGTGAACGGTACGGAATACGAAGGAAACAAAGTATCCGTTGAGATCACCAAAAATAAAGGAGGTGACGGAGGTTCCAGAGGAAGAAGCGGCGGTGGTCGTTTTGACGGAGGAAACAGAAGAACAGGAAATTTCGGCGGCAGGAAAGATTCTGACCGGGGAGGTTTCCGTGGGAAAAAAGAATCCGGTTCAGGAAACGGGGGAAGAAAAAGAAGAAATTCATACTAAAATACACAACTGAATAACTTATATGGAGATTAGAAATATCGCAATTATTGCTCACGTTGACCACGGAAAGACAACATTGGTTGACAAAATGATCGAAGCAGGAAACGTTATTGATGAAAGGGAACGCCCGACAGGAGAATTAATCATGGACAATAACGACCTAGAGCGTGAGCGCGGAATCACCATTGTCTCTAAAAACGTTTCGGTTTCCTACAAAGGAACGAAGATCAATATTATTGACACTCCCGGGCACGCCGATTTCGGAGGTGAAGTGGAGCGTGTACTGAACATGGCGGATGGTGTTTGTTTGCTGGTGGATGCTTTTGAAGGTCCGATGCCGCAGACACGTTTCGTACTTGGTAAAGCATTGTCAATGGGAATTAAGCCATTGGTCGTTGTCAATAAGGTGGATAAGGAAAACTGTACACCGGATGAAGTGCACGAAAAAGTATTCGACCTGATGTTCGAGCTCGATGCGAATGAAGAGCAGCTGGAATTCCCGGCGATTTACGGTTCTGCGAAGAACGGCTGGATGTCCGAAGACTGGAGACAGCCGACAACTTCCATCGCTCCGTTGCTGGATAAGATCCTGGAATACTTTCCGCCAAAGAAAATTGAAGAAGGAAACACGCAGATGCTGATCACTTCACTGGATTATTCAACATTCGTTGGACGGATCGCCATCGGTCGTCTGAACAGAGGAGAATTAAAAGTGAATATGCCGATTGCTCTGGCGAAACGCGATGGTACGATCGAAAAGCACAGAATCAAAGAATTGTTCGTCTTTGAAGGGCTGAACCGTGTTAAAGTCGACAGCGTGCAAGCTGGTGACATCTGTGCGGTGACAGGAATCGAAGGATTTGAGATCGGTGACTGTATCTGTGATTCGGAAAACCCGGAGCCGCTGCCGACGATCTCTATTGACGAGCCTACAATGAGCATGCTGTTCTCGATCAATGATTCACCGTTCTTCGGGAAAGAAGGAAAATTTGTAACATCCCGCCACATTTCCGAGCGTCTGGAGAAAGAGCTGGAAAAAAACCTGGCGATGCGTGTCGCGAAAACAGACAAGGCGGATAAGTGGATCGTATTCGGCCGTGGAGTAATGCACTTGTCCGTATTGATCGAAACAATGCGCCGTGAAGGATATGAGTTGCAGGTTGGACAGCCACAGGTGATCATCAAGGAAATTGATGGTGTGAAATGTGAGCCGGTTGAAGAGCTGACGATCGATATTCCGGAGGTGAACAGCGGTACTGCTGTGGAAGCGGTTTCCAAGAGAAAAGGAGAGATGAAGAACATGGAACCGAAAGGCGACCGTATGATCATCCAGTTTGAAATTCCTTCCCGTGGAATCATCGGGCTGAGAAACTACCTGCTAACAGCGACAGCCGGAGAAGCGATTATGACACACCGTTTCCTGGAGTACCAGCCTTATAAAGGTGAAATTCCGGGACGCATGAACGGATCGTTGATTTCGATGGAGCAGGGGAGCGCTATCCCGTTCTCTTTGTCAAACCTGCAGGAAAGAGGTATTTTCTTCGTACATCCGAACGACGATATCTACGAAGGGCAGGTGATCGGAGAGCATACACGTTCCAATGACCTTGTGGTCAACGTTACAAAGACCAAAAAACTGACGAATATGCGCTCTTCAGGAGCAGACGATAAAGTAAAGATTGCTCCTCCGAAAGTATTTTCGCTGGAAGAATGCCTGGAATACATCCAGGGAGATGAATACGTTGAAGTAACCCCGCAAAGTTTGCGTATGCGTAAAATTTTGCTGAAGGAGACGGATCGGAAGAGAGCAGGCAATAAGGCTTAACTGTTTTTTAGCCACATAGTTGAGGGAAGTAGGTGGAGGCAGGAATACTATGTGGCTAAAAAATTCATTTTTTGATGGTGCTCCTTTGTTTATTTCTTGTTGAAAAATCCAGAGACGGAAGACGGTTTTCTGGTATTTTTTTCGTAGATTTATAATTCACAATTGAACATTATAGTATGTTTGACAACGAAGAAGACGATTTTTTTGAAGCGAACCTAAGTGAAGACATTGCCAATTTTGAGAAGTATCTGACAGGCGGGTCTATGGGATTTGTGGATAGTGACCGGTTGGAGTTCCTGATAGACCACTATTTGATGAACAGCCAGTACACAAGAGCGAACATGGCTGCTGATTATGCCTTATCACAGTTTCCGTACAATTCTACGTTTACCATCAGGAAAGCACAGGCGATGTCAGCGATGGGGCAGTTGAAAGAAGCCCTGAACCTGCTGACAAGTGTTGAGAAAATAGAATTGAGTTCCACCGAGCTGATGCTGACCAAAGCATCTATTTTCAGCCAGCTGCGCGACCACAAGAGCGCGATCAGGTATTTCAATGAAGCATTGCGTTTAGCTGAAGAGCAGGAAGACAGGGACGAGATCTTTCTGGATCTGGCGATGGAATATCAGGCACTTCGTGATTTCTATGGTGCATTGCGCGTTCTGGAGGAAGCGATCAGGATCAATCCTGCGAATGAAGGAGCGATTTATGAAATAGCATATTGCTATGACCAGCTGGGCGATTTCAAAAAAGCGATCAAGTGCTATTCCGATTTTATCGATGAGAATCCTTACTCCTTTACTGCCTGGTACAATCTGGGAAATGCTTATTCCAAGCTGGAAGATTACGACAAAGCGATAGACGCGTATGGTTACTGTATTGTCATAAACGAAGATTTCGGCCCCGTATATTTCAATATAGGAAACGCGTATATGGGAAAAGATGACTTTAAAGCAGCGATTGACGCATTCCAGAAATGCATGGAGATCGATGGAGAAGACCCAATGGCTTTTTGTTACATCGGTGAGTGCTTTGAACAGATGGGAGAGCTGGAATCGGCGGAGTTTTATTACCGCAGAAGCCTGGATCTGGCACCTATGCTGCCGGACGCATGGCTGGGACTGGGAATTGTCGAGGATTTGAAAGGGAACACCAACGAAGGGATTTCTTTAATCATCAAAGCTGCTGAGCTGGACCCGAATAATTCCGGAATCTATCATGTACTGGCCGGCGCCTATGAAAAAAATGAACAGATCGAAGATGCGGTTGTCAATTATGAGAAATCGTTACGCCTGGACAGTACCGATGAAGACTGCCTGAGGGGATATGTACAGTTGATGTCCCGGTTTGAGCCAGGTACAGAGATTCTTGGCTTTCTTCAGAACTTTATGAGCGAATACGGGCCGAATGATTCCCTGGATTTGCTGATTGTGAATCAGCTATGGAAATCAGGCAGGAAAGAAGAAGCCCTCAATCTGTTTAAAAGTTGTGTTGAAAAGGATTTGGAATACGCCAGAGAGATATTTGAAATAAATAGTGACTTGCTAAATGTCAGCGAGTTTATTCATTTGACTGAACAATAATTATAACAATGAATTTTGAATTACCTTTTATTCCGGAAAGATCGGAAAAACCCAGAAACAAAGGAGTAACAATGATGATGGATAAAGGATTGAGCCTGATGGAAGTCGAATCCTTTATACAGGCAAATGAACACCTCACGGACATTGTGAAATTTGGATTTGGAACGTCATACGTTACAAAAGACTTGGAGAAAAAGCTCGATTTATACAGGGAGGCGAATATCCGCCCTTATTTCGGAGGAACGTTGTTTGAAGTGTTCTATGCCAGAGGGAGATTTGAAGACTACCTGCGTGTGCTGGACAAATTCAAGATGGATGTAATAGAAGTCTCAGATGGTTCGATTATCATCAATCACGATGAAAAATGCGAACTGATCCACAGGCTGGCGAAAGAAAGAACGGTGCTTTCAGAAGTAGGCTCGAAAGATTCGGGCATCCTGATCTCTCCGGCTCGCTGGATCAAAATGATGAGCAAAGAGCTGGAAGCAGGTTCCTGGAAAGTGATTGCAGAAGGACGTGAAGCGGGGAACGTGGGAGTTTTTCGCCCGAATGGAACCGCCCATACCTTCCTGATCAATAAGATCATCGCGAAAGTGAAACCTGAAGATATTTTGTGGGAAGCTCCGCAGAAAAACCAGCAGGTCTGGTTTATCAAATTGTTTGGTGCCGAGGTGAACCTGGGAAATATCGCGCCGAACGACATGATTCCATTGGAATGCCTGCGTTTAGGCTTGCGTGGAGATACATTCTTTGAATTTTTACCAAAGGATTACGCAGAACGCCTGAAACAGGTAAACGATGAGGACGAAATTGCTCAAATGGAGAGCGAAGAAGAAAATTAAAAAAGAATGAAGAATTTTGAATACTGAATGTTGTTTGGATTAATCATTCAAAATTCAGTATTCAAAATTCAAAATCAATTCTTCCGACAGCTATCGGAATTAACAATACTGGTTATACGCTTCAACCAGATTTTCAGCGATCATTACTGCCGAAGCACCTTCAATGTGATGACGTTCTAGGAAATGAACCAGCTTTCCGTCTTTGAACAACGCGATCGAAGGAGAGGATGGCGGGTAAGGAAGAAAATACTTTCTTGCCTGTTGCGTCGCTTCTCCGTCAACACCGGCAAAAACAGTAGCCAGTTCAGTTGGCAGCGTATCATTGTTCAGGGATAATTTCACTCCCGGGCGCATATTTCCTGCAGCACATCCACAAACTGAATTTACAACAATCAATACACTCCCTTTCGTGTCACTAATGATCTGATCAACTTCCCCTGCTGTTGTCAATTGTTTGAAACCAACCGAAGTCAAATCTTCTTTCATCGGCTGTACTAACTCTGGTGGATACATATTATTTCAGTTTTTAAGTTTGATACAAAATTACAAATATTCTTTTGATTGAAGAAGGAAGAATAAGACACTAAGGTCACAGATCTGTAACATTTAATTGACAGCCGCCTTCTTCCGTCGGTTCAGAGATCTCAGTGATGAGCGGGACCATCCTGTAAGATGCTGGTTTCTTCCTCCTGCCCGGTTGATTCATCCTGTTTTTCCAGCAGATCGTTTCTTCTGAAATTGTTCAGGTGCCACAACAGATACATCAAAGCGATGGTGCAGATAACGGCTGCGATGATGAATGAATTGTACACGGATGTCAGTGTACTGTCATAAGTCAGGATCGATAAGCCTGCCCCGAACATGAACCCGCATTCCAGGGCAATGAATAAGGTACCTGAGCCGACTCCCCTGCGTTTAGGATTGGAAAGGTCCGCCATCCATGCCATTAACGTAGGGCTGGAGATCCCGGACGCTACCCCGTAGAGTAAAGCCGCTGACAGGAACAGGAATTTTGAATCAGAAACAGCGATCAGGTACATTGAGAGACACAGCAGGCTCATGGCAATGATCAGTGTCTTTCTCCGGCCGATCACATCCGAAAGCGATGAAGTGAACAAGCGCACAACCAGGGTGCTCATCGTGTAGAACCCGAAAAACATACCTTTGTTCTCGATGGAAAGGAATCCTGCCATATCAGGAGTAATAACGAACACAAAACCGGAGCAGGATGCCGAAAGGAACATGATAACGGCAGAAGG
The DNA here is from genome assembly GCA_037189645.1 of Crocinitomicaceae bacterium. GTDB lineage: Bacteria > Bacteroidota > Bacteroidia > Flavobacteriales_D > Crocinitomicaceae > Taishania. The sequence goes on from JBBCIY010000001.1 coordinate 105,319, forward strand.
GCGGACAGATGGCTCAATGACATCTTCCCACTTTAATTTCAGCAATTCCGGCGAAAATGATACCAATTGCTCCCGGGGAAGCGTTTCTCTGACCTTGATCAGCAAAATTCCTGCAATCACCGAAAACAATGAAGCGATGACGAACAGGGCATCGTAGCCAAACCATTCAATAATAGGGGAAGAGATCACCTGTCCCAGGCCGAACCCTACCGATATGAACACCCCCCATATTCCCATTCCTTCGCCGCGTTTGTCTTTCGGAAGCAGGTCGGTGGCCATTGCCGTTGCCCCGGTAGGATGGAATCCTGCACTGAAACCGTGTGCAAAACGCAGCAGGAGAAATAAAAGGATACTTTCAATAGATGGATAGAGAATACAGGTAATCCCTCCAAGAACTATTCCCAGGTACATGACCTTCTTTCTGCCGATCGTGTCTGATAGTTTCCCGGATATCGGGCGTGAAATAGCAGCGGCAATGGAGAAGAAAATAAAAACAAGGCCTTTTTTGTCTCCGGCGCCCAGTTGTTCCATGATGGTATTCAGTTCGGGAATCAGGAGATTGAAACTCGTCATGAAAAATAGCACTCCCACCGCCAGCAACCAAAAATTCCTGCTATATCCCGTAAACATAATGGGGCAAAATTACTTAAATAATAAACAGTGAAACGGAATTGAAAAAATTAAATTTTATCTGGTGAAAGAAGGTATTTCAATCACCAAAAATTGTAAATTCGCCCCCAATAGCTATTATCAAATCGAGAAAAAAAATGTCAAGAACGCTGGTTATCGGAGCCGGAGGGCAGATAGGGACGGAGTTGGTGTGCGCACTGCGTCAGAAAAAGGGGAGCGAAAGTGTGATCGCATCGGATATAAAGCCGGAAGTGCCTGAAGAATTGGCACAGGGGCCATATGTGCAGATGGATGTTCTGGATAGGGAATTTGTCAGGAACTACATCATTGAAAATGCTGTTTCCGAAGTGTACCTGCTGGCAGCATTATTATCTGCAACTGCCGAGAAAAATCCCGATTTTGCATGGAAGCTGAACATGGAGAGTCTGTTCACTATTCTGGACCTGGCAAAAGAAGGATATGTAAAAAAGGTATTCTGGCCGAGCTCCATCGCGGTTTTCGGACCCACCACTCCCAAAACGGGAACTCCGCAGTACACGGTAATGGAACCTTCAACGGTATACGGAATCTCAAAACAGACGGGAGAAAGATGGTGCGAATACTACCACAACCGCTACGGGGTGGATGTACGAAGCATCCGCTACCCGGGATTGATCTCCTATACATCATTGCCCGGAGGAGGAACCACGGATTATGCAGTGGATATTTTTTACCAGGCGAAAAAATACGGAAAGTATGAATGTTTCCTTTCGGAGGATACGAATCTCCCGATGATGTACATGGACGATGCCATCCGTGCTACGCTGGAACTGATGGAAGCGCCGGCAGAAAAAATCAGGGTGCGTTCATCTTACAACATTGCGGGATGTTCATTCACTCCTGCACAGTTAACCAGAGAGATCCAGAAACATTTACCCGGCTTTGAGACAACCTATAACCCTGATTTTCGTCAACATATAGCGGATACCTGGCCGGATTCAATCAACGATGAGAACGCCAGGAATGATTGGGGATGGAAAGAGCACTACGGGATCGGGGAACTGGTGGCTGTAATGATTGAGAATGTCGATACTTCGAAGATCGGTTGAGTTGATCGAATAAAAAAATAGATTTATCGAAAAAGAAATAATTTGACTTGTAAGATAGAATTTAAATCGATACATTGCAGTATAAAAGCTGCTTGTTTTATTGTTTAAAACAAATGATTATGGGACTACAGACATTACTTTTACTATCATTAACAACGATTTTCTGTCACACAACTGTTCTTGCCGATTCTGCCTTTTTTGAATCGGAGCAGGATGGAGGTAAGATCAACCAGAAAGATAATGCCGGGAAAAAGCAAGGCAAGTGGGTTTATCTTGGGAAAGACCGCCCGAATGAAGGTTTTCCGAACGAAGGAAAAGTTGAGGAAGGGGAATACAAAGACGACCGCAAAGAAGGGATCTGGATTAAATATTACAATGACGGAATCACGCCGAAATTAAAAGGTGTCTATAAAAATAACCGCCCGGAAGGGGAGTATGTCAAATTGAACCCGGCAGGAATGGTAATCGAAAAAGGGAATTTTACCAAAGGCAAGTATATTGATTCCCTTGTGAGGTATAATACAGATGGTTCCCTTGCCTACCAGGGATTCTACAACGAACAGGGAAATGAAGAAGGGAAGATCAAATACTTCTACCCGAATGGCCAGATGGAGTTTGAATACACAGCCGAGAACGGATCTCCCCGGGGAAAAGCCGTAAGATACCACGAGAACGGAGATGTTAAAGAGATCATCCAGTTCGGAGAGGGAGGGCAGATTGTTAATTCCGAAAAAAGAGAAATGGTCAACCCTGCTGTTAAGGTAAAGGATCCTTCTGCATCAAAAGAACAGGCGCCAACGGTAGGAACCCCGAATACGAAGGGAACGAAATTCACACCGAATGGCTACAATAAGATCTATAATGCCAATCATGAGATCTGGCAGGACGGAGAATTTAAGAACGGCCGCTTGTGGGACGGAAAAGTATACGAATATGACCGTGATGGAATTCTCCTGAAAGTAAGGGTTTTCAAAGGAGGTGTCTATCATTCCGACGGCCAGTTGAACTGATTTAAAATAAAATTAAAATAGAGAAAACCTTCCATGTCTACGGAAGGTTTTTCTTTGCAGTAAACAGCCGGTTGCTTTTCAGATTGATTTTTTCCGTATCTTTCTGACACCAAATTATTAGATCAGATGATGAAGATATTACTTTTATTTTTCGCGATGGTGTGTACGGCGCACCTTTCCATGGCCCAGAAGGTATATTCAGTTGATTACGAAAGCCAGGCAGACGTAAAGGTGTTCGTTGTAGATTCTGAAAGCCAGGCAGACCTGAAAGTCTATAAGGTGAAGTATGACAGCCAGGCTTCAGGAAACGAAGGGAAATGGTTTTTTACCCAGTATGACAGCCAGGCAAAGAAGAAAATTTACTTTGTAAAATATGAGAGCCAGGCAGATCTGAAAATTTATTTCGTGGATTATGAAAGCCAGTCCGGCTGGAAAAACTCCGCGAAGAAACATTTAATGTTCTGACAAATAAGTTTCTGCATAAAAAGCGAAAGGGATGAAACATACATTTCACCCCTTTCAAACCTAACCTAACCTACCTTTTACAACTAAACCTAACGCAAATATACAACCTTTTTCAAAAGTATCCTGAAAATAATAAGTGATTGTGCTATTTTTTTCACAAAAATTATATTTTGTTAAAAACAAAACAAAATTGATTTCTACCAATTTGATTCTCTGAAAAATTGCCTGGTCAGGTACTGTATATTTCATAGGTCGATTATCTGCTTCATAAACAGGATGTTTTATTCTGATCTGCGGGATAACGCCAGCAGATTGGAGAATGAGCCCGGCGCGTCGGCCTGATAACCAGGTGGAAAGTGACTTATAAACATTTCATGCATTTTGTTAAAAACAACCCCGTCTTTGGTTTTTTCCTTCCCGATTTTTAATTAAATTTGCGCTCAATTTGATAAAACAGTTTTATTCAGAATTGAAACCCAAAAGAGCAGAAAATGCCCAAAAATAATTCCATTAAGTCCGTATTGATCATAGGTAGCGGACCCATTGTTATCGGTCAGGCTTGCGAGTTTGACTATTCAGGTTCACAAGCATCACGTTCGTTAAGAGAAGAAGGAATTGAAGTTACGCTGATTAACTCGAACCCCGCAACGATCATGACCGACAAGGTGGTGGCTGATAATGTTTATTTAAAGCCGCTCGAACCGGAAAGCATCATCGAAATTCTCACCAACCATAAAATAGATGCGGTGCTGCCGACAATGGGAGGGCAGACAGCGTTGAACCTTGCTATCAAGTGCGATGAGATGGGGATCTGGGAAGAGCACGGAGTGGAGATCATTGGCGTGGACATCAAGGCGATCGAAATTACGGAAAACCGGGAAGCATTCCGCTTATTAATGGATGAGATCGGGGTTCCGATGGCTCCCCAGGCAACAGCGACTTCCTTCCTGGAAGGAAAGAAGATCGCGCAGGAATTCGGTTTCCCGCTTTGTATCCGTGCTTCCTACACATTAGGCGGGGCAGGAGCTTCCATTGTGCACGACCCGAATGATTTTGACAATTTACTGGAAAGAGGATTACAGCTTTCCCCGATCCACGAAGTAATGATCGATAAAGCATTGCTGGGGTGGAAAGAATTTGAGCTGGAGCTGCTGCGTGATTCCAATGATAACGTAGTGATTATCTGCTCGATTGAGAATTTCGACCCGATGGGAATCCACACAGGAGACTCCATCACGGTTGCTCCCGCGATGACATTGTCTGATACGACATTCCAGAAGATGCGCGATATGGCGATTAAGATGATGCGTTCCATCGGTAACTTTGCCGGAGGATGTAATGTTCAGTTCGCCGTTTCACCGGATGACCAGGAAGAAATCATTGCGATCGAGATCAACCCGCGTGTATCGCGTTCATCTGCGCTGGCGTCGAAAGCAACAGGTTACCCGATCGCAAAAATTGCGTCTAAGCTGGCGATTGGCTACCACCTGGATGAATTGCAGAACCAGATTACCAAAACAACATCCGCGTTGTTTGAACCGACACTGGATTATGTAATCGTGAAGATTCCCCGCTGGAACTTCAATAAATTCCCCGGAGCGAACAGGGAACTGGGATTGCAGATGAAATCCGTAGGGGAAGTAATGGGAATCGGGCGTTCTTTCCAGGAAGCGCTTCAGAAAGCGTGTCAGTCGCTTGAAATCAACAGGAACGGGTTGGGAGCTGACGGAAAAGAGCTGACCAATCAGGCGGAAATCCTTCACAGCCTTGAAAAACCGTCCTGGAACCGTTTGTTTCACATCTATGATGCGATTAAGCTGGGAATTCCGTTCAAGACGATCATTGAAAAAACGAAAATTGACTTCTGGTTCCTGAAGCAGATCGAAGACCTGATCAAGCTGGAAGCGAAAATTGAAAAATACCATTTGCAGAATTTACCGAAAGAGCTGATGTTCGAGGCAAAGCAAAAAGGATATGCAGACCGCCAGATCGCGCACTTGCTGCGTTGCCTTGAGTCGGAAGTAAGCGCAAAGCGCCACGAAATGGGGATCAGGCGTGTGTACAAGCTGGTAGATACCTGTGCGGCGGAATTTGAGGCACAGACTCCTTATTACTATTCAACCTTCGAAGAAGAGAACGAAAGCATCGTTTCCGACCGCAGGAAGATTGTGGTTCTTGGTTCAGGCCCCAACAGGATCGGGCAGGGAATTGAGTTCGACTACAGTTGTGTACACGGCGTGCTGGCCGCAAAGGAATGCGGTTATGAAACAATCATGATCAACTGCAACCCGGAAACAGTTTCTACGGATTTCGATACGGCAGATAAACTGTATTTCGAACCGGTTTTCTGGGAGCACATTTACGACATTATCCAGCATGAAAAGCCGGAAGGGGTGATCGTGCAGCTGGGAGGGCAGACAGCTTTGAAGCTGGCCGAAAAGCTGGAACGTTACGGTATAAAGATCATTGGTACGAGCTTTAAAGCATTGGACCTGGCGGAAGACAGGGGGCGTTTCTCGGAAGCATTGGAGAAGCTGAATATCCCTTTCCCGAAATATGGTGTTGTTGAGAGTGCGGAACAGGCACTGGAGTTGTCCGATGAGCTGGGATTCCCGTTGCTGGTGCGCCCATCGTATGTATTGGGAGGACAAAAGATGAAGATCGTTATCAACAAGGAAGAGCTGGAAACGCATGTTGTGGACATCATCGGGGAAATGGGAAGCAACCAGATCCTGCTGGATCATTTCTTAGGCGGAGCGATCGAAGCGGAAGCAGATGCCATTTGTGACGGGAAAGACGTATATATTATAGGGATCATGCAGCACATTGAGCCTGCCGGGATCCATTCGGGAGACTCATACGCCGTACTGCCGCCGTATAACCTGGGGGATTTCGTTATGCAGCAGATCGAGGACATCACGAAAAAGATCGCGGTAGAGCTGGAGACAGTCGGGCTGATCAATATCCAGTTTGCGATCAAGGACGATAAAGTATACGTGATCGAAGCGAATCCGCGTGCTTCAAGAACGGTTCCGTTCATTGCAAAAGCGTATGACGAGCCGTATGTCAACTACGCAACCAAAGTGATGCTGAGAGAGAAGAAAGTAAAGGATTTTACCTTCAACCCGAAAAAAGAAGGATATGCGATCAAGATCCCGGTGTTCTCTTATGAGAAATTCCCGGAAGTGAAAAAGGAACTGGGGCCTGAGATGAAATCTACGGGAGAAGCCATCCGTTTCATTAAAAATCTAAAAGATCCTTACTTTACAAAGATATATGCAGAACGTAACATGCACTTGTCGAAGTAGGGGACGCATGTTTTGTCGATCAGAAGCTTGTTTTAGCCTTAAAATAACAAAAAAATAGTCAGAAATCGCCTTTCAAATGAGGGGCGGTTTTTTTCTTATTCCTATATTCGCTTCATCATTTATCCCATGCCAAGACCAAGAATTATTCCTGTGTTGTTGCTTTCCGGTGGAGGACTGGTCAAGTCTGTCGGGTTTAAGAAGCACCGCTATATCGGAGACCCGATCAATGCCGTCAGGATCTTCAACGATCTGAAAGCGGATGAGCTGGTATTCCTGGATATAGAAGCGACCCCGCAAAAACGACTGATCGCATCCGCATTGGTCACTGAGATAGGAGAAGAGGCCAATATGCCGTTTGCTGCCGGTGGCGGTATTTCCACCTTACACGATATTCAGCAGATCATCAATGCAGGTGCAGAGAAAGTTGTTATCGGAACAGCAGCGGTCAATGATCCGGATTTTATCCGGCAAGCGGCTGAAATGTATGGTTCCTCTACGATTTGCGTTTGCATCGACGTAAAGAGGAAGTTTTTGAAAGGGCAGCGTGTCTATTCCGGTTCGGGTGAAAAAGAATCCAGGTATGACCCGGTGGAATTTGCAAAGCTGATGCAGGAAAAAGGAGCAGGAGAGATCATCATTCAATCCATTGAAAAGGACGGATCGATGGAAGGATACGATATCGGCCTGATAAAAGCAGTTTCAGAAGCTGTTACGATTCCTGTGGTCGCGTTGGGTGGCGCAGGTTCAATAAATGACTTAAGATGCGCTTTTCAGCAGGGATTTGCTACAGGTGCAGGAGCAGGAAGTCTTTTCGTTTACCAGGGAAAAAAACGGGGCGTGCTGATCAATTATCCGGAAAAATCGGAAATTGAACAGTTAGGATAAATTTTTTTTCAGAAAAATAAATAGAAGATTTATTATTTGCCTACTTTTGCCCGACGATTTACTTAATTCCTGAAGAAACCTAATGAATACTATTTATCAGATATGCACCCGTTGTGTAATGGACACGACGGACCCCACTATCACATTTAATGAAAAAGGAGAATGCAACCACTGTACTGATTTCATTGAAACAAGATCTAAATACCAGTACCGGCCCGAAAAGTCAGAGCGGGAATTGGCACAGCGGATTGCTGAGATCAAAAAGGACGGAAAAGGCAAAGAATACGATGTGATACTTGGGTTGAGCGGAGGTATCGACAGCTCTTATGCGGCATGGATCTGCAGGCAGAACGGGCTGAGGGTGCTGGCTGTTCACCTGGACAATGGCTGGAATTCGGAAGAAGCTGTTCAGAACATCAAGAACATTGCCCGGAAACTGGACATCGATTATGAAAGCTATGTTCTTGACTGGAATGAATTCAAAGACCTGCAGCTGGCGTTCCTGAAGGCATCTGTCCCGGAGGCAGAAACTCCCACCGATATCGCTATTCCCGCGGTTCTGCACAAAGTAGCGGATAAATACGGGGTGAAACATATTGTGAGCGGAGGAAATTTTGCAACCGAAGGGATTTTACCCAGGTACTGGCACTACAATGCGAAAGATATGCGCTATTTAAAAGCGATCTACCGCAAGTTCGGAACCAGGTCCTTGAAAACATTTCCGACTTTCGGCTTTGAAAAAGAAATGTATTACAAGCTGGTCCGGAAAATGAAGTTTTTCTACATTCTGAATTGCGTTCCGTATAACAAAGAAGAGGCGATGGCGTTCCTGGAAAAAGAGCTGGGCTGGAAATACTATGGAGGCAAGCATTACGAGTCAAAATATACCGGGTTTATCCAATCGTATTATTTGTATGAAAAATTCGGTATCGACTACCGGAGAGCGACACTTTCCACGCAAATATGCAACAGTCAGATAACGAGAGATGAGTCGGTTAAGGTATTGGAGGTAAAGCCTTACTCGAACGAAAAGATCGGAGACGAGAAATCATACATCGCTAAAAAGCTCGGGGTGAGTATCGGAGAATTTGAAAAGATCCTCTCCCTTCCTGCAAAATGGTACACAGACTATCCGAATGACGAAAAGCGCCTGAAATGGATCTACGATACATACCGGCGGATCTTCAAAAAGGAAAAACTGGGCAGCTTTTAAAGTGTGCGTCTGCTTATGCGTTTTTCTCAGCCAGTTTCCGGGAAGTCTTAAAATTACTTTTAGCGTTCTCTTTATAGCCGATGAATAAATTGGCCCAGATGATCTTAGACAAAGCGTAATTGAACGGAGCTGTAATAATAGAAAGGAATCCCATGATCCCCAGCAGGATCCATACGTCTATGCGGCGGAAGATCAGGTAATAGATAACGATCGTAGTGACGAATAATCCCACACCAAAAGCGTAGGAAACGTACATTGCACCATAGTAAAAACCAGGTTCTTTCGCATATTTCAATCCGCACTCAGAACATTTTTCATGTAATTTACCTGCATTTTTCAGATCGTAAGGATGAGACACGAAAAAATCTCCTTCATTACATTGCGGACATTTGAATTTGACAATACTGTAAATTTTTGTTCCTTTTTTTAGTGCCATCACTGCTAAGCTTTATAATTACACTGCAAAGTTACACATTAAAACGGGCAACTGAAAGGGTTTTCAAAAACGTGTAAAAACTTTTTGGAATTATATAAACCGCATTTTTCCTCAAAAGTTCCGGTGATTATTTCTATGCCTTTTATTTGTGTTCGGGAGATCAATTCCTCTTATTTTTGCAGTAAAACAATAACCAATGGAAGAGAAAGAACTGGAAGAACTGGCTGGCCAGTTGATGTGTCCGAGTGGAGCAAAAGGAGTGGAAGTGGCAACGATGATGAATGCCACGAATAGCGGTATGACATTTAACTCGATTGGAAATCTTCCGCTGGAGGCGGGGATGAAAATACTGGAGATCGGCCCGGGCAATGCAGGGCACCTGGAGCATTTGTTCGGCAAGCAACGTGACCTGGTTTATACAGGCCTGGATATTTCGGAGCTGATGGTGACGGAAGCTGCGCAATTGAACCGCTCATCCGTAACCAGCGGAAAAGCGTCGTTTGTGCTGTACAATGGTTCAGATATTCCCTTTGAAGATGAATCATTCGACGGAGTCTTTACGGTGAATACCATTTATTTTTGGGAAAATCCGGTTTCATTCCTGGAAGAGATCAAACGGGTAATGAAACCTGGTGCTGCTTTTGCCCTGACCTTTGCGGATGCGTCATTTATGGAAACCCTCCCGTTCACGAAATTCGTTTTCACACTGTATGATTCCGGCAAAGTAAGTGAGCTGGCGGCGCAGGCGGGATTAACCATTGCAACAACGGATGTTCAGCATGAAATGGTCAAGAGCAAAACAGGGGAACAGGTAGAACGAAGATTTACTACACTTCTTCTTGTCAAATAAAAAGAATCCGTTGCTGGCCGGCTCAAATGTGTTTTCATTGCTGAATTACGGAAAACGGTCGTATTAAAATCAGGTGAATGACTGCGATGTGTTGGTTTTCTGGCTATATTTGTCAGGGTAAAGCCTTGGGTTTTCATTTGAACAAACTCTATGACAAAAGAAATACGATACGTATTTAAGCCATCACTGAATTACGGCCTGTGTGAATGCTCCATACAGCCGGGAATTCCTGGTCTTTACAGGGAAATTTGTAAGCTTCAAACAAATAAATACTGATGTTGCACAGTCCTGCCATACGAATCGATTCCGTTTCCAAAAAATACACCATTGGAAAGCAGAAAGACGGCAGCCTTCGGGGAACCTTGTCTTCATTGTTCTCAGGAGGAAAGAGGTCACGTGAAGAATTCTGGGCGTTAAAAGACATCTCGTTTGACATTCAGCAAGGAGACGTAATCGGTATCATCGGGAAAAACGGCGCCGGGAAATCAACGTTGCTGAAGCTTCTTTCCCGCATTACCCATCCTACAGCGGGAGTGATTGAACTCAACGGACGTGTCGCGTCATTGCTGGAAGTAGGTACAGGTTTCCATCCTGAGCTGACCGGGCGTGAGAACATCTTTCTGAACGGAACGATCCTGGGAATGACCAGAAAGGAGGTAAAAGCCAGGTTTGACGAAATCGTGGCGTTTTCAGGTATTGAAAAATTCATCGATACCCCCGTAAAGCATTATTCTTCCGGAATGTATGTACGCCTGGCGTTTGCAGTGGCCGCGCACCTGGAACCTGAAATTCTCATCATAGATGAAGTGCTTGCGGTTGGCGATGCGGAGTTCCAGAAAAAGTGCCTGGGGAAGATGAAAGACGTTGCAGGGCAGGGAAGGACGGTCATTTTTGTAAGCCATGACCTTGCGGCGGTGAAAAGTCTGTGCACGAAAGGAGTGCTGATCGATAAAGGAGAAATTGTCTGCAGGGGGAGCATTGAAAAGGTTGTGGCACAGTATTCAGCTATTGTGTCAGAAGAATCGAAATACATTCCTGAAAAAATCCAGTCGGATAATGATGTTTATATTCAGTCAATTGAGCTTCTTGATCGGTCTGGTAACGAAGAGAATGTTTTTAAAACAAGTGACCCGATCCGGATTCGATTCAATTTCCGGATCAATGTGAAAGACCATCCTTACAAGATGTACCTGCGGATTATCAATCAGCTGGGACAAGTTGTTTTTTCTGTTGAGCACCCTATTGACAGAGAATGCCTGTGCGCTGAAATAGAACCGTTTTTCCTGGTAAGAGGAAGCTATTACCTGAATGGCTTTATTCACAATCCGAAGATCATTGATATTGAGCAGACAGGCGATATTTGTTCATTCTCAGTTGTTGACACAGAATCGGAATTCGCTGTATACGGTGGCTTCAACTACGGAGTGGTTTTTGGAAATTACAAATGGATCGAAAATGAGAAAACGTAGCTTCTATTCTTTCTTTCAGAACATCAAGTTTCGGACACTCCGCAGGAGGCAGGTATGTGTATACCGGAACGGCCATATACAGACGGACAGAGGAGCTGAAATGAAAATCAACGATTGCTACCTGTTTGTAAATAAATGCCATTTCCCGGATAGATTCAAACCCCTTCCGGCAATGATATGGGTGGAAGAGAATGCCTCCCTGACCTTGATTTCCGATCACTATACATTGTGTGAAGGATCGCGCATTCATGTCAGGAAAAATGCGAAGCTGGTGATTGAGGGCAAGGGCTTCATAAACACACTCACCGAAATAGACGTTTATGAGAGCATGTATATCGGACATGGAACAATTATTTCATCCAATTGCTATATAACTGATTCCGATCAGCATAACGTGGTTCACAATGGAGGAATCCGGAACAAGACCAGGCCGGTTAAGATCGGCAGGAATGTCTGGATCGGCAGGAATGTCACCATACTGAAAGGCGTTGAAATCGGGGATAATGCCATTGTAGGAGCGGGAAGTGTCGTTACGAAATCCATTCCTCCGAACACAATGTACGCCGGCAACCCTGCGGTCAAAGTAAAAGAAAATGTATCATGGGTATTTTAAAAAAAACGCTTACGATCGAAGTCGCTTATGACGGTTTGGGAGATCATCTTTTTCACAGCCATTTGCCGAAAATAGCCAAAGAAAGCGGGTACGATAAGGTATATCTATCCAATTTGTCTCCGTTTGTTCACCTGGATTATAAAAAGCTGGTCTGGGAATACAATCCTTATCTAGACGGTTTTGTCGATGACCCGGGAATAAAGGTTGACATCGGCAGGCTGGTATCCAAAGTGAACCGGGAAACGAAAACGAACTTATTGGATGAAATCATGCTGGAATTCGGTCTGGATAACGGAAAACGATGGAATAACCCGGAGATTTACTACCAGCCTAAATTTGTTGAAGAATACCACAAAGTCATTTACGACCCTAACTTTTTATCTTATATCGGGCTGTGTACAAAAGAAGATGCAATGACGTATTTCAAAAAGAATAACGTTCGTTTTGATGCCGTTATGAAATTGAGAAACGGAAAGCATTTTTACATTCCTGCGGGAATGGAAACATATATTGAAACACCAACACTGGAAGATTTTTGTGATTTGATTCATTCCTGTAAAGAATTGCACTGCCTTACTTCGGGGACCGCGACAATCGCTGCAGGTTTAGGCAAAAATGCAACGGTTTATTTCGGAAAAGGACAACCCGAAGGATACCAGCATTTTAAAGGTCACCATTATAAATACGTACCTAACTACTTTGCTAACAGGTTGAAAAGGAAGTGGCAACTGGTTACAGCTAACATGAAACCCGGTTAAAACGAAACGCAGATGAAAATAGCCATATTAGAAACAGGACATTTCCAGTATACACTGACGCAATCAGAAATTTTTTCTGACTGTGAACAAATCATCATCACGACCAGGTCAATGCATAAAGATATGCTGGAATACCATCCTGAAATGTCGGAACATCGATATGAATTGATCGATACGATTGCGCGGGACGAAGACAGGATTGTTTCGGTTGTAAAGGAAAATGGAGTTGATCTGCTGCTGATCAGTCCTGTTTTTGATTCTTATGGAGCATTGAAAAGAATTGTCCGTCGGCTGGATTGCAAAAAAGTGCTGACCACTCATAACATCAATACCTGGTTCAACGGAAGGTTCTGGTCCCCGAATTCTTATAAGGATCGGGTAAATATGAGGTCCATCATCAGGAATTGTGATTACATAGCAGTGGAGGATTTTATCTACAACCATCTGAAAAGTACCAATCATCCGTATTTTCAGAAACACAGCTTTCTGTACATTCCCTTTACGATCTTCCACACTGAAAAGGAGCGTAAGTATGCAAAAGCAGATCATCGTATAAAGATTGTGCTTACAGGAGCTATCGACGGAGACAGGAGAAGGTATGAAGAGGTGATCGAGCTGATCGAAGCCAATAAAAACCACAGCGATGAAATTACGTTTTCTTTTGCCGGAAGAGCAAAAGGGGATTATGGGATGATGATCCTGAATAAACTGAAGCAGATAAAAAGTGAGTTTCCTTTACTGGTCTCTTTTTTTGAAGATGATTCCACGGCAGATATGTTCCGGAAAGAAATGGAAACATCTGATCTTGTCCTTTCTGCCAGCACAAAAACATTCAAGGGGATGGGGACAGTGGAATACATCGGGCAGACCAAGCCTACGGCCGCTATTCACGATATGATGTCTTACCAGCTGCCCGGTTTGCTTCCTGAGCATCTAAAGGTGCCTGAAAAGCTGAAAGGATCAGTATTCAATTACCGGGATGCGGATGATTTGAAAGCCATCATCGGGCAATTGCTGGAAAACAAAGAATTGCTGGGAAAATGGAAGGAATCCGCCAGGGAAAATTCATATAATTTCACGGCTGAGAAGATCAGGAAAGGACTGCCCTTTTAACGGAAACATTAACGAACTGAAAAAATGAAAAAACTCCTTATTCTTGCTTACGATTTCCCACCTTACGTTTCTGTGGGAGGACTCCGCCCGTGGGCGTGGTTTAAGTACCTGAAAGAATTTGGGGTGGAACCGGTTGTTGTGACCCGTAACTGGACCAACGAACACGGAAATGGTTTGGATTACGTTTCAGCCAGCCCCACCGATAAAGTGATCACAGAGGAAACAGCCTGGGGAACCATCATCCGTACGCCTTATACCCCGACCCGAAGCAATCGCTGGCTCCTGAAACATGGGGAAAGCAAGTACCGTTTTGCCAGGAAATTGTTGACCTTTGTTGATGAAGTAAGGCAGTTTATAACGGTTTCAGGGCCGAAAAAAGAGCTGTATCATGCCGCAGAAGCTTATCTGCGGGCGAATAAGGTGGACGCCATTATCGCAACAGGCGACCCGTTCGTATTATTCTATTATGCGAGGAAACTGGGAAGCGCGTTTAACATTCCCTGGATAGCGGATTACCGGGATCCCTGGAGCCACAGCAAAAACAATCAGTTGAATAAGCTCTATCATAAATGGATCGAGCGGACGGAGGTTAAAAATGTATCGACTTCCACGTATATTATAACTGTGTCGGATTTTTTAAAATTTAAGTTACAGGAGTTAATGCCAGAGAAGGAAATAGATGTTTTTCCGAATGGCTATGATCCCGAAATCATTGATGAAATTGCATTGCTGCCTCAAAATACAGACAGGTTAACGATTTCTTTTGTCGGTACGATCTATGAATGGCATCCCTGGAAAAGTTTTTTGACCGTTTTCTCCGGATTGATTGAAACATCTTCTTCTTTACAGTTGAATTTATATGGAGTCAATAATTCCGAAGAAATTGCAGCGTTTGTAAAGGAACTGCCGGAGAAGACCCGAAATGCAATTGCTGTTTTTCCGCGGATGCCCAATAAGGATTTATTGCACCGCATTGCACAGGAAAATGTAATGCTGCTATTCAATTACTATTCTTATATGGGTACTAAGATATTTGATTACATAGGAGTAGGAAGGAAGATACTGCTTTGTTACGGCAATGATAAAGAAGCGCTCGAATTAAAAGAAAAATATTACAATATTGAAGAAATAGATGGCGTCAGCAAGCAGTTGCAGGCAGACCTGATCAAAGCGACCAATTCGGGAATAATCGTAGAGAATGAAGGGCATTTGAAAAGTGTACTGCTTGAATTACTTCATGAATTCGCTGAAAAAGGAAAAATAGCATGCAATTCTGCCGGGGTGGAGAATTATTCCCGGAAAATCTATGTAAAAAAACTGGCAGAGATTGTAAAGGACAGGTTGTAATAAACCTGTCAGGAATAGAAACTAATCATTTATAACAAGGATGAACTATCATGAAACTTGCTTGATCTGTCAATCCGGAAGACTCTCCGACCTGGAAACATTCGCATCTTCGTATTTGTGTAAATGCGGTTCGTGCGGTTTTGTCTTTTCCCGGAAGATTCCTGCCGACGAAGAATTGAATGAGCATTACCTGGGATATGGAAGAAATGATTACCTGTCCCCGGTTACAATTAAACGGTACAACGAGCTATTGGATCAATTTGAAAAATACCGGGTAACCAACCGGATGCTGGATGTGGGGTGTGGCATTGGTTATTTTCTGGAAGAGGCAAAGAAAAGAGGATGGGAAGTGTACGGTACTGAATACACGGATGTAGCTGTTGATATTTGTAAGGATAAAGGGATAATCATGCATAGTGGGATGCTGAACACAGTCAATTACGACCTGGAATCATTCGATGTCATTACTTCGTTTGAAGTGCTTGAGCACATTTATAATCCGCTGGAAGAGCTGTCTTCCTTTTATCAATTACTCAGAAAAGAGGGTGCTGTGTATGTAACAACCCCCAATTTTAACTCCCTGCTCAGGTATCGTTTGAAAGCTGATTATGACATGATCTGTTATCCCGAGCACTTGAGTTATTATACACCCCGGACACTGAAAAATGTATTTGAGAAATCAGGATTTACAGTTAAGAAGATCGAAACGACAGGGATCAGCTTTACCCGGTTGAAAAGAGGAAAAGGAGTGAGCGATCAGCCGGTTATTTCGGCCACCTCGGACGACGAAAAACTGAGAGTAGAGATTGAACAGAAGAAGCACCTCCAAATTGCAAAAAGAATGATCAACGGTACATTGACATTATTTGGAATAGGGGACAGCCTGAAGGGTTTCTTTGAAAAATGATCCGTTTTCCATTATTCCGCTGAATAAACTTCCACTCCTTTTATATACGTATGCAGAGAGAAATTCCGCTGAAATACCGGGGATAATTGCACTTTTCTTTCGAAAACGGCGAACGTGGCGTCCATTCCCGCTTCCAGCCGCCCAAGATGATCGTCCTGGAAGCTGGCAACCGCAGCCCAGAATGTCATTCCACGCAGGCAATCTTCCAGGGACAGCGCTTCCTGTGTGAAAAATCCTCCTTCGGGAGCTTCTTTTTCGTTCTTCCTGGCGCAAGCAGCATAGATTGTTTTGAAGGGATCCATGTCCTCTACGGGGTAATCTGTTCCGATCGCAAGTATTCCGGTCGTGCTCAGCAGCGACTGGTATGCGTAAGCACCTCTCATACGTGCCGCACCGATGCGTTTTTCGGCGAACAGGTAATCACTTACAGCATGAGAAGGCTGTACGGACGGGATGATACCGTAATTTGCAAACAATGGCAGGTCTTCCGGAGAAATGATCTGTGCATGTTCGATCCTCCAGCGGTGATCGGGATTTACTTCCCGTATATGCTTGTACGCGTCCAGTACCATCTTTACGGATGCATCCCCGATGGCATGTGTGTTGAGCTGGTATCCCAGGCTGGTACACAATTGAACCATTGAATCCAGTTTTTCTTTTGTTACGGTTGCGTGCCCATGCGAATGGCTGTCATCGGAGTAGGGATCCTTCATCCAGGCGCCTCGTCCGCCCAGTGAACCGTCCGCGAAGACCTTAAAGCTCCGTATGGTGAGGTTCTTGTGCTCATAAATGCCGTTTTTTTGCGCAAACCGGATGTTTTTCTCCGTCGGAAGGAGCATTCCGTAAAGGTTCAGCTTGAACCTTCCGTTGTCGATTATTTTTTTGAACAGCTCGACATCTTCGGCTTCCAGTCCGGCATCATGCACATTGGTAATTCCGTACATCAGCAGTTCGTTCTGGATCTCGATCACTTTTTCGATCAGCTCCTCTCGTGAATAAGCAGGCAGTTTCTGTTTTACCAGCTCCATTGCTTCATCCGTAACGATACCGGTCATTTTTCCATCTTTTTTCCCGATTGACCCGCCTGTAACGACCGTTTCCGATGTAATGCCCGCCAGCTGGAGCATCGCGTCATTGACAAGCGCCGTATGTCCGTCATTGCGAAACAAGCATACTGGAGTTGTTGGGAACAATTCATTCAAACGTTCATTGTCCGGTAGTGAATTATCGCGCCAGGCGCCCTCGTTCCAGCCTTGTCCCACAATGATTTTCTTGTTGTTTCGTTGCTGGTAAATCTCTACTTCCGTTACCAGCTGTGCAAAAGATTTGCAGGCTGACAGGTCGGCTCCCATGCGTTGCTTTGCCCCCAGCAGCAGGTGGACGTGTGCGTCGGTCAGGCCCGGGTAGATGTCACGGTTTCCGGCATTCACAATTTTATCGGCAGCATATTTATTCAGGATCTGGCGCTCAGGGCCTAATTCCACTATTTTCCCATCCTTGATGGCCATCGCTTCATAAACCGTCCTCTTCTCATCCATTGAATGAATAACGGCATTGTGAATGATCAGGTCGGCATGCTTTCCTTTCATACAGGAGGACAGAGCGACAATTAAAACAAAAGCAAAAGTTAATACACGGAACATACGTCTGGATGTTTGTTAAAATGAATGGTTAAAATGGCATTGAACCGGATGGGAGATATCAGAATAATTTCTCATTCTTTTTGTGCCGGTCAAAATCCCTGTTCGTTTTCTTTTCCAGGTTCTTTTTTACAGCGTCTTCCAGGTCGATTCCGGTTTGATTGGCAATGCAGATCAGCACAAATAACACGTCAGCGAGTTCATCGCCCAGGTCTTTGCCTTTATCCGATTCCTTTTCGCTTTGCTCACCATAGCGGCGTGCCATGATCCGTGCTACTTCACCGACCTCTTCCATCAGGATAGCCGTATTGGTCAGCTCATTGAAATACCGGACGCCGTATTCCTTTATCCACTCGTCCACTACCTGTTGTGCCTGTTGAATTGTCATATCATGTAATTTATCAATTTCAAATACCTTGTTATCATGCATTCTCCACTATTCTTTTTTCTTCGAATCCATCCAGATCGTAACAGGTCCGTCGTTGATCAGCTGAACCTGCATGTCAGCTCCGAATTCTCCTGTCTCCACCGGCAACCGGCTCTCCGATCTCAATTTATCAATGAAGTAATTGTACAAAGGAATAGCCGTTTCCGGACGGGCCGCCTGGATGTAGCTCGGCCTGTTTCCCTTTTTTGTGGAAGCGTGAAGCGTAAATTGGCTGATGACCAGGAACTGTCCTTCTGTATCCTGGATGCTCCGGTTCATTTTCCCCTCTTCATCGGGGAATATCCGCAGACTAATCAGCTTTCCTGCCAGCCAGTCGGCATCAGCCGTTGTATCTTCATGCTCAATCCCGACCAATAGGACCAGGCCGTGCTCGATTTTCCCGTGAACGGTACCTTCAATGGTCACAGATGCATTCTTTGAACGTTGGATAACCAGCCTCATACATATTCGTTTTTACGGTACACTTCGCTTTGGTCTTCCGTCATCAGCTGGTAATAGGTCTGGTAACGGGATTCAAATATCTCTCCCTTTTCAACGGCCTCTTTTACGGCGCATTTGGGTTCGTTCAGGTGCTTGCAGTTGTGAAACCTGCATTGATTCAATCGCTCCCGCATTTCCGGGAAATAATGGGAAATATGCTCTTTCTCTATTTCGGTGATCCCGAAAGCCCTTATTCCGGGAGTATCAATAATGTACCCTCCGGAAGCAAGCTGGTGCATTTCCGCGAAAGTAGTGGTATGTTTTCCCTGCAGGTGCGCGTCTGAAATTTCCCCTGTTTTTAAGTTAAGAGAAGGATCCAGGCTGTTGACAAGTGTGCTTTTTCCTACCCCTGAATGGCCCGAAATCATTACTTGCTTTCCGTTGATCTCTTCTTTCAGGAACTGGATAGAGCCTGCATCACCGGCATGAATCAGGTGGGTATTGTAACCGATGGTCTTGTACATGAACGCAAGCGCGTTAGCATATTCCAGCTCTTCCTCATCGTACAGGTCTGTTTTGTTGAACAGAATCGTAACCGGGATCCTGAACGATTCGGCAGAAACGAGGAAACGGTCGATGAAAGCCAGGTGAGTAACCGGATTTTTAAGCGTGACGACCAGGTAAGCCCTGTCCACATTCGCTGCCAGGATCTGCATCTGCTTACTCAGGTTAGTCGATTTCCGGACGATGTAATTGGTGCGCTTCTCGATGGATTCGATCGTGCGGTTTCCTTCTCCGTCTACATCATCGGATAATAAAACAGTATCGCCCGCAGCAACGGGGTTCGTCGTGCTCAGCCCTTCCAGGCGGATTTTCCCCCGGATGCGGCAGTTCACTACGGAGCCGTCTTCCAGCTCTACCGTGTACCATTTTCCCGTCGATTTTAAAACTTTTCCTTTCAAATTGGATGCTTTTGGATGTAAAGATAATGAGAATAAGAGCATCAATGGCGTTTATTGCGGGTTATAGCTCTATCCGCGCTTTTGCGGCAATGCTCTGGTCGGCAAACAGGCCTTTGTCGTACATGTATTTCCCGGTAATGGCGATCATCGCTGCGTTATCCGTACAATATTCGAATTTGGGGATGTAAACGTTCCAGCTCAGTTCTTCCGCTGCCTTTCCGATGGCGTTTCGCAAACCGCTGTTGGCGCTTACACCCCCGGCGATCGCAATTTCCCTGATGTTTAGATCCTTTGCTGCTTTCTTCAGCTTTTTCAGTAAAATTTCAATAATGGTATGCTGGATGGAAGCACACAGGTCATCCAGGTTTTCCCGGATGAAATGCGGATTTTCTTTTTCCTGCTTTTGGAGAAAATACAGGATGGATGTTTTCAGCCCGCTGAAGCTATAATCGTATGCTTTGATCTGCGGCTTGCTGAATGCAAACCGTTCCGGGTTTCCGTTATGAGCATGCTTATCGATCAAAGGCCCGCCAGGGTAGGGGAAACCCAGTAATTTAGCCGATTTGTCAAATGCTTCTCCGGCGGCATCATCAATTGTAGATCCGATGATTTCCATTTTCAGGTAATCTTTTACCAGGACGATTTGCGTGTGCCCGCCTGAAACGGTTAAGCACAAAAAAGGGAATTCCGGCTTTTTCTTTCCTTCATCATCAATGAAATGTGCCAGTACGTGGCCGTGCATGTGATTGACGTCCATCATCGGGATGTTCATTGCCAGTGCGAATGCCTTCGAGAAAGATGTTCCGACCACCAGGGAACCCAGCAATCCCGGGCCTCTGGTAAAAGCGATGGCATCAATGTCCTCCTTTTTGATCCCGGCTTTTTTAATCGCTGTGGCTACTACCGGGATAATGTTTTGCTGATGCGCGCGGCTGGCCAGTTCCGGCACGACACCTCCATATTCTTCATGAATTTTCTGTCCCGCTATGATATTCGATAAAATGGCAGTATTTTTGAGGATTGCAGCGGAAGTATCATCACACGATGACTCAATTCCCAATATTATTGTATCTTTTTTATCCAAGTTACGTAATTTTGTAAAAAATATGACAAAAGTACTCAAAATAATAGCTCGTTCACTCTATGGAATCATTGAGTGGCTGTTACTTTTCGTCATCCTTTTTGCATTCGCGATCCGTACAAGTCCTGTCCAGACCTATCTTGCCGGTGTGGCAACGGATTACCTTTCGAAAGAGCTTGGAACGACAGTTTCAATTGAAAAGCTGGATATTGTCTTCATTGACAAAGTGGACCTGAAAGGTGCTTTGCTGCTGAACCAGGATCAAAGCGATACGATCGTCAGCGTGCGGAGCCTGCTGGTCAATGTCGACGGGATTTCTTCCTTTCAGAATAAAATTCATCTGAATTCCATTTCGCTGGAAGGCGGAGTGGTGAAGATTGAAAAAGACGCAGAAAGCGGAGTGATGAATTTACAGTTTGTTATCGACTATTTTAAATCGGATAAACCCAAAACGAAAGAATCCATGCCGATCCTGGTTGACAGGGCCTATTTGAGCGATATCCGTTTTCATTTTGACAATCATCTTGTTGAAGAAGTGCCGGAAGGAATGGACTACCAGCATCTCTTGCTGAGCAATGTGGAGCTGGATGCCAGGAAAATCAAGTTCGATAATGGAGTGATTGCCGCAGACGTCCGGAAACTGGCTGCGGATGAAAAAAGCGGGTTTAAGCTGGAAAACTTTACAGCATTGCTCAAAGTTTCCAATAAAGGAGTTGATCTCCAGAAAGTCAACATTACGACCCCGTTAACCAACCTGAACAGCAAGCGCTTCAAGCTCAATTACACCAGCTATACACAGTATAAGTCGTTTGTAGACAGCGTTGCGTTCGATGCAGATCTGTATGAAAGCAAAGTCTCTTTTGCGGATGTGGCCATTTTCGCGCCGCAACTGACCGGGATGGATCAGCAGGTGGAGATCGAAGGGAGATTCACCAAATTTGTGAAAGATTTAAAGGTAGAGGATTTTGTCTTAAAAACAGGGGAGAAAACAGAATTGAGAGGGACGATCAACCTGCCCGATTTTCGTTACCTGAAAGAAGCCTTTTACCAGGAACGCATCGATTATGCATTCATCGATTTAAAAGATATACAAGCTATAAAACTTCCGAAATCAAGCAGTACACGGACGCTTAAGCTGGATGAGAACATCAACCGGCTGGGGTATTTCCAGGCAAAGGATATCCGCCTGGACGGGATCTTCTCCCAGTTTGTGCTTTCATCGGATGAGATCAAAACGGCGATTGGTTCGGTAAACCTGGACAATGGTATTTTATTCACACACAATTCTGAACGGAATTCCTTTTTATTTTCCCGTTCTGAAGCCAGTAACTATGATGTAAAGGTGAACCAGTTCAACCTGGGAAGATTCCTGAACAATTCAACGGTAGGAGTTGTTGACGGTACATTTTTCCTGACAGGGGAGGCCTTTTCATTCTCAGATATCCATTTTAACGAAATCGAAGGAAATGTAAACCGCTTCGACCTGGTGGATTATTCCTATTCCGGTATCAAAGTGAAGAACACTTCTTTCATTGACAAGGTATTGTACGCCGAGGTAGATGTGGATGACAGGAATTTATTGTTGAATTACAGCGGTACGATCGACCTGAACGGCGAGCCGGTAATGGATATGAACATTGACCTGGAAAGAGCATTGCTGGGAAAACTGCACATTACTGAAAACGACAGCACCAACCTGGTCGGAAAGATAAAGCTGAATGCTGTCGGGGTCAATCCGAATACGATGGAAGGGACCGCCGAAGTAGTGGAACTGTTGTATGTCCAGGGAGAAAAAAGGATTGCCATTCCACAGATCGTCTTAAGTGTAGACCGTGATCCGGAGGTAGACAGGTATGTACTGACCAGCTCTTTGCTCAATGCAAGCATTGACGGGAAGATCAATTTTAATAACATCGGCCATGTCATCCAGGACCAGCTCAGTCATTTGTTTCCCGGCTTTACCCAGCTGTCTCCCCAGAAGCATGTTGCGCACCAACAGCTTGAATCGGAAGATTGCATGGTATTTAATGTAGAGGTGCTTGATCTGAAGGCGTTTCTGGATATTTTCCAGCCACAATTGTATGTCAGCCCCGGAACGACCATCAAAGGAGATTATGATGCGTCGAAGCGTTTCTTCGAAATGGATGTCCTGTCGGATAAAGTGATATACGGCAACATTACTGCACAGGGGATCAGTCTGGAACAGTTTGCGGACAGTACAAGGATCCAGGCAAAATACAACATTGCTTCCCTGAGCCTGAATGATTCCATTACACTGGACAGTGTCCGTTTTACCGGTGTAGGAAATGGAGATGACCTTGCTTCTCAGCTGACCTGGAACCCGGGAACAGAAAATGCTTCGGATATTCAGTGGAAAACACAGTTCGAGACGGAATCCCGTATCAAATTCACATTTGAGCCATCTTATTTCGCAATCAATAAGCATAAATGGAATATTGAAAACGCCGCATTGATAACCATTGACTCCACAACCATTGACGTTGCAGCATTAAGGATGAGCAGCGAAGAGCAGTTCATTGCCGTCAACGGAAGAGTATCGACCAATGACAGTGACAAGCTCAATTTTGAGATACATGAAGTCAATTTACAGAAACTGGGACAGATGCTCGGACTGGACATGGCACTGGAAGGAAATGTGAACGGCTGGGGATACATCACCAATCCCTACACCAATCTCAAATACATGGGAGACCTGAATGTGATGGATCTCATCATTGATAAAGAAGAAGTCGGGGATATCTATTTAATGTCTCAATGGGATGACCAGAGAAATATGATCGACCTGGCAGGGGACCTGATCTACCGCGATATGCCGACGTTCCAGTTTAAAGGAACGTACGATGTCAGCAAGAAAACGGATAACCTGGACTTTGACCTGGTCTTTGAGCAGACCAACATTTCATTTGCGAATGCGTTCATGGATCCGTTGGTTATTGATGATATCAAAGGATATATCAACGGTAAGCTGGATGTGACGGGATCTATTTCACGGCCGGTTATTGACGGAACAGTGAACCTGGATAATGCGTCCGCTAAAATTGTGATGTTCGGAACGAGCTTCAGCTTTAACGGGCCGATGTATGCGGATCAGGACGGGTTCTACATTGACTATATGCCGATCAGCGATGTGGAAGGGAATACCGGTTCATTGACCGGATCCATTTACCACCGGGATTATAAGAACTGGAACTTTGACGTTGCAATCAACATTGAAGAAGATTACTACAAACGAGACCCGAAACAAAGCTGGGTGAAGCTTCCGCTGGAACGATTCTTAGTGATGAACACGGATGGAAGAAGCGGTGATATGTATTACGGAAAAGCATACGTGACAGGATCGGTAGGTATTTTCGGGTACCTGGACAACCTGGATATCAACGTAAATGCCCGGACACAGAAAGGAACGAATATCAGCCTGGACCTGTTCGGACAAAGTGAGCTGAGTGAGGATAACTTTATTGAATTCCGTTCCAGGTACGATACGATTGTCCAGGAAACAGAGCGCAAGATCGATTATACCGGAGTATCGCTGAACCTGAATTTCGATGTGACACGCGACGCGCAGCTCAAGCTGATTTTTAACGAGCAGACAGGAGATGAGATAACAGCGTTCGGGGACGGGAAAATAGGGCTGAGTCTGGACAAGATCGGGCAGATGTCGCTGGACGGGAAATACACCATCGGAGAAGGAAGCCGCTACAACTTTGTATTGGGGCCGATCAAGGAAACATTCCATATTGAAGAAGGAGGAAGTGTCACATGGACAGGAAATCCGTACGATGCCAACCTGAACCTGAAGGCATATTATGAAGTCAGGGCCAATCTCGGGGATCTCTCCCCGGAATTGCTGACAAGCGGAAACCAGCAGATCAATTGTTACCTGAATCTGTCTGAATCACTGATGAAGCCTGCTATTTCTTTTGATATTAAAGCACCCAAGGCTCCTGAGCAGGATAAGGCATTGCTGAACCAGCTTACTTCCGATAACGATGAGCTGAACAGGCAGTTCTTCTCTTTGCTGTTGTGGAAGAGATTCCAGCCGATGAAGGGAAGCTCCAGGGCAAGCGGCGGGGCGGCACTTGATATGGCAAGCAACCAGATCAACTCATTACTTTCACAGGTTTCACAAGACTACCAGCTGAATGTCAACATGACCAATGATGCACCTGGACAAAGTGAGTATGCAGTGGGGGTGAGGAAAGGTTTCCTGGATGACCAGCTGATCGTTTCAGGTTCTTTTGGTACGCGTAACTCGACAACGGGAGCCGAGACGCAGTCATCCCTGATCGGTGACCTGGAGATTGAATACAAGCTGAACAACGACGGTACTTTCCGGATCAATGTTTTTAATGAATCTAACGACAACAGAGGGCTTCAATCGACCAACAGAGGGCAGTTCAAGCAAGGAGTCGGTATTTATTACAAAGAAAGCTTCAATACATTCAGGGACTTTAAGCTTTTACAGCAGTTCATGGATATTTTCCGCAAAAAGGAAAACAAGCGCTATCCTATCAGGAGAAAGAAACAGCAGACTCCTGTTCCGGGATCCAATGCCGAATTGCAGAAGAAAGAAGTTGTCCAGCCAAAGAACGAGACAGAAAAATCGCCAGACCCGGAAGAATAACCGGTTATGAGTTCACCATGTGGTTGGCGATCGGTGGAAAGATCGAGTAAAAAGCGTCGCCCAATTCCCTGTCATCCCTGAATACGATATCAATTGCCTGGCGCATGCAGTTCAGCCATTCATTTTTTGCTGTTTCATCGATTCGGTGGGGCAGGTGGCGCATCCGCATTTTCGGATGACCGTATTCTCTTGAATACAAATCCGGACCGCCCAGGAACTGGGTAAGGAATTTGATCTGCTTTTCCTGGATGGTTGCTTTATCTGTGGTGAACAGATGGCTGATCACGGGAGAGTCGAATACTCTTCTGTAAAATTCTCCGATAACAGCTTTTAATCGTTCTTCTCCTATTTTCTCGTAAAAGTTCTTCATAACGACTTAATAATTAGTTTAAAATGCCTACCTTAGCACAAACTGTTATGAACCTCATTTCAAAGATATTCTTAGCTTTTTCGCTAACCCACTGTTTATTGTCCTTCTCCCAGAAAGGGAGCGGGAAAACGTATGCGGAATGTGAAGGTACTATAAATATCTTTAAATCGCGTACCTTCGACCTGCAATTTATCGGGAAACGTGGAAAGAGCCAGCGATTCGCACAGTATCCGGCATTGAAACACCTCGTTTCCGGTAACCAGATCTGGTTTTCCTTCATCGCTCCGACAGACGGGAGCATTTCTCTGGATCTGGAATCAAAGTCGGTTGGATTGGGCCTGATCGTGTTCGACGCGCAGGGAAATGATGTCTGCACTGAAATTTCCAGGGGAAATGCTGAAATTGTGCGGATGGTGCTTCCACAGAAAAGTACAAAGATCGGTTTGAGTGAAAGTGTCACGGACAGTTTCCTTTATCCTGTGTCGATCAAGGAAGGGAAAGTGCTCCATTTTGTTGTCATTGCTGATGAGGATATCAATGAAAATGTGAAGCTGGAATTTGCATTTCATTCATACGAACAGTCGTTTACGGAATACAAGACCAAACACCTGGATTTTAAACAAGATGATTTTGCTCCGTCTTTAACAATAAAAGTGCGGGATAAGACGAATGGTAACCCGCTGATTTCAAGTATACGGCTAAAGGGAATGAAGAACTACGAGGGAGTGTACCAGGCGAGTGACCTTGTATTTGACCTGACCAGGAACGGAAAACTGGATTTTTCCTGTGAACTGGAAGGATATTTTTTCAGGGATTCTGTCGGAATTCCCATCTCATTTAACCAGGAGCGTGAAATCGTTATCGAATTGGAACCTGTCCGGTCGGGAAAGACTGTGCAGCTGGAAGACATCGAGTTTATTCCCGGAACAAGTGAAATCACTCAGAATTCCCTGCCGAAGCTGAAACGGCTGAAAGATTTTCTTGCATTGAATTCAATGGTGCACATTGAAGTTCAGGGACACGTTTTTGAAGTAGGAGGAGAAAACTCGCTGGCTGGACAGAAAATGTCGGAAGCGCGTGCCAAACGTGTAATGAAATACCTGGTTGATAACGGTATCAGCAAAGACCGGATCACACCAGTAGGATACGGAAGCACCCGGCCGATCTTTCCTGCCCCTCGGCATTATTACGAAGAGCAGGCAAACAGAAGGGTTGAAGTGGTTGTTAAATAGAAAAGAATTGAAAATTGACAACAATTACACCTCCTCCGGCCGATATGGTCCCGCTAAATAATTTATACATGGTTGCAGCTTTGAATTTGGCATTATAAAAGTTACTTTTGTACCTTAAATTTTAGATATGTCCGATAAACGCTACAACTTAAGAGGAGTTTCTGCAGGAAAAGAAGATGTTCACAACGCGATTAAGAATGTTGATAAAGGATTGTTCCCGAAAGCATTCTGTAAGATCGTGCCTGATTACCTGTCAGGAGACGAAGATTATTGTATCGTGATGCATGCCGATGGCGCAGGAACGAAATCATCTCTGGCTTATATGTACTGGAAAGAAACAGGTGATGTTTCTGTCTGGAAAGGAATTGCCCAGGATGCGCTGATCATGAACATCGACGATTTGCTGTGTGTGGGCGCTACGGATAATATCTTACTGTCATCAACGATCGGAAGAAACAAGAACCTGATTCCCGGAGAGGTGATCTCAGCGATCATCAACGGAACGGAGGAATTGCTGGAGCAGTTGAGAAAGCAGGGAATAGGCATCCATTCAACAGGAGGAGAAACTGCCGATGTCGGTGATCTGGTGCGTACGATCATTGTCGATTCAACGGTTGTCTGCAGGATGAAGCGTGAGGAGGTGATCTCGAATCATACGATCCAGCCGGGAGATGTAATTGTGGGGCTGGCTTCTTATGGGCAGGCAGCGTATGAAAATGAATACAACGGAGGGATGGGGAGCAATGGGCTGACATCTGCCCGTCACGACGTGTTTGGAAAATACCTGGCAGAAAAATATCCTGAAAGTTTTGATCCGAACGTACCGGAAGAACTGGTGTATTCAGGAACAAAGCAGCTAACGGATGAGGTTGAAGGAGCTCCTGTTAATGCAGGAAAGCTGGTGCTTTCGCCGACAAGGACGTATGCGCCTGTGATAAAGCAGGTCCTGGAGAAATACCGTTCCCATATCCACGGAATGGTTCATTGTTCAGGCGGCGCGCAGACAAAAGTACTTCACTTTGTAGACAATGTACATGTAATAAAAGATAACCTGTTCCCGGTTCCGCCATTGTTCAGGTTGATCCGTGAAGAATCAGGAACGGAATGGCAGGAAATGTACAAAGTATTCAACATGGGGCACCGGATGGAAATCTACTGTCCGCAGGAAGTTGCAGCAGGAATCATTGATATTTCAAAATCATTTGGGATCGACGCCCAGATCGTCGGGCGCGTGGAAGCGTCCGAAAGCAAAAAGCTGACGATCGAATCTCCTTACGGAACATTTTACTATTCTTAGCTGGTTGATAGAAGGAAAGCGGGCGCGGTCATTTCCTTTTTCTGAACCACCTTCTTTTGGGAATGAAAAGTGTTTCTGTTACCGTAATCGTTCCAACTACGCATATTTCCTCCATGGAACGGGGGCGTATTTGCTCTACTGGATGAAGCTCAATTTCTTGTTTCCAGGGTAAATCTTCATTTTTGTTAAGAATGATTTCTTTTGATCTTATCATCTGTCGGGGAATGAATTCGATAACGACAATATCTTCAGTAGTAGTTGGGGAAACTATGATTTTGAATAAGCCATCGGCATCGGAATGAGTCGTATCGATGATGTTCCCGCACGTATCTTTCAGGTAGATTTTACAGAATGATATCGGCTCATTGAATGCGTAAATGATCAGCTTTCCTTCAACTGTATGCTTGTGTACAGTGTCCGGTGGAAATGGGAGATTTTTTGTTTCAGCAGTTGTAATTTCCGTTCGGATAGTATCACTCTGGGCAATTCCGTATTCCGGGGAACCCATTAAAAGCAGTCCCGACAATAATTGCGGAATCGGGTAGAATTTCCGGTGAAGGATCGGCGGAGTATCTTCAATCGGCCGGTTTAGCTGAGTTGGATGGACATGACCACACACGCCCGAAGTCGTTTTTTTGATCAGCTGGATGATCTGCTGATCGTTCAATCTTGTAAGATCAATGATTGTTTTTGAGCATTGATTGCAAAACCTTCCTTGTTCGTTTGGAGTCATCGTATTCCATTTTTCATGGCAGGGCTCCGGTATAGTGAGAATATAGCTGCCTTTTTCTTTTTTCATACGTTCAGTTTATTACCAGGATGCAGAAAAAGCAGGATTCCATAAATATAAATGATGTTTGAAATCGTTATATCGTCATATTGCGATGAAACGATTTTCTGCTCATTGGGAAAATACGGAACCCTTCGCACCTCTGTGGCTTACCCTTTGTGTTTATTCCAAAAAAATATATCTTTATCAAAAATTAATCAACGGAATGAAAAACACCGTAAAGAAAACTGAATCAATTGATTTTTCTCAGACCCCTAAAATTGATAAAGTCGGGGTAGAGGAGCGGGTCGCCCGTTTTCAGACCCGCAGTTTGAAAGGAGCATCTAAAATACAGGGACTGAAGCTGGCGCTCAATATGATTGACCTGACAACCCTGGAGGGGAAAGACACCCCCAATAAAGTACGCCAGATGTGCTATAAAGCAGAACATTTACACGATTCTTTCCCCGGCTTGCCGACAGTGGCCGCTGTCTGCGTTTACCCGTCCATGGTAAAGACGGCGAGAGAGGCATTGGGAGCTTCCAGCGTAAAGATCGCTTCTGTATCAACGGCGTTTCCATCCGGACAGGCAGATCTGAATATCAAGTTGGCGGACACGAAACTGGCGCTGGACAACGGTGCGGATGAGATCGATATGGTGATTTCCCGCGGTAAATTTCTTTCCGGTGAGTACAATTTTGTATTTGATGAAATTGCAACCATAAAAGAAGCGTGCGGGAAAGCACGGCTGAAAGTGATCCTGGAAACCGGTGAGCTGGTGACGCTGGACAATGTCCGGAAAGCAAGCGATATCGCGATTTATGCCGGAGCTGATTTTATTAAGACGTCAACAGGAAAAATCCAGCCGGCTGCCACAATGCAGGTGACCTATACCATGCTGATGGCTATCAAAGATTACTATGATAAAACAGGGATCATGGTTGGAATGAAGCCTGCGGGAGGAATTTCAAATGCGAAACTTGCCCTGCACAACCTGGTAATGGTTAATGAAACATTGGGAAGCAAATGGCTCTCCAATGAATGGTTCCGTTTCGGTGCCAGCAGCCTGGCAAATGATGTACTGATGCAAATTGTAAAACAACAAACAGGAGTTTATCAATCGACAGATTATTTTTCTATTGATTAAGTGTGAAAAGGATCGTTTACATATTGATTTTTGTGTTTTTGGGAATTGGTTGCAAAACGAAATCGCCGAGTACAGATGAAACAACGGAATTAATTGTGGAATCAGACACAACGGTCGTATTGACAAATGCCGGTATTGTTGAAGAAGAAAGAACAAGCGAAAAATGTAATTGTAATGATTCTAAGCTGAAGAATGTAGAACATGTCAGGTTTGATGGAGATTCTCCAGACAGGAATGATTCTATTTTATCTGTTTATTCGACAGATAGTCTGAGATTATCTGTTAAATCAATTGATTTTTTTGGATTTGATACCATTCCCGATAAATTTGCTGTTTTCAAAAATGTTGAATACATAGGAATTGGAGGAAATACGCAAGGATTGGATCTGTTTCCGAATTTGAAGTCTGTCTCTTTTTGGGGAGGATATTTAAACGTGAATTCGTCTGATAAATGGTTGGATAAAATTGAAAAAATTCGAGTGGAGAAAGGAGTTGTTAAAGGGCTGAATACATTTAAAAGCACTCCTAATTTAAAAGAAATTTACTTGGCGTTCTCAAGCTTTGAACCGTTTCCGTCAGATTTTGACCAATTAAAATGTTTACGAAGTATTACTCTTGGTGCATACCGTGGAAATGTAGATTTGTCGAAAATAGATTTATCGTTAAACCCTTGTCTTGAAAAAGCTGTATTTAATACGTGGTATAATGCTTTTTCAGGTATTCCCAAAGGATTGGATACAAACAAAACGTTTCACCTTGTTGTTGAACATCAAAAATTAACAAAAGAGGAAAAAGAAACAGTAAAGGAATTTAATAACCGAAGAAAACAGAAATAATGAAATGTTGAAATTTATTTTTTCAATATTGCTGGTTGTTGTTTCAAATGTTTTATTTGGACAAACGAGAACATTTTGGGTCAAAGGACATCATTTTCTTATTAGTACAGAGCCGATAAAAAATGAATGGGATACACAAGACATGGTAAGTTTACTTTACAGAGTTGAAGACGGGCAAGAAAAATATTTGTTGAAATATTTCAATTACAAAGACGAAGGCGGAGATTGCAACAACTTATTTTGGAATACGGAAGTGTTAACAATAAAAAACGACAGCTTGATTTTTGAAACGACCTATCATCAAAAAACAGGAATTGACCCCATTCCGGAAAAAAGAAAGCAAATTTACAAAGTGAACGAAAATGGAACGTTAACACTTATTTTTGATAAATACAAAGACAAGGGGAAGGAGAATTGGAGAAATGAATATTAAGCTTTTAGTGTAAAAAGTAGAAAATACATTGCAATGGCAAAAAACAAAAAAACAGAAGGAATTGAATGGAATTATTCCCCGTCATTGGAGGGGACTTCTCATATTCAGCTGAATAAAAAATACGAGTTGTTTATCGGAGGTAAATTTGTTAAACCTCATTCAGGAAAATACTTTGATACGATCAACCCGGCAACGGGAGAGGTACTGGCATCAATTGCCCATGCGGATGAATCGGACGTGGATAAAGCCGTAAAAGCGGCACGGAAAGCATACAATGAGGTATGGAAAAACATGCCGGGAAAAGAAAGAGGAAAGTACCTGTTTCGAATTGCCCGGCTGATCCAGGACAGAGCAAGAGAATTTTCCGTTATTGAAACCTTGGATGCAGGAAAGACCATCCGGGAATCACGTGATGTGGATGTACCGCTGGCAGCGAATCATTTCTTTTATTATGCAGGGTGGGCAGACAAGCTGGAATATGCTTTTCCGAACAGGAAAATGGAATCACTGGGGGTAGCCGGACAGGTTATTCCGTGGAATTTCCCTTTACTGATGGCCGCGTGGAAAATTGCTCCCGCGCTGGCATGTGGAAATACAGTGGTGTTGAAGCCTGCTGAAACCACTCCGCTGACGGCATTGAAGCTGGCGGAATTGTTCCGGGATGCAGGATTGCCGGATGGAGTTGTGAACATTGTAACAGGATACGGGGATACGGGAGAAGCGATCGTTCGTCACAATGATGTAGATAAGATCGCGTTTACCGGTTCAACCCCGGTAGGAAAGAAGATCCACGAAATAGCGATGGAGACGGGTAAGAAATGCACCCTGGAGCTAGGAGGGAAGTCAGCAAATATTATCCTGGATGACGCCCCGGTTGACCAGGCAGTGGAGGGAATCGTGAACGGAATTTTCTTTAATCAAGGTCACGTTTGCTGTGCAGGTTCGCGATTGCTCGTACAGGAAAGCGTAGCCGACCTGGTAATTAAAAAGCTGAAAGACAGAATTCAGTCGTTGATTGTCGGAAACCCGTTGGATAAAAACACGGACATCGGAGCGATCAATTCTGAAAAACAATTGAACACGATCAATAATTACATCAAATTGGGAATTGCCGAAGGAGCGGAAATGTACCAGCCGGACTGTACCATTCCTGCAAACGGGTTTTACTGTAAACCAACCTTGTTTACAAATGTAGCGCAATCAAGCCGGATCGCACAGGAAGAGATTTTCGGGCCGGTACTGACCATTCAGACCTTCCGGACGGTAGATGAAGCCATTCAGAAGGCTAATAATACACCGTATGGCCTGGCGGCAGGAGTCTGGTCGGATAAAGGTTCCCGTTTGTTCAACCTCACATCCAGGCTGAATGCGGGAGTTATCTGGGGAAATACCTACAACCGTTTTGACCCTTCCTCACCGTTCGGAGGCTTCAAAGAGAGTGGTTATGGCAGAGAGGGAGGAGTACATGGATTGGGAGCGTACCTTAAATAAAGAAATTGAATATAGAATCACTGAATGTTGAATCACAGGTTATCCAAAATTCAATATTCATAATTCAAAAATTACTATGAGTCGATTGGAAATAATTAAAACATACAAAATTTATATCGGAGGGGCATTCCCGAGAACGGAATCGGGAAGGTATTATACGCCGGTAAATCCGAAAGGAGAGAAGCTGGGTAATATCTGCCTGTGTTCGAAAAAAGATGCGAAAAACGCTGTTGTGGCGGCACGGAAAGCAGTTGGAGGCTGGTCGGAACGGGCAGCATTCAACAGAAGCCAGATCCTGTATCGTATTGCTGAGATGCTGGAAGGCCGTAAAGCGCAGTTTACAGAAGAATTGGTTTTGCAGGGAGCCACGCCAAAAGAAGCGGAAAAGGAAGTATTGCTCAGCATTGACCGGATTGTGTACTACGCGGGGTGGTGCGATAAAATTTCGCAGGTGACCGGAAGTGTCAATCCTGTATCATCTTCTCATTTTAATTTTTCTGTTTACCAGCCGGTGGGTGTTGTGGGAATTGTAGCGGATCAGTCAACTTCATTGATCGGGCTGGTTTCACAGGTGATTCCGGTTATTGCCAGCGGAAATACGGTTGTTGTGCTGGCATCGGAAAAACAGCCGTTGTGTGCTGTGACATTTGCAGAGGTCATCAACTCATCGGATGTTCCGGGAGGAGTGGTCAACATTCTGACAGGTAATCCGGATGAGCCGGCAAGTGTGCTGGGTGCTCACATGGACGTAAATGCCATCCTGCTTGGCGCTGACCTGGCAGATCTGAACGCTTCGCTCCGGAAAAGCAGTGCGCTGAATTTAAAACGTGTGTTTGAGCTTAAGGCAGACTGGAACCAGGAAGATGCACAGGGCTTGTATCACATTACTGATTTTATGGAGCTGAAAACGACCTGGCATCCGGTAGAGAATATTGGAGGAAGCACTTCCAGTTATTAAAAGTCTTTTTGATCAGGAGATTAAATAGGGTTTATATACCCATTTATTGGTCATCGTTTTTAGAATATAACAAAAAACTTAAACTACTAAATTATGAAGCAACAGATTACTGTTATTATCAAGCTGCTTGGATTAATTTTCCTTATTGCTGGCGTGTTTTTTATTATTTCTCTGGTTCCGGTACTTATACAGGATATTCAGGCGTCTTACGATTATAAATATATATCACTTTTTTATTCGGTGCTTCCGATCACTGGATTATTTATTTTTTTCTACTGGTGTATGTACAGGACGGAGAATATTATTCGTTATTTCAGACTGTGTGATTTACATGATACCGGGGAACAAAGCGATACTCCTTTTTCTATTTCTATAAGAACAGCATTTAAAACAGGTATATTCCTAATTGGTTTTTATCTGCTGGCTGTTAACTTACCTAATGTGATCATTCAACTTGTTCAGTGGCTGATAACTGAATTGGGTACAGTTCAGAATAATTCATTAGATGATTTATTAAATATATTCTCACCTTTTGTAGGTGATTCTCTTTTATATTCGTTGATTTATTCAATTGCAGGGTATGTTCTTGCGTTTGAGAACTCCAGGATAGCAGATTACTTTTTAAGCAAAGACGTGAAGAAATGACATACGTTCTTAGCGCGTAAATACCCATTCATCTTCCGAAGATAAATTTTCATCAAAACGGTAGTTGTCAATGTTATATGCCTTGATATCTTCAGGGTTGGTTAACCTGTTTTTGATGATGAAATGAGCCATTTGCCCGCGTGCGTTTTTCGCATACATCATAATTACTTTGTAATCACCATTCTTAAGATCCTTAAAAACCGGGGTGATGACCCGGCGCTTTAATTGTTTCGGTTGCAGGGCCTTAAAGTACTCTGCTGAAGCAAGATTGATGATCACTTCATCTTTTTCCAGTTCTTTGGACAATGCTTTGTTCAGCTTATTGCCCCAGAAGGCATACAGATTTTTAGCGGTAGGTGTGATTTCCCATTTTGTTCCCATTTCCAGCCGGTAGGGATAAATCAGGTCCAGCGGTTTCAGTAATCCGTACAGCCCTGAAAGGATCCTCAGGTTTTCATTGGCAAACAAAAAGTCTGCTTCTGTAAATGATTGTACGTTCAGTCCCCGGTAAACTTCTCCTGTAAAGATCGTCACGGCAGGTTTTATCACATCCGAAGGAGCGGTTGGCAGCTGCCAGTTTTTATTTCTTCCGGCATTCAGTTCTGCGATGTCGGCTGAAACATGCATCAGCTTCATCAACTTATCTACAGAGAGCCTGGACAGCTTTTTCATCAGCGAATCGGCTTCCTTTAAAAACTGTGCGGTCGTTGCAGCAGGTGTCTGTATGTTCGTGTTTGTATCGATTGACTTTGCCGGTGACAGAAGGATTTTCATACGGTTGTTATTTACCTGCAAATATACGAATCTCCGGCAGATTTTCCGTCAGTATCGTCAACAGGAAGCTTCCTCGAAGTATTTCCACAGATTTTCACCCGGAACAGGAGCGATAACGGTTATCTCTTCCTTCGTTGTCGGGTGAATAAAGCTCAGTTTCCGTGCGTGCAGGTGAATGGACCCATCCGGATTGCTGCGTTTGGCGCCGTATTTGAGATCGCCTTTGATCGTACAGCCGATATTGGCCAGCTGGCAGCGGATCTGGTGATGCCTTCCGGTTTCCAGCTCAATTTCAAGTAAGTGATAGTTGTCTGAAGAAACGAGGTGCCTGTATGTTAAAATTGCTTTTTTCGCATTTGAGGAGCCTTCTTTTACGACATACGATTTATTCTGCTGCTCGTTTTTTGCCAGCCAGTTGACTAGCTGCCCGGATTTTTTGGGCGGCATTTGCTCTACTACGGCCCAGTAGGTCTTGCCGGTTTCTTTTTCCCTGAATTGTTGATTGAGGCGTTCCAGTGCTTTACTTGTCCGTGCAAAGATCAGGGCGCCGCTGGTGGGTCTGTCCAGCCGGTGAACGACCCCGCAGAAAACATTCCCCGGTTTGCCGTACTTTTCCTTCAGGTATGCTTTGATGCGCTCAGGCAGCGGTTCGTCACCTGTTTTGTCACCTTGTACCAGGTCCGATGCCTTTTTATTGACAACGATCGTGTGATTGTCTTCGTGAAGGATATCCAGGCCGTATTTTCCAGACAGGGACATGTTAATACTGTTCGTCTTCATTCGGGAAGTCTCCTGACTTCACATCCTCGATGTAACGAGAAAAAGAAGTCATCATTTCTTCATACAGGTTGTTGTATTTCCGGAGAAAGCGCGGATTGAACTCATTGTTGATTCCCAGCATGTCGTGAACGACCAGCACCTGTCCGTCAACGCCGTTTCCGGCTCCGATGCCGATGATCGGAATGGAAACCGATTCTGCTACCTTTTTCGCCAGGTGGGCAGGAATTTTCTCCAGCACAATGGCAAAGCATCCTGTTTCTTCCAGTAATTTCGCATCGGAAATCAAACGGTTCGCTTCCTCTTCTTCTTTTGCCCTTACTACGTAAGTACCGAATTTGTAGATCGATTGAGGTGTTAAACCTAAATGTCCCATTACGGGGATCCCGGCGGTAAGGATACGTGAAATGGATTCGATGATCTCCGCTCCGCCTTCCAGTTTTACAGCATGACCTCCGGATTCTTTCATGATGCGGATGGCACCTGAAAGCGCTTCTTTTGAATTTCCCTGGTACGACCCGAAGGGCATATCCACCACGACCAGTGCCCTGCTCACGGCACGTACGACCGAAGATGCATGATAAATCATCTGGTCCAGTGTGATCGGGAGGGTTGTTTCGTGCCCGGCCATTACGTTGGAGGCCGAATCTCCAACCAGTATCACTTCAATTCCTGCCGTATCAATGATGCGGGCCATTGAGTAATCATATCCTGTCAACATGGTGATCTTCTCCCCACGTTCTTTCATTTCGCTGAGTGTCTTTGTCGTTACCCGTTTAATGTTTGAATGTACTGACATAGTATAACTGTTTGTTCTACCGCAAAGCTACAAAAATAATGATACGGGAAGTGTTAAACCCGGATTAAACAGCGTGAATGCAGACGTTATAAAAAAAACACCCCAATGAAAATTGAGGTGCCTGCTTTTACTGGATGCTAATTCCGAGTAATTTATAGAATTCTTTTAAAATGGCAGGATGTCCGGGCCACGCTGGGGAGGTGACCAGGTTTCCGTCGACTACGGCATCTGTTGGCGGAACATTCCTGTAATTTCCCCCCGCCAATGTAACTTCCGGCCCTACAGCGGCATAGCAGGTAAGCGTTCTGCCCTGTATGACATTTGCCGCGGTCAGTACCTGGATCCCGTGGCAGATCGCTGCGACCGGCTTATTCGACTCGAAAAAGTGACGGGTAAACTCCAGTACTTTCTGGTCTAAACGAATGTATTCCGGAGCACGTCCACCAGTGACATAAAGTCCGTCGTAATCGGCAGGATTTAAGCCGTCGAAATCTTTGTTGATCTCGAAATTGTGGCCTCTGTATTCCAGGTACGTCTGGAATTCTGTAAAATCGTGTATCGCTGTTGCTATCTTATCGCCTTTTTTCTTTCCCGGGCAGATAACGTCCACTTCGCATCCAACGGACAAAAGGGCCTGAAACGGCACCATTATTTCATAATCTTCAACGAAATCTCCTGCAAGCATTAAAATTTTTTTGTTCGGCATATTACTTTGAATTAATTGGTTTGTGTGCCATTAAATTACAAAAATAATCGCTGCAAAATCCATGTTTCCGGGTAAAATAATTATTAAATCAGTGACCGGAATTTCTCGTGAAAAGGATGAATTACTGTGTGCAAGATCATTACGTATGCGATCGATGAAAGATACAGTGGGGCAGAAAGACGCTGTGGTGTACCGGGAGGAAGCGGATGAATGCTATTCAGACTATTTTTTCTAATTTTACGTTCCAAGTTTGAATCAAGTTGGAGCAAGATAAACGATTTAAAATAACCGTACTCGGATCGGGAACGTCTCAGGGGGTTCCTGTGATCGCGTGTGAATGTGATGTCTGTCTGTCCGGTAATCCGAAAGATAAACGCCTCCGTTCTTCTGTTATGCTCACGATAAACGGGTTGAATTATGTCATTGACACGGGACCTGATTTTCGTCAGCAAATGCTGCGGGAGCATGTCAAAGAGCTGGAAGCCATATTTTTTACGCACCAGCATAAGGATCACCTGGCCGGGCTGGATGATGTGCGTGCGTTTAATTTCAGGCAGCAAAAGGACATGAAGGTATATTGCGATGAGCGTGTGGACGAAGCGCTTCATCGTGAATACGAATATATTTTCGCTTCGTTCAAGTATCCCGGAATCCCTTTGCTGGATATTGAGATCATTGACAAGTATTCCGTTATTCCGGTTTCCGGAGGCGGGGAGGTCAGGGTCATTGAAGCAATGCATTACAAGCTTCCTGTGATGGGATTCCGCTATAAAGATTTTACTTATATTACAGATGC
Organism: Crocinitomicaceae bacterium; assembly: GCA_037189645.1. Taxonomy (GTDB): domain Bacteria; phylum Bacteroidota; class Bacteroidia; order Flavobacteriales_D; family Crocinitomicaceae; genus Taishania. Next base: position 143,637 of record JBBCIY010000001.1, read on the forward strand.
CAAAACTTTTTCACCTGAAGAAAAAGATAAAATAAAAGGATCTAAGGTTTTATTTGTTAATGCATTAAGAAGAGAGGAGCATATTTCTCATTTCAATTTAGAGGAAGCCCTGGAATTTATCAGTGAAATCAACCCGGAGCGGGCCTACCTTACTCATATTTCTCATTTAATGGGGAAATATGAAGATGTGCAGCAGGAACTCCCGGACAATGTTTTTATGGCATACGACGGATTGACCCTGGAAATGGAAGAATAAGAAAATACCGAAAACTGGAATTGTTACGATAAAATATCCCTCAGCTCCGTTAATTCCCGCACACGTTCTGCGTTACCCGCCTGTTGAAAAGCGCTGATCAGGTTGGTGAGCATCCTCCGGATGATAGAAGTATTCGAGCACGGTTCGAAATATTCCCTGGATGCCGGTAAGTTCAGGTTTTTCAGAAAATCGTAAATTTCACTTTCATCGAACAAACCTCCTTTGGAAAACGGATTGATATAAAATAGAATACCGTTATTGTTCCCGGCTTTTGTAAACTGGTTGGTTCCGTCTTCATCAATATAGGCCAGTATAAAATGGTTCGGTAAATTTACTCCGTACACCGGCATTCCCAACGATTGTGCAACAATGCTGTAGATAACGCTCAGGCTTAACGGGTTTCCTTTACGGGATTCAATGACTGTATTGATGTAAGAATTCAAAGGAGAATGGAAATCTTTGGAATCCCCGTGAAAATTATATTTTCCGAAGAAGATTTTATTGAAAATCCGTATTTTCTCAAAAGCTGTCTGTTTATGGCTCAGCTCAATCCAGATATCCCTTCTCATGGTCTCGATGAATTCACGGATGTGGTCTTCATTCAGTCCCGGATATTGGTATTTTGCCACCACGATTGCTCCTTCCAGCAGGTCCTTTTCTCCTTCCTGCCACAGCAGAATCTGTTTTTTCGTGTATTCGAACTGGATATCGTGAATAAGCTGCTCAACGCGGTTCAGGAAGATCAGCCCGAAATCTTTTTCACCCCACGAATTCTCCAGGTAAGGAATCGCATCCGGACCATATTGAAGTAAACGGTCGCGTACATGCTGGTAAATATTCTCATCCGGGTCGTCGATCAGATGAATCAATGCTTCTATGTTGGTTGAGTCAGACATTCTGAAACAAAAGTAAGGCAGGAAATAACAGTTTCGTAAGCACTTACAAACAGTTTTTCAAATAGAAATTGTTAATTGCAGCATTTTAAACTGAAATTGCCGGTTTTTGCAATTACTAGCGTTAAATGTTGTATTTTCGTTTTCAAAGAATTTCAGCTTTTCTATGGGTATTGTTCAAAAAGATGCGTTTCGTACAACAATTATTTCCTATGTTGGTATTCTGCTGGGCTATATCAATAAGGGATTGCTGTTTATCATTATCCTTACGGAGGAGCAGATTGGTCTGGTGAGCCTGCTGATCACGGTCGGTACATTGTTTGCCCAGTTATCCGGGTTCGGAACAGCCTTTACAACATTAAAGTTCCTGCCATTCTTCAAAGATTCCGAACGCAATCATTATGGTTTCTTCCCGTTCATCCTGAGAATGATCACCTGGGGGACTATCATTACTGCTGTCGGGTTTATCCTGTTCCGGCCGTTCATTGAACGTTTGTACATTGATAAGTCAGCTGAGTTTGTGAGTTACTATTGGTGGGTGTTCCCGATTGGGATCGGGTATGTGTTCTACCTGCTGTTTGAGGCATACCTGAGAAGTTTTTACCGGAATCTTCTGTCTGTTTTTACCTATGAGATCCTGCTGAGGATAGGAGTAACAATATCATTGGTATTGTACTGGAATCAGTGGATTTCATTCGATTCTTTTGTAAAGATGAATTCCCTGATCTATTTGTTGCCACCGCTTATCCTGATGGTCTATTTAATGCAGCAAAATGAATTTATTGTTTCGATCAGGAACATCAATATTTCCAAGCGCTTCCAGCGGTTGATGACACAATTTTCAGCCTATAACTACCTTAATTCCCTGGGAGTTGTGCTCGTTATTTCACTGGATGTCATGATGATTGCCCAGATGATCGGGCTGGATGCCACAGGGGTTTATGCCACTGTCATTTTTGTCGCGAGTGCTTTGATGGTCCCTTCCCGTTCCCTGATCCGTATCAGTGCTCCGTTGGTTTCTGAATACTGGAAAAGCAGGAACATGAAGGAGATGGAATCGCTCTATAAAAAAACGGGAGCGGTATCTTTGTTTATTGGTTTGTCTTGCTTTATCCTTATCTGGCTGAACATCGATTTGCTGTTCAGTTTCCTCAAACCGGAGTTTCAGCCGGGGATCTGGGTGTTCTTTACCTTGATGATGGGGCGTTTTTTCGAACTGTTTTTCTGCCTGACGGGAATCATTTTTTCTACTTCCAAGAAATACAAGTATGATATTTATTTCACCTTGTTCCTGGTGGGAGCTGTGTTTGGTCTGAACCTGCTTTTTATTCCGAAATGGGGGATAGTAGGAGCTTCTGTTTCAACAGCTATTGCATTGATGGTCTATAACATTGGACGCTTTTTGTTCATCTATAAAGCATACGGTCTGAATCCTTTTGAGAAAAATCAGTTCATTGTGATCGGGCTTGCTGTTGTGACACTGCTTGCAGGAGAATATTTCGGAGGTATGACAGATGATTTATGGATGAGATCATTGATTGTGACTCCGGTATTTCTGTTGCTTTTTATTCTCCCTGCATTTTTGTTCAGACTGGAACCTCAAACTGTTCAATACGTAAAAAACGGAAGTGCGTTTTTGAAGCGGAAGATCGGGTTATGATGTTGCTGTCCTTTAGTTGACGAAGCATATTTTGCTATATCGTAATATTGCGATATGACGATTTTACGATACAGTTGCGATGATCAGTCGGAAGCGAGAATTACTTGTCAGATTTCAGGGTGTAACTAAAAATAAAAAAGGAGCCGGTTTTTAGCCGGCTCCTTTTAATATAAGTAAGACTCGTTAATGGTATCACAGTAACAACGTCACCGGATTTTCCAGGTAATTCTTCAAGGTCTGCAGGAATGCAGCTCCGGTCGCTCCGTCAACTACCCGGTGATCGCAGGAAAGTGTGACTTTCATCACGTTCCCCGGAACAACCTGCCCGTTTTTTACGACAGGAACTTCTTTAATTCCTCCGACAGCCAGGATGCAGCTGTCCGGCGGGTTGATAATTGCCGTGAATTCTTCGATTCCGAACATTCCCAGGTTGGAAATGGTAAATGTATTTCCTTCCCAGTCTGACGGCTGTAATTTTTTATCTTTTGCTTTTTTGGCAAATGTTCTGACTTCATCACCAATCTGGATAAGCCCCTTTGTATCTGCGAAACGGACTACCGGAACAAGCAATCCTTCCTCTACAGCTACAGCTACACCGATGTTGATGTGCTGATTGCGACGGATCACGTCTCCCAGCCAGGAAGAGTTCACCGCAGGGTGTTGACGCAATGCTATTGCAACTGCTTTAACAACCAGGTCGTTGAAAGAAATTTTTACACCTTCTGTTGTATTCAGCGCTTTTCTGGCAGCAATAGCATTGTCCATATCAATGTCAAGTGTCAGGTAGAAATGCGGTGCGGAGAATTTACTTTCGGCTAGTCTGCGCGCAATTGTTTTTCGCATTTGAGATACAGGCTCGTCCGTATAGGATTCAACACCGGCAGGTGCAGCGGTATAGCTGGCCCTGTTCGGCGCTTCGTAAGGTACATAATGGTCTACGTCCCGTTTGATGATGCGTCCTCCTTCGCCTGTGCCCGGAACAGTATTGATGTCGATTCCTTTTTCTGAGGCCAGCTTTTTGGCGAGGGGAGAGGCAACTACTCTTCCATCTGTTGAAGCCTGTGTTTTCGCAGGAGTGCTTGCAGGCTGTGATTTGGATTCTGTTTCTTTGACAGGTTCGGGAGAAGGAGCAGCTTTTTTATCCGCTTTGTCTTCTTCCTTCTTGTCATCCTTCTTTTCTTCTTTTTTATCTGAAGCAGGATCATTGTTTCCTGCTAATATTCCCGAGATATCTTCTCCTTTTTCCCCGATGATTGCAAGAATGGCATTAACGGGAGCAGCCTGTCCTTTTTCAACACCGATATGTAACAGCACACCATCGTAAAAGGATTCAAATTCCATTGTTGCTTTGTCTGTTTCGATTTCAGCGAGAACCTCTCCTGAAGAAACAGTATCACCAACTTTTTTTGTCCATTCCGCGACAACCCCTTCAGTCATCGTGTCGCTTAGTTTTGGCATGTAAACTACTTCAGCCATAATGTCTTAAATAAAATGATTGTGATTAATATTCAACGATGTATGGATAATTCGGCTCCTGGTACACATCCTCATACAATTCTTTTCCTTCCGGGTAAGGAGAGCTTTCCGCGAATTCCACGCTTTCTTCTACTTCTTTCTTTACCCATTCTTCCACTTCCTTGATTTCTTTTTCTGTCATCCATTTGTTTTCCTTGATGACATCCAGGCAATGAGTGATCGGATCTTTTTCAATCCATTCTTCCACTTCCTGTTTTGAACGGTATTTCTGAGGGTCAGACATAGAATGTCCTTTATAGCGGTAAGTGCGGATATCCAATAATGTCGGACCGTCGCCTTTTCTCGCTCTGTCGGCAGCTTCTTCAATTGCTTCGTGAACAGCCTCAGGCGACATCCCGTTTACAATTCGGGAAGGCATTTCATATGAAAGCCCGATTTTAGACAGGTCGGTAACATTGGTTGTTCTTTCAACCGAAGTTCCCATCGCGTAGTTGTTGTTCTCAATGATGAAGATAACCGGAAGCTTCCACAGCATTGCCATATTGAATGTTTCGTGCAAAGCTCCTTGCCGTACGGCTCCGTCTCCCATTGAAACAAAAGCGACATTTCCCGTCTCATTGTACTGTTCAGCAAAAGCAACTCCTGCTCCCATCGCAATCTGGGCACCTACGATACCGTGTCCGCCCATGAAGTTCACTTTCTTATCGAAGAAGTGCATGGATCCTCCTTTTCCTTTCGAACAGCCTGTAGACCGTCCGAACAACTCAGCCATTAATACGCGTGGGTCTGTCCCCAGAGCGATCGGATGCGCGTGGTCACGGTATGCAGTCATGTGTTTGTCACCTGGCTGGCATGCACTTGCAGTACCTACGACGATTGCTTCCTGCCCGATATAAAGGTGGCAGAAACCACCGAATTTCTGCTGAATGTATAGTTGACCTGTTTTTTCTTCAAATTTGCGAATCAGCAACATGTCTTTCCACCACTTAATATAAGTTTCTTTTGAGAACTTCGGAGTATTCTCAGCTTTACTCTTTCTCGTTGCTGCTGTTGGTTTTTTGGAAGATTTTACTGCCATGAAATATCCTTTTTTAATACGAAGAGCAAATATATATAAAAATTTAAGATTGCATGATAATTATCCATTGTTCATTGTCGGTAGTCAATAGATAATTGTTTGGACACAATTTTATTCTCCCCGTTCTTCCAGCAGGTTGAAATCCGCTTTGTCCGATTCTTTTCGCTGCTGATTGAAACGATAAGTGAATACAAGTGTAATGGTTCTTGGTCTCCACAAAGTGCTGCTTTCGGCATACTGTTCAGGGGTGTCTATGATGCTTCTCCATCTCCTGGAATTGAACAGATCCCGGATGTTTAATCCCAATGTCGCATTGCCTTTCAGCAGGTCCCTTGAAAATCCGAGATCAAAGTGATAGATCGCAAGGGTTCTTCCCTGAGGGCGTACGGTAGGGGCGGTATAATTAAAGGCTACCTGTGCCCTGACGATCTTCGGAAAAGAGAAATTAACGGAGGTCCTGTTGGTCCACGTAAAGTTGTCACGTTTAAAATCCTGGTTGTTGAAATTGCCCGAAATGATCTCTTTGTAAAAGTTGAAACCGGTGTTCAGCCGCATCCAGTTGTAAGGGGAGTAGCTCGCATTCAGTTCCACACCATATGCATCTCTCAGCGCAATGTTCATGGGTGTGATGTAAATGATGCCGTCATCACCGAGCGCAGAGATCCGTTCGATCTTGTTAGTGGTATTGCGATAATAGACCGATCCCAGGATCGAACCGGCACCGATCACCTGCAGGATACCCGCTTCGATCGAATTGGTATATTCCGGGTTGATCTGGGCGTTCCCGATCCTTCGTTCCCGGTTGTCTCCGAATTTGGTAAAGGGCATTAATTCCCATTGTCCCGGACGGCTGATTCTACGGCTGTAACTCACCTGGAACGTTTGCTTTTCTGTGTTCTTGAACGAAACGGCAGCACTTGGGAAAAAGTCGATGTAATTTTTACGGATATTTTCCTGGTTGGATTCCTGCAGTGTGTTTATATCGGTGTATTCAGCCCGCAGACCTGCCTGTACGGAAAATTTGTTCCAGGTATTGGAACCCATTGCATAGGCTCCGTAAACCTGTTCTTTATAATTGTAAATATCGTTGTAAAGAGCGTCGTGGTACCAGTCATTTCCATTCCATTGCCCGAAACGGAAATTATTTTCCATATCCCTGATCTGCATACGTACTCCTGTTTCAAATTTCCCACTTTTTGAAAATGGAAGGATGAAATCCGTCTGGGCGAGAAAATTGTTCTCTACGGTATTGACCTGTGAATATTCCAGGCGCTCTCCTGTAAAACCGGTGGATGTTTCAGAATAATCCGACTTTTCAATGTCCTGATCCCTGAACCATTTTAAATCGGTGATCCATTCTCCTTTTTTCTTAAACTTTTTGGTATAGGAAAGGGTTGCTTCCAGCAGGTCTTCCAGCTCTGCCTGTGCCTCATAACGGTCATTATTCCCGGTGACGTTGTCATTTGCGTCCAGGTTTTCATAGAACCGGTCGTATGAATTGTCTCCCAGTCCGCTGCGGATGGTAAATGAAGTCGACAATGTGTTAAAATCGTTTAGGTAGACATCCATTCCAACAGATCCGTGATTGCTCAGCTTTTTCCTGTTGTGCTCGTATAGCTGGCGGTAAGTGAATGCTGTATCCGCGTTATTGAGCCGCTGGTAGGTGTTGCTGTACCCGGGGCGTGAGTTTTTATTCAGGGAATAAGCTGCGAATACATTGATTTTGTTTTTCCTGTAATTGATCCTGAAATCACCGCCGAACTCGGGATAATAACCTGCTCTCAGGCTTGCGGATCCGTTTAATCCTTTTGTCTGATTCTTTTTTAGGACGATATTGATGATTCCTCCTTCTCCCTGTGCGTCGTAACGGGAAGAAGCGTTGGTGATGACCTCGATTTTTTCGATGTTATCACCTCTTAATTGTTGCAAGGCATCTGCACTTGTTGCAAATCCTGACATTTTTCCATCAATAAGTATCCTGACATTCGGATTTCCTCTCAGGCTGACATTCCCCTCAGCGTCAACGGTAATGGATGGGATATTTTCGAGTATTTCTACGGCGTTGGCTCCCTGGTTATTCAGGTCTGCGTCAACGTTGAATACCCGTTTGTCCAGCTGGTATTCCATTACACTTTTTTGGGCTGTCACTTCCACAACATCCAGTACTGCGACCGGAGCCATTGTAAGCGTTCCCAGGCTGATTTCTCCTGACTGTTGAGGCAATTGGATGGTGTCGGCAACCAGCCCTGTATAGCGAAGAATAATATAGTAGCTTCCTTCCGGGAGTTCCAGTATGAAATTTCCTTCTTCGTCCGAAAAATCTCCTTTGATTAATGCATTGTCTGATTGATTGTGCCCCTGAACAGCCACATAAGCGAGGGGTTCATGTTCGGAATCAACGATTTTACCTGTTACAATGAGTTCAGATTGGCAAAAAATTACACTTGAGCTGATGAACAGCCAAAAGAAAAGCAACAGGCGAATCCCCATATTTCCATCATAATGTCCTGTTGAAAGACAAATTTTTCACAAAAATACTCGAAAAATGCTACCGGGAGGGTACTTTTAAGAATAAAATAACACTACCGGACCGGATTGTTCTGTTGGAAATGTATTGAGTGAATTATGCGATGTTAATCAACTGTCTGTATATCAGTGTCGAAAATGATCAGGTAAGAGCTTGGGATCGCACGGATGACAACATAGTTTTCAACGTACCTGTCTTCTTTACACTTCCCGCAGTCTTTTACTTTGATCGTATATTTTACAACACCATTCACATCGTCGATCGCCACACTTCTGTCAAACTGGGCAAAACAGCTGACGGTCATCGGGTAGCACAGGATGCTGTATTCATTGTAATTGACATCGCTTTTTGTCATTCCCCGGTCTGCGCTGATCTGGTACCTGTCAGCGTAAGGATGATCTGCAGTAATCAAATACTGGTCATTTGAAAGATCTGCTGTCAGATAGCCTGCTTCCGGGAAAACAGAAATATCCGATTTAATTTCACCTGAAATAATATCCTGTCCCAGATCGCATTTCTTTTTACAGCCGATTGATAGAAATGTAACTACTGCCATAGTAGCTAACAGAGGGGTATTCATCCATCTTTTCATAAGGTTAAGCTTTTCTTAGTTACTGTTTTGCGATTCAAAAATATAAGATTTATTTGATATTCAGAAAATTATTTTTTGCGAAGTACGAATTTCTGGCCCAGGTATACTTTTCTAACCTGCTCATCTTCGGCTAGTTCCTCAGCCGTCCCTGATTTTAGGATGGATCCTTCAAAAAGCAGGTAGGCCCTGTCTGTGATGGAGAGTGTTTCCTGTACGTTGTGGTCGGTGATCAGGATGCCGATGTTCTTGCTTCTTAATTCGGAAACAATGCTCTGGATGTCCTCAACCGCGATGGGGTCAACTCCGGCGAATGGTTCATCAAGCAGCAGGAATTTCGGATTGGTAGCCAATGCGCGTGCGATCTCGGTTCTTCGTTTTTCTCCTCCGGACAGCCTGTTTCCCAGGTTCTTCCGTACGTGCTGTAAGCTGAATTCATTTAACAGCTGTTCCAGGCGTTCTTCCCGTGCTTTTTTATCCATGTCGGTCATTTCCAGGATCGCCATGATGTTGTCTTCAACGCTTAGCTTCCTGAAAACGGAAATTTCCTGGGGCAGGTAACCGATCCCTAATTGAGAGCGTTTATACATCGGGAGGTGAGTGATGTCGATCTCATCCAGGAACACTTCTCCTGAGTCGGGTCTTACCAATCCTACGATCATGTAAAAAGAAGTGGTCTTTCCAGCTCCGTTTGGTCCGAGAAGTCCTACGATCTCTCCCTGGTTGACTTCTACGGAAACTCCTTTTACAACGCCTCTGCCTTTGTATGTTTTCTTTATTTCTTTTGTGTATAGTTTCATTATAAGAAAATTTCCCATCTTGCCCTGAATCCAAACGGTGAAGCTCCCGGAATCTGGTGAGTTACACGGTAAAAGACATCGAAGCGAAGTAATTTAAATATGTTTTCCAGTCCCAAAGATACTTCGAGATAAGGCGTATTTCCAAATTGTTTGGTAAAAGGAGGTAAAATCATTTCTTTTTCGTGGCGGGGACTGATCATTCCCCAGGTTGCCCGTGCACTGGATACAAAACGCCATTTCAGCCTCTTGATCCCGGGAATGTAGTCCAGGAATAAACCTCCCCAATGGTTTTCAATATAAGCGTCCGCGTATTTGTCGGAGATAAACTCGAAGAAATTGAGCATATTGAACGTCGTTTTATACAGGAAATACGACTGGTTTCCTTCGTGTACTTTCAGGAAAGGGTAGGCGGCGGAACCATTGATGTATCCCACACTTGCCCCATACCGGATATAGCCCAGTATTCCGACGGTAACCCTGTGATCCAGTGAAAGCTCGTATTTCTGGTACTGGTAGTTGCTTCCCAGGGCACCTTTTATTCCCAGGATCGTCTGGAAAGAGATAATGGGAAACCTTGATTTTATGGAAACCCGGTCAAATGCGCCTCCTACGAATTCTTCGTCTTTTGCCCACCTGAACCGGAGCGTTACCTCGGTTGACCGGATGCTGCTGATGGTATCGTACAAGCCTGTCTGTTCATTTTGGCGGAGGTAATTAGCCAGCCCGAGTGCCGTGTATTCTTTCCATTCAAAAGCTGAAAACAATACAATGTCCTTATGAACATCCTTTTCAAGGCTGATCCCGGCTTTCTTTACAAACGTCAGCTTATCGAGCGGACCGGTGCGAAAGAGCGTTCCGAACGTAGAGCCAACCTGCGAAGCTCTGGGAGAAGCACCGATCTGTTCGATGTCATAATTGTAAAATGCCGTCAGCATTCCCCGTTTCTTAGGTGTGATGTTGTATCGGACGCTGCCGCCGTATTTGAAGCGTTCGTCTCCGAATCCGTAATACAATTTACCTCCGATCTCCAGCCTTCGGGAAAATTTATTGGATGTCCTGATCGCGATGCCGAACCGGAATTTCTCGACAGGGTTGAAACTGAACATATTGTAGATGTTCCCAAAGTCGAAATACCCGTAGGGATAGTATCCTGTTGTCAGCATGTAGGTGATCCCCTGTAAGCGCTTGAAAAAAGGAAGTGTTTTCAGGGAATCGACCATTTCCCCGATGCCTTCCTGGTGAAATGAGAGGGGGACATGGCGGTGTTTCTCCCAATAGGTAGTGTCACGGATTTTGGCACTGTCTAAAATTTCTACGGTGCTGTTGCTTTTGTAGAAACTGTCAGGGTGAGGCTTGTTAATAACAAAGTTTTTCCTGGAGGAGTATTTTCGGGCGTAAATTCCGTATATGCTGGTCTTTTTCGTGATTTTGAAGTCGGCGAGAATGGTTTCATCCTGCATCATCCAGACTTCTTTTTCCACCATGGAGAAATTCTGTTCAAAATAAAGATCCTGCAGGTAATTGATGTTGGCCCAGGGAGCTATATTCCCTTTTATGGATTTGATGGCATAAGTCGTATCATGGATCCACATTTCGCCTTCAAAGGTCATATCTCCTTCACGTTTTGGCCTGAACGTCATTTTGTAACACCAGAGATTGTCCACATAAGCGGAGTCGACTATGAGAAAGTGGTAATAGCTCCTGGCAATGTTGGAAATGGGACTGATAAAGCTTCTGTTGACAATATTGATATTGTTATCGTAGATATTGATGTCCATGTACATTTCTCCCAGGAACTGATCGAGCTGTACATTATCAATACCGACCACACGTGTTGCTTTCAACACTTCCTTTTTTCGTTTCGGGTTTTTGGTAAAATAAAAATCGGACAATCCTTCCGTAAAGATAATGGGCAGGTAATTTTTTCCGTTTTCCGCTGAGTCCAGGTAATCAAGGATCAGGTCCATTCGTCTGACAAGTCCCATTTCTTTGAACTTGTCACCGATATTATTGAGATCAAACTGTATTTTGTTGTACAATTCATATTCATACGCCAGTAGTTTCTCGCGGTCATTAACCGGCTTATGCTTTATAATTTTCTTGTGCATTGTGATGGAAGGTAATTCATCGGGAGGAAGCACCGTTAATTCTTCTATTTCGGAAATACTTACCCCCAGTGCTACATCGATCACCTGCTCCCTGTCTTTTTTTACAGCAAAAGTCTGACTGATATAACCCGGATAGATAAAACGGATGGAATCAGTGGCGTAATAGGTTTCAAGGCTGTAAAAGCCTACTGAGTCTGTCTCGGTGCCGATCTTTGAATCCGTAAACTGTACTTTCACATACGGAAGCACTTCTCCCGATACGGCATCTGTCACAACTCCGCTGACTTTGGTTTGTTGCGCACAAATCGTAAAAGGCGTAAGAAGTAATATCAGAAGTATGGTTTTTAGCATTTTAGCAGTTTCACAATTGAAAGAGTAAAAGTAGAAAAATACCTCTAACAACACTACCCCTGAGGGTTTAAATCATCAATACTCAGTTGTTGATATTTTTTTCGTTGCGTTGTTTCTCAACTCTTGCGGCTACGAAAATACCGATTTCATAGAGTAGAGCGATCGGAATGGCAACGATGATCTGGCTGATCAGATCGGGTGGAGTGATTACTGCGGCGAGGATCAATACCCCGACGATTGCATGTTTACGGTATTTTCTCAGGAACGCGGCGGTGATCACACCCAGCCTTGCAAGCAGGTAGGATGCTATCGGGAGTAAAAAGAACAACCCGGTATAAAAAGTGGTTGAGAGGATCATCCCCATGTAGGAATCGATCGTGAAGATGTTTTGAATTTGATCACTTATCCGGTAGTTGCCGAAAAACTGGATAGTCATTGGAGTAACAACAAAATATCCGAATAGGATTCCCAATAAGAACAGGAGTGACACGTAAAAAACAAGGCCGCCCATCACTGATTTTTCGTTTGTTTTTAACGCGGGCCGGATAAATGCCCATAATTGATAAAAGATAAAGGGAGATGCAATGACGATCCCTCCCAGAATACTTGTCCACAACGCATAGGTGAATTGTCCGGAAACATTCATGCTTTGCATTTCTACCGGAGTAGGGGTTGTACAGATCTCAAACCATTCGCACATCAGCCGGAACGAAATGAAATTGTTGTCAAGCATGATCAGGAAAATGTTATCCATGATCCATTCCTGGTACCAGAACAGAACAAAGGCACAGATAACAATTGCAATGGAACTTTTTACCAGTCTCCACCGAAGTTCCTCAAGATGCTGAAGGAACGACATATTTTTTTCATCACTCATGACGGATGCAAAAATACAGAAAGCTGATCACATAAAAGGAGGGAAGGTTGTTTTTTTTGATCTCCGGGAAGAAGAATACGACTATCTTTGCAGCCGGGAGAATATAATTGAATTTAAATACATTTATAATGACCAAATTAAGTGTTAATATAAATAAAATCGCAACCATCAGGAATGCCAGAGGGGGAGATGTTCCGAATGTTGTTCAGGTAGCGATTGACTGTGAGCGTTTCGGTGCAGACGGAATAACGGTTCATCCGCGGCCTGATGAACGCCATATCACAACCAAAGATGTGTATGATCTGAAAAAGGCAGTAACGACCGAATTCAATATTGAAGGTTACCCGGATGCACGGTTTTTGAAACTAATGGATGAAATTCGCCCTGAACAGGCGACGTTGGTTCCCGATCCTCCGGGAGTACTGACCTCAAATGCCGGATGGGACACGAAAAAACACCTTGATTTTCTGAGTGATCTGGCTAAACAGTTGAAAGAGATGGGTATCAGAAGCTCGGTTTTTGTAGATACGAACCTGGAGAGCATTGAATTTGCAGCCAAAGCAGGGTTTGATCACATAGAGCTGTATACAGGTCCTTATGCGGAAGATTACCCGAAGAACCCGGAAAAGGCAGTGCAGCTGTATGTGAAAGCGGCAGAATACGCGAAAGAATCCGGACTGGGGATCAATGCAGGGCACGATCTCAGCCTGGAAAATTTAAAGTTCCTGAAATCCCGCATCCCTTTTATAGATGAAGTTTCGATCGGGCATGCGCTTATTTCAGATGCATTGTACCTGGGGTTGGAAAATACTGTTCAGCGGTATAAATTCCTGTTGAAGTAGACAGCATTTTACCAAATTCAGAATATTTTTAGAAAAAGGTATTGCAGAATAAAAAAAAAGCATATCTTTGCAGTCCGAATTTTTGAGAAAAAACGCAATTAAGATTATAGATCATGAAAAGAACGTTTCAACCGTCAGTAAGAAAGAGAAGAAATAAACACGGTTTCAGAAGCCGAATGGCTACTAAGAATGGTCGTCGTGTATTGGCTGCACGTCGTCGTAAAGGGAGAAAGAAATTAACAGTTTCTGACGAGCCGTTCCATAAGCGTTAATTGAAACGTCTTATCACTAAGATATATTGAACCGACTTCATTTGAAGCCGGTTTTTTTGTTTGTATCTGGATGACGGGTTTTTACAGGTGTTAAAGCGATATCGCAATATTGCGATATGACGATTTTATTTTTAGAGTTATTTCCTTCTCAATTTATAACCGCTAAAAACGGAATTTATACACTTGCTCAACGACTTTTTTATTAACTTTACGCAAGTTTTTCAGTTATGGATTTGTCGAGAGAGCGTGTATTGGAGATTTTGGGTAAAATAATGGACCCGGATCTGAAAAAAGATATTGTTTCATTGAATTTTGTTGAAGAGTTAAAGATTGAAGACCATTCAGTCACCGTAAAGGTATATAGCTCAAATCCTGCTCTGCACGCACGGAAACGTGTACAGGAGGCGGTAGAATTCAACCTGAAGCGAGAGTTGGGTGATGTGGAAATCCATTGCACGGTTGCTGCCCTCCCTGCTGAAGCAAAAGAAGCGCACCGCAAATTCCTCCCGGAAGTAAAGAACATTATTGCCATTGCATCCGGTAAGGGAGGGGTCGGGAAATCTACCGTCACCGCAAACCTGGCCGGGGGACTGGCAAAAGCGGGTTACCGTGTGGGAATTGTAGATGCCGATATTTACGGACCTTCGATGCCGACAATGTTTGATGTGGTGAATGACCGTCCTACCATGATCGATGTGGAAGGAACGCCTAAGATCAGCCCTGTGGTAGCTTACGGTATAAAACTATTATCCATCGGATTTTTTACGGACCAGGACAATGCGGTTGTCTGGAGAGGCCCGATGGCAGCTAAAGCGTTGACACAGATGTTTACGGATGCCGAATGGGGAAAACTGGATTATCTGCTGATCGACTTACCTCCTGGAACAGGAGATATCCACCTTTCTTTGGTGCAGACGGTTCCTTTAGACGGGGCAGTGATTGTTTCCACACCTCAGGAAGTTGCATTGGCTGATGCGCGTAAGGGAATCAACATGTTCAAACTGGACACGATCAATGTTCCGGTCATTGGAGTCGTTGAAAACATGGCCTGGTTTACACCTGCAGAACTTCCTGAAAACAAGTATTACATATTCGGCAGAGACGGGGCAAAGAACCTTGCGGAAGGAATGGGAGTACCTTTATTAGGGCAAATTCCATTGGTGCAGAGTGTGCGTGAAGCGGGAGATGTGGGTAAACCTGCTGTATTTCAGGAAAACACCCCTACAAGTAATGCTTTTGAAGAATTAGTTCGTATATTTGTGCAAGAGGTGGAAGTAGCAAAAACACAGAAATCTCTAAAAAAACAACAGGTATGATTTTGAATAAAGAAGAATTGACAGTTAAAGTCAACGAAGCGCTTGAGCAATTAAGACCTTATCTGAATGAGGATGGTGGAGACATGGAACTGGTAGATATAACAGACAGTGGAGTTGCACAGGTGAGGCTGCTGGGAGCTTGTAGCGGCTGTTCTATGTCGGTGATGACACTGAAAGCAGGACTGGAAGCAAAAGTGAAAGAGATTGCTCCGGAAATTATCGCAGTTGAAGCGGTAAACCTCGAAGAATTTATACAGGAATAACGTTTAATCCATCAGGATCACCGGTTCCAGGTTATTGAGCTCTTCTTCGGTAAATAGCCTGTAATGTATTTTGAATGTTTTTCCCAGCGGTGTTTCCAAAGAAAAGCCTCCTGCACCGAAGCCATCCAGCACATCCAGCGTGAAATGGCTGTATTTCCAGTATTCAAATAAATCTTTATCGATCCAGAATTCCGAATCTTCAATTTTTCCGATCATCACATCGTTCATCCGGGGAAAGAACCCTCCTTTTTCAAAACATTGCGGTTGTGTCCCCTCACAACATCCTCCTGCCTGGTAAAACATCAGCTCACCATGGGTTTCTTTTAGCTGTCTGATCAGGTCTATTGCCTCTTTTGTAGCATCCAGTCTCTTTACCATAATTCATTCTTTTTTATAAAAACGAAAGCAACCCCTGAAAGATTGCTTTCGCCTGATTGTTAATTAGAACTAACAGCCCAGTAGGTTAGAAAAATCCAAGTTTGTTTTTGTCGTATGAAATGAGCATGTTTTTAGTCTGACGATAGTGTCCCAGCATCATTTTGTGGTTTTCCCGTCCGATTCCTGATTGTTTGTATCCTCCGAATGGCGCTCCTGCAGGATATGAGTGGTATTGATTCACCCAGACACGCCCGGCTTTGATCGCTCTTGGAACCTGGTACAGCTCATGTGCGTCACGGGTCCATACTCCGGCACCAAGCCCGTATAATGTATCATTTGCTATTTCAATCGCTTCTTCTGTCGTTTTAAAAGTAGTGACTGAAACAACAGGTCCGAATATCTCTTCCTGGAAAATACGCATTTTGTTGTGTCCTTTGAAGATCGTCGGTTTGATGTAGTATCCGCTTTCCAGTTCGCCTCCCAAATGATTCTGCTCACCACCGGCCAGGACTTCCGCGCCTTCCTCTTTCCCCAGCTTAAGGTAAGAGTTGATTTTGTCCATTTGGATTTTTGAAGCCTGAGCACCCATCATTACGGTTTTATCCAATGGGTTTCCGACCTTGATCGCATTGGTTCTTTCGATCACTCTTGCCAGGAATTTATCCGCAATTGATTCGTGTACCAGGATCCTGGAAGGACAGGTACAGATTTCTCCCTGGTTGAGCGCAAATAAAACAGCTCCTTCGATTGCTTT
This sequence comes from Crocinitomicaceae bacterium, assembly GCA_037189645.1. GTDB lineage: Bacteria > Bacteroidota > Bacteroidia > Flavobacteriales_D > Crocinitomicaceae > Taishania. The sequence goes on from JBBCIY010000001.1 coordinate 160,077, forward strand.
ATCCAGGAATTCGTCGTCTGCATCCATCACTGACGGGAAGAATACATTTGGAGACTTGCCTCCCAGTTCCAATGTAACCGGAATAATGTTTTCAGTAGCGTACTGCATCACCAGGCGACCGGTTGCCGTAGAGCCTGTGAATGCCGCTTTTGATACTTTAGGATTGGTTACAAGGGCACGTCCCAGTTCTGCTCCGAAACCGTTTACAATGTTTACAACTCCTGCCGGTAATAGATCTTCGATTAATTCCATCAATACCATAATAGATGTAGGGGTGCTTTCAGCAGGTTTCAGTACAACAGTGTTTCCGGCAGCAAGGGCAGGGGCAAGTTTCCAGACAGCCATCAGGATCGGGAAGTTCCACGGAATGATCTGTGCAACAACACCGATCGGTTCGTGAACGATCAGGGATACGGTGTTTTCATCCAGTTCCGTATGAGAGCCTTCTTCTGCTCTGATCACTCCTGCAAAATAGCGGAAATGGTCAATGGCAAGCGGCAGATCCGCAGCTAATGTTTCTCTGACTGCTTTACCGTTGTCGATCGTTTCCACTGCAGCCAGGTATTCCAGGTTTGCTTCCAGGCGGTCTGCGATTTTATTCAGGATGATGCTGCGCTCCGTTGCGGAAGTCTTTCCCCACGTGCGGAATGCTTTTTCAGCGGCATTTACCGCCAGTTCCAGGTCTTCTTTTGAAGAATGTGCCGCTTTTGTAAATACCTTCCCGTCGATCGGGGAGATATTGTCAAAATACTTTCCGTTTACAGGTGCCGTCCATTTACCGTCGATGTAATTGTCATAATGTGGTTTGAATGTTGGACGAGCAACCAGATTTTGATTTTCGCTCATAATTTTGATTTTAAAATTTAGTGATTGCAAAATATTTATTAATTTGGAGAGAAAATTGACGTATCCTATCAAGAAATGTCAATATCCTATCAATGTGTACAGTATGAATAATTACATCAGGCAGATATATGAGCATTCGAAAGTGGAGACACTGGTGGAGAATAAACAGGTGTTTGGCACTGATGAAGTGGAGTTGCATTTATACGAAACACAGACGAAAGCATTTGATTTCGATCTGAAATTCAGTGATGTGTCGCTGATAACGATGTTTTCAGGAAAAAAGATCATGCATTTCAATCAAAATCAGTCATTTGAGTTTCTTCCGGAGGAATCGCTGATTCTTGAGAGGAATGAACAGATGAACATTGATTTCCCCGAAGCGGAAGAAAACAACCCGACAAGATGCATGGCATTGATCCTGTCGCCTGATGAGATCAATGAAACCTTGACATTGCTTAACGAAAAATTACCAAAGCTGGATCGGGAAGAGTGGAAGCTGGAAGGTTCTGTCCAAAAGTTTGAGAACGATGGCTTTTTGAAATCCAATATTGAAAAGCTGGTCATGCTGGCATCTTCCAATCCTGAGTATAAAAGTACGCTGAGCAAGCTGGTGACCCGGGAGCTGATCGTTTGTCTGCTGCAGACAAAGGCAAGGAATATTTTGCTGAAAAATACGGAAAACTATACCACCAATAATCAACTGGCGTATGTCATCAGCTATATCCGGAGTAATCTTGATAAAGCGCTTACGATCGAAGACCTGGCATCCAGGGCCTTTATGAGCAAAGCTTCTTTTTTCAGGCATTTTAAGCAGGAACTGGGAATCAGTCCGTATGATTTCATCATTTCCGAGAAGATAAAGCATGCGAAACAGCTCCTGAAAAAAAGTGCTTATTCCATCGCTGATATTTCATCCATGCTCGCTTTTAGTTCCACCAGTTATTTCATCCGCTATTTCCGGGGAATAACCGGCCTGACACCGTTGAAATACCGTCAGCGCTACCTTTCGGACAAATAACAGTTCATTTTTCAGTTTTTTCGGAATCCGGGATAAAGATTAAATTTACCTTTGTGATTGAGGTATTGAAAGTGTTATTTTATCTTTTGTGATTATAAGTATTATTTTTACAGCCTATGAAACCTTCTGTAGAATTATTCAAGTTGATAAAATCGCTTACCAAATCTGAAAAGCGTTTTTTTAAGCTGTCTTCCGCTCTCCAGTCCGGCGATAAAAACTATGTGAAGCTGTTTGATTTTATTGATGCGCAGGCGGAATATGATGAAGAGGCTCTGAAAAAGGAATTTCAGCAGGAAACATTTATCAGGCATTTGTCTTCCGAAAAGAATCATTTATATAAGCTGATCCTGAAAAGCCTTCGTTCATACTACAGCGAGGAATCATTGAGCAGCATTCTCAAACAGGAAATAAAGAATATTGAGATTCTTTACAACAAAGCCTTGTATAAGGAGTGTGAAAAATATATTTCCAGGGCGAAAAAGATAGCAGAAGAAACGGAGAAGTTTTATTACTGGAATGAGATCATTTCGTGGGAAAAGCGCCTGAAAGAAGAAGCGCTGGAACAGGGTATGTTCAAAGAAGACCTCGTAAACCTCATAAAAGAAGAAGAGGAAGTGGTTGAAAAGCTCCGGAACCTGGCAGAGTACCAGATCATTTATTCCAAAATAAACCACATCTTCCGCTCTGGAGGTTTTATCCGCAGTGAAGCAGAAGAAAAGCAGGTTCAGGAAATTGCAGATTATCACCTGATAAAAGGCAAGAACACAGCTATTTCCACCAGGGCTTCGTCTATGTGCTATTATATAAAAGGACTTTGTGCCGCTACCAACAGGAATTACGTTGACAGCTACCAGTTTTTTAACCGTACGCGGGATATCTTAGACAATAACCCGGTCATCAAACAGGATCTAAGCACCCGCTACATACAAACCTTGACTCACTTGCTCCGGTGCTACATTGATGGAAAGAAATTTGCCGAAGCGGAAAAGCTGATCAGGGACCTGAGAAACCTGCGTGGCAGCAAAGGATTCAATACGATCAATACAGAGGTCAGGATTTTATCGAACGCTTATTTTATGGAGCTGCTGTTATTGCAGCGCCAGGGAAAATTTGAGGCGTCCATCCAGCTCATCGGGCAGATCGATGAATTTGTTTTTGCCAATGAAGAGATCATCAGCAAGGAGCAATGCATCCTGTTTAAATATTATAAATCGGTGAGCTATTTTGCGGTTGGTGAATTCAAAAAGTCATTGATGTTTATCAACGAAGTGCTGAATGACAATGAGCAGAATTTAAGACAGGATATATATGGATTTGCCCGCATTTTCAATTTAGTGCTGCATTTTGAGCTGGAGAATTATGATTTTACCGAATACGTTATCAAATCTGTCAACCGTTATTTAAGTAAGCACGGAAGAGATTATGCTACGGAAACAGTATTGATTAAGAACATCCGGAAACTTTCCAAAAATATTCTTCCGGAGGAACAGCATTCGATCTTTAAAGCGCTTGAACAGGAATTGAATGAGCTGTACGACGATCATCACGAGCAGGTGATTCAGGAATATTTCAATCTGACAGCGTGGGTAAAGGCCAAGTTAAACAAGACCAGCTATACGGAAGAGGTCATCCGTTCACTAAAAGCGGATTGACGCCGTAATAATGATATTGTTCGAAGACAATTTTGTTGTGGCGGTGTTGCTTCCTGCAAACGGGTAATAAAACCGGTGCAGCTGGCGGTTGACATAAGCGACATCGATACCAAAGACTCCTATTTTGTACCCCAGTCCTCCGCTGAATGAAACATCCGGTTTGGGATCAACATTTTCAGCTTTTTTATATGCGTTACCATACAGGGAGAAGCCTGCTCTCAGGAATAATTTTTGCTGGATGTTGTACTCCAGCCCCACCCGGTAATTGAGTGCGCTGGCCAGCCTGGCTTTTGCGTCGGCATTTTCCAGCTCAAAATCGTATGGATCGTATGTAATGTCTCTCGTCGAGCGCAATCTCGCCATATTGTATCCCACATATTCCACGTCAGCACTGATCACCGCGCTCATACCGATAACATAGGAAGCGGATATAACTGTTTTTAGTGGTGTGACCATTCGGTATTTGTATTGTCCCTGGGGAACCAGGTCCGCAGGAACGGAAATATTTCCTGCTTTAAAACGGCTTGTCATATCGGCAGACCATTTGTCTTCCATTGAGATGAGGGTAGGAGTATGGAATGCTGCTCCGATCCTCAATCCATCCGTAATCAGGTAGATCACGCCTAATTTCAGGTTGACACCTGTTCCTTTCGTCGTGAGTGAGTATTTGTAATCAAACCCGTTGAAGACTGAGTCTTCCAGCGTCAGGTCTTCTGAGTGTACGTATGCTTCTGAGTGCTTATAAGTTCTGAGGTTCAACGAACCTCCGTAGTACAGTTTGTTCATCCTGTTCCTTGAGTAGGAAATAAAGAATTCATTGATTCCTCCTGTTGTTGTAACATCCCTGTTCATTTTCATATCTCCGCTGTTGAGATAGGAATAATAGGAAACGGTCGCCGGGTCATAATCAATGGCGTACGATTCATATGCAACTGAAGTTGTGAATGGGAAATAGTAAGCTAATTCTTCAGGAGCATATCCTTGTGCCTGGCTGATGAAATTATCCATTATGGAAGGAAACTGCTGCCCGGCAATGGTCGTCTTTTGATGGTAGTGAGCGATTCTGTTCATCCCAAATCCGAATTGAGAATACATATCTCCCTTATTCCTTTCCGATAGATCACGAGTCAGGACAACCCCTATTGATGGAATTGAAAAACTGGTACGGTTTGCATTTTCTGTATTTGAAACAAATTCAGCACTGGTACTGTTGATGGTAGGACCTAAAGAAAAACTGAATTGTGATGAGGAAAAACGCCCCATTCCGGCAGGGTTCACCTGTACTGCGCTTATATCTGCCCCAAGTGAACCAAATGCGCCTCCCATTGCCTCGAAACGTGCTGATCCGCTATGGTAGTGTTTTGAAAAACGAAATAAATCTGCATCATTCTGTGCCAATAATGCAGATTTATTTCCCATCAGTACCAGTCCGGATACTGTAATAACATGAATGTATTTCCTCATAGGTATTTATCTTCTTCCTGAACTGCTTCCCGATCCCATTGATCCTCCTGAGCGCCCTCCGCCTCCTGATGAGGAAGATCCCATTCCTGATGATCCCCGGCTGGGAGAGCTCATTGACCCACTGTTTTGAGCCGGAGCAGATGACCGTTCAAATCCTCCGGAAGATCTGTTTATCCCTGAACTTCCTCTTGTCACCCCACTGTTACTTCTCGTATTCGTACTTGGAGTAGCTGTCCGTGAAGGATACGACCCCTGGAACTCACTACTTCTGTTGGTTCTTCCTGATTGAGGTGTTGATGTTCTTTGTACACCTGAAGGCAGGTTTCCGCTTGTCGCTCTTTGAGGAGTGATGGTCGAAGAGTTAGTTCTCTCTGCCGGAGGAGATACTGCCCTGGAGGAACTGTTTGTCCTGGAAATAACCTCTCTGCTTGAAACTTCTCGTGATACCGTTTGTCTTCCCGCAGCACTGGTTATACCATTTGATGAAACCGGGGTTCTGCCGCTTGTTGATACAGGTGTTCTCCCGGTAGTTCCGTTCGATGGCAAATCGGCACGGCCTGATTTTACCTTATTGGCTGGTGAAGCGGCTCTTCCAGCCGGGTTGTAATGCCCGCTGGATACAGTACCCCTTGGTCCTCTGTAAACATTGCTTGAAGATGAACCGGTATTCCCTGTATTGGACCATCCGTTCATATTGCCACCATATCCATAACCGCCGTAACCGTATCCGTAATAGCCGTAAGGATAACCTCCGAATCCATAGTAGGAACCGAATCCGCCGTAGTATCCATATCCATAATAGTCATAAGGAGGAAACCCCATTCCGAATCCCATGCCACTACCGTACCAGCCACCATAAGGACGGTTATACGGGTACATGTAAATATGATTGTATCCCCAGTATCCTACTCCATAGTGATATCCTCCCATGTAAGAGTAAGGGTGTCCATAAAACGTGGTGAACATAGGACGCCCCCAGTACAGGGAAGCATGTATAGTGTTCTGAGGAGAGTACCTGCTTGATCTCAGCCATTCAGAATACGAACATCCGCAGCCGTCATACCATCTCCACTGGTTCAGACAATTTTGCCGGTTTTGTAAAGCCATTTCATCCGCATATGTCATACGGTCGTTCGTATTTCCCTGCTTTCGGCTTTTGAACGAAGCATAGGAGGTTTCGTCCGCCGTTGATTCTCCAATCGGTAATTCGCTGGGTTTTACCGAGTAGATGTCGTCATTGACAAACGATTTAGAGGTAGCACACGAGGTGATGACTAAACCTGCTAAAACGATGGATGGAACTAATAACTTCATGACTTCTTAATTTTATTTCCTTAAAGATAAAGCGAAATTTATAACTTTGCAAACTCGACACAAAAAACGAGCCAATTTTAACAATAATTTAAATAAAACAGATATAGTATGTCGCAAAAGTACTCAACCCGGGCAGAAGATTATTCCAAATGGTACAATGAAACGATCGAACGGGCAGATCTTGCGGAAAATTCCGGTGTTCGCGGATGCATGGTCATCAAGCCTTACGGTTATGCGATCTGGGAAAAAATCCAGGCGCAATTGGACAAAATGTTCAAGGAAACAGGTCACCAGAATGCTTATTTTCCTTTGTTCGTGCCGAAGAGTCTGTTTGAAGCTGAAGAAAAAAATGCGGAAGGTTTTGCAAAGGAATGTGCGGTTGTTACCCATTACCGTCTGAAGACGGATACTGAAAATCCGGGTAAATTGATCGTAGATCCTGAGGCGAAACTGGAAGAAGAATTGATTGTTCGCCCTACTTCAGAAGCCATTATCTGGAATACATACAAAGGTTGGATCCAGTCTTATCGCGATTTGCCGATATTGATCAATCAATGGGCAAATGTTGTACGCTGGGAGATGCGTACGCGTCTTTTCCTGAGGACAGCGGAATTTTTGTGGCAGGAAGGTCATACGGCTCATTCCACGAAACAAGAAGCCTATGAAGAAACGGAGCGGATGCTTGGGGTGTATGCCGAATTTGCTGAAAATTTCATGGCAATGCCTGTTATTCAGGGGAGAAAGACTGAAAGCGAACGATTTGCGGGGGCTGATGATACACTGTGCATCGAAGCGATGATGCAGGATACAAAAGCTTTGCAGGCTGGTACTTCTCACTTTTTAGGTCAGAACTTCGCCAAAGCCTTTGATGTGAAATTTACTGATTCCGAAGGAAAGCTGGACTATGTGTGGGCAACTTCATGGGGAGTTTCAACCCGTCTGATGGGAGCGTTGATTATGACTCATTCTGACGATGAAGGATTGGTGTTGCCTCCGAAGCTGGCTCCGATTCAGGTAGTGGGCGTTCCCATCTTTAAAACGGATGAAGAATACAATGCGATCGGGAAGAAGTTTGATGAATTGTCGGTAAAGCTGAAAGCACACGGAATTTCTTTCAAATATGACGATGACAAGAATCGGCGTCCGGGGTGGAAGTTTGCTGAATATGAGGCAAAAGGAGTTCCTCTTCGCCTGGCAATGGGACCCAGAGATATGGAAAACGGTAACATTGAAGTGGCTCGTCGTGATACAAAAACAAAAGAGGTGGTTCCTTTTGAAGGATTGGATGCGTTGATTATTCGTCTTTTAAATGAGATCCAGGATAATTTATACAAAAAAGCATTGACTTTCAGGGATGAAAATCTCCACAAAGTAGATACGTACGAGGAATTCAAAACGAGACTGGCTGAACAGGGCGGCTTTTACCTTGTTCATTGGGACGGTACACCTGAAACAGAAGCGAAAATAAAAGAAGAAACACAGGCGACAATTCGCTGTATCCCTTTTGATGCATCAGAGGAAGGGGTTTGTATGGTGACAGGAAAACCATCTAAACAGCGAGTGGTCATATCAAAAGCATACTAAGATGGCAGATCAGAAAATAGTTGAATCATTACATCCCAATTCCAGGAAGATCGTTGATTTATTATTGGAGAAATCAGCATTGAAGCAGGATGTATATGAAGATTCACACACAGCGTTTAACCAATTGCGTGAGCTGGTTAAGGAAGAAGTGGAATTGCTTAAACAATGTATAGATGACAAGCGTATCCGGTTGTCAATTGTAGAAAAGAGCCAGTCTGAATTTCATGTTTTTATTGGTAGTGACGTACTGGTTTACCAGGTGCACTCGAATGTATTCAGATTGGAGGATGAGCACCCTAACTGGCACAATCCTTATCTCCGGGAGGATTCTTCAAGAGGTTTTTTCGGAATTATCCATATCTATAACTTCCTGGCTGAATCGTTCCTTCAAAACCGGTATAATGATCCGGGTTACCTGATCGGAAGAATTTTTGTTAACAAGGACTGTCACTTTTTTGTAGAGGGAAGGGGGCAGTTGGGCTTTTTATTTAAAGACGTTGCAAAAGGGGAGTGGAGAAATGAATCCATCCGGCACATCATTCAGGTGTCGTTTGCTTATGCCCTGGAATTTGACTTATTTGTTCCGCCTTATGACATGGTTCAGGAATTGAATGTTGGCCAAATGCAGTCACTTGGAAACAGTTCCCAAGCTGCTACAGGAAAACGCCTGGGATTTAAGTTCAAGGCAGAGGAGGAAGAATAACGGAAATATAAGGGTATACGTGTTTGTTGTGATATAATGATATTCCGATATCGGGATATTGCGATATGGTCCTATTCGAAAATCTGTGAAAAAAAGTTGTAGAATTGATGGTTATTATTTAACTTCAGGTAAACAATAATTTTACAACCTTTTTTAAACTAAACGATTATGGGCGCTACAAAATGTGAACTCTATACTGAAGAGCTGGTAAGACTTGCCGATTTATTGAAAGCTACTGCACATCCTGCCAGATTAAAAGCATTGCTGATCATTGCAAGAGAAACGGACAATGATGTAACGGCAGCTGAAATCCAGAAGGAAATTAAATTATCCCAATCAACTATTTCACAACATTTAAAGCAGTTGAGAGATGTTGGATTGGTTAAAAACAAGATGGTCCTTAAGAATAATAAGGCTTGCCTGAGCTACAGGATAGACAGGGAAGCTGTAGAGCAGGTTGAAAAGCTCATCCATTATCTGTTTGAAAAGACAGACTTAAAGTACGATGATAGATTTGAAACGGTTCAGTCATTTTTTTCAAAGCTACATAAGATCACAAATTGGAATCAATGTTTTGAATCCTGATTTGAACAACTGAAAGATATTACACAAGTTCCTGTATCGCTTTTTTGGTACCGATGTTTCGGGTAATAAAATCCTTTTCCAGTTTCGGGCTCCTCGCAGGAGAATATTCCCTGCCGTAAAAGATGATCTGAAGGTGTAGTTTGTTCCATTTACTCCGGGGAAAAAGCTTTTTGGCGTCTTTTTCTGTTTGTTCTACACTTTTTCCGTTTGTAATTCCCCAGCGTGTTAATAACCGGTGGATATGTGTGTCAACCGGGAAGGCGGGGACATGAAATGCCTGTGACATGACGACAGATGCCGTTTTGTGACCGACGCCCGGAAGTTTTTCCAGTGCAGTAAATGATTGCGGGACTTCACCATTGTATTCGTTGATCAGGATGTGTGACAAGTCATAAATAGCCTGTGATTTCCTGGGAGAGAGTCCACATGGGCGAATGATCTCTTTTATTTCTTCCACTGACAGTTTAATCATGTCAAACGGATTGTCGGCCCGTTTAAATAAGATCGGAGTAATGGTGTTGACACGCGCATCTGTACATTGCGCAGAGAGTAGAACCGCGATCAGCAATGTATATGCATCTTTGTGATCCAGCGGAATGGGTGTTTCCGGGTACAATTTTTCCAGTTCTTCAATGATGTAACCTGCTTTTTCTTTTTTTGTCATTTGATAAATGGTTTTACAAGAATCTGATCCAATAGCTTGTTGAATTGTTTTTCATCGGATTTTGAAATTTCAGACTGATTGAATTTTAAAAATGCTGTTGTGAATTCATCCAGCGGATTGGCTGGGTTTTTCGCGGAATGAGCATTATTGAGGTATGTTGAAACACTTTGTAATAACTGGTGTTCAGGCTGATCTTTCAGCAGTTTGTTGACTGCAATTTTTGCAGAACGCATCTTTCCTGTTTCTATCAGGCAGAATAATTTTATCAGGATCAACTGAAATGTATTGGAAGATCGTTTTTGCAATACCAAAATTTCTTTTAAAGCGTCATTGTACTCTTTCCCGTTCATCAAATTGATTAACTTCGCGTAATTGATGTTTTCCACCATAGCTGATTCGTATGAATGACAAAGTTACAGACTTTCCTCAGTATCGGATGATTTCGGGGAGAAAAGTGTATTATAAAATTGAATCTGAAAAGCACTTTGTAGAATTATCGTGGATCGGTGATAAGAAACGCAGGTATGAAATTACGGCAAACCAGTATCCGGAACTATTGCGGATAATGGATATGCTGGCATGTGAACCTCCTTATACCATACTCCCCAGAGAAGAAGAAAAGCTGTTTGACTCCGAAAGTTAATGTTTTAGAATTTTTGCTTTTGTTTTTGAGCTGTCGGTAAAAGTAATATCCATGAAATAAATTCCTTGTTCCAGATCATTTAGTTCTATTTTGGTTGATCCATTTAAAATGATTTCTTTCACGATTTTGCCGTTTATATCAGACAGTACAATGAAAGAAACAGGTTCTTCGGATTGGATCGTCACGTTACCTGTCGCCGGGTTGGGATAGATAGAAATTTGTTCTGAATTATTTTTTTCAATTCCCAAAGGACCGCAACTCAGATCATTCAGATAATCCCAGATTTCATTGTGCATGAGGTAAGGTACCAAGGAGGAGGTAGGTGCTTCTCCCATTCGTATCCATACCATATTCTGGCTGGGAACCACGTCAATGAACTGTCCGTTCATCCCCATTGCCGCGTACATATCAGCTGGAGCATTGGGAGAAAAATAACCGGGAAAAACAGTCTGGATCTGTGGCACCATAAATGATGCTTTTCCGTTCAGCCACCATAGGTAGCCATACGATTGATTCAAGGACTGGGAAGTATTGATCAGTTGATCGAAGTATGCCTGATCGGTCATTATTTGTGTTCCGTTCCAATTTCCATTATTAAGCATTAGCAGGCCAAAACGAGCCATGCTCCTGGCGTTACTGAAGAATACATTATTGTAGTCAACTCCATAGAACATACCTGTCATTCCAGTCGGCGATTTCAACTTTTGAGTTGTGTATACATTCAACGTCTGACCGGTAGCATTTTCTATAACCTTATCCAATAAGGTATAAGGAGCGTTATGATAGGCCCATCTTGTTCCCGGGTCTGCAAGGTAAACAAGGCAGGTGTCCAGGGTACAGAAATTGTCTGCCACTCCGTCATCCAGACCGGATGTCATGGTCAGTTGATTCCAGATGGTGATCTTTTCTTCCTGCTCAGGGGTTAAGTCAGTCCATCCCTGCCCCAGGTAGTGGGAGGTTGTATCTGTGATTGACAAATATCCTTCCTGTTGAGCTATTCCCGTCATAAATGAGGTAATTGTTTTTCCTGCGGAAGCCCAGTACCAGGTACTATTCTGATTGAAAGAATCAAAATATTTTTCCAATACGATTTTCCCGTCTTTTAACAAAATAAATGCCTTCGAATTGTTTTCTTCCAGATAGTTATACATTGCATCTATCTTTTCCTGACACCATCCCAACGATTGAGGGGACAGGGTGTCCCAATTGTTCCCAATGACCGGCGGGAAATAAATATTCTGAGAGATCGTAACAGGTGAGTAAAGCCCAAGTAGCAGGAAAAGAGTTTTTTGCAATGTTTTCATGAGTATGAATTTGAAACTAAAATTAATCATTTTTCTTCTTCGTATGAAGATAAATTGCTTTATCGCAATATTACGATATAATGCCATTTCTCTTAGCAGAACTTTGCCGACATCTATTATTTTTTATTTTTGTGCACCAAATAGTTAAAATATGAGACGAGTCGTAGTAACAGGATTAGGGGCATTGACACCTATCGGAAATGATGTTGACAGTTTTTGGAAGAGCCTGGTGGATGGAACCAGCGGTGCTGCTCCGATCACTAAGTTCGACACATCTAAATTCAAGGTTCAGTTTGCATGTGAGTTGAAAAACTTTGATCCTGCCGACTATTTTCATGTAAAAGAGCTGCGCCAGTATGACCGTTTTTCATTGTATGCGCTGTATGCAGTGGACCAGGCATTGAAAACCGGGAACATCGACTTTGAAACCATCAATAAAGATCGGGTTGGTGTCATCTGGGGTTCAGGAAATGGTGGAATACAGACCTTTCAGGATCAGATGAAGGAATATTGCGATGGAGACGGCACACCGCGTTTTACTCCATTTTTTATTCCCCGTATCCTGGTGGATATTGCTTCAGGGATTATTTCCATTAAATATGGACTCAGAGGAGTTAATTTTTGCCCTGTTTCGGCCTGTGCAACTTCCAACACAGCATTGATAGAAGCATTTAATTATATCAAGTGGGATAAAGCCGATATGATCATTACCGGAGGGTCGGAAGCAGCGATCAACGAAGCAGCGATCGGAGGGTTTTCATCTGCAAAGGCGTTGTCAACAAGAAACGATTCTCCGGAAACAGCCTCCCGACCTTTTGATATTACCCGCGACGGGTTTGTGATGGGAGAGGGGGCTGGAGCGATTATCCTGGAAGAATATGAACATGCAAAGAAAAGAGGAGCGACCATCTATGCGGAAATTGTTGGAGGAGGAATGGCCGCGGATGCCTACCATCTGACCGGTACACACCCGGAAGGTGATGGCGCTGTGCTGGGAATGAACGAAGCATTACGCGAGGCGGGAATAACTCATGAACAGATTGATTACATCAATATGCATGCTACTTCCACTTCCCAGGGAGATACTTCTGAATTGGTTGCTGTGAAACGGGTGTTTGGTGAGCGGAAATCACTGGCAGTCTCTGCAACAAAATCAATGACAGGACATTTGCTGGGTGCGGCAGGTGCTATCGAAGGAATTGCCTGTATTTTGGCTCTGAAAAACGGAGTGGTTCCACCGACGATCAATACAACGGAAATTGAGCCGGAGTTCAAGGATGCCTATCATTTTCCGCTTCAGAAAGGCGTGAAGAAAGAGTTGGCATATGCGATGAGCAACACCTTTGGTTTTGGAGGGCACATTGCAAGCGTGTTATTTAAGAAGCTGGATGAGTAGAAAAGGAAGTTACTCTTCTCTTTTTGTTTTCATAAAGAAACCAAAATAGATCAGGTGGCCGAAAAAAACCATTGAGAGGATAATTCTTAAGTATAGATTTTCCACAAAGTAAAAGCTCACGGAAACAACGATCAGTACCGAAACCAGGATTTCGATTTTCTTTCGTAAAGGAACCGGCCTGTTGGGGCGGTAACTTTCGATGTAATCGTTGTACATTTTTGTGGAAATAAACCATTTATGAAATTTATCTGATCCTTTGGAAAAACAAAATAAGGTCAGGAGGAAAAATGGAGTGGTCGGAAGAAGGGGAAGAAAAATTCCCAGAACTCCTAATCCTAAAGAAATGCACCCTGATATTACCCAAAAATACTTCATCTGCGAGCGCAAATTTAATGCTAATTATTAAACCTGCGATGATCCGTGAAGCTGTAAAAAGAAAATCTCTCTGATTCAATACAATCAGAGAGATTTTCCTTGTTTGCTTTGTAGAGCTTGTTGTAGTAGCAGGAAGGATTACAATCTCATAATAATTCCCTTGTATTCACGTGGTTCCCCTGGTTCAGGATTGGCCAGTATGACTTTCCAGATGAAGGATTTGTTTTCTTCAACCAGCTGGTTGGTAGTTGCGTCCACACCATTCCATCCTTCTAAAGAGCTTGTTTCGAAGATTACGGAACCTTTACGTGGTTCAATGATGTACATTTTAAATTCTGTATCTCTGTGCTGTAATGCAACAGGTATGAATCGATTTTTACGGCTGTCGTCGCTCAGCGGCATAAATCCTGTCGGTGCCAATAAGTTATAATCTTTATCAATGGTGATAGACTTTGTTGTGCTCGCTTCACATCCATTGCTGTTCCTGGATGTAAGGGTTACCTGATGGGTTCCTTTTTTATAAAAATGAGCGTATGCCTTTGTTCCGGTTTGTTTAACAGGGCTTCCTTCAAAAGACCATGTGAAACTGTTTCCTTCTGAATGGGTCTGAACCGGGATCGAAGGGATTCCATTTTCGTATTGGTTTTCCAGGTCTATCGTAAAATCAGCTTTTGGTGCCTCTTTTACGGTAAATGAACTTGTAACAGGTGCTTTTTTTGCCTGGATGACATAAGTTCCTGCTTCATTGGCTGTATAATACACTGAGCTTGAAGCCTTGATTTCAGTTTCTTTCCCGTTCGGCGAAACAATGAAAATGGAAACATTGTTTTTATTTGCAATTGGCAATACGCCTCCTTCACATATATCATTTATTTCCGGCAGGTATACCTGCTCTTCTCTCAACGGAGTGTTAACAACTATCGGGAAGCTTGCAAGCGGCCTTTCATTCGGAGTGGAAGGGACGGTCTGCTCATGCTTGTTCCTGTTTTGAGCCGGAACATCCTGCAGGTACTTTTCAGCTGTGTGTTGCTTTGTTCCTGTTGTTATTCCTGTGTTATCCTGAGCAGTAATATTTTCTGTCCCTGTACGAACTGTTTCAGAGGAGTGGGTGTCTTTAGAATACTGTTGTTCTTCTGATGCCGGTTGTTTGGCAACTGAAGTATCGTGATTCTGAGCAGTCTTTTTTCCAGCAGCAGGCTGACTGGAAGAACTGTTTACCACAGCGTAAATGATCGCTGACACAGCTATCAGTGCTACCCCGATCCCGGAAGCCCACTTAAATGTATTGGTGGGAGCGGATTTTGAAGGACTGCCTTTCAATTGATCGAGCTTGTCATTCAGTGCATTCCACGCATCCGGGTTGTATGGTAATTCATACTTGTCAAATGCATTCTTAAAATTTTGTTCCAAATTACTTTTCATTGATCAGTATATTTTGGTAAATTGTTTACTCAATATTGCTTTTAAATTCATCTTTGCTTTTGCCAGGTTGGACTTTGATGTTCCTTCTGTAATCCCTAACTTCTCTGCGATCTCTTTATGAGAAAAGTTCTCAATTACAAACATGTTGAACACGGTTCTGTATGCAGGGGAAAGCTGTTGTACTGCCTCCATTGCCATTTCTCCTTTCAAGACCATATTTTCCAGGTTTTCCATTTCAACGATGGGGTCTTCCGCATCGTTGACGAAATCCGTGTCGGAATCGGACAGGAGCGGATCTTTTTTTGAACGGCGTATGTGATCAATTGCTGTATTTGCAACAATTCTGCGTACCCATCCGTCAAAAGAACCTTTAAAATCATATCCATCCAGCTTTTCAAAGATCTTTATAAAACCGTTCTGAAGCACTTCTTCTGCCGTGTCTCTGTCAGAGATATAGCGAAGCGCAACTACGATCAGCTTGCCATAATATAATTGAAAGAGCCGTTCCTGCGCACGACGGTCGTTCTGTAAACATCCTTCAATCACTTTATGTAAATCCACTCGTTTCTCCACAGTTTTCTCATTTTGATGACGCATGAGTTTATTTTCAGTTGCCTGATCAGATTAAAAATATGCTTTTTTACTTAAAACATCAAAAAAATCGGTATGCACGTTTAAAGTTTCCCAAAGTTTTACACTAACTTTGCGCCCGGTTATCAAAAAAGAAATAATAAAAATATGGCAACAAACAGAACGTTTACAATGCTTAAGCCTGATGCTATCGAAAACGGATACGCGGGAAAGATCATCGACATGATCATCGGAGCCGGGTTTAAGATCAAGGCAATGAAATACACACGTTTGTCTGAGGAACAGGCAAAGAAATTTTATGAAGTACATGCTGAAAGACCGTTTTACGGAGAATTGGTAGAGTATATGACTTCAGGACCAATCATTGCAGCGATACTTGAAAAGGAAAACGCAGTTGCTGATTTTCGTACCCTGATCGGAGCTACCGATCCTGCAGAAGCTGCCGAGGGGACAATCCGTAAAAATTATGCTGAATCAAAAGGACGTAATGCTGTTCACGGTTCGGATTCAGACGAAAATGCTGAAATTGAAGGAAAATTCCATTTCTCCGCATCAGAGATTTTCTAAGAAAAATTTATTCGACAATGATAGAAAAGAGAGGCTTTTGATGGCCTCTTTTTTTGTGGAGTTGCGTCATCTATAAGAAAAGCATAATTTTGTGCTTATATTTATTAATCGCTGTTTTCATCGAAAAGCTGAAAATAAAACTTACTTGCTATGATTTTTACGAATAGAAAACTATTGATTCCCCTTCTTTCGGTTATTTGTTTGACTTCGAATTATGCAAACGCACAGCAATCGTTGAGTAACCCGGGAAATCCGCACGGGGTTCTGATCGGCGACCTGGATATTACAGGGAATCAGGTGACGGTTGAAGCGCTGATCAAAAGGACGGCTGCCGGAGGACCGAATATTGTCAGCAAGCATACCGACCCTTCCAACGTCAATTACCTGTTGCGGCCTACTACGTTTGAATTGACAACGACAAACGGGTTTTTATTGATGAATAATCCGTATACTCTTCAGAATAACAGGTGGTATCATATTGCAGGAACATACGACGGTGCTTTTGTCAGGTATTATGTAAATGGCTGTCTGGTTGTTGAGCAACCCTGGTCGGGAAACCTGGTAACCAATAACCTGGCAACCTGTATCGGGAATATATCAACAGCCGGGAACTCAGAAGGTTTTATCGGCCAGATTGACGAAGTGCGTATCTGGAACATCGCAAGGACAGAGAACGAGATCAGGCAGAATATGATCAACTTACCAGCGCCGAATACCTATCCGAACCTGAGGGCTTACTACAAATTTGAAGGAAATTATAACAATGTGCTGGGAACCGGGTTTAACGGAACGTTGATGGGAAGCCCATCCCTGGTCGCAACGACCGGTGATCTGCCAACAGAATTCCAGATAATTGACATCCTGGAAACCGACAATATTGTTTGTGGGGGAGAAATGACAGGTAGCATTACAGCAATCGCTTCGGCATCGTTGGGAACAACTTATTCCTTGAATGGAGGAACCTACCAGTCCGGGAATGTTTTTTCCAATTTAACTGCGGGTAATTATACCGTTAATATAAGATCACAGGAAGGATGTATTCTTTCAGAATCGGTTACGATAGCAGATGGTATGACCTTAGATGCAGGAGCCGATCAGGTCATCTGTTCCGGGGAAACGGCCCAGTTATCTGCATCCGGCGGGAGCGGGGATTTTACCTGGGATGCTCATCCTTCTCTGAGTTCTGTAACAATTGCCAACCCGACGGCAACACCTTCTTCTACAACGACCTATACCGTCAGAAGCAAGGTCAGAGTGGGGCCCAACCTGGTAACGAACGGCTCTTTTGAAATGGGGAATACGGGTTTCTCATCCGGGTACAACCACTATGTTTCGGGGGAATTGCCGCAGGGGTCGTATGCTGTTACAAATAATCCGGTCTTATACAACGGAGGATTTGCGGCTTGTAATGATCATACGACATCTTCAGGATTGATGCTGCTGGCAGATGCAGCCTGTGGTACAAATGGCGTTCCTTCGAATACGGATCTCTGGTGCCAGACCATTGCGGTTACTCCGAATACCGATTATGAATTTTCCGCGTGGATGGCAAATGTGGTTGGTGGTACATCATCATCTCTTTTGTTTTCCATCAACGGTACTCCGATAGGAAATCCCGCTCCGACTTCGACGATAACGTGTGACTGGCAGGAGTTTTTTGTAAGCTGGAATTCAGGAGGAGCAACGTCCGCGACAATTTGTATTGCAGAGGGTACGGGTGTTTGCAGCGGAAATGACTTTGCGATTGATGATATTTCGTTTTATGAGATTTGTGAGCTGGTAGACGAGGTAACCGTAACAGTAAGTCCATTGCCTGTAATTACCGGAGCAGATGCTGAAGTCTGTCCGCAGGGATCGGTTACATTAACTGTTTCCGGGGCAGATACGTATTCCTGGTCTCCGGGAACGTATCTGAGCGCCACTACCGGTGCTTCGGTCGTATTTACGGCCGGAGCAGCCACTTCCTATACTGTAACCGGAACGGATCTGAACGGCTGTTCAGGCTCTGCCACTATTTCCGTGGCAGTCAGCCAGCTGAGTTCCGTAGAAGCCGGTACGAATTACCAGGGATGTGAAAATGACCAGGTAGTTCTGAGTGCGGCAGGCAGTGGCCCGGGAACCTATGTATGGAGCAATGGTGTTCCGAACAACACTTCCTTTTATCCACCCGTCGGGGTAAATACTTATTATGTGGTATTTACTGATGAAGATGGTTGTGTCGCTACGGACTCTTTAATTGTTGACATCCAGGCAATACCTGTAATCAGCTTTACTGCTGTACAGTCAGGATACTGCTATCCGGTTACTGCTCAATTTACCAATACTACTCAGAATGTGCAGAATTGCGTCTGGACCATGGATAATGGCGATATCTTAACTGGTTGTACTGTTGCTTACACCTTCAATGAAGCGGGTACCTATGGCGCATTATTACAGGCAGCATCTTCCTACGGATGCATTGGTCAGCTGAGCCAGTCTTCACTCATTGTCGTGGATGAATATCCACAGGCATCCTTTAGCCATACTCCCAATCAGATTTATTACCTGGAGCCGGCCATAGCATTTGAAAATCAGTCTGTGGGAGCTTCTTCTTATCTCTGGGATTTCGGGGATGAAAGCCTGTTTTCGACAGTGGAATCTCCCACACATGAATATCCTTCAGAGCTGGAAGAAGAAGGCTATACGGTCACATTGATCGCTTTTTCTCCACACAATTGTCCGGATACTGCTATCCGGGTCATTTCTATAAGGGACGAGCTGATTGTTTATATTCCCAATACATTCACTCCGGATGGAGACCAGTTCAACCAGGTATTCCAGCCTGTTTTTACATCCGGGTTTGATCCGTTTGACTATACACTGCTTATTTTCAACAGGTGGGGAGAACGTGTTTTTGAATCCCATAACGCAGCAGCAGGGTGGGATGGAATGTATGGAGGGAAGCCCTGTCAATCCGGGACATATACCTGGCAAATTGAGGTAAAGACAACTCTTTCGGATGAGCGGAAACGATTCACGGGGCACGTGAACCTGTTGAGATAGGAAGGTCTTATTACCGGTCAGGTACCAGCCTGGCAGAATTGTTCGGCGATAACCAGGTCTGCCGGTGTGGTGATTTTGATGTTTTCTTCATTTCCTTTGACAAGGTGTATTTCGAATCCTGCTTCCTCCACCAGTGAAGCATCATCTGTTATACCTGGATGAAACGGCTGGGTGTATGCTTTCATTAAAATTTCAGATGCAAAACATTGTGGTGTCTGAACGCGGATATAATCCGATCTGTTCACTGCTATTGATTGATGACCCTTTAGCACCCGGATGGATTCGTTAATGAGCAGAAATGGAATGCCGCTTCCTTTTTCCTGTGCGGATTTTACACATTCCAGGATAGTTTTAACAGATACCAGCGGACGAACGCCATCGTGAACACCGATTATTGTTCCCTTAGCTTCTTTCAACGCATTTTTGATGGAGTCGTACCGTTCTGTACCCCCGGAAATGAGTGTATGAGGAATGGTGCAATTGTACTGTTTAAGTGTATTTTTCCAGTAATCAACCCAGGCGTGTGGCAGTGTAATGAGTAATTGTGCTGTGTTGTCGGCTTTGTGGAATTTTTCCAGTGTATGCAGCAGAACAGGCTTACCTTTCAGAAGCAGGAATTGTTTAGGAAGCTCACTTCCCATTCGTTTTCCGCTTCCTCCCGCAGTAATGATAAACGTGTTCATTTGTGAAAAATTAAAAAAGGCTGCCTGAAATAGACAACCTTTTGATAATATTGCTGGTTCCGGTTATTTAATCTGATTCGGATTGTCTTTTGCCTGTTTGTTGAATTTCAATTGGTGACGCAACCAGTAGAACAGTCCAAAAAATCCTCCTAAAACAACAATCGTGTTGAAGATTGCCGTAATTCCGTGGTCCTCATCGTAGATTGCGGAAAGAACACTTTCCAAAGCATCTCCCAATCCCCAAAAAAAGTCTGTAGCTGTCATCTCTTTTATTATTTGTTAGGCAAATTAAATCATTTTTTTTCGATTAACGATTATTTATCGGTGATATTTTTCCTCAACGGACCGTTGATAACAGAAAATGAGTACAAGGTGGTAAACGGCTATTTTTTCCGTACGCCGATAATATTCGGAAGGGGCCAGAATTCAGCATTCTTATCCGTAGGATAGGTTTTGGATACATAGCTGCCCAATTTTTCAATCCGGTTATTTTCCGTATCGATGAACAAGCTGGTCTGTGGTCCGCCTTCCATATAGATCGCGTTGAAAAGCGGCTCTTCAAAATGAATCATGAAATCGATCATTTCGTTGTGAGAATAAGGGGATCGGGTGAAGATAAAATAAATATTCTGCTGTTTGTCTTTGGCAACAATCAGCTGGCTGCACCACTGGGGATTCTTGTTCCAGCTCATTGGTTTCCCATTGCAATCGATCATTCTTAACCCCTGCGCCATTGATGAATACTGGTGCTTTACCGTTGCCAGGTCCGCACATTTTAAATCAATGATATCGAATTCAGGCAATCCTTTTTCCAGCGGGTTAAAGACGATCATCATATTATAACCGTCATAAAGCTGATCGTTGTTGGCATAATCCCGGCTGTTCTGCAGTAATCCTTTGCTCATCAACGGGCGTTTCAGGTCGTACATCCCGGCATTTATCGCTATATTGAGATTGTATTTTTCCGCCCAGTCAACGACACACATGGGAGAAGAATCGGATTGCGTTGCTGAAAGCATTTCGAAATGGAATTTTTCCGGGTTTATTTTCAGGATGCTGATCCTGGAGTCGCTTACTCTTTCCTTTCTGGGAGCATCTTTTTCAATGTATGACAGACCGTCCTCCAGCCGGATCCACTGGTTGTGGAATTTGTTGTAGTAGGAGGGATCGTAAAACGGAGTGTACCGGACGGAGTCTTTTTTTTCCGTATCTTTTACTTTCAGCGTGTCGGTTACCGGCTGTTGGGAGCAGGAGGTGAACGGTACGATCAGTAAAAGAAGGATTGCTTTGTACAGCGGATATCGGAAATGTGTATTCATACCTGTCCGGGGATTTGTTCTTTGGGCGCCCAGTCAAATTTTTCACCACGGATCGGGAATAGGTCAAATAATTCGCCTGAATAGTAAAATTGATACCCGATCATACCGAAGGTATAAGGAACTTCGTGGATGTGTATGGTAGATCCTCCGACCCGGGGAGTTGGGTTCGGGTTGGATTGTGGAAAACCGACATTGAACAGTGTTGCCAGTATTTCGGGGCGATGCCCGATCGGGTAACCAGCTTTTTCCCATTGCAGTTTGACCTGTTTCAGAAAGATCGCCGCGTATAGATACGAGTAATAGTGATTACGGAATGATGTCAACCGGGAGATGCGTTCCTCATCGGGATTCTCTGTCTGGAAATCCAGCAAATGCTCGTATGCTTTGCCCAGGTAGAACTCGCTGTTTTCATCTTTCAGCAAACGCTCAATCTTTTTGGCCGTATGCTCTTTAATGCCTGTTACACCAAACGAATACTGGCTTTCTACGGAAAGTATTTTCAGCGGACCGATCCACTTTTTAAACGCTTCCCGGTTGGAGTTGAACAGCCGGATCTGCTCGCCGACCAGGCATGCAACGATCAGGCGTTCTTCCACTCCTGTGACTTTTGCCACGGAGTCGATCAGGTGTTTGTCCTTTGCTACTGCTTCTTTAAAGATCTCCCATTCGGGAATGTTCATCCATTCAAACGCGCTTTTTTGCGATGTTGTCCCGGATACGGTTCCGGATGAGAGTTTTCTGATAGCGTCCTGGTAGCGGGCATCTTCTTTTAGAGCCAGATCTGTGGCATCCAGCATGCGTGATACTTCTGTGATCGTGCTTCCGTTGTTGAGCGCGTACAGGATGTGTTCTGCATTGACAGGATAATGATTGTTGAGCAGCTCAATCCGCCTGAAGACAGAAAGAATGAGCTCGGTTTCCGGTGCATCCGGGGAAGAAGAAGGCTTTTCACTGTATTTTTTGTTGATATCGTGCAGGTACCTGCTGTTTTGATCAACACTTCCTTTCTGGTTGGTCCATTTGAACTGGATAGCCATGTAGCTCATCAGCAATCCGAATCCTACTATGGCAAACCCGTAGAGAACAACAGTATAGCATATTTTGAACACCTTTTTCATCAGCGAAATTTTTGGCAAATTTAATTGCTCTGCTCACTTGATGACCAGGTGTTAATAACTTTATTTTAAGATTGTTATTTATTGATTGACAAAGGTTTCAATGGCTGTTGTCAGCTCAATGAACTGTTCCACACTCAACACTTCCGGACGCAACGACAGGTATTCATGATCGAATCCGGGATTGTTCATCAGTTTTTTGAGGGAGTTGCGGAGTGTTTTTCTGCGTTGGTTGAACCCGGCTTTTACTACCTGGATGAATAATTTTTCATTGCAGGGAAGCTCTTTTCGCTGGTTGCGGGTACAGCGGATCACTCCCGATTTTACTTTGGGAGGTGGATTGAAAACATGCTCATCGACCGTAAAACAGTATTCAATGTCGTAAAATGCCTGTAGCAATACACTGATGATTCCATATTGTTTGGAACCTGGTTTTTCCGCAACACGCTCAGCAACTTCTTTCTGGAACATGCCCATTATTTCCGGAATCTGGTTCCGGTAATCGAGACATCTGAACAAGATCTGCGAGGAGATGTTGTAAGGAAAATTCCCCACCACGGCGAATGGCTCGGTTCCCATTATTTCTTTCAGATCCGCTTTCAGAAAGTCTTTTTTGAAGATCTTTCCTTCCAGTTGCGGGAAATGTTCTTTCAGGTATTCAATCGATTCGATATCAACATCCATCACAGACAGATCAATACCGGGCTGTTGCAGGAGGTATTCCGTCAAAGCACCGGTTCCCGGTCCGATTTCCAGTACCCGTTTACAATCTTCGTGATAACGGAATTGAGCGGCAATTTTTTTACAGGTATTCTTGTCCGTTAAGAAATGCTGTCCTAAGTGTTTTTTTGCTCTTACCGTCATTGTTTAAACTCTTCGACGATTGATAAAATGGTACGGAATGCCGCGAATTTTCCCTGGTACCTGCTAGTGTGCTCATGTTGTAGCCTGGGAGCGTACAATTGCTGATACACATCGAATTTGTCCTGGTCGGGAGCAATGTATTGAATGGCGTAGCTCATTCCGCCTTCTTCCTCCCCTTGAATACGGGAAATCCTGCTTTCAATAAAGCATCCTGTGCCCATTACATCCGGGATATGTGTTGAACGCATCCATGCCAGCCATTCATCGTGGACTTCCGCATCAATATTTACTGTAACGTTGTAGATAATCATGGTACAAAAATACCGACATTTTCGTTATATCGCAATATTCCGATAGTGCGATCAGATGATTTTGAGCAAACCATCTTTCTGTTCCTGGAAAATGTCTTCTTCTCTGTATATAAACAGAATGCCGAAAGCGACTTTCAATAACAATTACTTAGCCAGGATATGGATGTGTTGATAGCTTCCCTTGTTTGTCAGAATTTTTAACAGATACGTTCCGTTTTGGAGGCCGGGAGCATCAACCAAATATTTTTCTGAATTAACTTTTCCGTCACTGAAAACGAGCTTTCCTTCAAGATTGTACATCTCGATCGCTTCTATGATCTCTTCCTGCGAGTGAATGTAAAACAACTCTCCCGAAGGATTGGGATAAATAATTGTACTCCCGGCTTTTTTATCAGTTAATGACAGCTGATTCGCGTTCGAAACCTGGATATTGTCCACGTAAACATTATTTCCTCCGGCAGATTTGAAGCTGAAACGAACCAACAGGTCCTCCGTTAATTGAGAGCTGCTCAGGGGAACTTGCTGTTGCTGCCATTCATTTTCCGATCCGGGAACAAAAGGTATCGTAACCGGATCTTCGACAGATTTCAGGGTTGTGGAGCCGATCAGCGTTCTCCTTAGGTTCCAGCTGATCCCGCAGTCAGTGGAGACGTATACGTAGAACAGGTCGTTGTCAGCTATTGTTCTCTGCGCGTATGCAATATCGAAAGACACCACAGCGGAACTTAAGCCGGAAAGGTCAACGGGATGAAAGTAAAAATCACTTGTAATTCCCGGAGCTGCTTCAAAATTGTTGACATAGATTGATCTGGAGGAACCGAACCCGGTAGCAGCGTTGAGCTCCCAGTTAAAGGGAGCATGGTTATCTGTAACGATGCATGTTGTTGTTTCATTTTCAAAGGTTTCTCTGTGAAAATGAGGAACACTTTCATCGGGAAGTATGGTAATGTAATCTTCGATGATGATCTCTCTTTGTTCTCCGTTTCTTTCTACAGTTAATTTTACATCATATGTTCCGGGAGAACTGTATACAACCTTTGTGACAGAGTCGGTAGCAGAAGTTGCCGCACCCTCATAAAAATCCCATACTCTTGATTGGATTCCATGATAGGAGAGGTCAGAAAACAGGATGGTATCACCGATACAGGCGATTTGTTTGTCTGACTCGAACTTTGCGGCGCACAGGTAAAAAGTACCGTCGTCTGTACCCGTAGCGACCAGGTTTCCAGGCTGCCATAAATTATTCCTGTTTGCTACTGTTGAATTCAGACAGGCGTGCATCCTGGCTTTTTGCCCTTCGGTAAACATTCTTCCGCAGTAGGCGTAATCCATGTAATTTTGGACGTTGTCCAGCTCACCGCATGTGTTACCAGATAGATTGCAGGTCTGCCACCCGATGGTGTTCGGTGTATCGGCTACATCATCGTCAAATGCACAGTTTCCCGGCTGGGCAACAGGCAGATAATAGTAACCTGGAACGTTATTTCCTCCCCAGATATGCTGCAGGTTCAGAAAATGCCCGATCTCATGCGTTAATACTGTTCTTCTGAAATAATCGGAAGTACCGATCGTTCCGACATAGCTGTGCTGCATTACGATTCCGTCCCAGGCAGGAATGGTGTCGGCTGCGGATGGCAGTAACGCATGGCCGGCAAGCCCTGCAGCATCCTGACAAACGTATACATTCAGGTACTTGTCCGGTGGCCAGTGAATGAGTGATTTTACATCGTGATTCCCGGGAGAGGTCAGGGGAGAAACTGTTCGGGTGATTCCCGAAGTGCAGTTCCCATCCGGGTCCAGCTGCGCCAGCCTGAATTCAATCTCAATATCGGCAGCGATCGGTTTGAACTGGGCGACAATTTCATTGGTGTCGGGGTTCAGTTTCCTGAATTGAAGATTTACCTGTTTCAACGCATCGTGTATTTGCGCGTCGCTGATGTTCTCAGGTCCGTAATTGTGAATGATATGAAAAACGACCGGGATGACGTAGGAAGCATCTGATTTGGAGGAACCGTTCCGGATGAAATTCCGGGTGTCTTCCTGGAGCCGGTTGTGCGCATTGATGATGCCCTGGTTGTATTCCGGGTAGTTTTGAAACAACTCCTGGTGCATTTCATCAGTTTTGCACGGAAAACCCGTTGTCTGTGCAAAGAGAAAAGCATTGAAAGAGAGGAACAGCACTGCTAATGGTGTAGTAATTTTCATAAATAAGTATTGAATCAGGCAAATTTACAGATTATTTTGGAAAGCTGTTCATTGTTTGAAATGAGCTGCCTGAAACAGGAAAATAAATTCCCGGTTCTTTCCAGATTCGGACCGTTACTTTGTAACCGGATAACGATTAAAGTAAAAGTAAAATTGAATACAAAAGCTCTGAAATACCTTGTACTGATGCTGGTAACGGTTGTGTTAACCGGAAATGTTTCCCTTTCCCAGATCACACCGCCGGGGTTAGGTGAAGCCAATACTGCTAACTGGCTGGCTTTCGGAATGAGGCAGAAGCTCGACACAGCCGATAAATGGCAGTCTGTATCTTACATCGGGATAGGAAGGAAAAGTAACCCGGATAATTTCGACCCGTTGTTTAAACCTGCGATCATCGTTTTTAACCAGGAGTTCTACCACCAGTTTCATAAAAACTGGCAATATTCTTTCGCGTTGAGCTACCGCCGGCAGGATGAATACGCTGATGTTTTCCCTTTCGAACACGAACAGTACAGGGTCAAACAGGAATTAAGGGTGTATGGCAGAGTTGCTTATTGCTGGTTTCAAAGTGAAAGGATGAAACTGATCACAACCTTCCGACAGGATATACGGACATTCTATCACCCTGATTTTACATTTGAGAATGAAAATCTTCAGCTTCGGTCGAGATTGAGGCTGCAATTGACGGTTAATCTGAATAAAGCGAAGAATCAACGGCTTGTATTGAGTTCGGAGCAGCTGTTTTCAACAAGCAATGACCTTGACCGGGGAAAATTTTCGGATTTCGGTTACCGTGAAAGCAGGTTCTCTGTGTATTATTCGTTAACACCAGTAAACCTTCCTCTTACCTTTAATATCGGGTATATGAATAACCTGGTTACTGATGAAAGAACGTATGATGTTCATTACCTGGGGTTCGACATTGTTCTGAACAATCCTTTTCCCGGTAAATCGAAGAAAAGATAAAATAAGCTGGACGACAGTAGTTATTTGATGTGGTTCGATCTTGGTGATTTCAGCTTTTCAGCGATGGCTGCAAAGTGCTTCCCTATATTTTCGGTGATAATTTCTTTCTTTTGTCATATCTTTGCACCCTGAATGGTAAAGATCCGCGATATAGAACTGGGAGAATTCCCGCTGTTGCTTGCTCCCATGGAGGATGTGAGTGATCCTCCGTTTCGTGCATTGTGCAAGGAACACGGAGCAGACCTGATGTACACCGAATTTATCTCATCCGAAGGATTGATCCGTGATGCGGTAAAGAGTGTGCAAAAGCTGGATATTTTCGAATATGAGCGTCCTGTCGGTATCCAGATATTTGGCTCTGAGATCGAATCCATGCGCCAGTGCGCGGAGATTATAGAGCGCGTAAACCCGGATATCATAGATATCAATTATGGATGCCCCGTTAAAAAGGTGGCATGCAAAGGAGCGGGAGCCGGGATCCTGCAGGATATACCGAAGATGGTAAGCATGACCGAAGCGATTGTAAAGCAGGTAAAGCTACCGGTAACCGTTAAGACAAGGCTTGGCTGGGATGACGATACCAAATACGTCGTTGAAGTAGCGGAACGGCTCCAGGATGTGGGAATTGAAGCGATCAGTATTCATGGCCGCACACGCAAACAGATGTACAAAGGAAATGCCGACTGGACATTGATCGGGGAAGTGAAGAACAACCAGCGGATGCACATTCCCGTTTTCGGTAACGGAGACATTGATTCGCCTGAAAAAGCCCTGGAATATAGGAACCGGTACGGTGTCGACGGCGTTATGATCGGTCGTGCAAGCATTGGTTATCCATGGATTTTTAACGAAATCAAGCACTTCATAAATACAGGTGCCCACCTGGAAAAACCTACGATCCAGGATAGGGTAGAAGCAGCCCGGAGACATCTTGAAATGAGTATAAGATGGAAAGGAGAATCACTGGGGATTGCAGAGATGAAGCGCCATTATACCAATTATTTCAAAGGAATCGCTCATTTCAAAGAATACCGGATGAAACTGGTGACAACGTTTGATCTGAATGAAATTTTACAGACGCTGAACGAGATTGAGCAGAATGTAGAACAATTTTATTTTGCAAATGCAGGCGAATAATTTTTCCGGTACCAGGATGAAAGATTTACGGATTGTTTTTATGGGGACTCCCGAATTTGCAGTAGCGATCCTGGATCGGTTGCTGCAGAACGGAGCTGATATTGTGGGAGTGGTTACCGCGCCGGACAAACCGGCGGGAAGAGGACTGCAACTGAATCAAAGTGCTGTCAAGCAATATGCCGTGAGCAAGGGGCTGTTGGTTCTCCAGCCTGTGAGCCTGAAAGATGAAGCGTTTATCTCCGACCTCCGGAATCTGCACGCGGACCTTTTTGTAGTGGTTGCGTTCAGGATGCTGCCGGAGGTAGTCTGGAGCATGCCTCCCAAAGGAACGATCAACCTGCATGGAAGCATCCTGCCGGATTACAGGGGTGCAGCTCCGATTAACTGGGCTGTTATCAATGGTGAAACAGTGACCGGGGTAACAACGTTTTTCATAGAAAAGGAAATAGACACCGGAAAGATCATAGAGCGAAATACCATTGCTATTGGTGAAGATGAGACTGTGGGTGAGCTGCACGACAGATTGATGGAGCTGGGGGCGCAGACAACGCTTTCCACTGTTATAAAAATTGCAAATGGTGAAGTGCAGGGAATCCCTCAGATCGAATTAACGGAGGGGGAATTGAAGCATGCTCCGAAGATTTTCAAAGGCGATTGCGAGGTGAATTTCGACCAGCCAGTGAATAAAGTGCATGATTTTGTAAGAGGGTTGTCTCCATACCCTGCTGCCTGGTGCACGATTCTGCATCCGGACGAAGGCCACCGTACCTTTAAGTTGTTCAGGTGCCGGAAAACAGACCGTCCTGCCAATGGAAGCTCAGCGCTGGAAGCAACGAAAGACGGTATTTTGTTTCCTTGCAAAGATGCTTACCTGCTCGTAACCGAGCTACAGCCGGAAGGGAAACGGCGAATGGATTTTAAAGCTTACCTGGCAGGAAATTCAGTGGAAGGCTGGAGCGTAAAGCAGCCATCCTGAGTGCCGGTAACAGGTTTCATTTTTTTATTATCTTAGTTCTTGTAATTAACATACCAGAAGATGTTCAGGCGGACCATATTTAATTTTGAGTTCAAGGTAATTGCCTTGATACTTGTGATCTTTTCCATTGTGGTAGTAACCGGTTTGCTGGCGTTTTTCCGTTTTTCCGACTTGCTTGAAAACATCAGCCACAGCGTGAGGTCTGATAACCGCCTGGTATTGTTTCACTCCCTGAGAAATGACCTGACAGAGCTGACGAATATTGCCAAGACGAACAGCCTGAAGGAAGACAATTCCTACCGGGAACGATACATCCAGGTAAAGGAAGAGCTGTCTCAGAAGCTGGAGACCCTGAAGAAACAGGATGACAGGACAGGCGGAATTCCCGATCTCAGTGTACTGGATACGCTGATTCGTGATAAGCTGATTGTCATTGACGGGATCATGTACGGAGAAGACCCGTTCCGTGTTCAGAAAGCATTGGGAAAAGTGATTGTAAACCTGGAGACTTCCGAGACAGAAGAAAACACCAGGTCTGCTTTTTCGCTGGAAGAGCTGGATAAGTCCATTCTGAATGAGCCAAAAAGTACCAATATCACCTCCATCAGGGAAGAACTGGACCTGGAACTGATCAGGAATAGCAAAGAACAGCTGGATGAACTGGAAAAAGAAGAGGGGAAATTGCTGAAAAAGCTGAAAAGAGCAGAAAAGCGGAATAAAACAGAACGGATCTCCGAACTGGATTCACTTCTACAGATGAAAAAAGGTGAAGCGATTGATATTCATAAAAAGCTGACCAAAGAGGAAGAAATCGCACAGGAATACGAGCGTGATAAACTGCTCACCATTAACCAGATATATAAAGGGATCGAAAATGTCAGTTCCGAAGAGCTGGTGATTGAAAAAGAGATCAAATCCGCCCAGCTGAAACTGGTATCGATGGATAACTTTTTGAGCATGAGCATTGCCAGTGTATTTGATAAGTTTGAGCTGATCGAAAACGCGCGGATTTCAGAAGCGACAAAGTATGCGGAGCAGGAGAACAAGAAAACCCGGATTTACTTTACCGTTTTTGCCGCCTTTGTGGCCCTTCTGCTGGTGCTGATGGCGTATATCATTATCCAGTACGTTAAGAAAAACAACCTGTACAAGCAAGCATTGAAACGCTCCAATAACGAAGCGGAGCAGCTGGCAAAGACAAGGGAACGATTAATGGCGACCATCAGCCATGAGATCCGGACGCCAATGCATGCTATTTCAGGGTTCTCAGAGCAATTATCGAAAGAGGAACTCACCGAAAAGCAGCAGGAGTATCTCTCAATGATCCGTAAATCGTCCGAACACCTGACCTATCTGGTGAATGATGTGCTGGATTTCTCCAAGCTGCAGAACAGCAAGCTGAAGCTGGATAAAATTCCGTTTGACCTGCACGAGCTGGTTGATGATGTGGTGCTTTTTTCAAAGCAGCTTGTTCAGGATAACCGTTTGACGGTTAATCTGGAAATGGATAACGCCATTTCAGGGTTCTACCTCGGAGATCCTTATCGTTTGAGGCAGATCTTGTTGAACATCATGGGAAATGCGATCAAATTTACGGACGAAGGTTCGGTTTCCCTGGCGCTGAATTTATTGAAAAGTGAAAATAAGACCGATTCTATCCGGATCACGATCCGGGATACGGGTATCGGAATAAACAAAAAGGACCTGGAAAAGGTATTTGTTGAATTTGAGCAGGCTGGAAAAGGAGAGAAAAGCCAGATCAGGGGAACAGGTCTGGGCTTGCCGATCGTAAAAAGGCTTGTGGAGCTTCACAAAGGGAAAATTACGCTCGACAGCGAGCAAGGGAAGGGGACTACCGTTGAAATTCTCCTGGACCTGGAGCAGGCAAAGCGAAAAGAAATAACCAGAAAGGCGAAGCCACTGAATACCATCGGCTGTGATTCGATCCTGGTGGTCGATGATGAGGAGTACAACCGTAAACTGTTGAAATCGGTATTCAGCCATTTTGATGTGCGGTTGCTGGAAGCTGAAAACGGGAAGGTAGCGATGGAGCACCTGGCAAATGAATCGGTTGACCTGGTGTTGCTGGATGCCAGGATGCCTGTTATGGACGGAGAAGAAACAATCAAGGCGATCCATTCGCTGGAGGATGAACGCAAACGCAATGTCCGTATAATTTTATTGACAGCAGCAGGAAATGAGCTGGATGGCTTGCTGGACCAGGTGGACGGATTTGTTTCCAAGCCATTTACGCAGGACGTACTGATCAATGAGATCAACAGGGTTTGTTCGGGTAGTCCGGCCGCGCAGCAAGCAACACCGGGAAAAAACGGGGAGCCGTCAGGAGCTTCTGTCGATTTCAGTAACCTCAGGACATTGAGTGGGAATGACAAGGCATTTTATGCGGATATGCTGTCAACATTTATCTCAACTACAACGAATTCCTACCAAAACATCAAAGCAGCTTTCGTTAATAAAGATTTGGTGCTGGTGGCGAATGAAGCGCACAAGATCGCTTCTCCCTGCCGGCATATAGGAGCGGTCAGGCTGCATGCATTGTTGAAAGAGATCGAGCAGAATTCCCGCAAGGAGAAGGATATCAAAAAAATAAATAAGCTGATTAAAGGATTAGATGAAGAAGTTTCCTTAGTTTTGGCGCTGGTTAATCAGGAATTAACCTCAATTCACTAATTTTACCTTTATGAAAAGCGAACAGGCCTTTAATATTTTTGTCGTCGAAGACAATGAGTGGTACAACAAGCTATTGGTACATACCCTCTCTCTTAACCCGGTTTTTACGGTAAAATCTTTTTTTTCGGGAGAAGAGCTGATGAAAGAACTGTCGGAATGCGTTCATGTGGTGACATTGGATTACCGTTTACCTGATACTACGGGAGACAAGCTGTTGAAAAAGATCAAAAGTGTAAGCCCGAATACAGAAGTGATCATTATTTCTGAGCAGAACGAAATTGAAACAGCTGTGGAGCTTCTCAAGCTGGGGGCTTATGATTACCTGGTGAAGTCTGATGACATCCGGGACCGGTTGTGGAAAACAGTGAATAATGTCAGGGAAAATACAGGCTTAAAGAAGAAGATCGAGATATTGCAGTCTGAGGTCCAGAAAAAATACGACTTCCAGAACACGATCCTGGGACAAAGCGCAGCGATGAAAGCTGTTCACAATATGGTTTCAAAAGCGATCCAGACAACCATTACCGTTTGTATCACGGGTGAAACCGGTACCGGAAAAGAAGTGGTGGCGAAAGCGATTCATTACAATTCCGACAGGAAAGACAAGCCGTTTGTGGCGATTAATATGGCGGCGTTGCCAGCCGAATTGATCGAAAGTGAATTGTTTGGCTACGAAAAAGGTGCTTTTACCGGTGCCCAGAACAGGAGAATCGGGAAATTTGAGCAAGCCCATGGAGGAACCCTCTTCCTGGATGAAATAGGGGAAATGGATATTGCGTTCCAGGCGAAACTTTTACGAGCGATCCAGGAACGTGAAATTACCCGGATCGGGGGCAATGAACAGGTAAAGATCAATTGCCGTATTATCGTGGCGACCAATAGGGATCTGATCCTTGAAGTGAAGGAGGGGAATTTCAGAGAGGACCTGTATTATCGTTTATTCGGGTTGCCGATCCATCTTCCGCCTTTGCGTGAACGCGAAAAAGATGTATTGCTGCTGGCAAAGCACTTCATCACCGAGTTTTGCAAAGAAAACAACATTCCTGCGAAACAAATTCAGGACGATGCGCGCTACAAACTGATGGCGTACAACTGGCCCGGAAATATACGTGAGCTGAAATCAGTGATAGAGCTGGCAATTGTACTCTCCGATACGGATGAGATCACTGCGGACGATATCACGATCAATCCGAAAGACATGCTTCCTGAGCTGTTGCTCCAGGACCTGACAATGCGTGAATTTGAGATCGCCATTGTAAAGCAATATATGAAACGTTTTGACAACAATACGAAAATGGTCGCGGATAAGCTGGCTATCGGGCAGACAACCGTTTACCGTTTGCTGAAAGAAGACCAGGGAGGGAAGGAGCAGCAGGAGGAATAATACCTCTGCACGAATGTGGAATATCTGGTTATTTCCCGGTGATTGTTCTCCGATCAGTAAACAGGAGGGGCACCGTAGATCATTTTTCTCAAACGGTCTCCAATGGACAATTTGTACCCTTCGGGTAACAGGTCTTCATACCCTAATGATTTATAGGCTACATAACGGACTCTCCAGTCGGGATCATTCAGTTTTTCCCGCAGTGAGCCGGTTATTCGCTGCCGGTTTCTGATGGAATGCGTGGTGAGAAAAGAAGGAAGCGTCCATAAAGCCGCGATTTTGATCAGGAAGATATCAGAATTTATTTCTTTGTACAGGCGATCCACCATTCGCTGAATAGATGATTCATCCAGTTCCAGGTATGTAAAAGCGGACAGGTCGTATAAAATAAATTGAGGGTCTTCCAGCTTTTTCGCTTCAATAAATAAGTGATCGAGTGTTTCTACGAAAAATTCACTCCAATTGGCAGTATCCTTTGACAGTGCTTCAAAAACCACGCTTAACGGAGAATGATCTTCATCGAAGATGACACGTTTCATTTCTGATCGGAAGGCCTCCGGATTCTTGCCGGCATACTGAAGAATGTCATTCAGGATGATTTCCTGCTGCTCATCACTTTCACTCCAGTAATTTTCAATAGCTGCTCCGAATTGATTTAAAAATGTGCTCATTCGTTTAATAGTTTGATAAAATCATCTTCCGAAAGGATGGGAATATTCAGATCTGTTGCTTTCTGTAATTTGGAAGGTCCCATGTTTTCTCCCGCAATAACATAATCCGTTTTTTTTGAAATGGATGACACATTTTTTCCTCCATGATCTTCTATCAGTGTTTTTAATTCATCCCTGGAAAAAGAATGAAACACTCCCGATACGACAAATGATTTTCCTTCGAATTTATCTGAACTGGCTTCTTTCGCTTCAGCTTCAAACTGTAATCCTGCCAGTCTCAGCCGGTTCAGCAATTCGATGTTGTCCGGATTTTCGAAATAACTGCAGACAGACTGCGCGATTCGCTCACCTATTTCGTCTACAAGTATCAGCTCCAGTAAATTAGCTTCCCGTATCTTATCTAACGATTTAAAGTGTTTTGCCAGTTTTTTTGCAACTGTTTCTCCTACATAGCGGATTCCCAAAGCAAACAATACCCGCTCAAAAGGGACTTCTTTTGAAGCCTGTAATCCGATCAGCAGGTTATTCGCGCTTTTTTCTCCCATTCTTTCCAGTCCAAGTAACTGGTCAAATGTCAGGTCGTACAGATCGGCGCTGTTTCTTATCAGTCCTTTATCGAACAGAAGTTGTACCGTTTCCGCGCCCAGGCCGTCAATATCCATCGCTTTTCTGCTGATGAAGTGCTCGATCTTACCCTTCATCTGGGGAGGGCAGGCCGTATCATTGGGACAGAAGTGCTGTGCTTCTCCCTCGGCTCTTACCAATTTACTTCCGCACTCGGGGCAATCGTCAATGAATATGAATTTCAGTGCGTTTTCACGCCGCCTTTCCAGATTGACTCCAACAATTTTCGGAATGATTTCGCCGCCTTTTTCCACATAAACGGAATCGCCCTGGTGCAGGTCGAATTTTTCCATCTGGTCGGAATTGTGGAGAGAAGCCCGTTTTACGGTTGTTCCTCCCAGCCGTACAGGCATCAGATTGGCTACAGGAGTGATCGCTCCCGTTCTTCCGACCTGGTAATCAACGGAAAGTATTTCTGTCTCCACGCGTTCGGTCTTGAACTTGAAAGCCGTGGCCCAACGTGGGGATTTGGCAGTGAAACCAAGCTCTTCCTGTTGCCGATAGCTGTTGACCTTGATTACAACTCCGTCTGTTTCAAAGGGAAGGTTCCGGCGGTTTTCATCCCAGTAATGGATGAAATCCATGATTTCTTCAATGGAACGGACTTTGGAAATGAATCGCTTGTTTACCGGTGGTACTTTGAATCCCCATGTTCCTGCCAGCTGTACCATTTCGTAATGTCCTTCTGCGAATCCCTGCGCGCCATAAACTCCATACAGGTAAGAGTCCAGCCCCCGGGAAGCTACGATTTTGGAATCCTGTAATTTCAATGTCCCGGATGCTGAATTTCGTGGATTTGCAAAAATCGCCTCGCCCAGATCCTCCCGTTCCCGGTTGAGTGCAGCAAACTTATCCAGTGGGAAGAATATTTCTCCCCGTATTTCAAATGATTCCGGGAAGTTTCCTTTCAACTTCAATGGAATGGAACGGATGGTTTTGATATTTGCAGTAATGTTCTCCCCCTGGTTGCCGTCGCCCCTGGTTACTGCCTGTGCAAGGATCCCGTTATCGTACCGGATCCCGATGGCAACACCGTCATATTTCAGCTCACACACGTATTCAATCTCTTCGTCAACCATCTTTTTTATCCTTTTTTCCCATTCGATGATCTCTTCTTCCGAGTAGGTATTGGAGAGCGAAAGCATCGGGTAAACATGCCTCACCGTTTCAAACTTTTTCGTGATATCTCCTCCAACCCGTTTTGTCGGGGAATAATCATAGGCGAATTGAGGAAATGCTGCTTCTAAGCTTTCCAGTTCCTTCAGTAGCATGTCGAAATCATAATCCGAAATGGCCGGATTGCTTTCTACATAATAGAGGTGGTTGTGGTGGCTGATCTCTTCAATCAGCTGCTCAATACGTGCTTTGGCTGTATTCAATTCCATGAGGTAAAAATACAAGGAATTTGGAGTTTTTCAATAGGCTGTGAATAAAGTCTCAAAAATCGGCTGACGTGAAAAATATCGCTATATCGCAATATGGCGATATGGAGAAATCGCCGGGAAGACCTTATTTTGCTTAAAGCACCCGGAAATCAAATCAAAACCCTATCTTTGCAAAAAAATCAGAGTATGCTTTCAGTAAATAACTTATCTCTTCAGTTTGGAAAACGTGTTTTATTTGACGAGGTAAATGTAAAATTCGTAAATGGGAATTGTTATGGTGTGATTGGTGCGAACGGTGCCGGGAAATCAACATTTTTAAAAATTCTTACCGGTGACCAGGACCCGACAACGGGGAGGGTAGAGCTGGAGCCGGGAAAACGCCTGGCGGTACTGAAGCAGAACCACTTTGAGTTTGACCAGGTGCAGGTATTGCAGACGGTGATCATGGGGCATAAACGTTTGTTTGAGATCATGACTGAAAAAGACGCGTTGTATGCCAAACCTGATTTTTCGGATGAAGACGGGATGCGTACGGCCGAGCTGGAAGCAGAATTTGCTGACCTGGAAGGATGGAATGCCGAAACAGACGCAGCGACTTTGCTGAGTAACCTAGGGATAGACGAGTCAAAGCATTACCTGTTGATGGAGGAACTCTCCAATGATCTGAAAGTACGTGTCTTGCTTGCCCAGGCGTTATTTGGAAACCCGGATGTACTGGTGCTCGATGAGCCGACCAATGACCTGGATTTGAAAACGATCTCCTGGCTGGAGGATTTCCTGCTGGATTTTAAAAATACCGTGATTGTTGTATCGCACGACCGTCACTTCCTGGATACAGTGTGTACGCATATTTGCGACATCGACTTTGGAAAAATCAATTTGTTCACCGGGAATTACTCCTTCTGGTATCAGAGTTCTCAATTAGCTGCCCGTCAGCGTGCAGATAAGAACAAAAAGGCAGAAGAGAAAAAGAAAGAATTAATGGAATTTATTTCTCGTTTCTCTGCCAATGCCGCAAAATCAAAGCAAGCGACATCCCGCAGGAAAATGCTGGATAACCTGGATATTGAAGAAATTCAGCCTTCTTCCAGGAAATACCCGGGCATCACGTTCTATCAGGAAAGAGAAGCCGGGAACCAGATCCTGAATGTGGAGAACCTGTCTGCTGCTTCTGATGGGATTACGTTATTCAAGGATGTCAATTTCATTGTCAACAAAGGAGATAAAATCGCTTTTGTTTCCCAGAATTCACTGGCTTTGACGGCATTGTTTGAAATTTTGGCGGGAGAAGAAAAACCGGAAACGGGAGAGTTCATTTACGGAACAACGATTACAACTTCGTATCTTCCAAACGATAACAGCAGTTATTTTACGGATAAATTACCTTTGATCGACTGGCTGCGTCAGTATGCGCAAACGGATGAGGAGAAAGAGGAAGTATACCTGCGTACGTTCCTGGGACGCATGTTGTTTACGGGTGAGGAAGCGATGAAAACGGCAAACGTATTGTCCGGAGGGGAAAAAGTACGTTGTATGTTGTCTAAAATGATGCTGGCAAAAGCAAATTTATTATTGATGGATGAGCCGACCAACCACCTGGACCTGGAATCAATTACAGCATTGAACAACGGAATGCAGGAATTCTATGGAACGATCCTCTTCACTTCTCATGACCACGAGTTGGTGAATACGGTTGCAAATCGTATTATTGAAATTACCCCGAACGGTATTATTGACAAAATGATGCCTTACGACGAGTATTTGAAAGATGAAAAAATTGCACAGCAACAGGCAGAACTGTATGTGTAAATGAGGTTCTCCCCGTCACAGAATGTAATGTGGTGGTGAACTGTGAAATTATAATTTAAGCCGGGAACCATAAGTTTTCGGCTTTTTTGTGGGTGTAGGCGAAAGTAATGGTGTCAGATTAATTCGATAGTATGAAATGTGTTGTTTTTCGTACGTCATTTACTACCAGATAGAACCGGTCGAGTTGAAAAAAATGATTGTTTACGTCATGAGTTTCACTTGTAGATATAAACCACTTTGGAATTCTTTTCTGATGCTTACTAAGTGTGCGTTCAAACGTATTGCAGTCGATTACAACCAAATTTGTATCCCCGTTGAGTAATTCCGTATAATTGTTCCGATGAAATTCAAATTTGCCAAAAGCACACAGAGGGTCTGAATACGAATTATTGAGGATGTTATAAGCATCTGTTGGGAATACGTTTTCAGGAAACCAACTTTTGTTTCTTGGGTTAATGCCGAGATACTCTTTGTAGGTTTTGTATTCCTGCTTATATGCCTTTTCCGAGCAGCCCCAGAATAGTAGGCAGACAATTACAGGAAAAACAATTCTTCGTATTCTATTTTTCACTTTTTTAAACTGTGGGAATTAATTCCCCATTTCGCTCATGAATTTAATCCGCATCAGGCGCAGTTCCTCTTCGGAATAATCTCCGTCAAATTCATCGTATGCTTCACGCAGGTCATCTGTTTCTGCTTCTGTGAAATAATCATAGATCTCTTCCTGGTTTTCAGGATCCAGAATGTCATCAATATAATAACTGATGTTAACACGCGTTCCGGATGCAACAATGGCTTCAATTTCCTCGATGACTTCATCCAGTGTTTTTCCCTGGGAGCGTCCAATATCCTCTAGAGGCAATTTCCTGTCGATATTCTGAATGAGCTGTACTTTCAGTCCGCTTTTATTGACAAGTGATTTTACGACCATGTCCTGCGGGCGCTCAATGTTATTCTCTTCTACGTACGTTTTTATCAGCGCAACGAACGGAGCTCCGTAACGGGTGGCTTTTCCCGTTCCGACTCCCTGTATGCTGGTCAGTTCATCCAGTGTGACCGGGTATTGGAAACACATGTCACGAAGGGATGGCTCCTGAAAGATAACAAACGGAGGAATGTTTTTCTGTTTTGAGATCGACTTCCTTAAATCGATCAGCTGTTTGTACAATACATCGTCCAGTACTGCTGATTTCGAAGAAATAACCACATCATCACCGTCTTCATCGGAAGAGTAGTCGTGTTCTTTGATCAACAGGAATGAAGCAGGATGTTCCAGGAATGCACGTCCTTGATCTGTTAATTTGACAATTCCATACGATTCAACGTCCTTGTAGATCAACCCGGCTACTAAAGACTGGCGTAATACGGCATTCCAGAAATGTTCGTCCCTGTCTTCTCCGATCCCGAAGTTCGGAAGCTGGTCGTGTCTGTACGATTTGATATCGGAAGTGACTTTCCCTGCGATAAAAGAACATACGTGCTTTGCTTTCTGCATTTCTCCCAGGTCAACGATCACTTGCAGCAGCTTCTGTACCGAATCTTTTCCTTCCGTTCGTTCCCGTGGGTGCTTACAGTTATCACAATTTTCATTGCACAGCTTTTCATCGAATGTTTCTCCGAAGTAGTGCAATATGAATTTTCTTCTGCAGACGGATGTTTCGGCATAGGAAACGATCTCGTTCAGCAATTGCTTCCCGATCTCCTGTTCTGCGACCGGTTTTCCCTGGAGGAATTTTTCCAGCTTTTCAATGTCTTTGTACTGGTAGAATGCCAGGCATTCTCCTTCGCCGCCATCCCGGCCGGCCCTTCCGGTTTCCTGGTAATAGCTTTCAAGCGATTTGGGAATGTCGTGATGGATCACGAAGCGGACATCGGGTTTATCAATCCCCATTCCAAAAGCGATCGTAGCGACAATTACGTCAGCTTCTTCCATCAGGAACATGTCCTGATGCTTGGCTCTTGTTGCTGCATCCAGCCCGGCATGGTAGGGGAGTGCGTTGATCCCGTTCACCTGGAGCAATTCTGCCAGCTCTTCCACTTTTTTACGGCTGAGGCAGTAAACAATCCCGCTTTTGCCTTCTTTGGTACGGATGTATTTAATGATCTGCTTGTCGATATCGCGTTTGGGTCGGATCTCGTAATACAAATTATCTCTGTTGAATGAGGATTTGAAGACCACGGCATCCAGCATATTCAGGTTTTTCTGGATATCATACTGGACCTTTGGTGTGGCTGTTGCCGTAAGCGCGATGATCGGAACATTGGAGATCCGTTCGAATATTTCTCTCAATCGCCGGTATTCCGGACGGAAATCATGGCCCCATTCGGAAATGCAGTGCGCTTCGTCAATCGCAAAGAATGAAATGTTGACAGAAGTAAGGAAATCGATGTATTCCTGTTTCGTCAGCGATTCCGGTGCAACGTACAACAACTTGGTTTGTCCTTCGGAGATATCTGCCTTCACTTTGTTGATTTCCGTCTTTGTCAGTGAAGAGTTTAAAAAATGAGCGATGGATTCCTGGTCACTTACGTTCCGGATGGCATCCACCTGGTTTTTCATCAATGCAATGAGTGGAGAAA
Organism: Crocinitomicaceae bacterium; assembly: GCA_037189645.1. GTDB lineage: Bacteria > Bacteroidota > Bacteroidia > Flavobacteriales_D > Crocinitomicaceae > Taishania. The sequence goes on from JBBCIY010000001.1 coordinate 199,967, forward strand.
CAACGATGGCCGTTCCTTCCGATAATAGTGCCGGCAGTTGATAGCAGAGTGATTTCCCTCCACCTGTAGGCATAATAACAAATGTATTTTTTCCGTCTAAAAGATTCGTGATAATGGCTTCTTGCTTTCCCTTGAATTTGTCAAACCCAAAATATTTCCTTAAAGCATCTTTTAAATCTAAAGCTACCATATTTTCCATATAATTCTCTGATAACAGTCTTTCTTCAATCGATCATACGAATATACTACAAAAAAGAAGAAAAAAATAATTTTTTTTACCGAAAAGTTCCTTTACCGGATCTGTGGCTGTGGAACAGTAAGGTGAACGAAATAACCGGGTGATTGTGAATTGTTCACTCATTGAGAAAAGTAGTCAGGTGTTTTTTACCGGAATCACCACATAAACAGCTGCTTCAATTGTTTTTCAAAATCTTTTTCATATTTGAAATCCTGGCGGGCTTTTTCAATCACCTCATTTCTTTTCCGTGCCCTTTTGTCATTGAAACGGGGCATGATTGCTTCAAAATCGATTTTTTGCTCGTCAATGGACCGTGCGAAATAGGTGACAGAGCCGTCTTCTGTAGCCAGCCCGAGGATCGCTCCGGGAAGGTTGCAGTAGCTTTCCGGCCCGACATTCGGGGTAATGGAGGAGGTGAACCATGCATAGATCCTTGTTGAATCATCCACTTCATACATGGCCTGCATGCATTCAATATTGCAGATCGTTCTCCATCTGTCCGTGAATTTCCATTCGCGCTGCACCAGTGAATCTTTGATGGAAAAAGGTGTTCCCCACAAGCTTAATATGGAACGGCTGGTATTTTGTTTCAGGTCTTGTATCACTGTATTTCGCGACGTTGTCCAGTCCAGGTTGTTCCTTGGCTGGTTCTCATCAGGGATGAATACAGAGGTGCTGTCATTGAAATAGAGAATAAACAGGTCTGTGCGGTATTTGTTGTTTTCCCCGATGTAGTCCTGCGTAGACTTCGATTCGTATTTTTTGAACAGGTTCGTCTTGCGTTCAAAAACGATTTTACCTTCCTGGATCTGTGCCGTGCAGGTGTTGTTCCAGATCATTCCCAGGAAGAATGAAAGAGCGGCGGATCGAAACAAATTATTCTTCATCGGTCACTGTTTTTTGCTGTTTAAAAGTACTGTTGAAAATATAGGTCAGGTTCAGCATGAAATAGCGTGAAATGACAGCCGTCCGGTTATCGGTGATCACATTCGCGTAGGGCGTCCTGGTGATCCGTGTATTCTGGTTGAGAATATCAAAGGCCTGGACAGCGATGGTCCAGGAATTATTTTTCCCTATTTTCTGCTCGATAGAGGCATTCCAGATAAACATGTTGATGTTGAACTCCTGGCTTAAATTGTTGTACTTGCTGTAGTCAAAATCGGTTCCGAGCTCCATTTTCCAGGGGAGGTAGACCTTCAGGCGGGAATCGATCCTGTAGGTATGATTGGTCAGGTTCAGGTTGGAACTGATCGTATTTTTATTTTCCTGCAGGCTGTATGTAAAGCCGAAATTAAATTCAACTATATCGGTATATAGCGATAAACTGAGCCCGGTTGAAAGGGAATTGCTCTTCAATGTGTTTTTCTCCTGGTTGACCAGGTTATTGCGGTTGCTGAAGCCGTAGTTAACATAAGGTTCGAGGCTGAATATCTGCCTGATGATAGGAATGGAACCACTGGCGTATCCTCCGCTGTGTCCCAGTGAATTCTGATTGACGAACTGGCTGATCGTCCTTCCCAGCGAGTCATATTCGATGGCGCTCACGAAATCATTGAAAATGTAATTGTTGTAGAGGGTCGTATAGAAATAACTTCCTTTGAGCGAATTGTACGTATTGTAGCTCAGGTTGGTATTGATCGTGTAGTTGGGCAGCAGGTTTTCATTTCCTGTACGGATCGAATTCGGGTTGGAGTTGTCGTAAACGGGTTGCAGGTGGGTTATGGTTGGCAAGACGGAATTGGTCTGGGAATTCAGGCGCAGGCTGCTGTTCTGCCCGACGCGGAAAATATAGGTCAGCTTTGGTAAGACATCGGTCACATTCTGGTTGATTTTCTGCCCGGTGAAATAGTTACGGTTATCTACGGTCACGTTTCTTCCCACAACTCCCGCCGTAAATAAGTGCTTGCGAAAATCATAAACGAAGGTGGCGCCAAGCTTGTTCTGCATCTTCACAGTTTTGAAATTTCCCGATGTCAGTGAATCCAGCCCGGAGTACATACCGCCCACCTGGTTAAATGAAAGACGGTCGCTCGTGTTGGTTGTGTTGAACAATTCATAAGAGAATTCCATCCGTGTCTTTTTACTGAATGGTTCGGTATAGACCGTTTGAAATAAATTGGAAAGGATAGAACGTTCACCTGTCTTTTCCTGGTCAATGTCATTCTCTGTCGTTCCTGTCTGGCTGAAATAATCGGAGAACTGCAGGTGAGAAGAGGAACCTGATTCATCCACTATCAGGTTGTTGAGCAGGCGGAGCTGTCGTTTTTCCTTTTTGAAATTCTTGGTATATCCCATCCGTGTTTTGATGTTCATCGCCTCGCTCTCACTGCTGTTCAGACTGGATGACTGGCGGGTTGTCAGGTTGTTTGCATCATTAAAATCGGTATTTAACATGCGTTCATCCGTACGGGTGGTCATGTTGAATGTCGGGTCAAATGAAATGCTTTGAGTAGAATCGATGTTGTACAGGAAGCTCAGCTTAGCCCTGTGCTGCCTCGCCTGCATGGATCCTTTATTCAACGAGTAGGTGGAATAAGTAGTATCCGGCAGGAAGAACTGGGAGTTTGAAGTCTCTTCCGTTCGTTTTCTTACGTCACTGTAAGTGTAATTCGCACCGATCTTCAGTTTTTTTGTTACCTGGTCTGTGTAGAAGATACCTGTCCGGAATGCCAGGGGAAACCCGTCATTGGTGGCGATGAAATTATCGTTTGCCTCCCAGCTGTCTGTTTCGGAATTGTATTCGTATGCTCTTCCCTGTTCGATTCCGAACTGGTTTTCATCCCGCCAGTCGAGAGTGGATCGTGTGGTGTTTGCAGATAAGAAGTAAGCAGAGATCTTTTGCTTGTTATTGAACTTGTTTCCCATTACCTGTCCTTCATAGAAGCGGTTAAAATCAGTGGCGAAAGAGGCTTTCCCGAAATAACCTTTTTTGGCTTCGTCTTTCAGTTTCAGGTCAATGACCTGGATCTTTTCATCGGATGCCTGGGCGTCGGCCAGTGTCGTTTCGTACACTTCAACAGTTTTTACGCTGCTTGCCGAAAGGTTCTTTGTTGCCAGTGTCGCATCAGATCCAAAGAACTCATCTCCATCCACATACACACGGGCTACGTTCTTTCCCTGGCTCTTAATACTGCCGTCTTTGTCGACTGTTATTCCCGGAAGTTTCTTCAACAGGTCTTCCACAACGGCATCCGGGCGTGTTTTAAATGAATCGGCGACATAGACCAGCGTGTCTCCTCTGTAGTAGACCGGGTCTTTATAAGCCAGTACGGTGATCTCTTCGATCTTCTTTCCGCGGGGAGAAAGGATGATCCGGTTGAGTCTGAATTCCTGGTTGTCGCTTTCTCCCAGGAAATAGAATTCCCGTGTTTCGTATTTGGGATGGTCGATGATCAGGCGGAAGGTGTCGATATTCAGGTCGGAAAGCACGAAATGCCCGTTCTCATCGGTGTTTTTATGAGTGAGGATAACAGAATCGTTCAGGTTGACAAGTATGATCTTGGCATTTCTGACTCCTTTGTCTTCCAGTGTGTCCACAATCGTTCCTTCAATGTACTTTACCTGTGAAAATGAATGGAAACTCGTTGTACAGCAGATCAGGATAATTAAGAGGTGAAATAAGTTGAGTAAAGAGCATTTTTTCATGCGGTGAAAATAAAAGAAATTAACAGTCTTGTTCTTTTGTTAACGAGAATTAACGAATTTGTTACATTTTTTATATTCTGTGATACCTGTATCACATCTGCGTTTTAAACCAGCACATTAAAAATATTGTCATATTATCTTGATTTACATGTATAAATTTCTAAACTTTGTGCCCTAATTTGAAAAAAATTAACAATGAAAAAGCAATTACAACTCCTTTTTACAACACTCCTTTGCGGTCTTGCCGCGTATTCTCAGGAAGAACCTGTTGCCGTTCCTGAGCCTGTAGTCGAAACTGTAATCGAAAACCCATGGAGATTAAAATCGTTATTTGGTTTGAACGGGACGCAGTCTTCGTTTGTGAACTGGAACGCCGGGGGTAGGAATAACTTATCAGTGATCGGTTTTATTTCTGCTTCTGCCGATTATTCCAAAAACAACTGGCAATGGAAAAACAACCTGGAGCTTGCCCTGGGGGGAATGAAATACCTGGATAAGGACGGAACGCAGCAAGGGTTGCAAAAGACGGACGATAAAATAGATTTCGCAACGAACCTGGGGTACAAGATCGCAGATAAGTGGTATGCTTCACTGATCGGTGGATTCCGTACACAGTTCATGGACGGTTTCGCTTATCCGAATGACTCCATTCGTGTATCTACGTTCATGGCTCCGGGATATACCAATATTGCCCTGGGTATCGATTATACACCGAATGAACATTTATCAGTATTCTTGTCACCTATCGCTACAAAAATGACATTCGTACTGGATGATTCCCTGGCGAATGCAGGTGCGTTTGGTGTACAGGACGCGGTCTTTAACACTGCGGGAGATGTGGTGTCTGCCGGGAAGCGCTTCAGGGGTGAGATCGGTGCTTATTTTAAACTGACTTACAATAAGGAAATCGTGAAGAATGTCAACCTGAAAACACGACTGGAATTGTTCTCTAACTATGCGAACAACCCACAGAACATCGACGTGAATGCGGATATGTTATGGACATTCAAAGTAAACAGCTGGTTGTCGGCTTCACTGAACTGGACGCTGATCTACGACGATGATATCAAGATCCGTGATGTAAAAGGGAACATCGGGCCACGTACACAGTTCAAGTCTGTTCTTGGTCTGGGATTGTCCTATACGTTGAAAAACTTTTCGGAATAATCCATAATTCCATCTTTTTTATACAAGCAGGATCCGGTATGGTTCCTGCTTTTTTCTTTTAAAATAAATCGTTCCGGGATAAGGTAAATGTTAACTTTGCAGCATGGTAAAGCGCTTAAAGAAACTACAGAAATTCAATTGGGTGGTGCTCACCTTTATTTTCCTGGTGGTGGTCGCAGGGAGCTTCGTGAGAGTAACAGGCAGCGGCATGGGATGCCCGGACTGGCCGAAATGTTTTGGCTACTGGATCCCGCCGACAGAAGAAAGCAGCCTGCCGGATGATTACCGGGAAAAATATGCGGAAGGAAGGGTGAAGAAGATTGAAAAATTTGCCCGTTTCCTGTCAGGTATCGGGTTGGGGGAGACGGCAGACCAGATCAGGAACGATCCGAATCTGTTGACAGAACAGGAGTTCAATGCCGCGAAAACGTGGACGGAATACGTCAACCGTTTGTGTGGCTTCCTGGCCGGGAACGGGATGTTGCTGGCTTTCGTGTGGTTATTGGTGGTTTACCGGAAGCGAAAACTGGTATGGCTCTCGGTGCTGAACCTGTTCATCCTGGTTTTCCAGGCCTGGTTCGGTTCCATTGTTGTCGCGTCGAACTTGGTTCCGTGGACGATTACCGTACACATGCTGCTGGCACTGGTGATCCTGGCATTGCAGCTGTATCTCATTCACCTGCTTGGGAAAGAAATAGAGCTGCACAGCGATTCGCTGAGAAAATCCGGTGATGCACCTGTTTATACTGTCCCGAAATGGATGTTCTGGCTCATTGTGGTTAGTGCTGTTATTACGACTTACCAGATCTTTTTAGGGACCCAGGTCCGGGAAATGATCGATGAAATGACGATCCAGGGAGTCACCCGGCAGGGGTGGTCTTCACAGCTGGGGTTGCCATTCTTCATACACAGGAGTTTTTCCTGGCTGGTGCTGGTGTTCATTGTACTGATCGCCTGGCAGAATGAAAAGACACTGAAGCTGAACCCCGTCCGGTGGCTTTTTGTGATCCTTGCAATTGAACTGGTTTCCGGGATCGTACTGGTGTATGCCAACATGCCGGGACTGGTCCAGATCGCGCATTTGTTCTTTGCAGTTATCCTGTTCTGTATCTTTACCATGATGCTGTTCCGGTTACGGATCGCACGTTCTTAATTGCTGGGGGAAATGTATGTTTTAGGCTTGTTCTTGTCGTGGGTTATCGGTGTCATCCTTGGATTGGTAGGAGGGGGGGGCGCCATTCTGACCATCCCGCTGGTTGTTTACCTGTTCGGGCAGTCTACCGATACGGCAACAACCTACTCGCTGGTGATCGTTACTTTTTCTTCGCTGGTGGGTGTCATCCAGCGATTTGGCACCAAACAGATCTCTTACAAAGAGGCGTTGCTGTTCGTATTCCCGAGCATGACCCTCGCTTTCCTGATCCGGCGCTACCGGAAGCTGGTCATTCCTCACGAGTTTGAGCTGTTCGGCATCAACCTGACCCGTGATTTTGTTATTGATGTACTGTTGGTAGTTGTCATGCTGATTGTAGCCTACCGGATGCTGATCTCTTTCAGGGAGCTGGAGCAGAAGATCAGGCCCATTTCCACAGGGAGGATCATGTTCCTGGGGTTGATCACAGGAGGACTTTCGGGATTCCTGGGAGCCGGAGGAGGCTTCATCATCGTTCCGATATTGCTGGGACTCGGCCTGGAAACCAAACGGGCGATCGGGACATCCCTGTTCATTATCACGATCCAGTCTGCGATCGCGTTGCTGGGAGACCTCTCGGTGACTTCGGTTGAAGAGCTGATGGCACTGGATTGGGAACTGGTGTTTACGCTGACCTTTTTGTCCATTGCCGGTGTCTTTATCGGAACCTTGCTACAACGCAGGATCTCAGGCAGAAAGCTGCGCATGTTATTCGCAGGGCTGCTGGTCGTGCTGGCGGTTTTAATTTTTATTGACAGAATTTTATTCTTTCTGTACTGATATTTCATTTCCAAATACTATATTTGCACCCCAACTGGAATTTTAACATTCCACAGGTCCTATAGCTCAGTTGGTTAGAGCACCTGACTCATAATCAGGTGGTCGCTGGTTCGAGCCCAGCTGGGACCACAGGTAAAGTCGCCTTGTTAAGGCGACTTTTATTTTTTACAGAGGAATTCCATAAGATTACGTAAGGAACTATGTACTCTTTTCAGGGCTTAAACTATCCTATAATTGCCCGCAGATGTGATAATTGCTGATGTACCTTTGGGTGTTTGGCACACGCTTGGGGATTATTTTATTCATCTTTGGAAAGAATAACGGTTTCATAACGTATACTTCCTGCGCCTCCCAAGGGAGAGGCATAGCCATAGGATTGTGACAAACTATATCCTTTATTTAACCATTTATCCATTTCTATTTTCAAATAGGCTTGTTCGGGTTTGTCTTTACTAAACTTTACTACTTGGGAAGTGGTATTGTCTTGGTCATCTACAACCTGTAACGTAATCTCTCTTCCCGAAGTAATGGTAGTTATTATCACCGTCGATTTTTGCTGTGCGCTGACATTTCCTATCCCCAGAAACAGTATAGCTGTAACAGCCAGCAGTATTAATTTTGTGTTTTTCATACTTTATATTAAAATCGTTATGTTGTTTATTTAATTACATGCATCCTATTTCAGTTGATGTACCTTTGGTGTTTGACACATGTTCTTTTTTTGATTAGTGTATAGTGATTGGGTTTATTTATTCTTCCTTGATCAAAACAAATAAAACTCTCTCAGAAGATGTGCCCACTGTACTGGAAGTAGCTTCTATAAGTTTGTAGCCTTGATCCAGCCAAAAGTCTGCTTCTTTTTTCATAGAAGCGAAGAAATTATCTTCTTTACTCTTTGATATTTTCTTTTCTACTTCATAATCCGATTTTATAATTTCAATTTCATACCTTGATCCTACGAGGTCTGTTTTTCCTGTAATTATTACTGTTGATTTTTGCTGTGCGCTGGCATTTCCTATTCCCAAAAATAGCATGGCGGTAACAGCCAGCAGCATTAATTTTGTGTTTTTCATATTCTTTTATTAGTACTGTTACCGTTCTAAAATAATTGTAGTGCGAGACACTGTTTCCCCAGAGGTTGAAAGATGGCTGATTTGGTATCCTTCCTGTTTCCATCTTTCAAGTTCTTTTTGAATAAGTACTCCATTATTAGCAGAGATGTCTGAATCATGACCCTTTTCTAAAGCTATCTTACTGATTTTTCCCTCTGAATCAATTGTAACAAGTCCTGTTTTCGCACCGCTTCCCTCAATTACTCGAATAATAACCATTTTTGAAGTGTTTTCCTGAGCACTCACATTTCCCACTCCCAGAAACAATATAGCTGTAACAGCCAGCAGTATTAATTTTGCGTTTTTCATGTCTTTTTATTTTGAGATTATTTGTTGATTACTTTCTTTGGGTATATCTTTTCCAAGATTAGTTATTCTTTGATCAAAATATAAATTGTTTCATTTGCATTACTCAAAGAACGTGATACAGTAGAATTCATTAGGATATAACCTTCTAAAATCCATTTATCCAATTCTTTTTTTAAAGCCACAAGTGCATTTTCATCCTTAGTTTTACTTTTTAATTCGTAGCTTGTGTAATCCGGTTTAACTGTATTTATCACATATGCATATTCACCGACAATATACGCTTTTATTAGCACCGTGGATTTCTCCTGTGCACGCACATTTCCCATTCCCAGAAACAGTATGGCTGTAACAGCCAGCAGTATTAATTTTACGTTTTTCATAGTTCTTTATTTTAGTATTATTCAAGGTGTAACAATCGTTTGGTAAATGAAAATATTTAATCCGATATTTACTTCAAATATACATACCAAACAACTAATTTTGATAGTTCCAGAAACGTGTATCTTCCAAGGTACACGTTTTTTAAGTTGTATTCAGCTGTATGCTTACAAATTCTTCTTCACGTAATCCAGCATCATCTTAAACAGGTGTTCACGTGTATTGCCACCGTATATCCCGTGATTCCTGTTCGGGTAAATGAAGAAATCGAATTGCTTGTTGGCGGCAATTAAAGCATTGGCCATTTCCAGTGCATTCTGGTAATGTACATTGTCATCTCCTGATCCGTGGATAAGGAAGTAGTTTCCCTGTAGCTGGCTGGCGAAATAGATAGGGGAATTGTCGTTGTACCCGCTTTCATTTTCCTGTGGCGTGCGCATAAAACGCTCTGTGTAGATATTGTCGTAATATTTCCAGTTGGTAACGGGAGCAACTGCGATCCCCATTTTGAACAGCCCGTTTCCTTTTGTCATGGCGAGCGAAGTCATGAATCCTCCGTAGCTCCATCCCTGGATCCCGATCCGGCTTCCGTCAACATAGCTGTATGTCTGCAGTAATTCAGCGACATCAATGAAATCTTCCGTTTCGTATTTCCCCAGCTGCAGGTAGGTCTTGTCTTTGAATTCCTTACCCCTGTACATCGTTCCTCTCGGGTCAACGGAAACCACGATATAGCCTTCCTGGACCAGGAGCTGGTGCCATGAAATGTTGAAATCCCAGCCGTCTGCTACGGTATTTGATCCCGGACCTCCGTATATGCTGATGTATACAGGATATTTCTTTGAAGCGTCAAAATGGTTGGGTTTGATCATCCAGCCATTGAGCGAACGTCCTTCCAGGTCGAAGGTAACGAACTCCTTTGGTGCGAATTCATGCCTTGCCATCCGGCTTTTTAACCGTTCATTGTTTTCCATGACAGCGATCTCCTTCCCGTTATTGTCACAAAGGGTATAAACCGGAGGTGTATTTGCAGTGCTGTAATTTTTCACAAAGTAATTCATTCCCGGGGTGAAATCGGCATCATTCTGGCCTGTTTCGGAGCTGATGGCAAGATCTTTTTTCCCTTTCAGGTCTGTTTTGTAAATTCCTTTGTGGATAGCACCTTTCTTCGCAGCAGTATAGTAAACGAATTTATTCTGATTGTCGATCCCGCAAAAGTCAATGACGTCCCAGCTTCCTTTTGTGATCTGGGTTTCGGATCCGTCAAACCCGATCCTGTAAATGTGGTTGAACCCGTTTTTTTCGCTTGTGCGCAGAATCGAAGCGCCATCGTTCAGGAAGATCAGATTGTCATCAATATCAATGTAGGTGCCGGAATTTTCGGTGTAGAACGCTGTTGCAGCCCAACCGTTTCCTTTTTGCTCAACTTTGTGATAAACGACCTGGCTCTGATGCCTGTTCATCGTTTGTAATACCAGTACATTGTTCACATTCGACCAGGAAATACGGGGAATGTATTCGTAATTCCCTAATTTCACTTCGGCAGTGGACTGGTTGTCCAGCGAGTAGATGTGCGCCGTTACTTTCGAGTTGTCTTCACCTGCTTTCGGGTATTTGAAAGTATATAACTGCGGGTACAATTCACCCACATTGTATTCCATTGTAAACTCCTTGACGTTCGATTCGTCAAATTTCAGGAACGCGATGTTCCTGCTGTCCGGAGACCATCCGAATGCCTGTGTCACCGCGAATTCTTCTTCGTATACCCAGTCCGTTGTTCCGTTGATGATCTCGTTCGTTTTGCCGTCAGTGGTGATCTGGGTTGTTTTTCCTGCTGCCAGGTCCTTAACGAACAGGTTGTTCTGGCGGATGTATGCGATGTATTTCCCGTCAGGAGAGAAGGTAGCCAGTGTCTGGGGAGCACCGGAATCATCCAGTTGTTCCAGTGACTTTGTTTTCAAATCGTAGATGAAATAGTAGGCTGCGTAACTGTGCCGGTAGATAGCTGACATGTCTGTAAGCAATAACAGTTTGGTCTCATCCTGGTTAAAGGAATAATCGTCAACGGAAAGTTCCTCACCGTTAAATGCCAGCTCTGAAAGCTTTAGGATCGTTTCTCCGCTTTCCTTATAGGCTGTAATTTTATGTTTTGTGATATCGCCTGATTGCGAAATCCGGGTAAAGTGCTGTCCATCTTTCATTCCGTTGAATCCATTGACACCGGCAGGGAAGAACTGGTAGGTCCTGTAGATCGACTCTACTGAAATATCCTTTTGAGCGAACGATGTACCGAACGCCAATAAAACAAGAGCAAGGCTGAGTTTACACATAATCAGTTTTTTTTGAGTTGCTAAAATACGATTTATAGGAGATATAGACGAAAATTGTACGAAAGTTTAAATCATGGCCCGGCCGGGTAAGGTAAGCAGGGAAGAATAAAATGCTGTCATTTCTTTTCCAATTCAAAAAAATGACTAATTTTGCGCCGGGGTAAGTCTTGTACGACCAGCTCCCTTCTAATCCCCCAGGACAGGAATGTAGCAAGGGCTGAAGGTTGTAGCGGTGCGATATGAGTAGCTTGCCCCTCTTTTTTTGTCCTTTACTGAAATACTTCACTATGGAATTTATCTCCGACGAGCTGGACCGGTATGTATGTGATCATACCGAAAATGAACCCGGTTATTTAAAAGAGCTGAACCGGAAAACACACCTTGAAGTGCTGCAGCCGAGAATGCTGAGCGGTCACTTTCAGGGAAGGGTGCTGAGTATGCTTTCGCATATGATCCGTCCGAAACGGATCCTGGAGATCGGTACGTATACAGGATATTCCGCGTTGTGCCTGGCAGAAGGGCTTACGGATGACGGTCTGCTGATCACCATTGATGTGAATGAAGAGCTGGAGGAAATGGTCACTTCTTTTATCACGAAATCAGGATTGGAGCACAAGATCAGGAACCTGGTCGGGGACGCCACACAGATTATCCCGGAACTGGACGAAGCATTCGATATTGTTTTTATCGATGCCGATAAGAAGAATTACATCAACTATTACAACCTGGTCTTCAATAAAGTCAGACAGGGAGGATACATCATTGCCGACAATGTACTGTGGTCGGGTAAAGTATTGGAAGACCACGAAAAGCTGGATAAATCCACGCAGGTGATCATGGATTACAATAAGCTGATCCATGAAGATGAACGCGTTCAGGAAGTGCTGCTCCCGGTAAGAGACGGGCTGATGATCGCCCGGAAAAAGTGAGGCATGAAGTAGAATTCTGAGGATATAAGCTGACTATTTTATTCTAGATGCTTTTTCCCAGCCACCTCAATACGTTCCCGTACCAGATCTCTTGTGATTCCTGAGGAGTTAAGATACCGGCTTCCACTGCGAAATCAATGACACGTCCGGGGTAGGAGCGGGCTACGCCTTCCATTTCTCCCAACGGGTAAGGGTCGTCCAGCCCTGCAACGATCTGTCCGGCACCAACCCTTATTTTGAGCAATTGCAGCGTATAGGAGTCGTGCACGAGCGTATCAAAGAAAACGTTGGGATGTCCGAGGGTGTTTCTCGGATCTTTTGCCCCTCCGAACAAATCAGGCCGTCCGTCATATCCCTGCAGGCGGCGTCCGTAATTCGCCTGTCCAAGCATACAGCCGTGGGCAAAGCAGGTACGGATGTCCGGAAAACGGTTGACGAAATCTTTCAGGGAGAAAAAATGCAGTGCATCAGCTGTCTGCGCCATCATCCAGACCAAATGAAAACGCCAGTACTCGTCTTTTAATTTTACCATTTTTTCCCCGTCGTAGGGATGTATTTCAATGGCTAATTTGTAATGGTTGGCCAGCTCAAAGATCGGGTAAACGGATTCATCCATAACGGTCAGCCATTCTTCTTCCGCATTTAAAAAATGAGTAGGCAGGCAGAGCACTTTTAATCCCAGCTCTTCCACACTTCGTTCCATTTCTTTTAATGCATCTTCCAAATGGAGCGGCTGAACAACGAATCCGCAGGTGAACTTGTCAGGGTGTTCGCGTTGTATCTTCGCGTTGAAATCATTTTGCCAGCGGATGGTGTCATATGTATCCTGCCGGTTCCATCCATTACAGTAGATCTGTGATAAATTGAGCATTACGGCATGGTCGATCTTGTATTTTTCCATCCATTCCAGCTTTTCCTTCAGGAAAAAACTCGGATCGGTAATCGGACGTTTCCAGTCTCCCTGGCGCATGAACTGCTTGTCATCATCAATTGAAAACAGCTTTTTATCTTTCAGAAATTGAGGTATTTCAGCTGGTTCAGGCAAAATATGCCCATGTCCGTTAATTCTCATTGTTTTTTAGCTACCATTTACGGATTCAAACTTACACAAAAATATGATTGGGTTGGAAACAAAAATAAAGAATAAACGTGTTGAAAACCGTAACATTCAAATTTAAAAATGTTAGGTATTTATACCTGATTTTGTGTGAAAAGTGTGAATAAAGTGAGTAAAAATTATTTTTTTAAACCGAATTGGCCTAATTTGCATAAAATATAACAATTAAGCACTACTTTATCATGTCAACTAAAACTACTATATCCACACCTGAATCAGCATACACAAATGTACATCCTCCGTAATTGCCGGTATCTGGATTTCATATTATAAATTATACTACGAAACAACAGGATCAGCTACTTTAAATTATTAACTACTTCTTCACACAAACCGATTGCATCCGATCAGTTTGCTTAACACTTAAAATTATGGAAAATTCTAACAATAACTTTTTCAGATCTCAGGGAAATCTGGAAAAGAGGAAAAGAACACCAAAACTTTTACTACTTTCTCTGGCGGTCATATCACTTAACTTTTCAGGAAACACCCAGACCCAATACGCTACCTCGATTATTTCTGAGTCAAATGTCACCAGCTCTGCTCACAGCATCGATGCGAACCCGGCAACTTATTCAGAACTGGAAGCGGGAACAGGGATCATTATCGGGATAGGATCTTATTCATCCCATATAGAGATGCAGTTTCCGACAGTCGTGCCGGCCAACCAGACTTCCTACGTCCGTATCGAAACCGAAGATAACATCTTATCCAGTCTGCTGGGCGGGACATTGGGGAATTTACTGTCCGGCATCGTCGGCGTGGCTCTGATCGGAAACCAGGAATTCGGAGTAGAAGCCAAGAACGGAGCCACGGTGGTGCTCTCCGGGAACTCTACCAACCCTGCCAGCTTTGCCGGTGAACGGTTAAAGGTCGTCATCGACCAGAATAACCACACTTACCTGGCGATCACACCCAACCAACCTTATCAGAGCATCCGCATCAGCAATTTTGTGGGCAGTCTGATCGGATTGGGGATGAAGAAACATATGAAAGTCTGGGATCCTTACTACGTGGTGCAAAGTCCGAATTGCGCGACCCCTTCATTTACTTCCTATGATGCAACAGGGATCACGTTGGAACTGCTGAACCTTGGAGGAGGAGTACATAATCTTGAACGGGCAATTGACGGAAACCTGTCTTCCCATTCAACATTATCGCTGGGTGTGGTAAGCGTTACTTCCAATATTACCCAACGTGCCTATTTCGAAGGCTTATCTCAGCCTACGGACGTTTTTGCCATCCGTTTGGGGATCGATCCCGCCTTGCTTGCAATAACACTCGGCCAGGGCATACGTATACGAACGCAGAACGGAGCTCAGATGGTTACAAATGATGTCTTGCAGAACCTGCTCACTCCTGCCAATATCGCTGCATTGCAGAGCGGAAATCCTGTCACGATCATGGTTACTCCCAATGCTCCGGTGGACAGAGTAGTTGTGGAATTAAATGGTTTGCTGGGAGTCACGGTAAGCCAGTCCATGGAAATTTTTGAAGTCTACCGGATCTCCCAGGCTCCTGCGTTAAATGCCAGTAGCTCTGATACGACGATCTGTGAAGGAACAGCTGCGAACCTGATTGCAGATGCCATAAACCCTACAGATGAGATCAGGTGGTACACCTCCCTCACCGCAACAACTCCGGTATCGACAGTACCGTCGGGTGGGACGTTTACTACAGGCTTACTTTATACCGATACCACTTTTTATGCGGCAGCAGCCGTTCCGGGATGTCCGAATGAATCACCAAGGATCCCGGTAGATGTTGAAGTGATTCCAGGACCGGACCCTTCATTCATACTGACATCTGTATTACCGCAATATTGCGCAATAGATAGCGTATTGCTTACCGCCAGCAGTACCAACGGGGAATTTTTCCAATGGTACCTGGATTCGATTTCCGTAACCCCGGTCACTTCCGGCCAGCAGACAGGCAATCACACATTCATTGTCAACAACGATTCCATCACGATCTACGGGCTGACCGTTGCCGATTCACCTTTTTCGGTCTATGTCTCCGTTCAGGATTCCGCAACAGGCTGCTGGAGTATTCCGGGAGATTATGCGGAAATAACGATCACCATCATCGATGAGCCTGCTCCTACCACCACTTCGGCAGAACAATCCTTTTGTGCGGGAGATGCGCCTACTATTCTGGATCTGCAAGTCAACGGAACGGTGAACTGGTACGATGCTCCGGTAGGAGGAACATTGATTGATCCTAATACATTGCTGCAGGATTCTGTCACTTATTATGCAGGCGCCATCGGTTCGCTGTGTGAATCTTCCGAAAGACTGGAAGTTCTTGTTGTGATCAATGATGAACCGGCACCAACGACAACAGACCTACACCAGTATTTCTGTAATGAAGACAACCCTACGGTAGCGGATATCGCAGTGAATGGTACATCTGTGAACTGGTATGATGAAAATGGAAATTTATTATCTCCGTCAGATAACCTGGTGCATGGAAACCATTATTACGCAACAACACAGGGCGGAGTATGTGAAAGTTCGGATACGTTGGTAGTCGAAATATCTGTTTCCGATCTGCCGGCTCCGACAACGGCACAAACCACCCAGTCATTCTGTGAATCCAGCAATCCTGCGGTTTCAGATATCCAGACGACCGAATCATCAGTTGTATGGTATGATGCAGCTGGTAACAGCCTGGATCCTGCTACACCATTGACCGACAGCACAACTTACTATGCGGCATTAACGAGTGCCAATTGTGAAAGTGTTGACAGGCTGGAGGTATTCGTAGTATTCGAGGATCCTTACAATATAACACTGGACGGAGCGATTGATGACGTCTGCCTGTATGATACGGTACAATATTCGGTCAGCCCGGGAATGACAGGCTACCAGTGGACGGTATCGGGAGGGACGATCGTTTCAGGTGGAACTTCAACTGACAATACGGTTGTGGTTGTCTGGGAAGACACTACAGGTACTTCAATCGAAATTTCCTATACGAATACCGGAAGCTGCTTGATCCAGACGGAAAACCCGATCATTGTGAACACTGTCAGCTGCTCCGAACTGACGATCAATAAAACGGTCAGCAACCTTAATCCGATGATAGGCGAGCAAATTACGTTTACCATAACAGTTGGAAATACAGGGCAGGCAGGAGTGCCGGATATCATTGTCAATGAAGTGATCCAGGATGGCTTTACCTATGTATCGCATCAAGCCAGTACAGGAAGCTATAGCTTAAGTGATGGCGAATGGACCATTCCTTACCTGGCAGGTGGACAGACTGCGGTTCTGACGATCACCGTTACGGTAAATCCTACCGGGAATTATACCAATGTAGCAACAATTGCTTCTGCCGGAGGTGGAGTAGTGATCGATCCGGGTGATAATTCTTCGGGGGTTGTTGTTGAGCCTGGATGCCTGAGTGTGTACAACCAGATATCTCCGAATGGTGATGGAGTAAATGATTACCTCTACATCAATTGCATCGAACAGTATCCGGATAATTCAATCACCATTTACAACAGGTATGGCAACGTCGTTTATACGATGGATGGCTATCAGAATGACTGGAACGGAGTTGCGAATGTTGCCGGGGTATTTGGAAAAGGAGAACATCTTCCTGTTGGAACGTACTATTACCTGTTAAAGATCAATGAAAAAGACATTGAGTCGACCGGGTGGATATACATTGTAAAATAACTACTAACTAAACACGACTTTGTTATGAAAAACCAGGCATTTAAAAAGGCAGTTTTGGTTGCATGCTCTACCATGTTCGTTTTCATGGTAAACGCGCAGCAGCAAGTACATTTTACTCAGTATATGTACAACACGATGATGGTCAATCCGGGTTATACCGGTACAGGCGGAAAGCTGGAAGCACTGTTCATACACCGCTCACAGTGGGTAGGTATGGACGGAGCTCCTCACACTCAGAATTTTGGAGTAAGCGGTGCGATCGGGAAAGTTGTCGGACTGGGGCTGAACTTCACCAATGACCGGATAGGACCTTCGAATCATACGGCTGTAACAGCATCCGTAGCAGCTAAAATACCGCTTTCCCAGAGAATCAATCTTTCACTGGGGATGAATGGAGGTATGGACGTTGTCAATGTCGACTGGTCCAAAGGGCAGGTTCAGACAGACAATGATGCAGCGATGATGAACAATATCCGGAACCGTGTCCGACCGGTTGTCGGAGCAGGTGTCTACCTGTATGCGGATAACTGGTATTTCGGGTTGTCTTCACCAACATTCATTCAAAAGGACACGTATGGTGAGTGGGGAGAGGCTGAGATCAATCCGAGGGTTCACTGGTACGCGATCGCCGGGTATGTTTTCCACATAGGCGATCATGTGAAGCTAAAGCCTGCCGTTATGGCTAAAATGGTCAAAGGCGCACCTGTTACGGCAGATGTTTCACTGAATACCCTGATCAAGGACCAGTTTACGGTCGGGCTGGGATACCGTTATCATGATGCGCTGGCAATTTTGCTGGGATACACAATTAAAAACGCGTTTTTTATCGGTTATTCGTATGATATCAACCTCACAGAGTTGAGAGGGCATCATTCCGGTTCTCACGATATCATCCTGAAGTATAGTCTTTGGGAGAAACAGGTTGCCGCACGATCACCACGATTTTTTTAACGAATATAAAATAAAGGAACTATGAGAACATTATTCATTCTATTGTGTATTCCGTTCATTGGCTTGTCACAGGGAATAAGAGAAGCTGACAGGCATTATGCGATGCTTGATTATTCCAAAGCCATACACGGATATGAAAAATACATGGCGAAGTCAAAGAGCAATGATGTGAACATCGATGTCATTACGAACCTTGCCAACAGCCATTACTTTATCCGGGAATATGAAAAGGCGAGAGGGTATTATTTTCAACTGTATTCCATACAAGGGAATAATATGGATGAGCAGCTGTTTATCCGTTTGATCAGCACGTTAAGGAATGCAGGTGATTACGAGAGGGCTGATGAGCTGTTTCATTCTTACTATGCAGCTAATGCGCAGCGGATCAAAGCCTACAACTACCAGAAAAGAAAGCTGGATTCTCTTGAAACGGAATACAATACCATTGTAAATATGGCGATCAATTCCAGTGAGTCAGACTTTGGGGTAACGGTTTATGATAAAGAGATCATTTTTTCTTCTGCAAGGGCGGAAGAAGGAAAATCCACCTCAGAAGCTTCTTTTCTGAACCTGTACAAAGCGATCCGGAATCCCAACAGTGGGCAGCTGAGCAATCCGCAGAAGTTCCTGACAAATCTGAATTCTGCTTTCAATGATGCGACACTGACATTCAGCAAAGATAAAAGCATCGTTTTCTTCTCCAGGAATTTCCTTACGAAGAAAGAAAAGCTGGACGCGTCTCATGGAGAGATTTCGAATGTTATGATTATGAAAGGGCGCATCCAGGGGAATGAGCTGGTGGACATTACTCCATTGAACTTCAATAGCAAGAAATACAACTGCTCGCATCCGTTTGTAAGTCCTGACGGAAAACTCTTGTTCTTTGTTTCGGACATGCCGGGCGGATATGGAAAAAGTGATATTTACGTAGCGGATCTGTATAATGACGGCAGCACCGGGGAACCTGTTAATCTTGGGCCGATGATCAATACGCCGGGAACGGAGATGTTTCCCAGCATGTCAGGCGATACCCTGTTTTTCTCATCCAATTTTCACTATGGTTTAGGCGGGCTGGATATTTTTTACGCTAAAATGGGAGGTAAAACGAATTTTTCCATCCCGGAAAACCTGGGAGCACCGGTCAACAGCAATGCCGATGATTTTTCCTTTGTAAGACTGGACAACAGAACCGGCTATTTCAGTTCTGACAGGAAAGGAGGAAAAGGGAGCGATGATCTGTACTGGTTCGATATGGTGGAATTGGCCAGGTTCATTGAGTACAGCGGACTGGTACTGACGAAAGGGGATGACACACCTATTCCGCATACGAAAATCCAGGTATTTGACGCATTCAATGAGCTGGTTACAGAATTCCAGTCAGATGACCAGGGAAAATACGATGTGGCATTGCCATGTAATTCGCAGTTAAAGCTTGTTTACAGCAAACCGGACTACAGTACGGAATCCGTGCATGTCGCAACGCCGGAAAAGGCGGGAGATTCCCCGGGTAATGATGTGCGGCTGACCAGCTTTTCTTCTTTGGTCGAGAAAGATGGGGAAATGGAGAAAATCAAAGTTGACCCGATCTATTTTGAATACAGTAAATGGGATGTTACACCTCAGGCAGAGGTTGAATTAAGTAAGATCCTGTTTGCGATGCAGACGTTTCCGAATCTAAAGATCAAGATCGAATCTCACACCGATTCAAGAGGTTCGGACAGCTATAACCTGAAGCTTTCCGACAACAGGGCCAAATCCACAATGGCTTACCTGATTTCAAAAGGAATCGATCCGTCACGCATTGAAAGTGCGACAGGATATGGTGAAACACGTTTAAAGAATAAATGTAAAAACGGAGTAAAATGCAGCGAGGACGAACATTTTATAAACAGGAGATCCGATTTTATCGTGATCAGCAAATGATAAATATTTAAAAGGTGAATAGTGGTTAGGTAGTGGAAAGGTATGGAGTTGTGCTTTGTCATGTATTCCATACCTTTTTCTGTTTTATTTTTCTGAATGATCTGCTGTTTTTTCGGCAATACGGAGCAACTCATTCACGGTTCTCCAGTTTCGGGTAGTCGCTGTTACACTCAGTTTCGATTCGATAAAAGTATTGGTCAGCCTGGTTTTTCCATACCCGTTTGGGCAATACAGGTAAACGGCTTCATCTGAAAAGGCAATTGCTTCCCCTTCGGATTTTTTGGCTTCGATCACTGAAACAGCATCCTGCTCCGGTTTTTCCGAAAGAAAGGTAACGTGAAAAAAACCGGGATCTTTTTCCTGTTTCAGGAACGGGTTATTTTCAATAATGCGTTTTAATGTGCTTGTGGAGAGTACGATCACCGGGACTTCGAACCCGAAATCCGTTTTGATCAACCGGGTAATTTCCTGCTCTAATTCTCCGGTGTGGACGGAATCGCTCTGAAAAACGATGTTACCGCTTTGGACGTATGACTGGACAGAGGAAAAACCCGCATTTTCATAGGTTGTTCTCAATGCTTCCATTTTGATGAGATGTTTGCCGCTGACATTGATTCCGCGGAGGATAGAAATGTATGTGCTCATGATTTTCCTTTTCTCAGCCAGCCCGGAAATGTTTATTTCCCATTTTCACTCTGGCTGCTGTTCATTTTTGATGCAAAGTCGGGTAGGTATCAGTTTCCTGATCTTCCCAGTCGTTCAATCTTTACGAGCCATTTTTCCCGGTAGGTATCTTTTGAGAGCCTGACGGGACCGATCGCTGTGACTTTTACGGGTTTTATTCCGCAGAAATTCAGCGTTGTTTTTTTCATGGCATTGTGGCTGGGCTGGCGGTAGATCAGCCGGTAATACCACTGCGGCTGGTCCATTGTAGAAATGATCCGCGCGGATTTATTGGTCAGGTATTTATCCCACCACACCGAGTTTTCCCGTTTTTTGAAAGCAAACCCGGGTAAAAACACCCGGTCAATGAACCCTTTCAGGATAGCGGGAACGGAACCCCACCACACAGGATAAATGAAAACCAGGTGGTCTGCCCACGTGATCTTTTCCTGCGCGTCGAGCAAATCCGGTTCCAGCTCAGTCCGTTTCCGGTATCCGAACTGCAGATTGGGGTTGAAGTTCAAATCCCGGATAATGATTTCCCGGACCTGGTGCCCTGCCGAAAGAGCTCCTTTTTTATAGGAATCGTAAATGGCAAAGTTAAAGCTGTCACTATCAGGATGCCCGTTGATGATCAAAATGTTCTTTGCCATGTGTGATTGTGTTAATGTATTTACATCCTGTTCGGAACGTCAATTCCCAGCAAACGCATTGCTGTTTTGATCACTTTGGCAACATTTGCGCTCAGGATCAGGCGGAATGCTTTCAGGTTTTCATCCGGTTCGTTTAAGATGTTCACCGACTGGTAGAAGTGGTTGTACAATTTTACCAGCTCAAACGTATAATTCGCGACGATGGCCGGAGAATATTCTTTTCCTGCTTCCGCGATGACAGACGGGAACTCTGTCAGCTGCTTGATGATCTCCTTTTCAACTTCATTGATTTCAATGGAGTGGATTTCTTTTAAACCGGTTCCTGCTTTTGCCAGTAATGACTGGATTCTCGCGTGTGCGTATTGAATGAACGGAGCTGTATTTCCATTCAATTCAATGGATTCTGCCGGGTTGAATTTCATGCGTTTTTTCGGATCTACTTTCAGCAGGAAGTATTTCAGTCCTCCCAGGCCGATCATTTTGCACAGGTTTTCCAGCTCATCGGAAGAAAGCCCTTCGATGTGCCCGCGTTCCCTGGTCATTTCAGCAGCACTTTCCACTACTTCTGCCATCAGGTCATCGGCATCGACGACGGTGCCTTCCCGGGACTTCATCTTACCTTCCGGCAGGTCAACCATCCCGTAAGACAAATGGAAACAGTTTTTCGCCCAGGAATAACCCAGCTTTTCAAGGATCAGGAACAGAACCCTGAAATGATAATCCTGCTCATTCCCGACAGTGTAAACAATTCCGCTCAGGTCAGGGTAATCGTTGAAACGGTCAACAGCCGTACCCATGTCCTGTGTCATATAAACAGCAGTTCCGTCTGAACGGAGGACCAGTTTTTCATCCAGTCCGTCAGCGGTCAGGTCGATCCAGACAGAACCGTCTTCTTTTTTAAAGAATATTCCTTTGCTGAGTCCCTCCATTACGATGTCCTTACCCAGCAGGAATGTGTCGGATTCATAATACAGCTTGTCAAAATCAACACCCATTTTTTTGTAGGTAACTGCAAAACCGTCGTACACCCAATTGTTCATTGTTGTCCACAACAGGTACACCTGCGGGTCGCGTGCTTCCCATTTTACAAGCATTTCTTTTGCTTCGCGCAGAAGTGTCGTTTGATTTTTCGCCAGATCTTTGATTTTATCATCAATTCCTTTTGCCGCTTTCTCATCTTTACCTGCTTTAGCTTCGGTCAAGCGGATGAATTCCTCCCGGATTCCGGAAGGGTAATCGTCAAAATTCCCGTTTTCCCACTCAGCGATGATTTCTTTGGCTTCTGTATTGAAATGTTTGTCAAATTCAACGTAGTATTTTCCAACAAGCTTATCTCCCTTCAATCCTGTATTCTGGGGCGTTTCCCGTTCTCCCTTGTCGTTTACCGGGGAAAATTTTTCCCATGCGAGCATGCTTTTGCAAATGTGGATCCCGCGGTCATTGATGATCTGTGTTTTCACCACTTTATGACCGTTGGCCTTTAATATTTCCGCAACGGAATAACCCAGGAAGTTGTTTCTCAGGTGGCCTAAGTGCAAAGGCTTATTGGTATTCGGGGAAGAATATTCCACCATGACAGTAGGTTTTGAATCAGCCGCAGCCAGTCCAAACGCGTCATCGGCATGCATGCTTTTCAGCTCATTGATCCAGAAATCATCCGAGATAACCAGGTTGAGGAATCCTCCTACGACTTCGAATTCCCCGATCGCAGGAACTTCTTTGGTCAAAAAAT
Source organism: Crocinitomicaceae bacterium (assembly GCA_037189645.1). Taxonomy (GTDB): domain Bacteria; phylum Bacteroidota; class Bacteroidia; order Flavobacteriales_D; family Crocinitomicaceae; genus Taishania. The sequence continues at coordinate 222,769 of JBBCIY010000001.1, forward strand.
CCCCGATTTTAGTTCCGGCTTCAGCAGGATTACAGCGCAGCAATTTTACGAATGGAAAAGTAACCAGGGTCAGGTCTCCTTTTACATCTTTCCTTGTTTTTTGAAACTGGATCAGGTGTCCGTCAACCGCTGTGCCGAATAATGCTTCGGAATTTTCTAAGATCTTTGATTTGATAAGGTGTTCCATCGGATTGTATGCTGTATTTATTTCTGTTCAATAACTGTAATTACTTCCTGCAGCAGCTCAAAAGCTGTTTCCGCCATCTTGTTGATCTTTTCATCCAGGCAGGGATTGATCTCAACGACTTCAAAACAAGCCAGTTTCGGATCGGATGCTAATGTCGTTAGCAGGGTTTTCGTATCGGTAACTGTCAGTCCGTTCGGAACCGGGGTTCCCGTTCCGTGGCTGGTTTCATCCGGGTCCATTGAGTCGACATCAAATGAAACATAGATATGATCACAAGCCGAAAGGAGCTGGCTGATTTCCGCTCCGATTGCTGAAGCTCCTTTTTGTTTTACTTCTTCAACGGTAAAATTCCGGATATTCAACCGCTTCATCAAGGCGATTTCTTCCTCTTCCACATCCCGCACGCCAACAAAGACGAGGTCTTCGGGACGAATTTTACCTCCCGGGTAGCCGGTATTTTTCAATCTCTCCCACAAGACTCTTGTTTCTTCGGGAATATCGTTTCGTCTCGATTCCAGGTTGTCATCACCCAAGGCTGTTGACAGTGGCATTCCATGCATGTTTCCGGATGGAGTAGTGTAGGGGGTATGCAGGTCTCCGTGAGCATCCACCCATACAACACCGATCCTTTTTTCAGGATAGGCTGCTTTGATTCCCGCGATGGTTCCTCCGGCAGAACCGTGGTCTCCTGCCAGGATAACCGGGAATTGTCCTTGAGAAATCGTGTTTTTTACGGTTTGGGAAATTTGATCGTAGATGTAGGTAAGTCCTTCTATGCGTTTCGCGTACTGGTGAATGATCGGTTTGTTCAGGTAGTGGTTGGCATCTTCAATTTCTTCCACAGGGTATTTCCCGAATAATGGGTTACCCTGCTTCCAGGCGACTACTTTTAACGAGTCCGGTCCCAGTGACGCACCACGGGTACCTGCCGTTATCTCTGATCGGTTGATAATGAATTTTATATTTTCCATACAATCTAATTCGTTCGTTCTGTTCCGGTACATCATTGCTTCTGCAATTGAAAATCACTGACCGGAATTCACACAAGACGTGGTTGATCTTCTACACACACTCATATTTGCCTCAAAGATATAAAAAGATTGGAATTTATAATCCCTTGCAGATCGTTTACAGGAACGGAAATATGAATTTTGGAAAGAGTGTGAAGTACGAAGTAATTGCCTAAACGATCATTTCTATAATTCGTGCCTCATGCCTCGTACTTCACCTTGTTTAATCAGTCCTTATATTCATTGCGTGCAAGCCGGTCTTTGATCTCTTGAAGGTTCTGGGACTTTTTCGGGTCACGGATGCGCTTGGATGTTTTTGTAAAGAATTTGTGCTGCGTTAGGAACTGAACCTGGATTTCGTCCCATTTCCTGTCTGAATTCAGTTTTCCGTGCTCTCTGAGTTCTTTTTTCAGGCGGTCTGCGATCTCGTGGAAGTCATCACGTCCCAGGTAGTCCAGGTCGGCATCACAAATGATCTCTTCCAGCAGGTTCTTAGGGTTATGAGGAACGGATGTCACGAAGATCAACTCTTTGATGATTTCGATGTGTTCCGGCGTGTAGCCGTATTTCGGAAGGATCTCGGAAGCCATTCTGACACCGACAGGTTCATTTTTTTCATACTGTTCCACAAAACCGGCATCGTGATAGCTGGCGGCGGTTTTCAATAAGAACAGCCCTTCATCTGTAACGTTTTCGCTCAGTGCGAGCCGTTCAACTGCCTGCAGTACGTCTTTGGTATGGTCAATGCTGTGGTAGTGGAGCTTGCCTGACAGCTCTGTTTCCAGTTTTTTCATGATGAAGCGCTCCGCCTTGTAATAGTTGATCGAACTGTAATGGTGCAGGGTAACGATCTTATGGAAACGTTCATTCGGGTAGATTCCTTTTCCGTCTACTGATAATTCAGGTTTGATCCGTTCCACCTGGTACATCTGGATTTTTCCTTCTCCTTTTGCAGAAACCTGTCCTTTGTATGTACATTCAAAATAAGGTTCTATGTGCAGGTACGTATTGCGGGTAATGGTAACTTTTCCCGGCTCGCCTAACATTTCCATGCGCTGCGCATAATTCACTGTTGATCCCCACACGTCATAGGCCAGGCGTTTCGAACCGATGATCCCGGCGGTTACCTCTCCTGTGTTGATCCCTAACCGGAGCACCCATGGCGCTTCACCTCCGTCGATGGCTTCCTGTTCCAGGCTTTTGATGTAATGCTGGATCTGTAAACCGGCCAGGACCGTATCAATAGGGTTGGTGTTGTTTCTGACGGGAACTCCTCCAGCCGCCATGTAGGCGTCGCCGATCGTTTTGATCCGTTCCAGGTTATTGTTGAAAATAATCTCATCAAATTTCCTGAAGAATACATCCAGGCGTTTCACCAGGTCACTGGGGTTCATTTTGTCTGCTATCTGCGTAAAGCCTACAAAGTCAGTGAACATAACGGAAACTACTTTGAATGCACGGGCGCTGGCTTCTCCTTTCTCCAGCAGCTCATCGGCCATGCTGTCCGGGATGACATTCCTCAACAGCCGTTCCGATTTTTCTTTCTCAATTTCAAGCTGCCGGCTCTGTTTTTCAAGCTTCTCTTTCTGCTTTTCAATTTTAATGTTCTGTTCTCTGATCTCAGTTGTCCTTTCCGCTATCTTCATTTCAAGCCGTACTTGCTCACGTCGTTCGGATTCAATTCTCTTGCGGATGGAAAAGCGGATGATCAGCACTGTCAGAAGACCGGAGATCAGCCAGAACCACCAGGTATTCCAAAACGGAGGATTGATCGTGATCTGCAGTATTTTGGGTTGGGAGATCCATTCACCATATCCTACGCGGGCATATAGTTTAAGTGTGTAATTTCCGGGTGATAATGAATTAAATCGCAGTTCATTATGGCTGCCTATCTCAATTTCGCCTTCATCACTTCCTTCCAGCTTGTATTTATAATTGACCAGCTCAGTATTGGACAGGTTGTCGGTCTGGAACCGGATGGTAAAGCTCCGCTGCTTGTAATTTAAAACCAGCTCCCTGGTATATGCGATGGATTGTGTAAGGGGGGAACTTTTATCCGAAGCCGTTATCCATTTATTATCCAGCTTAAACTTTGTGAGTACGACCTGTGCGTTGAGATTGTACTTACTCAATGCTTCCGGTTCAAAGAATACCAGCCCGGAAATGCCTCCGAAATACAGTTTCTTTGATTTTGAAAGCATGCCGGCTCCCATGTTGAATTCATTACTGAGCAATCCGTGTATTTCGGAAAAGTTCATCGGCTTTCCGGTTTTCAGATCAAATCTGGATAATCCTTTGTTGGTACTCAGCCAGATGTTATTCTGCTGATCGATAACCGATGCGTAGACCACATTGTTGGGCAAACCTTCCTTTTTGCTGTAAACCTTCACCTGGCTGGCTGCTTCATTCCAATGCACCACTCCGTCTCCGGCGGTCCCCAGGTAGAACTCTCCCGGTTTTACCTCTGTCATGCTTGTAAAATAAGAAGTCAACGTTCTGTTCAGCAGGTTATTCTTTTCATACGGACGGATCTTCAGCTCATTTCGATCCGATTCGTCCAGTACGGATAAGCCTCCGGAAGAAGTAGCGAAGAAAAATCTTCCTTTTGAATCCCGGAATGCCAGCCGGCAAATGCCCGGAAGGATGGTTTCTTTCGGGTTTTTGGGGTTGTTTACAAATTCCTTTACTGATTTGGTTTCAAAATCAATTAACAGCACTCCGAACCTGGTTGCCAGGAAATAGCTGTCCGATCGGTATTTACTGATCTTATATACCTTTTTATGCTGCTCCAGCAAATTGCCTTTGAGGAAGGGGATGGGCCTGTACTGGTAGCTGCCATCCGGAGCGATAAGCAGCTCGAACACTCCGTCCACACACCCGACCAGCATCCGGCTGTCAGAGATGTAAAAGATGTCCAGAGCAGCGGTCTCCGAATTTTCAGTTGCTGTCCTATTGGTTTTCTGCCTGTGAAAGTGTGTGAACTCCCGGTTCTGATGATTGAACCTGGAAACTCCTACATCTGTACCGATATACAGGTTTTTTGCCTGCAGGTCTTCCGTGATGCTCCAGACGCTGGGCGAGGGGAGACCATGCTTCAGATCGGCACTGACCGAGATTCCCAGAAATCCCTGGTTCTGGGGATTGAACCCCGAGATCCCACGCGATGTTGCCAGCCAGATTGTCTTGTTTTTGTCTTCATAGATGGCGTTGATTGTGTTGTATAACAACGCGTTTTTCTGGAAAATATCCTGTGTTGAATGAATGATGTTGCCATCCGGGAAAATGGTAAATAAACCATTGTTGATCGTGGTGATGTACCAGTGATTGTCAGCCGTACGGTGAATCCCGCTGACGTTCGGATAGCCGAATTGCTTGTCCAGCAGGGGAAACATCGGGGAAGTCTGAAAGGTGGAGATCGCATAGCTGAATACTCCCTGATTCGTCCCGATGACCAGCTCACCTGCTTTGATCTGGCTCATGAAATTGACCGATACGGGAATTCCGTTCTTTGAGTTGAAAACGATCTTCTTTAATTGTCCCGTTTTGGGATTGTATGCCTCCAATGGCCTGTCTTCAGATGCTACGAATACGACTCCTTCGCCGGATACAAACACTTCTTTGGCAACTCTGGATGGAAAAACAGAAGTTTTGGAGGAGAATTTCTTTGTTTTTGTATCGAAAGTCCATACTCCTTTCCTGGAGGTTGCCATCCAGATCGTTGATTGGTCGGTGTCAAACACGATCTTTTCGATACTGAAATTCTGCTCTTCGGGATTGTAGGTTGTAAACGCGTCTGTCTTTTTATCCCGGTGAATCAGCCCATTTCCTGAAGCCATCCACATGTCACCCCGTGAATCGGAAATGATGCTCCGGATGTAATTTCCTCCCAATCCTTTGGTATCTTCCGACGTATAAACCTCGAATGATTTACCGTCAAAACGGTTCAGACCATCCTGCGTACCGACCCACAGCCCGTAATTATCATCCTGGTAAATGCACAGCGCTGAACTTTGGGAAAGCCCTTCATTGATCGTATAGTTTTTAAAATGGTAAAAACTCTGGGCAATAATAACCTCGTTACTGTATAAAATACAGCAGATAAACAGAAGTGTAAGTTGTAGTTTTCTCAGTTCCATCCGTGCAACAGGCACTTTTTATTTTGGCGTTGCAGCTGTGCTTCCAGCCTGGATCGCAGAATTTTCCAGGTCTTTATCAAACAAATACATTCCTCCCTTATCGTTCCCGATTAACTTGATCTTATCCAGGATGGTGCGGGCAAGCGCCTCTTCTTCCAACTGTTCGGAAACGTACCACTGAATGAAATTGTGAGTGGTGTAATCGCGTTCATCCAGGCAAAGTCCTACCAGGTCATTGATGCTTTTGGTAACGGAAATCTCATGCTCCAGTAAACGCGTGAAGAGGTCCTCCAGGTTTTTAAAATCCACAGGCGGCTTCGCTACCGGTGGTATGACAGCTTTTCCTCCGCGTTCATTGACAAACTTCACCAGTTTCAGCATGTGAAAACGTTCTTCATCTGAATGTGTGTACATGAACTGAGCCGTTCCGTTCAATCCGTTATTTTCTGCCCAGGACGCCATTGATAAATAGATCTGGGAAGCAAATGCTTCCTTTTCAATTTGTGCATTCAGCGCTTTTTCTACTTTTGAATTCATACTGTTTTTCTTGATTCTAATCAAAGATAAAAAGTAATCTTGAAGCAGCGAAATCTTTGAGCTAATTTATAATGATTGTAAAGAATCGTGCGGAGAAGTTTTTCCCGTAACCTTATAAAATACCCTTTTTTAGCGATTGCGGGAACAGTACGCTCACTCTACTTTTGCAATTTAGAATTAATCTTATTAAAAATAATTATGAAAAATAATTTTTACACACTTTCGCTACTGCTGATCAGCTCCTGCTTTAACTCTATCGCTCAAAACTGTACGACTCCTACTTTAGAAAATCAACAGCTGTGCCTTCCCGATACATATACATTCCAGGGAGGGCAAGGCAAAATAGCCGTTTACAACACTGCTGATACTTCCGTTATTTCGATCAATACCAGTGTAATGGTCAGTCCTTCCGTCACCACCAGTTACCTGTACGCGCAGACAGACCAGGTTGGCCCGGTGGATCATACGATCGGCGCAGGGGATTTTTATACAACGGTTGATAAATATGTCAGCTTTAAAGTAAATCATGACCTGATCATCAACACACTCGATGTTTATCCTCAGAATGCGGGAGATATAACAATTCGGCTGGTGAAAATGGGAGGCTTCCTGAATCTTTCTGAAACGCTGATCGAATCCCGCACGGTAACGGTCAGCAGCGGAGGTTTTCAAACGGTGAGCCTGGATCTGTTTGTTCCCCAGGGAGACAATTACCGGTTGGTGCTGACTTCAGAGTCATGCGGAGGATTGTTCAGAAACAGTGCCGGGCAGGCATTCCCTTATACGGCTCCGACTGGCAGCCTGGAGATCACCGGAGGGGATTATTCATTTATGGGATATTATTACTACTTCTACAATTGGAATTTCACTCCTGTTTCCTGTATTAAGTCGCTTGAAATCAACGTGAATTCAGCTCCAACCGCAACTGCTTCTTTAACCGGTAACGGCATACAGGCAGATGAGCAGGGAATGAATTATCAATGGATCGATTGTGCTGCTAACGAGCCGGTACCAGGAGCTACTTCTCAGCAATTCACTCCTTCTTCCAGTGGCCAGTACGCTGTCGTTGTTTCCAATGGTGGATGTGAAACAACTTCTGACTGTATCCTTTTCTCTACCGGAACAACGGGTATAGCGGATATCAGTGGGCATTCGTTCCGGATTTATCCGAACCCTGCTGTCGATAAGCTGTTCATTGAAACAGATGAGCAGATAGAGAACATCCGGATCGTTGATTACAAAGGGCAGGTCGTTACCAATGTGGCTGGTGCGGCAATGATAGATGTGAGCAACCTCAATGCAGGGATCTATTTCATAGAGCTGACGACCAGGGACGGTGGTGTAACAGCTTCAAAGATCGTAAAACAATAATAACTGCTACTATGATGTAATGCAAGATGTAGGGAGGAGCCGGCTTTTATCCGGCTTCTCTTTACGTTTTCACCCGGATTATAACCGGCAGGTATATTGGTCAATGCCCGGTGTGATATTCCTTTCCGCTAACCGGAATCCTGATTTTTCAAAAAGCCGTATGCTTCCGATGTTGTACGAATGTATGGTACAGTTCAGCCGGTTGAGAGAAAACAGGTCTTTTGCAACAGCTTTTAAAAGATCCAGTGCGTCGGATGCATATCCTTTTCGCCGGTTTTCCTGCCTGTCAACCAGGATCCCGACTCCTGCCGTTCCTTTTTCTTCGTCAATATCGAACAGGTCAACCGCTCCTACAGGCGTACTGTTTTCTGATACGCAGATCATAAGTCTCAACTGTCCTGTATCCCTGAAATTGGCTTGTTCAACAATAAAATCAATGATTTCTTCTTCCGAAAACGGTGTTTTCGTACCGCTTACCTCCCAGTTTTCGGGATTATTTTCCCATTCCAGCAAAACCTGGTAATCTTCAAAAACAACCTGGCGCAGGTAGATTCTTTTACTTTCCCGCATGGCTGAGCTGTTGAATATAAGACTGGATGTCCTTTACGGAATAGGAGGGAAGGGCTGTGTAGTCTTCCGGTAAATAAATTCCTGCCACTTTCTCTATCCGTGCTTCTATCCGGGAAAGCAGGTGTGATAGTTGGGAAGCTTCCGGCTGCCCGAGCAGTTGCTGAATCGGGGTAAGGCAAGTTGTTTCGCCATAAACCGCCGATTCAAAAGCATGGTATGCGTTTTGAAGCTCTTTCACTGATTTTCCTGTATTCAGTTGAATAAAAAGTGAAGGGATTTGTTTCCTGTGGATCAGCTCCAATACATTCCGGGTAGTTAGTCCGTCATCTTTTCCCGATACTTTCAGGCTGTAGAATACATTTTGCGTAGAAAAACCAATGTGCGGCGGGATTTTTGTCGCATAGAACACCCAGATGATATTCCGGGAAAAATCAATCTCCGGAGTGGTTCCGATATGGTTGAATGTATAACTAGACATGGATGGTTCCTTCAAAAACAAATGTTCCCGGACCAATCAGCCAGATGTTGGTAAAACGGATTCCGTCATAATGAAAACGTACGGCTAATTCGCCACCCATTACTTTTATACTGATCAGCTGGTCCCCGGTTTTTTGATTGACATACGCGTAAGCCAGTGCACAGGCAGTTACTCCCGTTCCGCAGGCCAGTGTTTCGTCTTCAACGCCTCTTTCATAGGTGCGGACAAACAATTTATTGTCGGCCAGCTCTTCTGCGACATTGACGTTAATTCCTTTCGTTCGATACGTGTCATTGTAGCGGATTTCCCTTCCGAAGCTGAATACATCCAGCTGGTCGATCTGTGTTGAGAAACGGATGTAATGAGGAGAACCTGTGTACAGTTCGAAGTCATCGCCAATTTTCCTGATCCCGTCTACATCCATCATTTCCAGCTGAATTTCATCGCCATTGAACAAGGCTTTGTGTTCGCCATCGTAACCTGAAAAGGTTGTTGAAGCAACGTCCATTCCCAGGTCATTGCAGAATGCAACGGCACACCGGCCACCGTTCCCGCAAAAGCTTTTGGAGCCGTCCGCATTGTAATAATCTGCTTCAAAATCCAGTACCGGGTGGCTGTTAATCCTGATCAGCCCATCTGCTCCGATGCCGAATTTCCGGTCACATAATTCCCTGACCTGGCTGATTGAAAGAGCATTGTATTTGCCGTCCCGGTTGTCCAGCAGGATAAAATCGTTTCCTGCTCCCTGGTATTTTGAAAAAATGATTTCCATGTGCAGGAACAAAGATAAGTAATTTTGAAGTTAATGCCTTTTCGGAAGTCAACTATTCAACCTGGAGTAGTGATCTGAAAAAAGCGATGGATTGCTCCACCGCTCTTCAAACTAAAATTAAATAATGAAAAAATTACAGTCGTTGGTATTCAAAAGTAGGAGTCCCTTTCTGACCTAGCTGATTATAAAAATCAATAAATCTTAACTTATAAAAGTAGCCTTCATTATCTTGTATAATATATACTTTTTCATGGTGTACTAAAAATGTATTCTGGTCATACAAAAATGTTTTCCAATTGTATCCGATAACATCTCTGTCTATCGAAAGTTCAAGACCTTCTGCATAAGCGAGATCGATTTCATCGAATGTTTTTTCAGTAACACGTAGAGATTTGGTATTGAATGTATTGGTAAGGCATCCGACCACGCTGTACGGCATGAAGTCAGGTTCATAAAAAATTTCTGTGAATTGAGTAAATACCAGGTCCCATTCTTCTTTTGCAGGCTCTATTGTTGGTGTTGTAATGGTTCCGGATGGATTCCATTTCATATAAACGAAATTATAGGTATCGTCTTTCTGAATGGTGATTATCTGTTCATTACTTCCGTCAATATTTGCAAAACGACCTTTGAAATGTGTGTTGTCGTGCTCCAGAATTTCCATTTTGAAATACCCCTGATGATTTCCTACTCCATCGAATCCCCTGTCCAAAATAAATAATGAGCCTCCTCTTACTGCCAGTGAGTCTACAAAGCCTGTCGGATAATCAGCCCGGTTACTGATTGAAAAATTGGAAGTATTGCTGATTTCTTCAAACGTTTTATCCTGTACCAGCGATACAAGCATTACTTTTGATGTATTGGTAATAATGTAAGGTGTTCCGGATGCACAGGAAAATCCTAAATCCCAGTCTGTTTTGTGATTTTTTCCTTTGTTACTGTTGCTGCTCAGATCAAAGTAGACCTGGTATTCATACGTTGGTGTTAATTCGATGGCTGTTGTTGTAATATTCCCCAGATCCGGAGGAGTAACAGGTAATTCATCTTTTCGGCAGCTCGACAGCATTAATCCTGTAAGTAAAAGAAAGAAAATAGTTCTGTTCGACTGTGTAATTATCATTTTTTCTTCGTATTAAGATTTACCGTTAATGAGCAAAAATAGGTTCTTCCCATACCGATCTGTACAGATGTAGATCCTGCTGAATGGGCGCCATCGGCTCCGGACAGGCCATTGATCGCTGTAATATCCAGTATGTTCTTCACTCCCAGCGTAATTCCAATTTTCCTGCTCCAGAAATGAGTCGTTGCCGTTAAATCAAGCATGTGGTAAGAATCTCTTTTCGATTCGAATACAGTACCGTCATTTTGCATGACAAAGTTAGGCAATTTACCTGTAAACTTGTAGAACAATGCGAAAGAAGTGTTGATTTTATCAATCGTGTAGCTGGGATTTACTTTCACCTCCGGGTAGAAAGACGTTGCCCTTGGTGATTCGTTGGAGTAGATCTGTGTCCTTCTTCCTTTTACCGATACACCTGCATCTACCGAAAGCCCTTTCCGCATGAAATTTGCATTCAGCGTATACCCGTATGTCTGTGCTTTGAACAGGTTGACATAGCTGTATTCCGTGTTGGTAACCTGTGCAAGGGTGATCAGGTTTGCCAGGTCATTGAAAAAGAATTGATTGGTTATGACCAGTCTGCATCTTCCTTTTTCGTAATCGGTTCGCAGTGACAACTGGTAGTTGTTGGATGTTTCCGCTTCCAGCTCCGTATTTCCTTTAATGTTGTGATTGATATCTACAAAGTAGAAGTACAGCTCCTTTAACGACGGAGCACGGTAACCCCGGCTGTATGAAAGGCGCAGGTCATTATTTTTTGAGACTTTATATTTAAAGAAGATTGACGGTACTACAGGTGTTTTATAGACGGAATTGTACGCGACTCTTAATCCCGGCTTGATGGTCAGTTTTTTCCACGGATTGTATTCAGAAGTAACAAATAAGGCATAATCTCCCATTGAACTCTTCTGGTTTTCAATGCGTTTTCCCCTGGAGCTTTCGTAGTTAATATCATAGCCGACTTCCAGCATCCATTTCGGAGAATGGTTGTAAACAAAGCTTGTACGGCTCAGGATAAGGTCGAAAGCGGAAGTGTCCTGTTCGTTTGCACCTGCAATGGTTTTGTTCAACGTCGTCAGGTCATTGATGTACGTTGTTTTTTTTCGTTGAAAGAAATTATAGGCATTTGTGGAGTTAACCGACCATTTCTTTGAAATGCGCCCGACCACGGATATGCTGTTATCCCAGCGGAACGTATTGTAATAGTCATCAAACGCGCGGATGTAATAAGGTTGCAGCGGAGCACCTCTGTTTTCGATCTCTTCCTGGAACACCCTGAAATCAGCCGTCAGGAACAGCCCGTCTTCGTGCCTGGTGTTGTTGAGCCGCTGGCGGACTTTCAGTCCTCCGAACACCTGTTCACGGGGTTTGTATAATTTATGCCGCAACGAATCTGCGACCCGTGTTTTTTCTACATGGAACGGTTTCTCATCCGGTCTCCAGCCGTCAAAATAATTCCGGTTGATGTCCGCGGAGATCAGCGTGTTTTTAAATTTGGTAGCCAGGTTCAGCTGGGTATTATAGGTTCCGTTGCTTTCGTAGTAAGCATATGCTTTTCCCGACAAAGCAGCGGATTGATCTTTCTTTGTGATGATATTGATTGTTCCTGCCAATGCGTCAGAACCGTAGTTCACAGACAGGGGACCTTCAATTATTTCGATCTTCTCCACGTTCTGGATGTTGATCTGGTCCAGGTCTACAGTACCGTTCAGGCGGCCGATCACCGGAACCCCGTCAACAAGGATCTTTACATTTTCTCCTGAAATTCCCTGCAGGTCCATTCCTGTACCGAGGATTGCATCAGTGGAAAGCTGTATGTTTAATTCGTTTTTAAATAGCTGGGTCAGATTTTGAGCGCCCATCTGCTCGATTTTCTTCGAGTTGATGATTCTCACGTTCTGAACCGCGTCGCTGATGCTTGTTTGCTGCATCTGTCCGGTCACAACCATTTCATCAATGCGGGTTGCCCGTTTGAAGAGATAGATCCGGGAAGGCATGTCTTCGATCATTGTGAACGTCCTGTCATCAAATCCTGTTGCCAGCACTTCTACAAAATAACCTGGTTTTACGTTGGACAAATCGACTTTACCGTCATTTGCCTTCAATTCGCTGATGCGCTTATCGCCATCGTATATAAATACAGAAACCCTGACAGGAAGGGAATCCTCAGAGCTTAAAAATTCGACTTTTTGAGAAAATAGTGTGGTTGCAATTGCAAAGAAGGGCAGGATGAGTAAGTGTCTGATTTTAATTGTCGTCATTACTGATCAGATTGTATGCTGTGAGTAAAACATTGGCTTCCTGAACCAATTCATTAAGTTGTGATAATTCGTTTTTGCTGAGTACAAGCGAGAATTCCGAACCCGATGGGTGAGGAATCTGGATGCTCTTGGAATTAGGGTTAATTCGGTCATTTACATGCTGGACATCATAATAAATTTGTGAACTAATTTCCGCGAACTCATCCTCCGACAATCGCAGAAGTGACGTTCCGAACGCCAGGTGGATGCTTTCGCATTCACGGCATTGGTTAATGAACCCCACTTTGGACTGCGCCAGAATTCTCGTTGTACACATTGCACTTATTTTATGGTAACGTGTTCGTCAATAATTGTTTGAATTGAAGAACGAACCTTTTTCGCGTCAAATTTCTTCGCTTTAGCAGTTTCATTGCTCAGCTCGAAAAAGCGCATATAAATTACATTTCCATTTTTGAAAAGCTCTATTTCCACTGTTCCTTTGGCCAATTTCTCAGTCCAGACCTCACGAACAACTTTCCAGAACTCTTTTTGTTTATCCCAGTATTCAACCGCTGCTTTACAGTTGTATTCTCCTGTCCAGAAACGCTCGATACCTTTTTCCTGTGCGATCAAAACATCCGCTTTCCCTGATTCACGAAGGATCTTGTCATTGTCCTGCTCAAGAACCCATCCGTCATTAAAGATCTCAATGTGAGAAAAACGTCCTGTTACATTGTAGTCGTCACGTTTTGTATGCTCACGGCGCGGAAGAGGTGCATCGGCCTTCGCCTCCCAGAAAGAGCGACCATCTGCATGCAACCATGTTCCGTAACCTTCATAACGAGGGCTGTCATCCACCTGGAAAACTTTTTGTGTCCATGTTCCCTTTGCTTTGTCCGCAGGGATGGAAATGTTGTTCCAGATTTCTTTCTGACCTTCTTTTCTGTTGTATGCCAGCAATTCGGTATTCTCATACAGCCAATCCTGTCTCCAGTGTTTGATCACCATAGTATCGTTTACGATAAGCAAGTGCTGCAAAACGATTTTGTTTTCCGTGTTTTCAACAACTTCAACAAGCTCGATCGCCTGTTCGTACTTCCTGTCATTGTGATACTCGTAATCTTTGTTCGGAGAAAAAGTTTCGGCGAAAGAGAATGTCACTTTGTAACATCCTTCCATTTTAAGGATTGCTGCTCTGTCCTGATCTTTTTTTGTTTGTCCAAATACAGCACTGCTTGCAACAAGCAGCGCTGATAAAAATAAATGTTTCATTACCTTAAATAAGTGTTTTAATAATTAATACTTCACTACGTTTTTAACCGTAGCGTTACCATTTTGATTGATTTCTACATAATACACACCGTTAGCCAAAGCAGAAATGTCCAGTTTTTGCTTAGTTATCCCGGTGATTGTATTGAAGCTTTCCGCTGCAACTACTTGTCCCATTTGGTTACGGACAATAATGTCTGCTGAATTTGCTTTAGAATCAAAAGCGATTGTCAATTGGTCTTTTGCAGGGTTTGGATAAATCTCAACAAATTGAGTTCCTTCCTCTGTCAAACCTAAGAAAGCGATTTGTTGTTTTGTAAACAAAAACTTTCCTTCAGTACCTCCAACGAATCCTGTAGGAATGATTTTCCAGACATCCCCTCCAGAATTCCTTACAAAGTAAACAAGATCATCTGCTATAACATATTGCCCTCCGGTATATGATTTCCAATCGCTACCAATAGTGTTGATTTCTGTAATAAAAGATTGTGATGAATAATCTTCAAAATCAGCAGGGTCTGCTACTCCATTAACTTCAACAACTTCCCAATTTGGGCTGGTTAAAATTCCTGAAACTCCATACATGATTCCACTCACTAAATCTCTATACTTAGTAAAAACCAGGTCCCAATCATTTGCAGCAGGCTCAGGATTCAAAAAGGCATCATTTTCAATAGAATAATATCCGAATACTTTTCCTGTATAATTACTTCCCACAAATGCCTGAGTTACTTCATTTGAACCATCCAGATCAGCGATTCTGAAATTTACAGTTCCTGATGTTTTGTTGATGATATCAATTTTTTTGTACGATCCGTTTGCCAGCTGCAATACATAAATAGAGTCTCCGACTACAGCATGCGTAGCCATGTTGTAAACACCCCATCCATTATCAAGATAAACAGTCTGACCGGCATAAACCATTGTATTTGTCCAGTCTATATTTTGATTAAACGCACCAATTTCCCATGATTTCGGATCGTTTTCAAGTTCCTGCCAAGACGCAATGTTTGAAACATCAATCGTTGTGTTCCAATCTGAATTGTCTCCGTCAGGCCAGATCCATGCTCTCAAAGTACCTGTATGACTTCCTTTTCCTGAGTTGATACGAATAGTTGCGGACATTGTATTTGTGCTGAAAGCTAAATCCCAATCGTTCAAAGGTGAGGCTGTCTCCGTTCCATCCGATAGTTTATACCAGACTTCGTTAATGGATGTTCCTCCTCCAATTGACACAGAGTCCAATACTTGAGCACTCAATCCCGTTGAAAGTGTTAATAATAATGCACTAAATGTAATTTTTTTCATGTCGCTCTTTATTAAGATTAATTTTAAATAAGCGCAAAATTAAATTTCAGACAAAGGTTGTGCAATACCTCAAAAAGGGTATTTTTGAATCATCAACTTAAAAAATGTAAGATGAAACCGTTCGCATACCTTATTACATTTACTCTTTTTCTCCATGCTTTCTGCTCATTTTCCCAGCCGGATCAACCCAAGCTGGTCATCGGTATCGTGGTAGACCAGATGTGCTATGAATACCTGTACCGGTTTTACGACAAATATTCCGACGGAGGGTTCAAACGATTGATGAACGAAGGGACCAATTGCAGAACGACTCATTATAATTATGTACCTACTTATACAGGCCCCGGCCATGCATCCATTTATACCGGGACAACTCCATCCAATCACGGGATCGTCGGAAATGACTGGTATGACCGAAAAAGCCGTAAGGAGGTCAATTGTGTTCAGGATGATGCAGTCACGACGGTAGGGTCGGAAAGCAATCACGGCAGGTATTCTCCTTCAAGGCTTAAAGTGAATACGATTACGGATCAATTTAAACTGGAGCGCCCGCAGTCGAAAGTACTTTCCATGTCCATTAAGAACCGTGGTGCTATTTTGCCGGGAGGACATCTGAGTGACGGTACGTATTGGTACGATGGTTCGACCGGGAATTTTATTACCAGTTCCTTCTACACTGACCAACTGCCGGAATGGGTGCGTGCTTTCAATAAGAAAGAGATTCCTCAGAAAGCGATGAAACAGACATGGAACACACTGCTTCCCATTGAACAATATACAGAAAGCGGGATTGATGATTCGCCTTATGAGCATTTACTCAACGGTAAAACAAAACCGGTCTTTCCTTATGAGTTTTCCAAAATGACTACAAAGGAGAATCTTTTCGATTTATTCACACATACGCCTTTTGCTAATACATTTTTAACTGATTTTGCCGTCCAGGCGCTTCAGTCGGAAAAATTAGGGCAGAACGGAACGACCGATATGCTCTGCATCAGCTACTCATCAACAGACATCATCGGCCACTCATTCGGTCCGCAATCCAAAGAAATCCAGGATACCTATCTCCGGCTGGACAGGGACCTGGAACGATTGCTAAATGAGCTGGATCGAACGTTGGGGAAGGGGAGTTATACCTTATTCCTCACCGCTGACCATGCTGTTGTCCCGGTTCCTCAATTGCTGATCGATCATAAAATGGCCGGTGGGTATGTGTTTTTACATGATTCGATCTCCCGGCTGGATTCAGAGTTGACAGGTAAATACGGATCCGGATTGATCGCAGGATTTGAAAACCTGAATATTTACCTGGATCGGAAATTGATCCGGTCAAAGAACCTGGATTATCACGAAATCTGTACCTTTATTAAAGACCGGATAAAAGAGTGGGATGGTGTAAAGAACGTGTATACAGCGGCAGAATTACAGAACGGAGCGGGAGACAAGTGGTTTGAAATGGTAAGAAGCGGCTATAATTATAAAGAAAGCGGCGACGTATTGTTTATCCTTGAATCCGGTTATTTGCCCAAATCCAAAGATTCCGAAAAAGCAAGAAAAGGGACAAGCCACGGTTCTCCCTATGCTTATGACACGCAGGTTCCGTTGCTATGGTATGGTCACTCCATCCCGAAGCAGGATATCTTCCGGGTAGTGGAAATAACAGACATTGCTCCGACACTGGCACATATTCTGAATATTTCATTTGCCCACGCCACAACGGGAAACCCGGTTGTTGAGCTATTCAAATAACCTGTTTCCTGAGGATGGACAGGTTGCATTTTCATTGTTAAAAATAAGTTTGTTTGAAATAATCATCATTTTACAGACAACCTCTGGCGACCTTGTTTCGTATTATTAAGGAAACGATTGATCATTTATTTCAAAAACAAGCAAGATGAAAAAATCATTCTTCCAGTTCGTCGGTATTACTTTGCTTTCCTTTTTTTCAAACGCGCAGACCACAACCATAAAGAGCTTTTATGTCGGCCACAGCCTGACTGATTACATTGCTGAAATGGTTTTAAGGTTATCTGAAGATGATTCCGAAACGTCATTTGATTTCGCCTATCAGCAGATACTGGGATCTCCGCTTCGCTGGCAATGGCAGGCGTTGGAACGGCAGGATTATGTCAATTTCCCGGATGGAAAAATATTCGCTTTCTACGATGAAGAAAACGGGCTTCCTGCCGGTGACTTTACCCATTTGGTACTTACGGAAAGCGTTCCACGTCATTTTAATGAATGGGGGATCGTAGAAACCTATTATTACCTGGACAGCTTCTACAACTACGCTATTGCAGACAACCCGGACATCAAGCCCTATCTCTACGAAGTGTGGCATTGTATAGAAAGCGGAACGCCTACGGGATGTGATTACGATGTGGACACCAATCCCTTTCGCCAGCGGTTGACCGATGACCTGCCGATGTGGGAAAGCGCCGTTGATACATTCAATACACGGAATAATCCTGTTCACCCGATGAAGCTGATTCCTGCCGGGCAGGCGGTCGGGCTTTTCTACGATAAGATTTACAACGGGGAAATTCCCGGAATAACATCCATTGAAGATGTATTTGATGACAATATTCACGGAAATGATACACTCCGTTATTTAGTCGCTTGTGTGCATTATGCGACATTGTTCGAAAGAAGTCCGGTCGGGCTCACCAACGAGTTATACAACTGGTGGGGAGGTGCATTCGGCCCTATATCTGCATCTCTGGCTGCTCAGCTCCAGGAGATCGCATGGGAAACGGTGTGTAATTATGAGCCGTTAGGCATTAACTGCGGACCGCTTTCGGTTAAAGGCGCTGATTTGTCTGATCACATTCGGCTGTTTCCTGTCCCGGCAAAAGACCGGGTAACGGTTTCTTTACCGGGTGAAGCGACCGTTGTTTCCATCCGGTTACTGGATGTCCTGGGGAAAGAGCTGAAAGCTGAAAGTGTCATCCATTCATCTGGAATAGAGGTCGATCTAAGCGGTCAGGGATCCGGGGTTTATTTAATGGAATTGGAGTTTGCCGATCAACGAATAGTGAAGAGATTTGTGATTGAATAGCCGGCTAAGTATGCAGCAGTCCTCCGGTGTGGATAAATACAATTGCAGTGTTGTTGTAAGACTCGTTTTGTATCTCCTGCATCAAGCCGTAAAAAGCTTTGGACGTATATACTTTGTCAAGAGGAAGTTGTAATTTTTTACCGCAATTTTCAATAAAATCAGCCAGTTCTTTTGTTTGTTTTGCATATCCTCCGAAATGATATTCATCATGAACAACAACTTGCTCAAGTAATTCTTTTACCAACCCATCCTCAAATCCTGATTTTTTGAATAATAAGCTCATTTCATTTATAGCATCAAAATTCTTTATAGCAGGGACGACATGTAACATTTGTTTGGTAATACCTATCAGTAAACCACAACTTGTTGTCCCTGTTCCTTGCGCTACGAAAATATGATCGCACTCAGGCAGCTCTTTTACCAGCTCCTGGCAGCCGATCATCCCGTAATAATTTGCTCCGCCTTCCGGAATAATGTAGGATCCGGGGAATTGCAGGATCAGCTCTTCGTGGTATTCCTTCATGGTTCTCAGGGCATATTCTTCACGGGTAACAAAGTGAAGGTGCATTCCCAGCTCACGGCATCTTTTGAGCAGGTTGTTGGATCCGGCGTTCAGCTCGTCACCCCGTACTATTCCGGTGCAAGGAATATTCAGCAGGTTGCAGGCGCTGGCCGTAGCCAGTAAATGATTGGAAAACGCACCTCCGAACGTGAGGATCCGTTCCTGCTTTGATTGCCGGAAATGCTCGATAATGTACTTCAGTTTCCGCCATTTATTACCGGAAACCTCCGGGTGAATCAGGTCATCACGTTTTACCAGGAGCCGGATACCTCTTGCGGCCAGGTTGGCATCATTGATCTCTTGTAGTATTGATTTTCCTGTATCAAATGTCATATTCCGATCGTTTTATTCGTTAATTTTGCACTATGCAAGATGATATGTCCGGTTTTTCTAAAAAAAAGCGATGGGAGGAAGATGAATATTACTATACTCCTGAAGGTTATATCGTGTTCACAGAAAAATTTCACCTGAAGAGAGGGTATTGCTGTAAAAGTGGTTGCCGCCACTGTCCGTATGGATATGATAAAAATACCGGTACATTTAAAGAGGAAAAGAAAAGCTGACCACATACTTTAATTCAATTGATAATGTACAACGTTGCAAGGTGTAATTATCACGTTTCCATAACTAATCTTCCGCTTTGATACCATTTTCAGGATATTTCCCGGAGTACTTGCTCAGTATTTTTTTCAGGTGTTTTATATCCGCATCAACATCTCCTGTCGGTTCAAATAAACTGTCCCATCCTCCTGTCTTGTTTTTATAATCAATATAAGCGGTATAGATCGGCACGCTCGCTTCCTGAGCAATGTAGTAAAACCCTTTTTTCCAGTGAGGATTATACTTTCTTGTTCCTTCCGGAGTAAATACCAGGAACATGTTGTCATTTTTATCAAAATGCTCGATCGCCATTTTGGTCATATTGTTCTTCTTTTTCCGGTCAACGGGGATTCCTCCCATTTTTCTTAAGAGCCAGCCGAACGGAGGAATGAACAATTCTTTCTTGATTAAAAACTTGGTATTAACACCATAGTAAGAAAAGGTGATCCGCCCGATTATAAAATCCCAGTTGGAGGTATGAGGTCCCATGCAGACAACACATTTTTTTACCTGAGGAGGTTGTTTATCGATCTTCCATCCCAAAAGACGAAGTATGAAAATTCCAATAGTTCCCATATTTCAAATGTACTATTTTTTTGAATTTCGGGAGGTACAGGTTTTAAAAGTAAGTAAGGTTGAAGCAAGAGATACGAGGTAAGAAATATGGAGTAGGAGGTAAGCGATTGGTTGTTAGAGGTGTGCTCAGTGCAATAGAATTATAAAAATAGTTGGTATGCATGCTCATTTTCCTGTTTGTTATTTCTCACTGATGCGCAATTTTAGTCACCATTGATCAATTTATACCTCTTACCTTGTACTTCATTCCCCCAGGCTGGTTGGTTAATAATATTTGAAAACTTCTTTCACCTGGCGCTGTTTTATTTTGTAATTTCGAAGACTCAAACAGCATTTTAACATGAAGCAATACCATGATTTACTCCGGCATATTCTTGACAACGGAGTGAAAAAAGAAGACAGGACAGGTACGGGGACAATTTCCGTTTTCGGCTACCAGATGCGGTTCGATCTTTCCGAAGGCTTCCCGGTGGTAACGACAAAAAAACTGCATCTCCGGTCCATTATATACGAATTACTGTGGTTTTTGCAGGGGGATACCAATATCAGGTACCTGAAAGAAAATGGCGTGAGCATCTGGGACGAATGGGCAGATGAGAACGGAGATCTGGGACCTGTATACGGGCACCAATGGAGAAGCTGGCCAGGAAAGGACGGACAGGCTATCGACCAGATCTCAAAGCTGATCGACCAGATCAGGAAAAATCCGGATTCCAGGCGTCTGATTGTTTCTGCATGGAATGTTGCTGATGTGGACAACATGGCTTTACCGCCTTGCCACTCCCTGTTCCAGTTCTATGTTGCGGAAGGAAAACTCAGCTGCCAGTTATACCAAAGAAGCGCGGATACTTTCCTGGGAGTTCCGTTCAACATTGCATCCTATGCCTTGCTGACCATGATGGTGGCGCAGGTGTGCGATTTGCAGCCTGGAGAGTTTGTTCATACATTCGGAGACACTCATTTGTACCTGAATCATATTGAACAGGCTCAATTGCAGTTGTCACGTGATATCCGGCCATTGCCGACCATGAAGATAAATCCTGATGTGAAGGATCTTTTCTCATTCAAGTACGAAGATTTTGAATTAATAAATTATGACCCGCATCCACATATTAAAGCTGCAGTGGCTGTTTAACCTGCTGCTTTTTCTTCCTTTTTTCACCATTGCCCAAAACGGGCAGAAAGAAGTGTCCCTTTTATTTGTAGGTGATGTCATGCAGCATGGCCCCCAGATCAAAGGAGCATACAATGCAAAGACCGACCGCTATGAATACGAGCATACATGGCAGTTCATACAGCCAGTCATCCAGGAAGCCGATATTGCCATTGCCAACCTGGAAGTAACACACGCCGGGAAGCCATATACCGGTTATCCCCAGTTTTCAGCTCCGGATGATTTGTCCGCCGCGCTGAAAAACGTAGGTTTTGATGTCATTCTGACAGCTAATAACCACTCTTGTGACGGAGGAGCGAAAGGAGTGAAAAGAACGCTGGATGTGCTGGATAGCCTGAAATTACCTCATACGGGTACCTTCCGGAGCAAAGAGGAACGGGAAAAAACATACCCGCTGATCGTGGAAAAGAATGCGATAAAAATTGCGGTACTGAATTATACCTACGGTACAAACGGGCTTTTCGTAAAAGAGCCGCTGATCATCAATTACATTGACAGTGCCGTTATGAAAAAAGATTTTGAAAAGGCACGACAACAAGCCGATTACATCATCTGCACTATGCATTGGGGGGATGAGTATAAATCACTGCCGAATGCTTACCAGAAAAAATGGGAGCAATTCTGTTATGATCAGGGAGCTGATATGGTTGTAGGGAGTCATCCGCATGTAATTCAGCCTGTGGAGCGAAAAACGATCAACGGAGAAGAAAAGCTGACGGCTTATTCTCTGGGGAACTTCGTTTCCAATCAACGTGACCGGTATAAAAACGGCGGGATGATCCTGCGCAGTAAAATTGAACGAAAAGAGGACAAAGTCGTGCTGAAAGATGCCGATTATGTACTTGCGTACGTGCATACAGCGGTTGAAGGTCCGTTTAAACATTATTACGTGCTTCCTGATTACCAGTACGATCAGCTGGACAGTACGTTCTTTAATGCTGCTGACCGGGCTTCACGTGACCTCTTCTTTTCCGATAGCCGGCAGTTGATGGAGAAGCATGGCAAAAACATCAAAGAATACCGGTTGACCAAAGATGCAGCAATCGAACGGCTTACGAAAGGCTACTATGCTGTAAAAGTTAAGGAAGCCGAGCTGAAATACCTGGAAGATGAGCTTCCTCATATGGCGATCATTTACAAAGTAAATGACCTGAGTGGCAAGCTGCATTACCTGATCGGGTATTCGGATTCGATCATTGCCGCTGAAGGAAACAAAGAAATCGTCAATGCCATTGTGTTGAACAAAACCGAAACCAGGATCGTTCATGTCAGCCGTTTCGGGATCAAAGAAGTAAAATGAAAGTCGCGTTGATTGTCGCTATGGACAGAGAAGGAGGAATCGGGAAAAACAATGACCTGATGTGGCATCTTCCTGCTGACATGCGTTTTTTTAAAGAAACGACGACGGGGCATATCGTTGTTCTGGGCAGAAAGAATTATGAATCCATTCCCGAACGGTTCCGGCCTTTACCCAACCGGGAAAATGCAGTCTTAACACGCAACAGGTCCTTTAAAGCTGAGGGATGCGTCGTATTTCATTCACTGGAAGACTGCCTGAGACATTATAAGCATGAAACCGAACGGACCGTGTTTATCATCGGCGGAGGGGAAATCTACAAACAAGCGCTGGAGCTGAACGTTGTAGAAGAATTATATATGACACATGTTGACAAAACATACGATGCCGATACGTTCTTCCCGCAACCGGACCTGTCCGGATGGCAAGCCGAAACGATCAAGGAACAGGAAGCTGATGAAAAGCATGAAGCAGGTTTTAAAATCGTGAAATATACAAGGATCGTATAAGCTCAGGTTGAATTACTAAAAGTGAGTATATTTCTTGTTCAGCGTTGAAAGGACTATTCCGTAAATGCATACATCACAATGTTGGCGCCCATTTGCAGGGCCTGCCGGCGTTTTTCCGGGGAATTGTTATGCACCGCCTGATCTTCCCATCCATCCCCAAGATCGGTTTCATACGTGTATAGCAAAACTACTTTTCCGTTTTCTATGATCGCGAACGCTTGGGCCCGTTTGTCATCGTGCTCGTGAATCTTAGGAAGGCCGTTGAATTTGTATTTCTGGTTAAAGATCGGGTGATTGTGGGGGAGCTCGACCAATTCATGATTGGGAAACAGCTTTTTTATCTCTGCACGGATGAACCGGTCCATGCCGTAGTTGTCATCAATGTGCAGGAAACCGCCGCCCGTCAGGTAGGTCCTTAGGTTTTCCGCTTCCTGTGAAGAGAAAACAACATTTCCGTGCCCTGTCATATGAATGAACGGGTATAAGAACAGATCAGGGCTCCCGACATCCACATAAGGAACATCCGGAGAAATCCGCATGTTCAGGTTTTCGTTACAGAACTTTACCAGGTTCGGGACAGAGGTTGGGTTGGCATAATAGTCACCTCCTCCGTTGTATTTCAAAACGGCGAACTGGTACGGATACTGTGAAAACAAATTTCCGCATACAAACAACAGCATTCCAATTAATCCTATTCTCATGTTCTGTCTTTTATCCGATACTCATCAACGCCTGCATACACGCATACAGGCCGGCGGTTTCAGTTCTCAAACGGTTTTCTCCCAAAGTTATTTCCCTGTAGCCGTTATTTTTGGCCAGTTGTGCCTCTTCAACAGAAAAATCACCTTCCGGTCCGATCAGGACAGGAGCTGAACCATCGAAGATTTCCGGCAAGCTTTGCTTTTCACCGGCATAGCAATGAGCGATGTATCCGCCCGGGTTATTCACTACGAACGTTTCCACTTTTGTCAGATCGTTGATCTCAGGAAGAAACAACCGTTTTGACTGTTTCATCGCACTGATCGCTATGTTCTGGAACCGGTCCAGCTTGATAGCTTTCCGTTCTGAATTCTTCGCCAGTAAAAAAGTGATTTCGGTAATTCCCAGCTCGGTCGCTTTTTCCACAAACCATTCCATACGCTCATTCATTTTTGTCGGGGCAATGGCAATGTGAATGGAATAGGAGGGAGGATCCTGCTGTGTACGTGCTGTTAGTTCAACCGTGCATTTTTTCGGATCGGCACTGGCAATGACTGCTTCCGCAAATAATCCTTTTCCATTCAGCAACCCGATCACGTCACCTTCTTTCATGCGCAGTACCTTGCACACATGGCGTGATTCCGCTTCGCTCAGCTGGTAGGAAGTCATTTCCCCGGTAATGTATTGATCGTAGAATAAATGCATCAGTTCATTAATCGGTAAATCATTTCTTTCATCAGTTCGCCGTCGGTAGACGATGCGTTCTCTATTCCTTTGGATTTCAGGTCGTATTCCTGCAAAATAGCGATGTTCTCCGCCAGCTTTTTGGGATTGTAAATCTTTGCCGCTGCAAGATGCTGGGCAACAAAATAAGGAGCGACTCCCAGGCTGGAAGCCAGGGCGGCAGGAGATTTATCTTTGGAAAAATGCAGCCGCATCAGTTTCAGGTGAAAACCGAACAGGTGAGAGACAACCGGTATGATCGAACCCAATTTCGGGTTTTTGTCAAAGAAGTGAACGATCTTGCTTGCTTTCAGGTAATCCCGCTCCGCGAATGCGTTCGTCAGCTCAAAGAAGTTATAATCTTTTGAGATTCCGATGTTCTCTTCGATATGCACCTCGTTGATCACCGTTCCTTTTTCGATCAGGATGGATAATTTTTCCAGCTCATTGACAATACGGCTCAGGTCGGTTCCCAGGAATTCTCCCAGCAGCATTGCAGCTTTCGGGGAAATCTGGTATCCCATGCTTTTAGCATAGCCGGAGATCCAGTCGACAATTTTGTAATCCCTGATCTTTTCAGAAAGAAACACCAATCCGTTGGAACCCGCCAGCTTGATGAGCTTTTTCCTGGTATCAAACTTTTTATACTTATAGCACACAACAAAAATGGTCGTGTCGATCGGGTTGGCAAAATAGGACTCCAGTGATTCGATGTCCTTGAACTCCTGTGCTTCTTTTATGATCACCAGCCTTCTTTCTCCCATCATCGGGTAGGATTTCGCATCTGCGATCAGCGCAGGCGCGTCGCACTCTTTCCCATACAGGATGCTTTGATTGAAGTCACGTTCGCTGTCATCCATTGCGTGCTCAACAATGGCATCGGTTATTTCATCAATGAAAAACGGCTCCTCTCCGTGAAGAAAGTAGATCTTCTCGAATTGTTTCTGCTGTATGTTTTTAACGATGAGTTTGTAATCCATCTCAATCTTCGTGTCCTTCCCAGATCTGAATCAGTTCTACCATGGTTCGCACTGCCTTTTCCATATCCTGGACACTGACATATTCCTGCTTGGAATGGATTCCCATTTCTCCCGTGAATAAATTCGGGCAAGGCACTCCCATAAAAGACAGCCTTGATCCGTCCGTACCCCCGCGGATAATTGTAGGGCGTGGCTCGATTCCGGCACGTTTCATCGCTTCAATTGCGTAATCGGTAACAAACGGAACACTTTGCAGCACCTCTTTCATATTGCGGTATTGCTCTTTTACTTCAAATATCATTTTCGCTTCCCGGTGCGGCTCAACGATCATCTGAGCCAGGGATTTCAGCTCATCTTCAAACTTTGAGAGCTTCTCTGTCAAGTGATCGCGGATGATGAAGCTCACACTCGCTTCCTCCATGATCCCGTTGATCGCTACCGGATGTACGAATCCTTCCCGTCCTTCTGTTGTTTCCGGTGACCACCTGTCTTTGGGCAATGCCGCAACAAAATCAGCGACCAGCTTCAGGGCATTCACCATCTTACCTTTTGCATATCCCGGGTGAGCGCTTACGCCTTTGAAGGTCACTTTTACAGCGTCTGCGGAAAATGTTTCGTCTTCAATGGAACCGAGAACACCGCCATCCAGTGTGTACCCGTAGTCTGCGTTCAGTTTCTTGATGTCCAGGTGATCAACACCACGTCCTACCTCTTCGTCAGGAGTGAACAGAATGCGGACGTCACCGTGCTTAATTTCAGGATGCGTTACAAGGTAGTTGGCAAAATCCATGATGATGGCTATACCGGCCTTGTCATCAGCACCGAGCAAGGTTGTCCCGCTTGCCGTAATGATGTCATCCCCGATCTTTTCTTTCAGGTAGGGGTGACGTTCTATTGTTATAACCTGTGACGGGTCGTCCGGTAAAATGATGGGTGCACCATCGTATTTTCTATGTACAATCGGTTTCACGTTCGTGCCAGTAACATCTGGTGCAGTATCCATGTGGGAGCAAAAGCAGATGACAGGGACATTTCTGTCTGTATTTGACGGAATTGTTGCAAATACATATCCCCACTCATCCATTTCGGCATCTTTCAGCCCTAAATTTAATAATTCCTGTACTAAAACTTTCGCCAGATCTTTCTGCTTCATGGTTGAAGGAAAAGTTGTTGAATTCGGATCTGCTGTTGTGTCTATTTTCGCATAGCGAATAAAATTCTCTTCTACTAGATGTTTATAATTACTCATCGTGATTTGATTTGTGCTCAAAGTTAATGATTCTTTATGCTGTAAAAACAGGAAGAAATGAATAGATATTAACAAGAAATCAAGAATTCGGCATAATTTTGGATTTTATTCTTACAATTGCATTCAAAAGTCAGCCAGCTCGCTTAAAAAGTATGGGAAAATGAAATTGCTCACCTTGATATTTTTATTTTTAACAATCTGTTTATCAAATTGTTTTTCTCAGTCTGTTAAAGAAAAAATTCAGTCTGTTTACTCGTTTAAAATCACAGATTTACCGGCAAAGGAACTGGAAGTTAAATACAAGGAGCTGGATAAATTCTGGCAGGAACTGAACGCAGATACTGCCACGAATCTCCCGATTATCCGGAAAGAATTGCAAAGAAACGGCCATTCGTCCTATTTCTACTTTGACATGAGCTCTTACGTGGAAATGCAATCGTATAAAAGTTCAGATAAACGGATCATCGAGGGAGCTTTAAAAAAGATCGAATGGACCGAAATAGGGACCTGGGAGCTGGTGGAAAAATCAAGGGATTTTTCGCTGAACGGAATTGATGTTACGGGACTGGCATTTCAATTATTGAAACAGGAAAAAGTCAGGTTGGTGAACCCGGAAACACAGGAAGTATTCAACCAGGGGAAAATACTTGCTTATTTGTTGCTTCCGTTGAAAAAAGAAGCATACCTGGAAACCATCAGCAATCTTTTTGACAATTCTTCGGCAGAATCCCAGCGCTCCATTATTACGCTCCTCTGGATGTCAAATACAGTTTTCGGTGATGAAAAGCTCCAGAGAATCGCTGGAAATAAAACAGTGAATCCCGAAGTAAGGAGTTACGCGTCACGACTGATGCAACGGTTTCCTCCCAATGAGACAGAAGTCGGGAAATATGCCAGCCTGAATCCGGATGAGAAAAAACAGGTCCTGGCAAGCCTGTACAGTAAAACGATCCTGGAATGGAACGGGGAAACATGGAACCAGTTGATCGAGCTTTCAAAGCTGATGCATTATTTTCAGATCCGGCGGGATTAACAGAACAGGACTCCGGTATTTCAAAATCATAAAAATATTGTTTTCGCCTTATCGCAATGTGACGAAAAGAAGCCCCCGGACGAACATTCTCAAAAACAATATTAATTTTGTGTAAACATAAAAGCCTGTTTTGTCTATGAATCTGAATGTACGAAAGGTAAAAAAACACTCTGGTGAGCTGACCGATTTTGATATTGAAAAATTACGGATGTCATTAAGCAAATCAGGTGCTTCCGACATAGAAATTGAAGAAGTGTTAGAGTGCATGCAACCCGAAATACACGATGGAATTACCACCAGGGCATTGTACAAGCTGGCTTTTCGTCAATTAAAAAAGGTTTCAGGAACGTTCGCTGCGCGGTACAGCCTCAAAAGAGCGTTGCGGGACCTGGGGCCGGCAGGTTATTATTTTGAAAAGTGGACCTCCAGGTTCCTGGAAAGCTATGGTTATGAAACAGCCGACAACCAACTGATAGCAGGTCATGCTGTAACACATGAAGCTGATGTGATCGCCTGTAAGGAAGGGGAGCTGTTCTGGATTGAATGCAAATTCAGAAATACGGTCGATGCGAAAATCAGCGTTACCACCCCGATGTACCTGCTTTCACGGGTAAAAGACATTTCCGACAAGGAATATTACTTGTTTGGCAAAGAAAGGCGATTCGACCAGGGATGGCTGATCACCAACGCGTACCTGACTTCCGATTCGATTTTATTCGGTGAGTATTACGGTATAAAAATGCTGTCATGGGATTACCCGGCAAAGAAAAGTATTAAAAACCTGGTTGATCAGCAGGCTTTATACCCGATTACCTGCCTGACAACCATCTCCAAGCGTGAAAAAGATTACCTGCTCGGTAAGGACTGCATCCTTGTGAAGGATATCTGGCTCAATCCTGAAGTGTTGCGTGACAATCATGTGATCAATCAACGGAGCGTAAATAAGATATTAAGGGAGGTGGAAGAACTGGTATCCGGTTCGTAACATTCAAAAGGGGAATTTGATCAATGGAGACATTTCACACCGTTATTGTTATTGTATCAGCGATAACCCTTTTTATATACGGGTTACAGAGTTTCAGCAAAGAAATCCAGAACTTCGGAGTTGATAAACTGAGGCTATGGATCGGCAAGGTGACTGCTCTGCCTTTGGGAGGGTTTGGGCTTGGCGCGGTTGTTACCGGGATTATCCAGTCGAG
Source organism: Crocinitomicaceae bacterium (assembly GCA_037189645.1). Taxonomy (GTDB): domain Bacteria; phylum Bacteroidota; class Bacteroidia; order Flavobacteriales_D; family Crocinitomicaceae; genus Taishania. The sequence continues at coordinate 251,426 of JBBCIY010000001.1, forward strand.
TACCATGGTTTCGTCGCTAACTGTTTCTCTTGTGAGTGCGGGAATCATTACATTCAGGGATAGTTTGCTCATTCTCCTCGGAACCAATATCGGAACGACTTCAACTGCCTGGATCGTATCGTTCCAGTCCTCTCTTTTCGGACCCGTATTTATTGTTTTGGGTACACTCGTGAGCATGATTCCCAGCAAAATATCCGTTGCGGGTAAATCGATCTTTTATTTCGGTTTTATCTTTTTTTCCATGACGTTTATCAGCACGGCAATGGAGCCGGTCAAGAACGATCCGTTACTTATTGACATATTATCCAGGGCTACCAATCCATTATTGGGTATTGTTTACGGGATCATTGTTACCGTTATCATCCAATCCAGCTCGGTCGTTATCGGGTTGGTAATCGTATTGATCTCACAGGGAGTGATTACATTGGACGCGGCCATTCCTATTGTTGTCGGCGCGAATATCGGTACAACTTCTACCGCTTTACTGGTCAGCCTGAAACTTTCCCCGATCGCAAAGCTGACAGCCCTTTCCGCTTCTACCTTTAACCTTGTCGGAGTCATTCTGATGTTTCCTTTCTTTGGACTGCTTTACCAGATCGCCCAGCATTTAACGGATGTTCCGGCACTGCAGGTAGCCACGGCCTACACCATTTCCAATGCATTTACTTCTGTGTTTTTCCTGGTATTCCTGACACCGACGATCAGGCTGCTGATGAAACACCGCTGGTACAAACAGGCGAGCAGGGAAGAACAGTAAATTCCGGCCGCTATAGTTCCTTCATCACATCAGCGAAAGCTTCGATGCTGAATAATTTATCCTCAATATCATAAACCGGGGAAGTAATCATTATTTCGGAAAGGTTAAAACGTTTGATGAACTGCCTGATCTCCGTTTTTACGGTTTCTTTTGTGCCGATAAACGAGCAGGCTGTCATTTGGCGGACATAGGCCTCCTCATTCGGTTCCCAGACTCCTTCCATTGAATTGATCGGAGGCTGCAGGTATCCCCGCTGGTTTCGGATCATTCCCAGGAACATGCGGTAGAAAGAAGTCGCGATTCGCTCTGCTTCCTGTGTGGTAGAAGCAATGATCACATTGACACATGCCATCTTTTTGGGCGGATTCTCTCTGGACTGGTAGTTGTGATTGTAAATGTCAAAAGCAGGGACCATCTGGGCAGGAGCAAAATGACTCGCAAATGCGTAAGGCAGCCCGAGTGATGATGCCAGGTAAGCTGAATCAGTACTGGAGCCTAAGATCCAGACCGGCACATCCGTTCCTTCTCCGGGAATTGCTCTTACCTGTGCATTGGCATTCCTGTCAGACAGGTATAATTGTAATTTACGGACGTTTTCAGGGAAATTCCGTACGTTCTCCAAAAAGTCAGGATTCAGCGCGTTTGCTGTCAGCTGATCCGTTCCCGGAGCTCTTCCCAGTCCCAGGTCAATCCGGTTAGGGTAGAGGGAGGCGAGTGTGCCGAAATGTTCAGCAATGACCAGCGGAGAGTGATTGGGAAGCATAATTCCCCCGGAACCAACCCTGATCGTGGATGTTTTTCCTGCAATGTGGCCAATCAGTACAGATGTTGCTGAGCTGGCGACGCTTTTCATATTGTGGTGTTCCGCGAACCAATAGCGCGTATATCCTGCTTTTTCAGCCGACCGGGCTGTTCTGACGGAATTTTCAAATGTCTGGGTGATATTGCTGCCTTCACTGATAATTGCCAGGTCTAAGAATGAGTATGGGATCATTTATGTTGTCTGATTTAAGAAATAAGGATAATACAAAGTTACTCAAAACAAGCAATACTTAATCTCCCAGGACAATCGAATATTCTTTTTTGTTAAGAAAATCAGTAAAAATATCCTTTGAAATTTTCATCAGGTGATCGTACTGTTTTGCACCATGGCTGATCCTGTGCACCCCCATTTCTGTCAGTGTATTATAGTCCGGTAATTTCGGAGTGGTGAATACATTAAGGGGTAATTTAACTGCTGATAAAAAAGCTTTCAGATCACTTATCGTTTCAATCAGCGGCACAAATATTCCGTCTGCACCTGCCTTTCCGTATATTTCGGAACGATGAAGTGTTTCTTCCAACGCATGAGGATGTTTTGTTGTATAAGTGTCAATCCGGGCATTGATAAAGATATTGGAAGATTCCTTAATCGCCTTGATCTTAGAAGCCAGTATGGCTGTGTCCTGCAGTTTCCTTTCTCCGTCAATGACTTTTCCGTCTTCCAGGTTTATTCCTGCAACTCCCAGATCGGTTAACCGTTGTACATTTCTCGCGACCTGTCCGGGATTATCACTGTAACCTGCTTCAAAATCAACAGTAACCGGCACCTTTGCTACTTTCATTATCTTTTCGATCACAAAAAGTAAGTCATCAATTGGAATTTGTTCACCGTCTTTATATCCCAATGAAAAAGCGATGGCATGACTTGAAGTTCCAAGTGCCTTGTATCCTGCATCCTGCGCGGTTTTGGCTGTAAACGGATCCCAGACATTACCGATAAGCAGGGGATGATTTTGATGATGAAGTTCAGTGAATAACCTGATCTTTTCCGTGATATTTTCTTCTTTCATATCATTGTTTTTTCAGGTCAATTTATGAATTAAATTTCGTTTACAACGGAAAAATAGACACAAAAAATCACAAATAAATGGAATATTGGAGTGAAAAATAACCAGAGACGTCGTAAGAATAAATTGACAGAAATGAGTTGTTCTGAATTCTATTTAACATAATAAAAATTATAGGACAAAATGGTTTGTCGCTATAATTCTATATTATGTCTGCGCTCCGGTTGTCGCTTGCCCTGCGGGTAAATAAAATGGTTGTATTCTCTACAAAGTGAGTTTATCTCAAGTTTGGGATATTTTGTCCTATAATTTGACGTTATGTCTCCGCTGCGCTGCGCCTTCGGTAAATAGCCGCACGGCCAACGCAATTTGCTTGCAAAATTTAAATGTGTTTGAAAAAAACTACACATTAAATTTTGCTGCACAAGCCACCGCACAGCCCACGCTCATTTATTTTTTTTGCCTGCCCACAGGAAAAGAAAATTTTTATTTTGTGGTGTTCACTGGCATACAAAAAATGCGAATGTGCCTTACTGCTTTTCTCCGCATTTTTCTATGCTGGCGTTCACGGACTTATCTATTCATTCTTTTGCCTTGATACAAAAGAACCAACTTAGCGAAGCGATCTCATAAGCACCATTAAAAGAAATAATAAATGATGCGCATAAAAAATCAAGGCAAAAATATGCTTCCACGCGCTCTTGGCTTTCTTAACGGTCTTCGCATTACGGCTGCTCAGACCTAAAAGCCAATTATGAACGATTTTGTTTACTCTTTAAGGAGTTCATGAACTTCGTTTCACGCCCACGCCGGCCCGCATTTTTGCCGGGCCAACGCACGCCCTGATTCTAAGTAACGGATACTATTTTTCGGACTTTCTATTTAACATAATATTATCGAACCAATATTTCTCTGCAAGCGTAGGAATGGTGTTTTTTGAAATATTGATACCCCAGGATGGTTTATTGCGGGAATAATCGGCACTGTCTGTAAATAATTCGTTCGGTGTGCGCCATACAATGGACGGTATCAGATAAAAAATCGGTTCGTGTTCATCCATAAACAGCACTAAAGCCACATACAAATTTTCCCGAAGCTGCTTATCCCAATAATATTTAGGAATGAAAACGTAATTCGTTTTACCGATATAAACCGTAGCCAGGTAAATATCAACATACTGCCCTTTTTCATTTTTTACAACAAAATCCACTCCCCTACTCCCGCCTGCATCTTCGTAAATGGCACAGTTGGCAGCGATGAAATTCATCTTTACATAATGTGCTGCGTATTGCTCAAATTGAAGCGTAGTAAATTCCGACCAATTATTATTCATTGTTAATGAACTAAAACCATAAAATTAATTGTTTTATAGCAGTTGTTTACATGTTTTTTACATGTTTTTTACATATCTTTATATTCATTATTTTTTGAATGGAAACAGTACTTTTGTTTCTGAGCAATGTCACTGGAAAATGAGATTCATTTGCGGGAACATTTGCAGGAAAGACTAAATATATTACAACAAAAAATACTATTTTTGAGCTATGACACATACCGCTAAAAACCCAAAAATACACGAAGGCCGAAATGTAAAACGATTCCGGGAAATGCTCGGCATCAAGCAGGACGCACTGGCTTATGAGCTGGGAGAAGACTGGAACCAGCAAAAAGTTTCTTTACTGGAACAAAAGGAAACCATTGATACAGCCCTGTTAAAGCAGATTTCCGAAGCCCTGAAAATTCCCGTAGAAGCTATCCAGAATTTTGATGAGGAGCAGGCAGTGAATATTATTGCAAGTACTATTAATAATAATGACAATAGTTCGTTCTTTAACCAAGGAACAATAAATATTAACCCAGTTGATAAATTATTGCAACTCCATGAGGAAAAGATTGCGCTCTATGAAAGGATGCTGAAAGAAAAGGATGAAATGATGGCGAGATTGGAGAAGTTGATTGGGGAGTAAGTATAAATCATTCACATCACACTCCCAATCAAATAATTTAGCTTGACTAAAATGAAAATTGGTTATTGGTATGTCACAAACAAGCGTGCAAAGATAGCATCAGGTCGAATAAAAAAGTCAAAAAATAAACCTACAAGTTGATTTGATGAAAATAATTAGTATCTTTGCAGACAAATTATTTGCCTTTCATTATGACAATGAAAAATACAACGAATTGCGTAGATTGTTAAAGCAGTGGAACGATACTACACAGTTATACCAATTTGTCATAGAAAATAAGACGGATGTACCAGCAAATATACCTGTACACATATTAATCGAGCAAATAACTGGCAATGCAAATGATATTGATGATACACTCAACGAGATTTCGACAAATCCATCCAGGAATTTGGAAGAATTTTTCCGCCCTCTTGACAACCAGGAATACCATGTTATTACACTATCAAAACAAAAAGGCAGAAAAAATTATCTGAGAATATATGCCATCAGAATTGACAAAAACTGTTTCGTAATAACAGGCGGAGCCATAAAATTCCACCACTTGAACAAAGACAGGCCGCATACAAAAAAAGAAATGGAGAAAATAGGTAAATGCCGGGATTACCTGAAAACCAAAGGTGTATTTGATGCTGATTCATTTTATGAATTTTTAAATGAAGAAAAATGAACAACAAGGAAAAGTTTTTAAACTTAGTATCAGGAGAAGATACTAAAACAATAGCAGAGGTAAAAGAGCGGATTAGAAACCGTGCAATGTTGCGGGAATCACAGCAAATTGCCATAAAAGTACTCATGAAATTAGACGACTTAGGCTGGTCGCAAAAAGAGTTGGCAAAGAGAATGGAAGTATCTCCCCAGCAAATTACTAAAATAGTGAGTGGTAAAGAAAATCTTACTATTGAAACACAAATCAAATTGCAGAATATACTGGACATCCCAATATTGGCCAGCTATTACGAGAACAAAATAAATACGGCGTCGGTATGGGTAGTAACTATCGAAAAGCACATGGAAAAGATTTCAATGCCCAGGTATCAGGGTGTTGGTAATTACCACGAGCTTAAAACGATAAAAAGAAAGACATCTGCCTATTCATCAGAATCTTATCAACAACTTGCTGTATAATGAAAAAAGAAAACACACCAGTAGGATTTGTATTGCAGGGAATAAAAACCGAGCAGTTTGCTATTTTCGAAGAGCATTATGCCCCCAAGAAGGAAACCGGCTTAGGGACAGAGCTGCAATTTAAATTAGACCATACAAATAAGCTGATAGGTGTCGTTCTTGGTTCTGAATTTATGCAGGGGAAAAAAGTTTTTTTGAAAATTCAGGTAAGCTGTCATTTCAAAATTGAAGAGGCCTCCTGGAATACGTTTATCAGGAAAAAAGAAAATAAATTAATTATTCCTAAAGGGTTTCTTGCTCATTTAGCGATGATAACAACCGGCACAGCAAGAGGGATTTTATTTGCCAAAACAGAAACAACTCCATTTTCAAAATTTATACTCCCTACATTAAACGTGGCAGAAATGATAACCGAAGATGCATCATTTGATATGGCAGATGAATAATGGCTACATACTTATTTTCAAACTTCTTTGTTTACATGTTTTTTACATATCTTTATATTCATTATTTTTTGAGTGGAAACAGTACTTTTGTTTCTGAGCAATGTCACTGGAAAATGAGATTCATTTGCGGGAACATTTGCAGGAAAGACTAAATACATTACAACAAAAAATACTATTTTTGAGCTATGACACATACCGCTAAAAACCCGAAAATACACGAAGGCCGCAATATAAAACGATTCCGGGAAATGCTCGGCATCAAGCAGGACGCACTGGCTTATGAGCTGGGCGATGACTGGAACCAACAAAAAGTTTCTTTACTGGAACAAAAGGAAACGATTGACGCTACCCTGTTACAACAAATCTCCGAAGCACTGAAAATACCTGTAGAAGCGATTCAGAATTTTGATGAGGAACAGGCAATTAATATTATATCAAATACATTTGAAAATTGTAATCAGCCAGCTTCAATCTTCTATAACTCTACAATCAATCCTGTTGACCAAATAATTAAACTTCACGAGGAGAAAATAGCGTTGTATGAAAGGATGTTGAAGGAGAAGGATGAAATGATGGCCAGATTGGAGATGTTGATACAAAAATCATAGCATAAAAAATCGTAAATACCGCTCCCTCCCTTACTGCTGATTACTGAAGAGAAATTTGCGTGAGGGATAGCAGCGGTATCCTTTTGTGAGAAACGAACAAAAGATATAGCGTATAGCCCGACCCGAAGGGGCACGCCCAAAGAAAAAAAGCATTTAAAAAAGTTAACTATTTTTCAGGCATGTGCCGGAATGATCTGGGGCATAAATTTTAATATCGGTTCTGTACCGTTTATGAACGTCACAAATATTACATAGTAGTCTTCGCAGGGATCACGTTCCAGGTTATATTGGGGAACGCCAACATACCCACTATATGCTGAATAGGTGGACACAATAAAAATTTCGATGTGTTGTTCCCTCGAGGTTTTTATCGTGAATCTTCCTCTCCCTTCGCCCTTATCGTTGAGAATCGTACAGTTGGCGGCAATAAATTTATTTTTCACGAATTCATCTGCGTATTTCTTAAGCTCTGTATGGCGGAATGATGACCAGTTATAGTTCTTTTTCATATCAATTGAAGCGTTTTAACAGATAAAGAATGATATCAATTAAGGTTTGTTTACGCGCGCTTTCTACGATTCAGGGCGGCTTTCCCGGCTATCCGGATGAATCGTAATGGTGAGCTTGTTTGCTTCGGTAGCTACTTCTATTTCCTGACCGGGTATGAATCCGCAGTCTTGCAGCCATTTGCCCATCAGGCGGATTTCAGGAAAATGTACATTGTAACTGCCATACTGGAATTGTTCGTTCCTGCGAATGATCTTATCATATACCTTCATCCGGCGTGTCTTTACTGAATTTTTCATGATATTGCGTTTTGTTTCAGCAAAGTTTGAAAGGCACAGAAAGGTATCCTACTTGCCCGATGTGTATTTTACAGCAGATGGTGAGTTGTTTACGTGTTTTTTACATATCTTTATATTCATTATTGTTTTAATGGAAACAGTACTTTTGTCTGAAAATAATGTCACTGGAAACGATGTTTACATTATTTTTAAGTAGCTGCGCTTTGCAGATTTTATATATTGTAACAAATAATACTATTTTTGAGCTATGACACATACCGCTAAAAACCCGAAAATACACGAAGGCCGCAATGTAAAACGCTTTAGAGAAATGCTCGGCATCAAGCAGGACGCACTGGCTTA
>JBBCIY010000002.1:0-524921 GCA_037189645.1 Crocinitomicaceae bacterium
CTGTGGTGTAGGAATTTCCGTTCCCCTTCACCTCGTTGTCCATTTCCATCCCGTTGTAGCCATAGCGGTATGCATTTGCCACATGGTCTTTGCTTCTTTCCGGCATCAGCATCCCGAACGGGTAGTAATCCGCTGTTCTGACCAGCACGGCTTCGTAATAAAGCGCTGTCGTCTCCCACGTTTTGCGGTCAGTGATTACTGCTTCCACATTGCCTAAGTAATTGGAAAGCTCGTAATAGGTCTGCCCCTCCCGGTGGGTAACTACCAGCGGCTGGAACGGCTCATTGCCGTTGCTGTATATCGTCTTGTTCTGCCGCACCATTCCCAGGCGGGATGCGCCGTACACATGCTGCTCTTCCAGTACCGCGGTGTTGTTGCCTGTGCTCATCGTTACGTCATACACTGCCATTACCTGTCCGTTGGCATCGTAGGAGTAATATGTATAGTTCCAGTCCTGCTGCGGAAGGATAACCCCGCCGCTTCTCGGCTTTTCTATCTTCAATACGCGTTGTCCGAACGGGTTGTAAACAAACTCCAATTGAGAGCTGTTGGCGTCGTCGCGGGTGATCTTCTTCATCTTCTTGTCGCCGTAGCGCCATTCGATACCGGAGATGCCTTCGCTTTCATCGGAAAGGAGTTGCCCCAATGCATCGTAAACGTAATTACCCGGCTGCATGCCCGCTTTGATGTCGCCTGTATTCAACGGGTTGCTGTCATCGGTACCGTGGTCTTTTACATAGTCCAGGCGGTTGCTCTTGCGTGTGCTCGATGCATTTACCAGGCCGTCCAGCCCCACATAATGATATTCCAGCTGATCCATGAACAAGCCGTTTGATATGATCCCGTTGCGTTGCAAGTTAGTGATATTTCCGTTCTTGTCATAGCTGTAGCTGTTAAAATATTCGGTGGTGGCTGCAATTCCGTTCCAGCTATAGCTTAGGTTATCGTCAAAATAATAGGCGGTCATCTGTGTGAGGCGCTGCAGCTGGTCATAATGGAAGGCTTTTCCCATGGTAGCCATGCCCTCGATGGAGGTCACCACGCTGCGGATGTTCCCGTTGTAGAGGTTGCGGGCGTCGGCAGTGAGGGCACTTCCGGTGTAGCCGATCTCGAATGCCGAACCGTTAATGGAAGTGTAGTCGCCTTCGTAATAGCTCAGCGTATAGGCAGTCACGTCTTTCGCGAACAGTTGGTGCACGCTGCTGTTGTAGGAAAGATAGCCGGAGAAGCCGTCTTTCCCGGCATCCCTGGAAGCGTCCAGCACCGAAGCGTTCATTCCTTTCATCCACCCGTTGATGGTGTAGGCATAATCCTGCCCCTGTACCTGGTTCTGCCCGTACTCGGTGCGGGCAAGCGGTCCGTAATCGTAGTAACGGTAGTGCGCCTGCCGGTCGTAATGCACCTTGCTGTCAACACTTGTTTCCACTTCCGTCAGGCGGTTGAGCGCGTCGTAGTGGTAGCGGTGCGTGATTTCGTCCGGCTTGTTTTCCTGATAAGCTGCTTCCGTTACGTTCCCGCTGATCAGCTCATAGGTGTACCGGGTATTTTTCGTGTCCTGCGCCACCGGTGCGAGCACCGGAACATCCTGTACCTGCTCTTTTACGTTTCCGTGCAGGTCATAGGAATAATGAGTGGCCGAAACGTAGCTCATCAGGGCTCCTTCGGTATCGTAATAGGCCACACTTGCGATCCGGAGCCGGAGGTGCTCCTGCACGCCGTTGGAGAACAGGGTGTTGATTCCCGTGTCCATCGGCTCGTCGTAGAAGGTCTTTGTGATTTCCGTCTGTGTGCCTGCATTGGCCCAGTTGCGGAATGCGGTTCCCAGGTCATCTGCTTTCAGGATGGTTTCCGTGAGTGCTGTACCGGTCTGGGTCTGTCCCACTTCTACCGGCCTCCCGGCTTCGTCATAGAACGTATAGCTGTATGTGTTCGCTGCTTTCTGTACAGGGTTCTGAGAAGCGGCAATGCGTCCGTAACGGTCATACCAGAACCGTGTCTCACCATCCTGGTCGGGGTTGGTTGTCTCAACCGGCTGGTTGTATGAATTGTACGTATAAGTGGTCACGTATTCATGATTCCGGGTAATAGGAGTCACCGTGTTGTCGCCCGGCCCGGATACCTGTTGCTGCGCCGCGCGGATGTCCTGGTCCTGCCCGGCAACTTTCCGTACGCCTTCCGGAGCAACGGTTTTTACCAGGTTTCCTGCCTGATCGTAATAGAACAGGGTGTACTGGTAAATACGGGCAGGCCCTGTGTAGGAAAGGTTTTCCGTCTGGAATGCTTCCGAGCATTTGGCGGTATATTCCTGCTTGAATGTTTCGTAAAGCCGGGCAAACTGCTGCCGGTAGTGGTCCAGCGAAGCAGTGTACAGCTCATCCAGCTCCGGCTGGTAGCAAGTGGTGGCAATGGTGTTATCGTAGTCATTGCACAGGAGCTGGCCTTCGTCTCCGCAGGTGCACTGGTTGGCGTTCATACAGTCGGTTATCCCGTCGATGAACCCTGTCTGGAGCAGCCCGCATGAAAAATAATGCACTTCTACCTGGAAGGTGTTATTATTGGCGTTACAGTCCGTCGTTTTCGGGATCATTGCCCCAAACGAAACAATGTCTTCAAACCCGAAAGCAGCTGCTGTGGGGAGGGTCAGCTCTACATCACACGGATAGGTTCCGTCGGAAAACGTCATGGTAAGGGTCGTTCCCGAGACAGTACCTGAAAAATAGCGGCCCAGTCCCTGGTCACGCAGCAGGCTGTTCGCATACACGATGTTTTCCTGCATCAGGTCAACTGTTGTGGAAGCGGTGAGCTGTCCCCGGAAGGAAATCAGCTTCAGAATTGCCGAAAGCTCCTCGAACTGGGGATTCACTGTACAGTACGGATCGGTTTCCGTTGCAAGGCATCCCCTGATGAAAGCGTCATAATCGTCGTATTCCTTCAAAAACCCGAGCGCATTGTTCAGGTAGTTGGTCAGAAGCATGTAGGAAGTCTGTGCAGTTGAGAAAGCATCGTAGTTTTCTTTCAGAGTAGAATGCGTGTCAAACCCGAAGCGGTCCAGCAGGTCCTCCAGGTGTCCGCTGACAGTGATGCAGTCCGTACAGCCCTGTGAACCCGGGCAGGCCAGTGAAGGATGTACCTCGATATTGGTGGCGGCCAGCGTTGCATTTGCCCAGGACGGCCATTCATACCCCGGTTCCCAGCTTCCTCCTGATGGCCGGTCGATGATAGAGTTACATTCACACGCAATGAAATCAATGTCTTCCAGGGCAATTCCCGTTTGAGCCTCCAGCACTTCTTCCGGGTGGGTGAATCCGGATCCGGGAAGGTCATAATATGCCTGCAGCACCTTGTCGCACACACATACATCCAATGGAACGGCAGCATGGTCGATCATTGCATTGGTGTTTTCATACGGCAGCGGCTGGTCGATCAGCAGCTCCGAGCACAGCACGCTCTCCGTGTAGCCGTAGGAGGCAAGGATGGAGTTGATGGTATGCAGGCTGTTGCCCGGGTCGGTAGATGCCCCACCCGGGTGATCCTGGTCGCAGCCACTTGTGCACAAGGCCCTGAAATCAGTGAGGAGCCCTGCTTCATGTGCCGGGCTGATGCCGCATCCCGCAAGCTTTTCCAGCCATTCCTGCGCATACGCTTCACAGGCGTCCTGGCATCCCTGTGCCGACATATTGTTCATTACATCCTGGATGTCCCCGGCCTCGGACGGGTCGCTGAAATCAATGCTTCCTCCTCCGTAGGCATCCGTTGCATCATTCAGTACCTGGTTTGCGAACCCAAGTCCCTGGAAATGCGGCCATTTTCCGGCATAATCACCCGTACCTGTCCCGATGACCGGCATGGAAGAGCAGTTCGCTGCCGCGTACGCTGCCTGTGCGGTATAGATATAGTTCTGCTTGAGTTCCAGGTAATATGTGCGGTAGTTGATCCAGACAAGATCTTTCAGGCATTCAATGTCTGCAAATTTGACAATGTCATTCAGCTCTGTGCAGCTCTTGGTAGTGATATTCAGCTCCGGGTTGGCCTGATTGTAGGCAGCAAGGATCGCAAAGTTCCAGACAGAGAACCCGCAAGGTGATCCGGGCGATCCCAGGTCTTTGTAGGTACGCATGCTGTATTCCATATCTGCAGCATAGGCCGCCCCTGGTCCTCCCGGTGCGAAGAACGGGTCTTCGTGCACATCGCAGTTGGAAAAATTAAACCCGAAAAAAGCTGATCCGGGGCCTGCATCAGGAGTGGTGGAGAAATCAAGCGGCAGGAAATAACCGCCGGTCTGTGTAGTGGCATTGTAGCTGATGGCTTCGTCAAACGTATAGGTTGCAAGCATGGCCTGGCTATAGGCATAAGAAGCAGCACTGGCATCGCAAAACCCGAGCATGCAGCTTTCAGGATGAGCATCCGGCTCGTTTTCGATGAGGTAGTTTGCCCACGAAGCATCGAACAGCAGGATGTAATTTTTCAGGCTCAGCGCGGAAGGAGCCACCAGTGTGTTGGTTACAGGATCCAGGACGGTGATCGTTCCGAAATCAAAAGTGGTATACAGCGGTGTGGAACCGTAAAAAATGGAGGTCGGATCCGTTGCGGAATACACGCCTGCTGATACACTGTAACGGGCATATTGTCCGCCAGGAGTAATGTCAGCGGCCATCAGCAGCTTTGTCAGGTCACAGTCTTTCGCAGTGTCGTATTCCGTCAGGTATTCTTCATCGTCACATCCCGGGAATGTTTCCTGGCTGTAAAATTCGTTGAATACCGTGCTCAGCGGCGTAAGGCATTCATCGGTGACGTTATCAATGTACATGCACCAGTAATCATTGACCGCCTCCGGGCTCACACGCAGTGTTTTTGTAAAAGTGTATTCTCCTTTCGGGAACGTCAGCACAAAAGTCGTGTCGTAGTCTGTTGTCCCGTTACACAGTTGATCCAGTGATGCTCCGTTCAGCGTAGTGGAAACTTCCCTCAGCACCGTACCGCATTTTTCCTCTATCTTCAATTCCAGCTCATACACACAGTCAAAGCAGACTGGAGCTACTGTGCAGACACTCTGGTATTGCTGTGGTGTAAATGCATACGTCACCTCGTAGTTCTCATTGTCTTCAGCGAAATACTGGGTATAAGTGAGCGTTGCCAATGCTTCCGTATAATCCGGGATCTGCCCCGAACCGTCGATCATGACCGGGAAGGTAAGCTCTTCCGATACCGTTCCATCCAGCTCATCCAGGTTCGACGGAGGAGGTCCCATCATATAGCTCGCGACAACCCGGCCTGCCAGATCAGTGTATTGCACGTATACCTGTCCGTTCGGGTCAACGGTAACCAGTTTCTGGTAATGGGTGGCGTCGCCGACTTCTTCCCCGAAGAGCTGGTACAGCTCGGGTTGTGTCGCTGTGACATAGTAATACTGTGTTTCATGTCCGTTGCCCAGTGTAAGCTCCGCTCCGGCGGCAGCGTTTCTGTCCACCCGCCCGGTAAAGTCCTGCAGGTAATGGATCCGGGAATACGGAAAGTTTTCTGCGTCGGGAATGGTACCGTTGGCTCCTTCCTTGTCCGGATTCTCTGGTGAATAGTAGCGGGATGCTCCATACTGGTCAGACATACCGTACGGATCAAAGACGCACACGCCGTCCGATGTGGACGGATCGTCAAAGGTCTGGTACTTGAATGACGGATCTCCGCTGACGGCTGCCCTGTTGAAATTGGGGTGATGAACCGGGTAGGAGGCATCCAGCGGAGTAGGCAGGTCTGCTACTACCACACGCCCCAGCTCATCGAAATAAACGTTGGATACAACTGTTTGCCCGGTTGCCGTATTCCGTGCAACCGTCTGCCGCCCGCGTCCGAGTCCGTCTCCGAAGGAAACTGCTTCAAAGCGCTTTCCTTCCTCTGTAAACGAAGCCTGGTGTGCCCAGTTCATGCCTGGGTCATACTCCCTGCCGATAAAGATCACCTGGTCGGAAGGGTGGTGCATGCCGATCAGTCCTGATTCAGGTGCCGACCATTGCAGGTCACTGCGGATCTTCTGTGAAAAATCGTTCCCTCCGCGCATCACCGGCCGGACCCGGAAGATAAAATACCCGTGGTCGTAGATATTCGGTACCCGATAGTAATTGGCAGCCAGCTCCACACGGGTGGAATTGCGGTAATAATCAAACGGGATTGTATTGACCGGTTTATATGTTTCACTGATGAGTGTATAGTCATTGATGTGTACGTATTCCAGCTCATAGCTTTCGGCACCCGGGTAAAAATCCCAGGACAGGTCGATGAACTCGTTCGACGGATCGCTGAACGGGGAAGGAGAAGCAGAGAACGGGTAAGGGGTCGCCAGGAGATGGGACACCTGCATGCCGTTTGAAGTGTAGTAACGTTCTGTTTCAATGCTGCCTTCAATAAAAATGTTTTCTTCCTCCACGTTCGTCAATCCCGTAATGGTAATGTTCATACGGTTCGCTCCCTCGAAAACAAACGAAGAACGGTCTTTTATTTCCAGGTTGCCATCCGTGTTGTACTCCACGAAAAGGGTCCGGTTCACGGTTGTTTCATCAAACGAAAGCGTCGTTGGATTCCAGGTTTCGTAGACGATCTTTACGGTAACCTGTCCGTTAAAGCTTGTTTGCTGTTTCACGGAAGGATCAAGCCCTACGGTTACCTTATTGGAGATCCTGTAATTGGTATACCTGGACGACCAGCCCGAAGGGTCGTCTTTCATATCAAAATACTTGTCATCCGCAACCAGGAAGGAAGCATTGACAGCGACTTGTGTTCCCGAGATCCTCGAGCTGAAATGTTCTTTCCCTCCGAAAACGCTGAGAGAAATGATTATTGTAAAAAATAACAGATATATTTTCATAACGTGCGGCATCAGTTAATTATTCATGAATAGGATAGGATTTAAGACTGCCCGATTCCTGTTCCATGACTGTTTTGATTCCCTCGACTGTTTCCACACGGATGCGGACCAGGTTAAGGTTCTCATCATAGTTGTAATAAGTGGTGAAATTATACCCGTCATGTGTTGCCAGTGGCAGGAATGTCACCGGGTCATATACGGTTGTCTGCATGCCTGCCAGGAATGGATGTATCCGCAGATCATCGAAAAAGACGGCAGCTGATGTGTGGGCATTTTTCAGGCTCACCGTAATGGCCCCGGCGCCCGGAGGAATGGTAAATACTCCTTCCACTCTTCTCCACCCATCGATTTCAGGTCCGTCAGGTTGAAATGCAAATGTTCCTCCTCCGGCGATCTGTACCTCTACCTGTGAAGTTTGCGGGTTTCCGTGGATCCATGCTCCGATGACGTATTTTCCGGGGGTTGGTGAGAATGTCGGCAGACAGGCACAGGAATCCATTCCTACTCCTTTCTCCACGATGACATCCGTTAACTCAACCGGGGAACATACTCCGGATGAAGAAATGGTCTTTGTAACAGCAGCTGTTTTGGAGGCATTTATTTTTAAGGAGGCCAGCCCGCTGTGCCGGACGGTATGATCAATGGAAATACCGCTTTCAGGCTCTGTAGTAACCTGAAAGTAGTCAAAATGAGAGCTTCCCGGAACCGTAGATCTGCACCGGAGGTCTCCTTCCACAAGGGTGTAGTCTTCAAATCCGTCAAAAGCGATTTGTCTTCTCATGGCATTCACCGCTTGCGCAGTAACCAGTGCGTTGTAAGTATCTCCGTAACCTGTCAGCACAGAAGAATAGACATTGATCTGGTCTTTGGCTTCAACCGCGTTGGCATATTTATCGAATAAGGTTGAATTTCCGAGCGGGCGCCAGTTCCTGTATGGGTCGGATGTACTGTGACCTGAGTGGCTGGCAGAATGGATAGGCGACCATTTTCCTGCGTTGTCACTTTCGTAAAACAGTACAAAATTGGCTTCTGAAGGATTATTGGTACGATATGCACCATCAAACCGGATCCCGTGTGGGTCGTCAGCCGCTCGTTCGGACTGCCATGCAAATTGCCTGTCCACCACCAGGTCACCACGCATTCCGTAATTGTACGGGTTGTACTGCATTCCAGGAGTGAGTTCATTGCAGAAGCACTCACTGCTGAGCCGGTCCCGGTAAGTGATCGCGGAAGCGGACAATATCTGGTTTTCCGGGCATGTTATGAACGTTCCCGTTGCCGGGTTCACCTTGGTTGTGAACCCCTGCATGGTTTCCAGTAAACGATTGTCTCTTGCCGATTTCAGGATGACAACGGGCCGGTCTCCCGATGCAGTTGGTATGTAGATACTACCGTCTTCCGGTGTCACCAGGAACAATCTTCCGTCTTCCGGCCACGGCCAGTTCTGGGAAACCTGTAGCCTGTACCCATCCACCAGTACGATATCGCCGGGTGTCAGTGCATCATTGGCATTGACAGGAGAAGGGGTAAAATACCCGTTCAGTCCCAGGTTGATGGTCGTGCTTCTTCCGTTTGCCCCGTCTAGTTCCCGGAGTTCTTTGTATTTCCAGTGCGATGGATAGTTGACCTGGTACAGCCTGTCATTGTACTCATCGGTGAGCTGGCTCACAACGGGAGTTCCTGTATAGATGTCAAAAACAGTGGTCTGTGTGGTATTTACGCTTCCCAGGTACTCTGTTGTTACGCTTTTTAAAACAGCCGAATAATTGATGTGTTTGATCAATGCGTGAGAGTAGAAAGCACGTTCCCGGCTGCCCATGGAAAAGATAGGGGAGAAATTGGGATAAAATCCGAACAGAGGCGTCCAGTTCAGGACAAAATCCAGTCCCATTTGAAAAAACTTGTTTTCGTCGGTATAGTATTTCGAATCTGCATGAATATCGTATTCTATGGCTGCGTTGTACATTTTAATTTCTCCGGAACGTTCGGCCATTTTCACTTGTTCTCCTTTCCCGTAATAATCGTAAACGGTCTTGGAAATGGTGATGTCCTCATTCTGCAGGTTCTTCTTGGAGACTTCCGCCAGGCGGATCTTCCCGTGAAAATCGTTGGTTTCCGTTACATATCCCTGGGTGATCCCGTAGATATCGCGTACTTTTCCGGTAATGATATTGTTCTTTTTGATCTTTGCAGACTTGTCAATCGTTGTCGATCTGGACACCGTTGGGTGGTCTTTTGCTGTGTAATACTTCGTGACGGATTTCCCATAGTTTCCTGCTTCAATGAATGTCACCTCCACTTTTTCATATCCTACTACCGGTTTCGGGTACAGTTGGTAGTCTACCGGTCCGGGAACAAACCTGTTCTCGTCCGGGAACTTTTTCTTAATGTTGACATACTTGATCCAGTCATTGAACGGGTTTTCATCGATGATGGCCATCGGCTCGAAAGCAGCTACGCCCGTAGAATACTCTTCCCGGTTGATCGTTGTGCTGTATTTGTACCTCCAGGAATACTGGCTGTTATATTCCCCGGAAAGCTGTTCCCAGTTATCGAAGTACCGGATCTCTTTCACCCGGGTACCTCCTCCGTACTTGGTATAGTCCGGTTCGTTCAGGCGTATGCAGGATCTGTTTCCTGTAAATTCAGTACAATAGCCAGCGTCCGAAACCATGTATTTATACATGTCGTTTCCGAAAAATACTTTCCAGTCGATGGACATATCACCTTCGGAATCAGGATCAGAACCATATACCTTGTCCACCAGGGTAGCTCTTGCGTATTCCAGGGCTGTGAGTTGCATCGGGTGCATGGCGATCGTTCCTTTCTTCACCTTGTCTGTCCCTTTCTTTTCACGTGCACCTGTATGGACGGGATCCACAATCACATACCCGTATTCGTAGTTTCCCTGAGGCGAAGGCGGCATGGCACCGTAAGAAGGTGTCAGCTCCTGCTGTGAGCTTCCCAGTATATAATTGCTGAAAAGCGTATGGAAGACGGGATTTGAGACCGAAGACATCACAGGAACCAGGTCATAGACTCCTTCTTTTATTTTAACATACATGCGGGTGTACAGCTCTGTGACTGGCTCTTTCGAAGGATTGTTCGGATCTCTGAAATAGGAATTCAGTACCAGTTTGTCTGCTTCCTGCTGAGACAAATTGCCATTCAGCGGGCTGTCCAGCTTAAAGATAATGACATTATTGGGTACCAGGCTGATGTCAAACTGTCCGAATACTCCATTGTATAAGGAAGAGGGCTGCTTATCGAAGATCTCTTTTTGAATAGCCGGTCCGAAAGGAGACGGAATTCCGTTTTCAGACAACAAATTGCTCAGGCTTCCGTAATTGTGGTGAAATGTTTCTTCCATTGCTCCGCCTCCCGCTCTGTTTACCCCGTTCCACGACTGGTCCTTGCGGATCTTAAAAAAGTCGAACAGATCCGTCATGCGGTAGACGTCAAAGTTTCGCATCGATCGTTCATCCTGTACATACGCATAGCTGTCCGATTCATAGTCAATTTCGATTCTTCCTCCCATCGGGTTCGTGATCGCTGTTAGCTTCCATGCCCTGGCTGCCTGGTTGGCTTCATCCGCTCTTTGATCCGCGTAAGGATACAGATCATTCGGTTTTATAGTCGTATTGGGCTTATTCTGCCCCCATGCGTCTGTATTCGCGTAGCTGAATGGAGGATTGTCCGCACCGGATGCGTATTCGAAGTGGATGGAGCTCAATGCATTTTCATAGGAGTCCCCGTTAAAGATACGGATTTCTTCCAACGTCAGCTTTCCGGAAGGAAGGCCGGATCCGTTATACGTATTCAGGTTGCCGGGAGCTCCCGGGCAGAGGGTATAATTATGGTAGAACCGGATCGTTTGCAGCGGGAGAGCATTGGGATTGGTCTTTTTTTCCTGCCGGTTGTAAACAACGATCTTTGATAACCGCTTCATCGGCTTATCCTCCTGCAGGATTCCGTTCTCGTCTGCTGAATAGGCATCTTTCCTGTCATCCAGGTGGAATTCAACGACCAGGTTCTTGGTTTCGATGCTGTGGGTGTACCAGATCTCACTTTCCTGGTACGTATAGTTTGCCAGGTTATCCCGGTTTGTCCCCAAAGCACCTTTCGCATAAAACGCTTTTTTACCGGATGAACTGGTGCCGCTTATCGGAAAACGTGTTCCGTACAAGTTGTCAGGACCATACGCACGTGTATACTTGAACAGGTAATAATTTCCCACATCATCAATGGTTGGTCCGTCATTTTGGCGGTCGATGTAATCGGAACTTACCACCTGTGTGAGCAGGAATGCCTGTGCATAAGGAGGTAGCGTGGTCTTGTCAAAATACTTTCGGATTGACAGGCTGTTATTTATCGAATTATCACCGGATTGGTATTCGATGATACCGGAAGGAATTCCATTCTCAGTAAGCTCAGGCCGTCCCTCACAGGAAAAGGTTACCTCACTTTTACGATAGTTGTAGACAGGGATTCCGTACTGGTACCTTACACCATTCGGTGTTACAACATCCACAGCAGAAATGTGGTTGTTCTTCTTTTGAGAATCTGACCGGTTGATCAGAGTTTCATTTCCGGAAGGAGAAACAGATTGGTAGTGGCTGACAGATGCGGGTGTTCCGGGTGCTGTCAGCTCAGCAACGGTAGCCGGCTTGAAATAAATATCGGAATAAGTACGTCCATGAAAAGAATTGAGACCAGAACTGGTAACATTGCTGTTTTTTACCTTTAAGTAATTGTCCTGCTCCATTTGGTTGCCAATGGCATTGATATCAAAATAATCCGCAGTATTCCCGTTGACCATTTCCCATGGTTGCATATCAACAGGAGCAACACTCCCAATTGGCTTAAAATAAACCGTATTGTCGAACAAGTGAGATGGTGCTTCTGACGTAAATTCAAGCAGGTTTCCGCCATTGTTCCAGTTTCCGGAATTCTGGTTCGCTTTCATTGTTGCAGTGCTGTATGCAATACCGAAACCGATGGTCATCGGAGGAGTATAGGTGACTCCGATAGCCATTCCGGAAACGTCATCGTCCGAGTACAATTGACTGTCATTATTGAAGGTGCTTTCCGAATCCGGGTCGTAATAGGTGCCATAATCGGTCCTCATCCCGCGGAATGTTCCGTTGATCCCCATCCCGTTTACGTAGAAAACATCGTGGGTCTGTACGGAAAACGGCAGAGTACGCATTTCTTCGGAATATTCATTTTCAACCCCTCGGTTGAAGTCCATCATTGGGAAGTAATTTCCTAAATAGGATTTACGCTTCCCCGAGTGAAAATAACCGTATGCAGGATGGAAGATCTTTTTGTCATTTTCCAGGTGATACAGCATCTTTGAGGAGCTGTTGTAATCCTGGCGGAGGTATCCCGCTCTCATTGATACTCCAGGGAGAGTTGTTCCTGCATAAAAGTCCATTTCAAAATTATAGCTGTCGGTAGCACTGTTGAAATAAACTCTGGGAAGGGAGGTGGCTGTTCCATAAGTAAACGTAGAAGAGGACGAAGCTTTTGCATTCATAGGGCCAAGCGTACTGAATGAAACAGACTGGTTTTGCATACCATAACGGGAGTTTTTGGTTCGGTTATAGCTGACACCGCCAATAGCACCTGTACCTGCTCCGATATTTCCCGTGGCATTTAATCCCAGGCCAAATGTGGAGCCGATCCCGTTTTTTGAATCATAGGACATTCCCAGGTTGACCGAAGGAGACAAGAACAGGGCGTCACTTGCAATGGAATACCGGGCAGAAACCCCGATGTTCAGGTCGTATGTTTTTCCTGTGCCGAGGTAATTATTGTTATACTTCCCTCCCAGAAAGGAAACTCCGATCCCGGCTCCGAAGCTACTTCCCATTCCGAATCCTATACTGGTGTACCCCCCGTTTTTATTTCCTGTAACAACCAGGTTTTCCTGATTGAACTCCCGGGTAATTACATCCTCTCCATTAAAATCATCCGGAATCCCGCGCATATCCCTGGAAATTGAACCAACATTCAGGTTCCAGCCCAATCCCACCCAGGAAGCTTCGTCCAGCATGGAAACATTTGAATTATAGGTCAGTGTAACAGGGTAGCCTTCTGCATCAACCAACGGGATTGAATAGGAAAAATCACCTGTAAATTTATCCACCATACCGTCAGTACTTGTAATGGAAAATCCCGAAACTTCCGGCTGGGCACCTGATGATGAATGAGTGGCAGGTGAGTACGGCGCAGCAGAAATGACTGCATCCTTTTCCCATGTTTCCGACGCTTGGGTCGCATGAGATTTCTCCATAAAAACGGTCCTGGTAACTCCTGTTGTCAGAAACTCTGTGTACGCATGATCCGGATATGACAATGAACGCATCGCATAGATGGATGGAACCATTGTGTCTAGTAATAAGACATATACCAATAAGATATGAATTGTCTTTTTGAAAAATGAAGGACGATGAATGGTTTGCATGAATAGAATTAATTTTTGTAAAAGAATCGTAAATAGCGTTTGTCGCCTTTGCTGTTGGAAACTTCCAGTATATAATATTCTCCTGTGGCTATTCCCGGGATAGAAGAGATATCCAGAATCCACCGGTTGTCGTCAAAGTTCAACGGCAACGGAGCTACAGAGCCATTCAGGACCACTCCGTCTATATCCGAACTTTCAAGGACCATGTGATGTTTATCATAAATAGTAAAAGGAAGGTACTTTGACGCGTCCAGCTCATAGGGTTCGTCCATTGTAAA
This sequence comes from Crocinitomicaceae bacterium, assembly GCA_037189645.1. Classification (GTDB taxonomy): domain Bacteria; phylum Bacteroidota; class Bacteroidia; order Flavobacteriales_D; family Crocinitomicaceae; genus Taishania. Next base: position 13,604 of record JBBCIY010000002.1, read on the forward strand.
TTTCAGCTTCCCATCCATAGCATACGAATATCCTCCGTCCAGTGCCCGTTTCATTTCTGAATAAGAAAGGCAATGAGCATTGTAGGTGCTGACCCGGAAATTGATTTTCGGACGTTGACTGAGATTTGTTGCGTCTGATGAATAGTATCGTTGATATTTAGTAATGTTATCATAAGTGGTTAACCGAAATAACCATCCATAATTATGACTATTGTCTTCTTGAATATTTTCCAATGGTCCCAGTAAGTCAAAGAAAAAATCAGAATTGGAAACTGTTATTGCCGGCATATTTAATGCCAACGGTGACATACTGTAATCGGGAATAGAGGAATAAGTCACTATGTTTTCACTCCAATCTGATATTACATAGTGCAGACGTGCATTATTGTTAGAATATGTAGGTGATAGTTGAGTACTGGATCTTAACTGTAATTGTCCTTTATTTAAATTAAGTTCTGAATCAATCCATAGTCTGAACCGAAGCAGACTGGATCTTCCATCATACTCATTTCCGTATCCTTCACGTTCGTAAGCTTCCATCATTTGGTAATTACCATAATTTACATCTGTATAATTAATCCTGTCTTGTAGCATTGCATCATCAATAAAATCAGGTCCGGGGTTAAATTCTATTTCCTTTTCCGCGCAATTTTCTCCGATCAGGAAAGCATAATAAAACGGTTCTGTACCTGCTATGGAGCTGGTAACTCTCAACCCGTACCAGCCATACGAAACCCCTGTCAGATTCAAAGCCGTTTTTCCGGGCATCATCCCATTCTTGTTGTACCATTGATAGGTATACGTTCCTCCCGGGCCGTCTGCCAGGACAGGACTGATGGAACCATCGCTTGCCCCGGGAGAACTCTCATGATTGATCACCGCATCCGTAACGGACATCGGGATATAAAAGGAAATTTCCAGCCTGGGATGATAAGCAGGGTCTGCATAATCGTCAGACCGGAATATATAATGTTTATTAGCATTCTCTGTTTCATTATTGTGATAGAGCATCCAGCCATTATTCGGATACACTCCGGCAATCATATTCTGAACATGATTCTTTACATCAATGTTTAGCCACCCCTGAAAGTCAAGTAGTGAAGACGTTACTTGCTGAGTATTCGTATAGGAAGGTTGATTCGTCCACGAAACACTATTTTCCTGCCACGGAGCTGTAATACGGGCAGTATGAATGACTGGGTTTCCAACCCTGGAGTTAGGATATAATTTAAGCGTAGCTCTGGTGATAATCGCGTTCTCGGGAACAACACCTGATAAGTTAAATTCCACAAAAGTCCTGTAAGTAGAATAAAAAGGAGAAACGATCAACACCCTTCCGGCTGTAACTACGGGGGCCGATGAAGATACAGTTGAAGTCGGATCCATAGAATTTGCACCGGTACATTTCCCGGAAATGAAAGTAGTGCTTTGTATCTGGGACAATGAGAAGTAACCCGGCAACAGGAATAACAGGATCACTGTCAGTAACGACGTAAATTTCATGCTTTAATCTTTATTTTTGGGAATCAAACTAATTTGGTTGTGTACTGACGATCGGCAGGTTCATTCCCTGGTAATTACGTACCAGTACATCCACACGGTAACTTCTGCCTTGCTCTATCCCTCCCAATAGATCAACCGTAATAATTCCTGCGTTATTCAATCCATTATCCAGAACAGACTGAAGGGTATGCTTGACTTTATTAACCGGGTATCCCGTCTGCTCGTCATAAGCCGTTACAATGATCTCCCCGAAAAAGTCAAAGTCATTGACCCATGTCTCTGTACGGATGATCTGAACGGAAAGCGAATCTCCTTCTTCCGTTTGTACATCCACCATTTCAAAATGCGCACTTACGGAAATACTGTCCAGCTGGCAGAAAGCGGGAAAACAGCTGATAAGAAATAAAAACAGGAATGATAGTTTCTTCATGGTTACTTTAGTAAGAATTGAAACATTTAACTAATACGATGATAATTTTGTTAAAAAATGCCGCGAATGTATCTGTTTTATTGTGATTATCCAAATGCAAAAAGAAAAAAATGTGTCACATAAACGATTTGTCAGCATGAGGTTAATCATTTTGTAATACTGCAACAGTTCTTCCCCGATTGTTGCACATGGCAATGTACTGTACAAGGCAAAATTAAAGCCGGCTGCTAAATCCCGAATGTCAGCCCGAAGCTGGCTCCGATTGCTGTTCCCTTATGGATGTACGGGTTTGTTTTCCAATAGCTGGATGTCAGTTGGTGGCGGTATTCGAACATCGCATAAACGCCTACCCTTTTGCTGAGGCTGTAGTGAAAACCGGCATTTCCGATTACGGAAACACCAAATGTGTTGATGCCGTTAATGGTCTTTACTTCGTTGGTTGTGGTGGTACCGTTCTGGTTGACGTAAGTTTCCGTGCGCTTGTATTTCATCTGCATGTGGGGGATTACTCCTGCACCAACCTGGATCCTGAACCGGTTAATATCGTGCTTGAAATAAAACTTGATGGGTACTCCTATCCAGGAATGGCGGTTGGTATAGGTATGGCTTGAATCAACGTCTGAAAAGCTGTACTGCTCACCGTTCCTGAGAAAAGAAATGCCCGCTTCCCACATGAAATACCTGGAGATGTCGCTGGAAAATCCCAGGTGAAATGACCAGTAGGATTTGCTTTTTTCATCGGCACGGCTACCCAGGCTGTCGGCGAATAATTCGTCCTTGTTGGGTTCCAGTACCCTGAACGTGCTGGCGTAAGTTGTTCCGAAAAATACCCGCATGGAATAGTCAGTGCTGTCAGAATGCACTTTTTTTACCTTTTCCTTCTTTTCTTTTTTTTCTTCCGGCTGATTTCCACCAATTTGAATCTGGCCAAATGTAAAAGATGTTAAATTGTTAAGAAAAAAAACCAGGATTAAAATTCGTTTCATGAAATCTCTTTATATTCACATAGATTTTCCAAAAATATCGAAAAAAAACGTCAATTATGAATTCTGCAACTAAAAAAAAGAAGAGTTTAGCTAAAAAGATACTGAAATGGTCAGGGATCTCTTTTTTACTACTACTGATAGCGATTATTCTTATTCCTGTCTTCTTTAAAGATAAATTAAAGGAATTGGTGATCAAAGAAGTCAATAAAACATTGACGGCTGAATTAGAACTGGACGATTTCGATCTGACCTTTCTGAGCACGTTCCCCAACCTTTCCGTTCAGCTGCACGGAGCAAGGCTGAAAGGGCTGAATGAATTCGAAGGAGTGACACTCGCGGATGTCAAAACCATCCGGGCGGATGTTGGTTTGTGGAATGTGATCAAGGGAGAAACCATTTCCATTGACGCCGTTCACCTGAAAGAACCGAAGATAGACGTTCGTGTATTGTATGACGGGAAGGCAAACTACGATATCGTGAAACCGGATTCCCTGAAAACTCCCGAAGAAATCGAAGAGCCGTCCAATTTCAGGCTGGAATTGAAAAAATACTCCATTCAGAACGGAGACATCCGTTACGATGACAAAGCAGGCGGGCTGTATGCGAAGATCGTGAACCTGAATCACGAAGGGAAGGGAGACCTGACCGCTGATGTAGTTGATTTCGAAACAAAGACGACTACGGATGAGCTGACGTTTGAAATGGACGGATTGTCCTATTTGTCAAAAGTAAAAACAGATATTGTTGCCAATTTGCTGCTGGAATTCAAAGAGAATGCTTCAAAATTCACATTAAAGGAAAATACGTTCCAGCTGAACGCACTGAAGTTTGCAGTTGACGGTTTCTATGAAATGCTGGAGAAAAACGATAACATTGACCTGGAGCTGAAAGCGGATAAAGCGACTTTCAAGGAATTCATTTCATTGATCCCGGCATTCTATAAGACCGGCTATGAAAGCATGCTGGCTTCCGGATCTCTTGCACTGAACGCGAAAGTGAAAGGAAAGATCGACGAGGTGAATTTACCGGGATGGGATGCCGGGATCAAAGTATCCAACGCGTCGATCAAATATCCCGACCTGCCAGGGAAAATTGAGAATATTGCCATTATAGCAGGTTCAAAATTTGCGGGAGGAAGCAACCTGGATAAGATGACCGTGGATGTGGACAAGTTCCACGCGGACTTTGCAGGAAACGTAGTAGATGCAACATTGAAAATGCGCAATATCATGTCGGATCCGGCTTTGATTTCAACAATCCTGGCAAAAGTAGACCTGGCGACGCTTGGAAAAGTCATCCCGCTTGCAGAAGGGGAAAAATATACAGGAAAGCTGGATGCCGATATCAGCCTGGATGGAAAAATGAGCCACATTGAAAAAGAGCAGTACGAGTCATTTAAAGCGCTGGGAACACTGAACCTGAAAGATTTCAATTACGTTTCTCCGGAACTGTCCCAGGAAGTGGAAGTGAAAGAAATGCTGTTCCGTTTCGCGCCGCAATACCTTGCACTGGAAAAACTGGATGCAAAGACGGGGAAGTCCGACTTTGCAATGAACGGTACGATCGACAATTACATGGGATACCTGTTCCGGGATGAATTGCTGAAGGGAAAATTTACATTCAACAGCAACTACATGGACCTGGATGAATTGATGAATATTGTGCCTGCGACAGGGGAAGCGGAAGCCCCTGCAGAGCAAACGACAGCTGCTGCGGAAGAAGGAGGGGTAGAGATTCCGGGGAATATTGATTTTGCGTTGAACACGAAGATCAATAAAGTGAAGTTCAACGGGATGAACGCCGAAGCTGTTAACGGTACGGTCACGTTGAGGGAGAAGGTAGCGACGCTGCACAATCTTAACCTGAATGCGATGGGAGGAAGCATTGGGCTGACAGGCGATTACAATACCCAAAACCCGGATAAGCCGAAAGCATCATTCGGCTATAAGCTGAATGAGCTGGATATTCAGCAGCTGGTAACAAATTTCGTAACGGTTGAAAAGCTGGCGCCGATCGCAAAACACCTGACGGGTAAAATTTCATCAAATTTCAATTTGTCCACAGACCTGACTTCTAACCTGGACCCTGTTCTGTCATCCATCAACGGACTTGGAGATCTGTCCAGTTCCACACTTAAGATTTCGGGATTCAAGGCGCTGGATAAGATCGCTGACGCTACGAAGCTGAAAAATATCAGCAACCAGACCATTAACAATCTGAAAGCGAAATTCAAAATTGAGGATGGTAAAGTTGCGGTTAACCCGTTTGATGTAGTCCTGGGAGGGATCAAAACAAATGTTTCCGGGACAATGGGACTGGATCAATCCATCGATTACGGGTTGAAAATGATCATTCCGAAGGAAAAGATTCCCCAGGAAATGATAAAGCTGGTAGAGCAGGCGGCAGCGAAAGTGAATTCACTGGCTCCGAAACTGAACCTGAATGTGATTCCGAAAGAGATTCCGATCAATGTGAGTGTCCTGGGGTCTGTTACCGATCCGAAAGTATCGACGAATTTCAGGGAAAAATTGATGGAAGCGTCCGGAAACATGAAAGACGCTTTGGTAGACGCGGCCAAAGACAAAGTAAATGAAGTGGTTGACAAAGCGAAAGATTCCGTGAGGACGGTTGTAAACAACGCGGTTGAGAAAGGAAAAGAAGAAGTGGAGAAAAAGAAACAGGAAGTACTCAATGCAGCGCAAAAACAAGCGGACAATGTAAAAGCGGAAGGTAAAAAAGCTGCCGAAAGGATCCGTTCGGAAGCGGATAAAGCATACGATCAGGCAGTGGCGGCCGCAGGCTCAAACCCTTTGAAGAAAAAAGCTGCTGAGGTAGCTGCTCAGAAGGTCAAGGATGAAGCCTACAAAAAAGCAACGCAGACAGAAGATGAAGCAAACAAGCGTGCAGACGGAATTATGAGCAAAGCACGGGAAGAAGCCGACAAGCTGAATTAATTGATTGAGGAAGGCGGGGAGAGATCCCCGCTTTTTTATTGTACGGTGTTCTGTAAAAACAGCTGCATCTTGGCGCCTTTTCGGGAAATTTTAGTTGATTCCATATACCCACAGCGGGGGAATGTTTTTCAGTTCGAAATACTTTTTTTCGATCGGCAGCTCCCGGTACACATGTTTCATAATACCGGGCATATACGTAAAGAAACGGTAAATGGCTCCTTTTTCGGTCAGTTCCCGGATGCCGTTGTCTGTTCTTTCCTTTATTTCTCCTTTTAAGAACGGCAATCCTGAAATGATGACATCTACCTTTTCAATTCCCATTTCTGCCAGCGTTTCTCCGATCAAATGCGCACTTTTATCTACCAGGATGATCTGGTCTTTGAATTTGGTCCTCAGCAATTCGATATAAGTTGGCTCGATTTCGAAAACGATGATTTTTGTCCCTTTTTTTACCGTATTAATGATCTCCTGTGTAAACACACCATTTCCGGGGCCAAGTTCCACAACCACGTTTACCATGCTGAAATCAATTCCTTTCAGCATTGCTTTTGCAGAGGCTTTTGAGCTTGGAATGACCGAAGCGTTCTGCAGCGGGTTCCGGAGGAAGTTTTTTAGGAAAAGGATCCTTTCTGCCATACCATGTTCTTTCCCGCAAAGGAAGCTGTAAATAACGACCAGAAGATTAGCAGGTTTTCAATTATGTGTAAAATTTCGGTTAAGGCCCGATTCCGGTAGTATGAAAAGCTGGCAGGTAAAGGGAATCGGTGTCCCTGGTCTGCCTTCACTGAGGTTGAATGAGGAGAATAAATACCGGGAATTCTTCGGGGATATTTCCAATAACCCAAAACCTTCCTTATTTTTGTAAATAAATAGTTATCCGTTTTAAATGGAAAAAGAGAAAGAGAGAGAAAAAGAGACAGGAAGAGAAATTCCTGTTCGTGTAGGAATATCAATCGGGGATATCAACGGGATTGGTCCCGAAGTTGTTATCAAAGCGCTGAGCGATAACCGCCTGTTGCTGGATTGTACTCCTGTTATTTATGCGTCCAATAAAGTGTTGGCACACCATAAAAAGCTCATCAACAACCAGGATTTTTCGTATCAGTCGTGCAAATCTGCCGATGATGCCGCTCATAAAAAGGTGAATGTGATCAACCTGTGGGATGAAGAGATCCAGTTCGACCTGGGAAAACCGACGCAATTGGGAGGGAAATACGCGTTTAAATCACTGGAAGCGGCAACCCAGGACCTGGCTTCCGGGAAAATCGACGTGCTGGTTACGGCTCCGATTTCCAAAGAAGCAATGGCCATGTCGGGGTTTAAGTTTCCCGGGCATACGGAGTATCTGGCAAGCCTTGCCGGAGAAGCCGAAGCATTGATGCTGATGGTTTCAGGAGACCTGCGTGTTGCACTGGCGACGACGCATATTGCATTGAAAGATGTAAGCGCGTCCCTGTCGAGGGAGAAGATCATCGAAAAAATTGCTGCGCTGGATAAAAGCTTGCGCCGTGATTTTGGCATTCAACGTCCTAAGATCGCTGTGTTCGGTCTTAATCCGCATGCAGGAGAGAATGGGAAAATGGGTACGGAAGAGCAGGAGATCATCGTTCCTGCCATCCGGCAGGCAAATGCACAGGGTCACCTGGCATTCGGGCCATATCCTGCGGATGGTTTCTTCGGTTCCGGATCGAGAAGCCAGTTTGATGCAGTGCTGGCAATGTACCACGACCAGGGACTGGCTGCTTTTAAGGCGCTTGCATTTGAGGACGGGGTCAATTTTACGGCCGGGATTCCGGTTGTACGTACTTCTCCGGATCACGGAACGGCATTCGACATTGTAGGGCAGGATAAAGCGTCTGAATTATCGATGAGAAGCGCGATCTACCTGGCAATGGACATCTACCGCAATAACAGGTTGCACAAAGAGATTTTTGCAAACCCGCTGCCTTTTGCTCCTGAAGACAAGAGAAGAAGCAGGCGGGACGAATAAATTTAAAACGTTTCTGGTATGGAAATAAAGCAGCTGGACAATGGAAAAAGCGGGAAATTCGTGGTTTCCCGTGGGGAGGAACGCGTCGGAAGCGTAAGTTACTCCTGGATTACAGACGGGCAGCACATTTCAATTGATTATGTGGAAGTTCGTCCCGACCTGCGTGGAAACGGACTGGGATACAGGCTGTTTCTTGCCGTAATGGAGGAAGTGCGCAAGCAAGGATTAAAAGTGACGCCGGTCTGCTCATTCGCGGTGGCTTCTATGGAGCGGACAGAATCCTTATGGGATTTGAGAAAATAATTAAAACTTAACAATCAAAAACCTGTAGCAACGGCCATACATCCTATTTTTGACACGGTTTTTGATTAAGCATACATAATGAACAATTCAATGAATAAATTATTGATTGCATTCTCCCTCGTGTTGATCGGGTGCAATGGACTTTCACAGAAAAATACCCATGTGGTGGCTTTCTACAACGTAGAAAACCTGTTCGATACGATCGATCAGCCTCACAACGACGAAGAATTTCTCCCGGATGGGAAGAACAAATGGACGAGTGAGCGTTACCTGGACAAGCTCCGGAAGATGAATCAGGTCATTGATTCGATGGGAAATGTCGTATTGCTGGGAATGTGTGAGATTGAAAACGGGCAGGTCATAAAAGACCTGAACGATGCATCCGGAACCAGGAAAAATTTTGGTATTGTGCATTATGAAAGCCCTGACGGAAGAGGAATAGACGTTGGAATGATCTATGATCCTGCTGTTTTGAAACTGTCGTCATCCGGATTGATCCGCTTCCGGATTCCGAACCCTGAAACACCCGATACCCGCGACATTGTCTGGGCGAAATTCGTGCATAAAAAAGATACATTGTTTGCGATGGTCAATCACTGGCCGTCAAGAAGAGGAGGGGAGGAGCAAAGCGAGCCCAACCGCCTGAAAGCAGCTCAGATGGCTTCCCGCTTTATTGATTCCGTGATGGCAGCTTCTCCGAAATCAAAGCTGGTCTTCATGGGCGACCTGAATGATTATCCGGCGAACAATTCGGTGAAAATGATCGGGGAGCGCCTTCACCCGATGATTTCAAAAGCATCCGGTAAATTCGGAGGCAGCTATAACTACCGGAATGAGTGGGATGTGCTGGATCACATTATGATCTCTCCGAATGCGCATAAAGGAAGCTTCCGTTTCGTAAAAGATTCCGGTAAGATCATGTCCGACGATTTCCTGATCGAAGAATACAAGGGCAATTTAGTGCCAAAACGAAACTATGCGGGAAATAAATACCTGGACGGTTATTCCGATCACTTACCTGTAAAGGTGGGAGTGGTTTTGAAGTAAAATGTTATTTCTTTTTTCTCCACTTTTTTTGTTAGGACCAATATATTGAAATAAAATGACAAAAAAAATCTTGGCAGGAATAATATCAGTTGTATTATTTATTTGTTTCTTATTTATAGTAAACGAAAATACAAAAAACAAAAAAGTCAGTGAGACAATCAATTTAGCTTTATCTTATGATGAAGATAGCACGATACCTTCTCCAGATACTATTTTCCACAGTATTTTTTCAGACAGCTTTAAAGAAGAAATTGTTGTTATGAAAGTTGGTGGTAAATACGGACTCTATGATAGTCTCAATAAAAGATGCCTTACCGGAACAGATTACGATGACATCAACAGCTTTGCTGCTGAAAATGCAATTGGTTTTATCAAGGACAAAAAATACGGTTTTCTAAATGAAAAGGGTATTGAAATTGTCCCTGCCATTTATGATTTTGTAACAGATTTCAGTTATGGTTTAGCAGCTGTTAAATTGAATGAAAAATGGGGTTATGTTGATCAGTCAGCCCGGGTAATAATACCCATAGAGTATGAAATGGCATGGACATTTACGCTTGGTCGCGGAGCAGTTAAAAAGGAAGGTAAATGGGGGTTCATTAACAAAAAAGGGAAATATATTTTAGATCCGAAATACGATGACGTAACCTATAACTTTTCTGAAGAAATACCAGTTGCTAATGTTTCCGTAAATTATCACCATTATTTTATTGATAAAAATGGAAAGTACCTGGAAGATTCGGAACCGTATACAAAATATAAAAACAACTGAACTAACCGGTGCTAAATCTGCCAATGTGTTTTCTGTTACAGCTGCTCTTTTTTCATCATACAATATAATGAAATCTAAATAAGAATGTTATTGGGCAATTTTTATCGGATTATCATAACTGATCATACATCCCTGGTATTAGCCGGGCAATTTATATTTTCCCGCAATTTCTTTACATCTTTTTGTAAATCTTTAATTTTTAACAGGTTTTTTACGGTTGTTTAGTGCTACTTTCCTATTTTTGCTTCAATGTTGAAGGTGAAGCATAGAAATAGCATCCGTAGATTCGTGGTTTTTCTTTCGTTGATCGTATTTGTTACGGCCAACGTGGGGATGGCTGTTTATACGCATACCTGCTCCATAGCCGGTACGGAGAAATCATTCTTTTTAAGCTATGAAGATCCTTGCAGCGATGATCATCCGGTGAAGAAAAAGACCTGCTGTTCGGAAGACGCAAAAGAGGAAGAACACATTGAAAACTCCTGCTGCTCCACAGATACGGATTATGTAGCACTGGACATTGATACACGGGTTGAGAAATCAGACATACAGCTGGTTTTTAATTTCCTTTCCGTCGTTCCGGCACAGGATGCTGTGTTTTATTTCCTGCCTGAAATTACAGCAACTGCCCGCCAGCGGTTGGAATACTCCGATTTACCCCCTCCCAGATATCAGGGAAGAGACTTACAAAGCATCAACCAGGTTTACAGAATATGATTATGGATTCACTTTAGGCATTGACTTAATTGTTGAATTAAATAATCATAAATGAAAAATAGTATAGCAATTGCCTTTGCTTTCCTGTCATTCGGAGCATTGGCGCAATTAAAAGGAGTTGTTATCGGTTCGAGTGATGGCGTACAGGAACCGATCATGGGGGCGAAAGCATACCTGCTGAACGCCAAAACAGGCGATGTGACCTGTGAAGAAGGGAGATTTGAGCTCATATTGCCCAGAAACCTGCCGGATACGCTTGTATTCTCCGCAGCCGGGTATATTTCTGATACCATTATCGTTACAAAAGAAGATCGTTTTGCGAACCTCAAGGTCGTTTTGTTTTCCGACAGAACATTGCCGGAAGTAGTTGTTGAGTACAGGAGAAACTCGAAAACGATCTCCAAATTAAAGGTGCTTGCAGTAGAAGAGATCTCGTTGGGTGAATTGAGAAAGGCAGCCTGCTGTAATCTTTCCGAATCATTTGAGACCAATGTATCGGTGGATGTCAATTTTACAGACGCTGTTTCCGGTGCGAAAACAATTCAGATGATGGGGCTGGAGGGTGTCTATACACAGATCCAGTTTGAGAACATCCCGTATCTCCGGGGATTGGAACAGCCGTTCGGACTTTCTTCGTTTCCCGGAACGTGGATCAATTCCATCCAGATCACAAAAGGAACCGGGAACGTTGTGAATGGTTACGAATCCATGGCGGGATTGGTGAATATTGAAATGTTCAAACCCCAGGATATGGATCAGTTCTTCCTGAACGGGTATGCCAATGTTTATGGCCGTGCTGAATTGAATGCGCACGGAAGCCTGGATGTAGGAAAGAAATGGAGCACGGCGTTGTTTGCCCATGCGTCAGGGGTGTTTGTTGAAAATGATCATAACCATGATAACTTCATGGACATGCCGATGGGAACTTTATATGCGTTCAACAACCGGTGGAATTACCAGGGTGAAAAAATGGAAGCCCAGATTGGGGTGAATTCGTACCTGGAGTCTAAATACGGGGGGCAGGTAGGTTACCGGAAAAACACGGGTAACGGATTATACGGGATGGAAACAGATGCAAAGCACCTGGATCTGTATGCGAAAACCGGTTTTTTTATGAAAAAGCCGTACAATTCCATTGGTGTTATCTACAATCTGAAGTACCAGGAAAATGATGCGCTTTTTGGCCTGCGCCAGTTCAGGGGAGTTGAAAAAAGAGGGTATGTGAATGGCGTGTTTGAAAGCATCATTGGCAATACAATGCACAAGTACAAAGTCGGACTGAGCGGTGTTTTTGTGGACATGAACCAGCGGCTGGATTCACTGACGGATAACCGTACGGAGATCGTTCCGGGTGCTTTTGCAGAGTATACGTATACCGGAGCAAGGCTCACAACTGTTTTGGGTGCAAGAGGTGATTACCACAACTTGTACAACTTCCAGTTCTCTCCCCGCGTTCACGCAAAATATGCCATTACGGAATTTACGGATCTGCGTGTTACGGCAGGAAAAGGATGGCGCGTTCCGAATTACATGATCGATAATATCTCCCTGCTGGCAACTTCCCGGCAATGGATTGCCCCGGCAGGAACATTGCCGGAGATCTCCTGGAACTTCGGAGGATCATTGGTTCAATCGTTCAAATTGTTCGGAAACCAGGCTTCGGTTGTGCTGGATTATTACCACACCTTGTTTGAACGTCAGCTGATCGTTGACAGAGATGAAAATGTAAACCAGATCATTTTTAAGAATATGACAGGAAAGTCATTTTCCAACAGCTTCCAGGGAGAGCTTTCTTTTTCACCGGTTGACCGGCTGGACATCCGCCTGGCCTATAAATTTCTGGATGTCCGTGCGGAATACGGAGGGCAATTACAGCAAAAAGTAATGGTTCCCAAACACAGGGGATTTATCAATGTTGCTTATCATACACGCAACAAGAAATGGGAATTTGACGCTACGGCATCGGTCTTCGGAGCATCCCGTCTTCCTGTTACCCAGCTGGATTCGGTAACATTTACCACGGATAATTACAGCAAAGTTTACCCGCAGGTAAGTGCCCAGATCACGTATAAGCACAAAAAATGGGATATTTACATCGGTGGGGAGAACCTGACAAATTATCGCCAGCACCACCCGATCATTGATGCGGAAAACCCGTTTGGAACGTATTTTGATGCGACAAGAATATGGGCCCCGATAATGGGAATTAACATTTATGCGGGATTCCGGTTTGTTATCGGGCATAAGGAACATTAAATAACAGAAAAAACAATGGTGGAGACCATGGAAAAGCGGACACGTTCGTTTGACGGAAATCATATAAAACGAAATGTCTGCTGTGGTCCGGAACATATAAAAAACAGTAAAAGATGAAAAACATAGTAATGATGATTGCGATCCTGTTTATCGGAAACGGATTTGCACAGGAAGGTAAAAAAACGGCTGAAATTGTCATTGCGACATCTGCCGAATGTGGAACATGTAAAAAGACCCTGGAGGAGAAACTGAACTATACCAAAGGAATCCGCTATGCTGAGCTGGATGTTGCATCAAAGCAGCTGACCGTAGCTTATTCCCCTAAAAAGATCTCTCCCGATGAGATCCGTAAGATCATTTCTGAGACAGGATACGATGCGGATGATGTTCCTGCGAATGTAGGTTCACAAAATGCATTGCCAGCCTGCTGCCAGCCGGGAGGAATGGGAAAATAACTTTACAGCCGACAGATTAATCTGCCGGCTGTAAATCATTTCAAAAGAATCCTTATCTTTAACACATAAATTTTCAATTTGAAAACTATGTTGATGCCCTTTAACTTGCAGCAATGGATTAACGACAACCGCGATTTGCTAAAACCGCCGGTGAGCAATAAAAACCTGTATGTGGATGCAGGTGACTTCATTGTCATGATTGTCGGAGGACCGAATGCCCGGAAAGATTATCACTTCAATGAGAGCGAGGAACTGTTCTACCAGATCGAAGGCGACATCACGGTCAGGATCCAGCACGAGGGAAAGGCAAAGGACATCCAGATCAGAGAAGGAGAAATGTTCCTGCTTCCGTCCAATATTCCGCATAGCCCGATGCGTGGCCCGAATACGGTAGGGTTAGTGATCGAGCGGGTAAGGAAAAACACGGATCTGAGCGACGGGTTGATGTGGTTCTGCGATCAGTGCAATAACAAGCTGCATGAATACCGGTTCCCGCTGGAAAACATTGAACGGGATTTCCTTCCGCGGTTCAAAGAATTTTATGCTTCCGAAGAGTTGCGTACCTGTAAGAAGTGTGGGCACGTCATGGAAGTAGATCCGAGGTTTGTATAAGAGCGAAGACTGTTTCATGGGCTTGTACCCGGCCTTTGGTGAGGCAGCAGATTATTCGTGATGTCATCAGCGATGGATTCGCTTGCTATCCAATGTAAAATTTTCAGAGAATAAATTTCAAATTTTATTTTTCTATTCATGTTATTATCTAATTTCGCAACTTCTCTTTTTTCAGGAGGAGTTGAAAAACTATGAATACATTGGATTTTAGCAGAATTATTGAAGTATTTTCATTTCAATTTAATCCTGATACGGCATTTCTTTTTACAGGTGCTGAATTCTGGATCTTCTTTTTTGCAGTCCTGCTTGCCTATGTATTATTGGATGCTTCTGTGTTTGTCCGTACAGCCGCCTTGTCTGTTGTCGTGCTGCTTGCAAGCTGGTTTTTCCGGAACGGGGATTTTGTTGTTTTCGGCGGATTGTGCATCCTCAATTATGCATTTTTACATGCTTTATTCAAAGCCCGGAAGAAATTCGGGTGGATCTTCCTGCTGCTTTCCGTTAATGCGCTGGCAATTTATTACTACTGGTTCAAGGTTACATACTTTAAGATCTATTTCAACATCCAGCCGATCGATGTCTGGCTGTTGTTCATCGGAACACTTTTCATTCTTTCTTATTTCAGGCAGAAAACACTTGTAAGAGCGATCTTCCTGTCTGCGGTCAGTTTGTATTTTTATTACAAATCGTCCGATAAGTTCGTTTTCTTACTGATCGCTTCCGTGATCTTAAACTACGGGTTAGGAAAATGGGTGTTCCTTGCGGCTACTCAGGCAGCGAAAAAATGGATCGTCGCTTTTGCGGTTATTCTGAACGTGCTGATCCTGGGATACTTCAAATACACCTATTTCTTCACTGATGCGTTCAACACCATGTTCGGGACCCAATTCGTTCCGACGAATAAATTTGCGGAATGGGCAAACTGGTTGCTGGGCGAACCCCGGTTTATCACCGATATCCTGTTGCCGGTCGGTGTTTCGTTCTTTACATTTCAGACGATCAGCTACATCATCGACATTTACAGGAAAGAGATCGAACCGGTGAAGAACTTTTTCGACTACGCGTTCTTTGTTACTTTCTTCCCGCCATTGGTCGCAGGGCCGATCGTAAGAGCAAGGGATTTCATTCCCCAGATCTATCAACCGTTCCAGCTGACGAAAAAAGAGTACAGCATTGCAGTCATCGTGATTGTGACCGGGCTGTTGAAAAAAGTGGTGCTGGCAGATTACATCGCGGTTCATTTTATCGATAAGATTGCGGATGCACCCGAAGCATACCCCGGATTCGTAAGCATCCTGGCCATGTGGGGGTATTCCCTGCAGATTTACGGGGATTTTTCCGGCTATACGGATATTGCGATCGGTTTATCTCTGCTGATGGGCTTCCGGTTACTGGAAAACTTCAATTCACCCTACAAAGCGATAAGCGTTGCGGATTTCTGGAGGCGCTGGCACAAGTCGCTGGGATCCTGGTTACGGGATTACCTATACATTCCTCTGGGAGGAAACCGGAGCGGGGGGATAGGTACCTTTATCGCTACATTCCTGATCCTGATCTTCCTGATTTTCATTACACAATGGTATGAACTGCTGTATGTTTACGGAGCGTTGATGATCATTTACCTAGTGGTTGTCCGCTTCATACCGGCAGCCCGCACCAATGTCTACCGCGACCTCAATTTGCTGATCACAATGGTTGTCGGTGGGTTGTGGCACGGAGCAAGTGAGAATTTCGTGATCTGGGGAGCGATGAACGGTGTCGCTTTGGTTATTTACAATTACTGGAAGAAGATCTCTCCTTACGAAAACAAGACCAATCTGGCTGTCCGTTTCTGGAAGATTTTCCTGACATTCAACTTTATCACATTTACCCGTATCTGGTTCCGACTGGAAGAGGATGGCATGCCTGCCATAATGCTCAACCAGATCTGGAATCATTTTGATTTCACGTGGGACACATTCGTGCTTGTTCTGCAAACCTATCAATCCGTATTCTGGATCATGCTCGCAGGCTTCATTGTCCACTGGCTGCCAACCTCCTGGAAAGATGCTTACAAGAACCTGTTCATTAAAATGCCGGTTCCCGTACAGGTTGTTGCCGTAGGATGCATTATTTTCCTGATGTACCAGGCAATGACGGGAGAATCGAAAGCGTTTGTGTATTTCCAGTTTTAATCACTTGGCACTTGTTTAATGGACAATGTACAGTGGTTGCTGATTGTCCATTGAAGCATTGATTTACTGTCGATTCTTACTAAAGAACTTTTCTTCAAACTTCTTCTGCTGTTCCCTTTTCAACTCCTCCAGGTCCTCCGGAACTTCCCGTTTCCATCGTTTGTGCGACCACAGCCAGTATGCAGGTTCTTCCCGGATCGCTTTTTCCAGTAAATGGGTGTGCGCTTCCGTGATCTCTCCCCATTTCATGGTTTCCGGAGCACCGGTGATCAGTTGCAATTCCATTTCGTAGTAGCCCCGCTTTACTTTTCGTGTATGATAAAACACCACAGGGAAATCGTATTCATGCGCCATTAATTCTGCTCCGAATAAAACGGCTGTCTGCTGGTTCAGGAACTCCATCCAGTAGCTTTTTCGGGCATCTCCGGGAGATTGGTCGGAAAGTGTCAGGATAGCAATTGGATTCCCTTCCTGTTCCCGGATCTTTTCTTTGAAGTTTCTGGAATGCACAACGATCATCCCGAACCGTTCACGGCGTTCATTCACCTTTTTATCCCAGAATTTAGAAGTCAGTGGCATCCCGATTCCCATTGCCTGGTGCGGGAACAGGAAATTCTGGGCGGAGATCAGCCATTCCCAGTTGTTGTAATGCCCGGAAACCAGTAAAACGCTTTTGTTTTGCCGGTACAGATCTTCCATTACTTCCGGGTTCCTGACCGTATAACGTTTTTTCAACTCTTCTCCGGAGATGCTCAGGTTCTTGATCCCTTCGGCAAGAATATCGGTAAAATGACGATAGAACTGCTTGATCAGTGCATTGATCTCCCCTTCCGTTTTATCAGGAAACGAACGGCGGATATTGCCTTCAATCACCTTTTTTCTGTAGGGAAAGATGAGAAAGATGCCGTACAGCAGGTCAGAAAGCAGATAGATACACCAGAACGGTAGCCTGGAGATCGGGAATACAATGAGGTAATATGCCAGCCTTGCCCCCATTTACCTGTTCCACAGTTTTTTGACGATCGCTGCGATTTCCTGTTCCTTACTACTGCTTCCCGGGTTGAAGAATTTCGCGTTTTTCAATTCTTCCGGGAAGAAATTCTGTTGTACGAAATTTCCCGGGTAATCGTGGGAATACTTGTATTCTTCTCCGTAGCCCAGCTCCTTCATTAATTTTGTCGGTGCGTTCCTCAGGTGCAGCGGAACAGATAAATTCCCGGATTTCCTTACTTCCTCCTGTGCACGGTTAATTGCCATATATGCTCCGTTTCCTTTGGGGGAAGTTGCTAGGTAGATGGTACATTGTGCCAGGATGATCCGCGATTCCGGCCACCCGATTGTCTGCACGGCCTGGAAACAGTTATTGGCCATTAATAACGCGTTCGGATTGGCTAAGCCAATGTCTTCCGAAGCGCTGATCAGCAACCGGCGGGCAATGAATTTCGGGTCTTCTCCTCCTTCCACCATCCGTGCCAGCCAGTATACAGCGGCATCCGGGTCACTCCCGCGGATGGATTTGATGAAAGCGGAAATAATATCATAATGCTGTTCACCGTCTTTGTCATAACGGGCCAGGCTTTGCTGCGCAACCGATTCAATGACCTGGTTGTTGATAACGATCTCCTGCTGGTTCTGAAACGTTCCGACAATGATCTCGAACACGTTGAGCAATTTCCGGGCGTCTCCTCCTGAAATAGCCAGCAACGAGCTGGTTTCTTCCAGTATGATCTTCTTTTTCTTCAGTACGACATCCTCCCGGATCGCTTTTTCCAGTAATTGTTGCAGGTCATCTTTTGTGTGGCTTTCCAGGACATATACCTGACAGCGGGAAAGCAATGCCGAAATGACTTCGAAAGAAGGATTTTCAGTTGTCGCGCCAATTAAAGTGACAATGCCCTTTTCAACTGCTCCGAGCAACGAATCCTGCTGCGCTTTGGAAAACCGGTGGATTTCGTCGATAAAGAGAATGGTTCCTTTCTGGTTGAACATTCCCTGCCGTTCCACACCCTGTATGATCTCCCGTACATCTTTCACACCAGAAGAAATGGCGGAGAGCGTATGGAAAGGCCTGTCCAGGTGGCTGGCGATCAGGTTTGCCAGGGTCGTTTTCCCGACACCCGGAGGTCCCCAGAAGATCATGGAAGGAATAACACCTGAATCCAACGCCAGCCGGAGAGAAGCATCTTTTCTCAGTAAGTGACCTTGCCCGATGTAATCATCCAGCGATTTAGGACGCATCCGCTCTGCTAAAGGTGCATTGAAATTCATGGTAGCTGCTACAATTTTTATTCAGACAGCTAAGTTAAGGTTTATTCGTGCAAAGGTATCAAGAAATGGGGTAACAATTTTGCATCCGGTGCGCCTGTGCGGTAAAATATAAATTATAATTTTTTGTTATTTCACCCTTCAGGTTCAAACTATTTATTTATTTTGGTGGCATTATGGTAGCAGCAGAACTGATAACCGAAGAAATTCCCCCGCTGACTCACCTGGATACAGGTGAGAAAGCATTGGTCTGGATGGATGAATTCAAAGTGTCTCACCTTCCGGTATTGAAAAATGGAAACTTTGTCGGAGTGCTTTCGGAAAATGATGTGCTTGACAAAATGGATGAGCACCAGACACTGGACGTTCTGTTTGATCACCTGCCGCGCCCTTTTGTATGGGAATCGGACCACATTTACGAAGTCATAGCGAAAGTAGGGGAATTCAAGATTTCGGTTGTGCCGATTCTTGACAGAAACGAGCGGTACCTGGGTTGCACCAGCATCCATCAGCTGATGCACCTGATCAGCAATACCGGAGGAATCAAAGAACAGGGAGGGATTATCGTGCTGGAAATGAATAAAGTGGATTATTCCATGGCGCAGATCGCGCAGATCGTGGAAAGCAACAATGCGAAGATCCTCAGCTCATACGTCCTTTCGCTGCCCGATTCTACAAAAATAGAAGTAACGTTGAAGATCAATGAGATCGACCTGGAGAGAATTTTACGTACCTTTGTACGGTACGATTACATCATCAAAGCTTCTTATCAGAAGAGCGAGTTTGAAGACGACTTGAGAAACAGGTTCGATGCCCTGATGAATTTTATGAATTTGTGATGCCAATGAACGTTGCCCTCTACAGCAGAAAAGTAAGCAAAACGAATCTTCCCTACGTAGTAGAGTTACTGGCTCATTTTCACAAAATGGGCTGGAACCCGGTACTGGAAAAGGACCTGAAAGCACAGCTTGTCAAAAAGATCGGGTTACCCGCTGCTACATCCGAATTCAGCTCGTACAGAGATTTTACGGGAGGAATCGACCTGGTGGTCAGCCTGGGCGGAGACGGAACGTTCATTCAAAGTGTCAATTATGTCCGTGATTCACAGGTTCCGATCATCGGGATCAATACAGGCAGGCTGGGTTTCCTCGCAAATATTTCAAAAGAGTCGATGACCGAAGCATTTGAAAAGCTGCAGGACAAGAAATTTGAATACCAGGAACGTTCATTGCTGAGGGTTGAAACAGCATCCGGCCATTTCGGAGATGCGAATGTTGCGCTCAACGAAGTAACCGTTTCGAGAAAGGACAGCTCTGCGATGCTTACTGTTCATGCTACGCTGGACGATGAATATATGAATTCTTACTGGGCAGACGGACTCATCATTTCCACTCCCACGGGTTCAACGGCATACAACCTCGCATGTGGTGGCCCGATTATTGATCCTCAATGCCAGCTGCATGTTGTAACACCTATTGCGCCGCATAACCTGAATGTGCGCCCGATAGTTGTTCCGGACAGCACGGTAATAAAATTAAGCGTGGAAGGAAGAAGCCGGAATTACTTGCTGAGCCTTGACGGGAACTCAGTCAATATCAAACAGCGGGAGGAAGTGGTGATCCGGAAAGCGGATTTTATGATCAACGTGATCCGGCTGGAGGGGCATAATTTCCTGGACACCATCCGCAATAAAATGTTGTGGGGAATAGACAGAAGAAATCACTAAAACGATAAAATAAAAACAATGAGAAAACTGAAATCAATAGGAATACTGATGTCCGCGATGGTGATCGGGGCATTTTCCTTTTCACAGGATAAGTATGAAGATGGTATTTACGCTGAGTTTAATACGACCAGGGGAAAAATAGTTGTGAAACTGGAACATGAAAAGACTCCGATGACGGTGGCAAATTTTGTCGGCCTGGCGGAAGGGAATTTTACGTTCCAGAAAGGACCTTCTTTTAGCAAGCCTTACTATGACGGGTTGAAATTTCACCGGGTAATTGCAGACTTTATGATCCAGGGTGGAGATCCGCTGGGAAATGGTTCCGGTGACCCCGGTTACAAGTTCTACGACGAAACACGTCCCGACTTGAAGCACGACAAAGCAGGGATCCTGTCAATGGCAAACTCCGGTCCGGCAACAAACGGAAGCCAGTTTTTCATCACACACAAAGAAACTCCGTGGCTGGACGGGAAACATACTGTTTTCGGCCATGTGGTGAGCGGACAGGATGTAGTAGATGCGATCAAGCAGGATGATGTGATGGAAACGGTAAAGATCATTCGTGTAGGAAGTGCAGCTAAAAAGTTCGATGCTACCAAAGTGTTCAACGCTGAGTACAACAAGATTTTTGAAGAGCAGAAGAAAGAAGCGGAAGAGATCGAACGGATCGGGAAAATGTCACAGGAAGAGTACAGGGAGTTCATGTACAAAGAAGTTTTGAAAAAATACCCTGACGCAAAACAAAGTGTTTCCGGTTTGGTTTACATCATTGAAAAGGAAGGAGAAGGGCTGGCAATTGAGAAAGGATCACCGGTCTCCCTTCACTACACGGGAACATTCAGAAGAGACGGCGGAAAGTTTGATTCCTCCTACGACAGAGGGCAGCCAATGGGGTTCCAGTTCCAGGTAAATCGCATGATCCCGGGATTTGAAGAAGGAATTGCCATGCTGAAAAAAGGAGGAAAAGCGAAGCTGATCATTCCTTATTACCAGGCGTATGGTCCGGGCGGACGTCCCGGGGCGATTCCTCCTTATTCGGACCTGGTCTTTGATATTGAGATTGTAGATGTGAAAGAAGCGGTGAAAGACGATCACCACGGACAC
Source organism: Crocinitomicaceae bacterium (assembly GCA_037189645.1). GTDB lineage: Bacteria > Bacteroidota > Bacteroidia > Flavobacteriales_D > Crocinitomicaceae > Taishania. Next base: position 34,898 of record JBBCIY010000002.1, read on the forward strand.
GACCACAGCGATCCGAACCACAGGCATTAATGAACGAAAGCCCCATTCAGTCGAACGGGGCTTTTTTATTGCCACAGGATATTATTCCTCCGTGATGCTACAAATGCTTATTCAAATGCTCTACTAATTTTGAAGAACGATAACCAAAATCGGCACCATAGCTGTTGATCACCAATCCTTTCAGATCATGTACGGGAGATGAAATGGCAAAAAGGATACTTTCATCCGCGGGATCCGTCATTCCTTCAAACCGGTACACTTCGTCAATCACAAATTCCTCAGGAGAAAGCTCCAGGTTATTGCATACCAGGCAGTCCTTTTCATTCATAATCAGGAAATCTGCCGTATAGCCGCGTTTGATCAGGTCATTTACAGCTTCGCTTAATGTATCATAACTGTATGGGGGTGTTTCACTGCTCATCGTCATTTTGTTTGGTTATATTTTCGGGAAAATAAGGATAAATGGAGCTATTTAAAATAGCGTCTTAATATCCAGGCCATCTTCTCATGATTTTCCATCAGTCCTGTAAGGAAATCGGCAGTACCTTCATCACCGAATTTCTCACCGGCATTTTCCACACTTTTTCTTAAACTGCGGATGATTGTCTCATGATCCTCCAGCAGCTCTCTGATCATTTCCATGTTGTCTGCCGGGTTCTTGCCGGGGCTCTCTTTAAGGGAGGACAGCTTTGAAAACTCAGCGGTAGTACCGATTGCCACACCTCCCAGCTGGCTCACCCGTTCGGCAATTTCATCAATGGCTTCCTGCATTTCAGTATACTGGCTTTCAAACAGCTTGTGAAGCTCCATAAAATTATCTCCTTTGAGATTCCAGTGATACTTGCGAAGCTTGAAATACAAAATATGCGAATCTGCCAGGCTATTGTTCAGAAGTGCGCATATTTCCTTTAAATTTTTGTCTGTAATACCAATGTTCGGTTTCATGCTATAAAAAATTAGGGTTAGAAAATAATACTTATCGTATTCTCAAATATACCATATAAATCCCATAAAATGAAATTTTTGACTGGTTAAATCGGGTTTATGTATTTGTCTTTTGAACGCTGTTTCTCAGCTTCATTGTACTTCCTCCTCTCACTTTTGGCACTTCGTACTTCCTCCTCTCAACCCTTCCCATTATACAAATAAAACTAACAATCCATTGTAAATAAGTATTTCTTCACTATCGGCGATCAATGACATTTACTGCTAACTTTAAAGAAAAACTCCTTTACATGGCCAAAAAGAAAAAAACCTTCGTATTGGACACGTCTGTACTCTTGCACGACCACCAATCTATCACTAACTTCGGTTCAAACAATGTAGCGATTCCGATTACTGTCCTGGAAGAACTGGACAAGTTCAAGATCGGGAACGATACTAAGAACTTTTGCGCACGCGAAGTGATCCGTTTTATAGACAAGCTTTCGGGAAACGGAGGCCTGCAAAACTGGATCCCGCTGGGCCCCAAGCTCGGAAGTTTCCGGATTGTCCTGGAAAATCATCCGCTTGAGCTGGATGCGGAAAGCGTGTATTCATCCGCTAAAAATGATCATAAGATCATCAATGCGGCGCTTTGTGTGAAGGAGAAGGAACCGAAAACGGAAGTTATTTTAGTGACCAAAGACATCAATCTCCGGATCAAGGCGAAAGCGCTGGGTATCCAGTCGGAAGATTATGAAACCGGGAAAGTATCGCCGATCGATTCAGATGAACCAAGCTCCAATACCATTGAGCACATCGATTCGGAAATTATCCGCCAGATCTTTACAAAAGGTAAGCTGGATGAAGACGGAATCTTGGGAGACAAGAAGATCAATAACGGGTACTACATCCTGAAAAATGGAAAATCGTCTTCGCTGGCAGTCTATAATCAATGGACAGACCAGGTGGAACGGATTGAGAAGGAGTTTGTTTACGGTGTAAAGCCCAAGAATGCCGAGCAGGCGTTTGCCCTCAACGCGCTGATGAATGATAAGATAAAACTGGTAGCGCTCCAGGGAGTGGCAGGGACCGGGAAAACACTACTCGCCCTGGCTTCCGCGCTGGAGCAGCATAAAAATTACCACCAGGTCATTTTAGCCCGCCCGATCGTTCCGCTTTCAAATAAAGACATTGGTTTTTTACCGGGAGACGCGAATGATAAGATCGGGCCATACATGGAACCTTTGTGGGATAACTTGAAGTTTATCAAAGCACAGTTCGGCGAAAATGAAAAGAAGCACAAAGCGATCCTGGAAATGGAAGAGCAGGGAAAAATTGTCATTACTCCGCTGGCATTTATACGGGGAAGAAGCTTTTCAAACATCATGTTCATCATTGATGAAGCGCAAAACCTGACTCCTCATGAAGTGAAAACAATCATTACGCGCGCCGGGGAGAATACGAAAATCGTCTTTACGGGTGATGTGAACCAGATCGACACTCCTTACCTGGATGAAAACAGCAACGGGATGGCTTATCTCATTGACCGCCTGAAAGGACAGGAGCTGTTTGCCCATATCAAGCTGGAAAAAGGTGAACGTTCCGAGCTGGCAAACCTGGCGAATGAGTTGTTGTAAATGAAAATAGTAACAAAAGAGGGCAGGTATCCGACCAGGTGCCTGCCCTTGTTTTTTTGATTCTTTTTCCGGGATAGTTATATCTTTATCGTCGATTCTGCAAATAAAAAACTGTAACTTGAATACACGAAGACTGTTTTTTCTTGGATCTGTACTGCTCATCCTGCTTGGGGTTATCGTGCAGTCACATCGCTGGGACCATCCCTACAGCCGGGTGATCAACGGTGACGCAAAGGGATATTACGCCTATCTGCCGGCTTTGTTCATCTACAATGACCTTTCCTATGGGTTTACAGATGAAATGGAGAAAAAATACTACCCGGAGGATGGATCTTCTGCCAAGCACTTCCGGATGGAGCAACCCAACGGGACGGTCGCCAATAAGTGCTTTCCGGGTGCGGGAATTTTTTATTTGCCCTTCTTCCTGCTTGCGGCGCTCTTCTCTTACCTTGCCGGACTTCCTGTTGACGGGTATTCCGTCCTTTTTCAATGGTCCGTTGCGGCTTCTCACCTGTTTTTCTTCTTATGGGGATGCCAGTTGCTGCTGAGCGTCATGAAAAAAATGAACTTCAATGTTTACGGTCGCTATGGGAGTATATTGCTGATCCTGTTCGCTTCCAATAGCTATTATTACCTCGTTTACGATTTTACGGTGGTGCATGTATTTGGCTTTTTTGGCTGTTCGCTGCTGATCTGGCTTTGTTACGCCTATAAACAGACCGGTCAATGGCGGTATATCGGGTGGTGTATTCCCGTTCTGGCAGTGCTGCTGATTACCCGCCCGACCAACCTGATGATGGTAGTGATCTTTCCGTTGCTCTTATCACGGGAAGAGCTGAAACGGTCAATAACCCCGGCCAACTGGAAGTGGATCTATTTCCTGATGGGCCTGGCAGTGGTGTTCATCGCTCCGCTGATGTGGAAACTGCAGACCGGTAACTGGCTGGTATATTCGTACGGAGAGGAGACAATGAACTTATTCCGTCCGCACCTGGTTGATTACCTGTTCTCCTATAAGAAAGGATGGTGGCTCTGGTCCCCGTTTTTGTTTCTTGCTTTTGTGTTTGGCACCATTTATTTTTACCGGGAAGGGTGGATAAAAGGCGCTCTGTTCTTTTGTGGCATTACCGGGATCGCCTATGTTTTTTCCTGCTGGTGGATCTGGACCTTCGGAATGGGGCTGGGGCAGCGGCCGATGATCGACTTTTACCCCATCCTGGTTATCGGGTTGGCAGGTTTCTTGTCCCGCATCAGGTGGAAAATGATTTACATTGCATTTTTGCCTTTCATTGCGTTGAATGTCATCCAGGCATTCCAGGTAAGGAAAGGGATTTTGCCCGGAGGATCAACGACGAAGGAGCTTTACTGGTCTCATTTTTTACAGGTCAAAAAAGACCCGCCTGCTGTAATGGTAAAGAACAGCTGGAAGATGATCCACCGGGAAAGGAAAGTGCTGAATGAGGAGATCGGTAAGGACAACCCGTTTTCTTCTTCTTTCATATATCCGCACCCCTTTTCGGGAAAGATCGTTGTTACCCTGACAGCAGGAGCCAGGCATGAAAACAATGACGCCGTGCTGGTACTTTCGGATGAGCATCAGCAGGTATACCAGGCGCATTACCTGCAAGCGGATCTGTATAAAAAGCCCCGGAAACTAAGTTACTTGTACACCATTGACAAAACAACGGATTCTCCTTTAAAATGCTATCTTTGGAATGCCCATCCCCGGGAAAAGGTAAAGCTGGAGGATATGGAAATTACATTTTATGAAGAAAAGTAAATGAAAAAGTTGTCGATCATCATTCCTGTATACAACGAGGCAAGCACAATTTACGACGTATTAAAGACAACGAACGAAGTGGTTTTAATTCACCAGGTTGAAAAAGAGATCATTGTGGTAAATGATTGCTCAACGGATCATTCGCTGGACGAAATCAACCGTTTTTCAGCAGCATTTCCGGGAGTGATTCACCTTGTCACCCATCCCGTCAACAAAGGGAAAGGAGGTGCGATCCATACGGGAATAGATGCCACTACGGGAGATTACATCATTATCCAGGATGCAGACCTGGAATTGAATCCCTGGGAATTTAACCTGCTCATACGCCCCGTGATTGAAGAAAATGCAGACATTGTTTACGGTTCCCGTTTTTTGAATGCGCCTCCGGATTATAAAGGGCTGAGCCGGGTAGCGAATAATTTTCTTACCAGGCTGTCCAATATTGTTTTTGGGATCAGGATCACAGATATGGAGACGTGCTATAAGCTGGTGCCTGCGCGGGTATTCAAACGGATGAAGCTGGTAGAGAACCGGTTCGGGTTTGAGCCGGAAATTACAGCTAAGCTGGCAAAAGACAGAACACTGGAGTGGAAAGAAGTAGCCATTACATACCAGCCGAGAACAAGCCAGCAGGGGAAAAAGATCGGGTGGAAAGACGGCATACGGGCAATTATCTGCATCCTGAAGTACGGCTGGTTTACCTCCGGGAAACAAAGCTACAGATCCTGATAATACCGTGTGGTTGGTCCTTCCGGGATTAAAAACCTCTTTCAGCCGTCAAAATATTCACGGAAATACCATTATCTAAGGAACATTTTTTGTATTTTGGCAACCTCAAATTTTGTGAATATGACAACATATTTAGATTTCGAAGAGCCGATAAAAGAGCTGGAAGAGCAGATTTCCAGCACGAAAGAGATTGGGGAGAATACAGGCGTTGATATGTCTGACAAGGTTGGCGAATTGGAAAAAAAACTGGTTGAAACAACTAAGAAGATCTTTTCAGGGCTGACTCCCTGGCAGCGCGTGCAACTGTCAAGGCACCCCGACCGGCCATATACGCTGGCTTACATCAAGGCGATTGCAGGAGATTCTTTCCAGGAATTGCATGGCGACAGAGGCGTAAAAGATGACAAGGCAATGGTGGGCGGATTCGGTTTGCTGAATGGCGAGACCGTCATGTTCATTGGGCAGCAGAAAGGGATCAATACGAAGATGCGGCAGTACCGGAACTTTGGGATGCCGAATCCTGAAGGATATCGCAAAGCGCTGCGTTTGATGAAGCTGGCTGAAAAATTCAATAAACCGGTCGTTACGTTCATCGATACGCCGGGAGCTTTCCCTGGATTGGAAGCGGAAGAGCGCGGACAGGGAGAAGCGATTGCAAGGAATATTTACGAAATGATGCGTTTGAAAGTTCCTGTGATCTGTGTCATCATCGGGGAAGGAGCATCCGGAGGTGCTTTGGGGATCGGTGTCGGAGATAAGGTCGTGATGCTGGAAAATACCTGGTATTCCGTTATCTCACCGGAATCCTGTTCTTCCATCTTGTGGAGAAGCTGGGAATACAAGGAGAGAGCTGCGGATGCATTAAAGCTGACTTCTTCGGATATGAAGAAAAACGGTCTGGTGGATGATGTCATCCCTGAGCCGATCAACGGTGCGCACAGGAACCACGAAGAGATTTTTGAAACGGTGAAGAAACACCTGGTTAAGTATCTGAAAGACCTGAAAAAGGTAGAACCTGAGAAACGTATTGAGAACAGGATCAAGAAATTCAGTAAAATGGGAGTCTGGAAATAGGCCTGTAAACGATAAAAAACATTTGAATCCGGTTCTGTGCTCAGGGCCGGATTTTTTTATTGAAGATATATTTCAGGTTTTCACCTTGGCAAAAAACAAAAAAGGTTTCAATTTTTTGTTGAAACCTTTTACACAATGTGGATGAGAAATTAATCTACATAACTCAGTTTGATCATATTGGATTTTCCCAGCTCTTCCAGCGGAATGGAAGCAATGTTCACCACCAGCTCGCCATCTTTCAGTAAACCTTCTTCTTTCAGGATGTTCTTGATATCTGAAATGGTGTGGTCCGTTGAAATACGCCGGTCATAATAGAACCCTTTTACTCCCCAGATGAGGTTGATCTGGGTGATGATGCTCCTGTTGCTGGTAAATACGTAGATCGGTGCTTTCGGACGCTGAGAAGCCAGCTTGTAGGCCGTATAACCGGAAAAAGACATCGTAAGGATCGCGTCAGCTTCCGTACGCTGGGCAAGCTTTACCGCATTGAAGCAAATGGAGTCGGTAATGAAACGGGCCTGGTTCTTCTCAGGGATTTCTTCTTTGTTGTAGATGCCTTCAAAGGTTTCCATTTCTTTCACAATATTCGACATGGTCTTGATCACTTCAATCGGATGTGCCCCGACAGAAGTTTCACCGGAGAGCATAACAGCGTCTGCACCGTCTAAAACAGCGTTTGCGACGTCATTTACTTCCGCCCTGGTCGGCATAATGTTGGAGATCATGGATTCCATCATCTGTGTAGCGACAATGACCGGTTTCGCGTTCAGCCGTGCACGGTTGATGATCATTTTCTGGATAAGCGGCACGTTCTGGTATGGAACTTCAACACCCAGGTCTCCGCGGGCAACCATCAGCGCATCTGCTTCCTTAATGATTTCTTCGATCGCATCGACCGCTTCCGGCTTTTCTATTTTTGCGACTACCTTCGCCTTCGCTCCCCTGTGGGAAATGATATTTTTAAGCTCTTTTACATCCCGGGGGCTGCGTACGAATGAAAGCCCGATCCAGTCAACACCCTGCTCTAATGCGAAATCAAGGTCTTTTCGGTCTTTTTCTGTAAGGGATGGCATTGAAATGGTCGTATTCGGGAAGTTGACTCCTTTTTTCGATGACAGGACTCCTCCGTGGATCACTTTTGCGGTAAATTCACTTTCTCTGTCCGTTTCTACTACTTCCAGTGCCAGCTTTCCGTCATCCAGCAATATTCTTTCACCGGGATTGACATCTTTCGGAAGCTGCTCGTAATTGATCGAAAAATGAGAAGCTGTTCCCACCACTTCCTGAGTGGATATTTTCACGATGGATCCGTTTTCCAGGAACACACCGTTGTTCTCCATGGTATGTGTGCGGATCTTAGGTCCTTGTAAGTCTGCCAGTACTGCTACATTCAGTGCCAGTTCTTCGTTCAGCTCCCGGATAATTTTCAATGATTCCAGGTGAGCATCGTATCCTCCGTGGGAGAAGTTAAGGCGGCACACATTCAGACCTTCCAGGAACATTTGTTTCAAGGTTTCTTTTTTTGCTGTTGACGGTCCTAATGTTGCTACTATTTTTGTTCTTTTCATATTCTAAAATATAATATTCTCTGTCGAAGGTAACATCTCCGCGTCAAGCACGAATACAGCCAGGATGCTGGCGACCTCTCTCAGCCTGGCTGACAGATGGTCCAGGTCGATCACATTGTTTTTGTGGATAAACAAAAAATAGTCGATCGTCGGCTTTTCCGGAATTAATAGTTTACCTTCTTCTTTGTTTTTAATTAAAAAATAAGTCACCCGGTTCTCTTCTTCATAGAATTCAAACATCGGGTGAGACTGATGGGTCGTTATTCCCTTTTTGGTATGTGTTATAGCGAACGGATCATTGGATTGCTCCAGCTGAAACCCTAAAGTGGAGTTGATTCCCCAGGCAAGACGATAATCGTTGTGATGGCTGCAGATACCGATCAGGTCAAAGTCTGCTTCCGCTTCAAATTCCAATAGATGCTTTTTCGGTTTTGCCATGACTACACACCTCAATACGGGGACAAAAGTACTTATTTTAATTGCCTATATCAAGCTCCTGGTATTTATTAATGTTATGGTAACACTTGGAAACAGCAGGAAAAAGTGCGCAATAACAGGCCGTTCACACCCGGAAAATCCTGGAGGATTTATCAAAGGCTTTCCTCTTCCTCCCGGGGCTCTTTGATGAATACCTCTTTAAAGTTGATCTCTTCCAACGGGTTCGCGCTGATTCCTTTCACACGAGCATTGATCATGAACAGCATATTGTTGACCAAGAGAGGGATAACAACAGCGTCTTTCATAATCTCTGACTGTGCCTTGATGAAATGATATCCTCTTTTACTGGGGTCTTTTTCAACCAGGGCCGCCTGGAAATTGCTGTTAAACTCAGCATTGTTGTACCGGAATTTGTTCGACGACTCATTGTTCGCATAAAATAAATCCAGGAAAGAAACCGGACTTGGATAGTCCGCGATCCATCCGGAACGCCATATTTTTGCGGTTCCATTGCTGATCGCTGCTTCTCTTTCGGACATGGAGCATAATCTGATGTTCAGATCAATGTTCAGCTCACGTTTCAGCGACGCTGCAAACCCTTTGATCAACGCATGGTTTTTAGAACCTTCCACTCCATTTACATAAATTGTTGTTTCAGGAAAGCCTTTTCCATTCGGATACCCGGCCTGTGCGAGCAGCTTTCTCGCTTTTTCGGGATTGGGAGAGGGAACCTGTGTCTGGTTATGGGCTCCTTCAATTTCAGGAACAAAACCATTGATGGGAGCGTAGCCGTCGCCACCAATGTATTTTTCAATGATTTCAGTAGGGTCTGCCGCGTAGAAGAATGCTTCCCTGACCTCTTTTGACTGAAAGACCCCATCGGCAGTATTGAACCCGATGTAGTCAATGCTGAGGCTGTGAGAAGATTCTACTTTGTGTTTCAGGTTCTTTCCTTCCACGGCATCCTGTAACGTTCCCAGTACATTTTCGATCTCGTCTGCCGGGATGTCCAGCAGCAGATCAATCTCTTTGTTTCTGAATGCAAGCATTTCCGCTTTCTTTTCTGTATAGTATTTCAGGGAAATAGCAGACAGGTAAGGCAATGGATTTCCGAAGGCGTCTTTTTGCCAGTAATTGTCGTTGCGAACCAGGCGAATACCGTTTTTATCCATTTTTTCAAGTTTGAACGGGCCGGTTCCGACTGGGTGCTTGACAATATTCTTGCCGTATTTGTTATACGCCTCTTTTGCAAAGATCACGATGTTGTTGCGTGCCAGCAGCGCTTCGAACCCGATAAAAGGCTTGTTAAGCGTGATTTCTACAGTTTCTCCTTTGACTTTTATCCCGGAAACACCACCTTTCGGGAACGAATTCTTTGAAGAAGCCTTGTATTCGGTTCCTCCTTTGATCCTGTCCACCAGTACATTGTTGTCATCGTTCAGCTCATTGCCGGAACATGCGAAGTCCAGTGAATATTTTACATCTTCGGGAGTCAGCTCACGCCCTTTTCCTCCGAAGCAGTCGTCATCGTGGAAATAAATTCCTTTCCTGATCGTGAAGGTGTACACATCGCCCGCATCATTTACGGAAAATGAGGAAGCGATCCCGGGAATTACCTCCAGCGTTTTCTGGTCGATGTTCAGAAGCGTTTCATAGATCTGGGATGAAATAACAATTACCTGTTGCTGAGCAGCAGCAAGGGGGAATAATTCCTGGATCGGTTCAGAATATGAAAATACAAGTTCTCCTCCGTATGTCCTGCCGCCATTTATCAGTGTTAATTCGGATGCGTCTTTTTCTTTTTCACCGCCACAAGAGAATAATAAAAGCGCAAGAGCGGAGAAGTGTAGTGATTTCAATAGTTTCATTTTCAATAGTAATTTTATATGACAGACAAATATAACAAGATTTATGAATGCTGGTATCCGATTGTTTTTCGTACCCGTTCCAATACGGTTTTAGCATATTCCCGGGCTTTCTGCTCACCTTGTTCCAAAGCGCTGATGATCTCTTCCGGGTGTTCCGCCAGGTACCAGTATCTTTCCCGCTGGTTTTTGAATTTTTCAACGATCAGCTCATACAATGCCTGCTTGGCATGCCCGTATCCATATCCGCCGGCACGGTAAAGCCCGTCCATTGCTTCAACGGCATCCTTTTCCGCGATTAACCGGTATAGTGCAAATACATTGCAGGTGTCCGGGTCTTTTGGCTCCTCCAGCTCCTTGCTGTCTGTCTGGATAGACATGATCTGTTTTCTCAGCTGTTTGTCCGGCAGAAAGATATTGATAAAGTTATTGCGGGATTTGCTCATCTTCTGCCCGTCTGTTCCGGGAATGATCTTTGTTTCTTCGTTGACAAGCGCTTCCGGTATGACGAACGTTTCACCAAACTGGGAGTGAAACCTTGCAGCCACATCCCGGGTAAACTCCAGGTGCTGTTCCTGGTCTTTCCCCACAGGTACATACGCAGCGTCGTACAGCAAAATATCGGCTGCCATCAGCATCGGGTAGGTAAATAATCCTCCGTTGACGTCATTCAGGCGGTCTGCCTTGTCTTTGAATCCGTGGGCAAGGCTCAGACGGGAGTACGGAAACAGGCACAATAAATACCACATCAGTTCCGTCACCTCAGGAACCTGGCTCTGCCTGTAAAATACCGTTTTATTGATATCAACACCAAAGCTCAGCCACGTAGCAGCCGTTGAAATGGTGTTTTCTTTCAGCTCCTTCGGATCTTTGATCTGGGTGAATGAATGCAGGTCTGCAATAAACAGGTATGCTTCATTTTCCGGCTTGTTCGACATTTCAATTGCAGGAATGATTGCCCCCAGTAAATTTCCCAGATGTGGTGTCCCGGTACTTTGTGTTCCCGTTAAAATTCTTGCCATAATGCGGTTTTTGCGCGAATATAATGAATATTAAGGTTTTCTTTTGCCCGAACAGGGGGCATATTTTCAGGAGTTGATGAAAAATACCTGCTAACTTTCTCCCGTTAAAAATGAAATAGCCTAACTTTGCACCGTCAAATACCCGGAGTTATGAGATTTGAGTTAACCAAAGAGTTTATTGAAAGTACTAGGGTTGCCATCGCGACCCAGGATATTGACTGGCTCAAAATCAATATACTGGACCTGCACTTTGCCGATATTGCGGAAATCCTGGATTTGTTAAGCAACGACGAGGCAAAATACATCTATTTCCTGATGGACGAGGATCAGCAGGCGGATGTATTGATGGAGCTCGATGAGGACATCCGGGACCGGTTCCTCGCTTCGCTTTCCACGAAAGAGATTGCAGACCAGCTTGAAAACCTGGATTCGGATGATGCTGCAGATATTCTCGGGGATTTGCCTGATGACCAGGTCCAGGAGGTCATTTCCCAGATGCAGGACAATGAGGCCATTGGTGACATTGTTGACCTGTTGAACTATGACGAAGACACGGCCGGGGGATTAATGCAGAAAGAGTTCATCAAGGCACGGATCGACTGGCCGGTAGACAGGGCGTTGGTGGAATTGAGAAGGCAGGCGGAAGATGTGGAGCAGGTTTTTACCATTTACGTGGTCGATGACCTGGGGAAGCTGGTAGGGGTTCTGTCGCTCAAAAGGTTGTTGTTTGCCAAGCCCAAGACCAAGATCGCCGATTTATACCAGGGAAAGAACATTATTTCTGTAAAGACCAATGAAGATGCCGAAGAAGTGGCGAAGATCATGGAAAAATACGACCTGGTCTCACTGCCGGTCGTCGATCTGCAGAACAAGCTGGTTGGTAGGATTACCATCGACGACATGGTCGATTTCATCAAAGAAGAGGCGGATAAGGATTTCCAGCTCGCTTCCGGTATCTCGGAAAGGATCGAATCGAACTCTTCCGTCTGGAAAATTTCCCGTGCCCGGCTCCCGTGGCTGGTGATCGGTATGCTGGGCGGAATATTGGGCTCACAGGTGATCTCGGGTTTTGAGACCGAAATCAGCGCTGTTCCCGCACTGGCGTTTTTTATCCCCTTGATTACGGCGATGGGCGGGAATGTAGGAGTTCAGTCATCTGCTATTGTCGTTCAGTCACTTGCGAAAGGAAATTACATGTCTAAAAGCGCATTGAAACGGATCGGCAAGGAAACACTGGTCGCGCTCACCAACGGAATATTGTTGTCCGGTATGATCTACGGAATCGCGGCTATGCTTGAAGGAACGACCCTGGCAATTGTGGTCAGCCTGTCGTTGTTCACGGTGATTATATTTGCCTCTATTTTCGGAACATTGATCCCGCTGGCATTGCACAAGTATAATATAGACCCTGCCCTGGCAACGGGGCCATTTGTAACGACATTGAATGACATCATAGGATTGTTCATTTACTTTACCGTCGGAATGTTGTTGTATCATCTGTAATGTATGAAGGTTTTATTCATTGACACCGTCCATGAAATTTTGCAGCAACGCCTGGAAGCCAAAGGCGTTCTGTGTATAGACGGAAGCGGGTTGTCGTTCGAAGCGTGTAGAGCAGCCCTTGAAGGTGTGGACGGAATTGTCATTCGTTCCCGTTTCAGGATGGATGAAAAGCTGCTGAGCGCTGCCCAGGATCTGAAATTCATCGCCCGCTCCGGAGCAGGAATGGAAAATATTGATGAGGAATATTGCCGCCATCGGAATATTGTATTGTTCAATTCGCCCGAGGGAAACAGGACAGCGGTTGCCGAACATGCCCTGGCCATGATCCTTTCGTTGTTCAACCAGCTGAAAAAAGGCGATGCTGAGATACGGCAAGGCATTTGGGACAGGGAAGGAAACAGGGGAGTTGAATTGACCGGTAAGACCGTAGGAATCATTGGATTCGGTAACAATGGGAGCGCTTTCGCGAAGGTACTGAGGGGATTTGACTGCACGGTACTGGCTTATGATAAATACAGATCCGGCTTCGGAGATGCGTTCGTACAGGAATCCACACTGGAAGAAATATACGCGCGGGCGGAAGTGATCAGCTTTCACATTCCGCAGAATGAAGAAACCTTATTCTGGGCGGATGATGATTTCTTCAGAGCGGTGGAGCACCCGTTTTACCTGGTGAACCTGTCAAGAGGGAAGATCGTAAGGACGAGCGCACTGGTAAAAGCGCTTGAATCGGGGAAGGTAAAAGGAGCGGTGTTGGATGTACTGGAGTATGAAAGCTCCAGCTTTGAAAAGGTATTCGGAGAGGAGATCCCGCCGGAGTTCCGGTACCTGGTCAACAGTGACAAAGTATTGCTTTCTCCCCATGTCGGCGGCTGGACGAATGAAAGCTATTTCAAATTAAGCAATGTTCTGGCGGATAAGATAGAAGGCTATTATTTTTAGTGACGGAATCAACCGGAAGTGTCTTCTTTCCGGATCATTCTGCTAAGCATTCTCTCAGGTATTCCTCTATCTTTTTTGCGGCATGGTGGTAATTGGCCTTCAATCCACCTTCTGAAACACCGGTAAGTTTTGCTATTTCGGAAAATTTCAGATCCTGGAAGAATTTTAATTCAAAGACCTCGGCCTGCTTCGGGGGAAGGGTGGCAATGGCACCCAGCAGGTGCTTTTCGATCACTTCCGTTGAAACATTGTTGAACCCGAAATCCTGTGCGATGGTTTCGATGCTTGTTTCTCCCAGGTCGGAAGTGAAACGGATTTTTTCTTTTTTAATGTAATTCAGAGCTTCGTTGTTGGTAATACGATACAGCCACGAATAGATGCTGGAATCACCCCGGAAATCTTTCAGGCTCTGGAAAACTTTGATAAACACATTCTGAAGGCAGTCTTCCGTCCACTGGCGGTTTCTGGTCAGGCGCTGGACCTGAGGGAACAGGCGTGGCCCGAATTGCTTTACAATAATGGTAAAGGCTTCGTTGTAGGAAGAAGCACTCTGCTTTGCCAGTTTTAATATGTCCTTGTCAGAGTGCTTCAATATGTTTTAATCCTTTATTTCTTTCTGCTGATTACTTTCAATGCGGCAGCTACAACATCCGGTGTGTCGATGTGATACTTTTTCATCAGGTCATCCGGAGTTCCGGACTCACCGAATGTATCATTTACGGCTACATATTCCTGTGGAAGCGGGTTTGTTCGTGCAAGCAACTGCGTGATGGAATCCCCCAATCCTCCATTGTACATGTGTTCTTCCGCCGTAACGACGCATTTTGTTTTCGCTACAGATGTTAAGACAGCTGCTTCGTCCAAAGGTTTAATCGTATGCATATTGATCACTTCGGCAGAGATTCCCTGCTTTTCCAGTTCCTGCGCAGCTTCAATGGATTTCCATACCAGGTGTCCGCAGGCGATGATCGTTACATCCGTACCTTCAATGATCCGGTCTGCTTTACCGATCACGAATTCAGCGTCCGGCTTTACAAATACCGGAACACTAGGGCGACCGAAACGCAGGTAAACAGGTCCCTGATGTCCGGCGCAGGCGATCGTAGCCTGTTTTGTCTGGTTGAAATCCGCTGGAACGATCACCGTCATATTCGGGAGCATCTTCATCATACCGATGTCCTCCAGGATCTGGTGTGTCGCGCCATCTTCACCCAATGTCAGTCCGGCATGGGATGCGGCGATCTTTACATTTTTATTCGAATAAGCTACCGACTGGCGGATCTGGTCGTATACACGTCCTGTTGAGAAGTTGGCGAATGTTCCTGTGAACGGGATTTTTCCGCCGATCGTCATTCCCGCGGCAATGCTGATCATGTTTGCTTCTGCGATCCCTACCTGGAAAAAACGTTCCGGGAATTCTTTCTGGAAAGCGTCCATTTTCAGTGAACCTGTCAGGTCAGCGCACAAAGCCAGTACGTCAGGATTTGTTCTTCCCAGTTCCAAAAGCCCTTCACCAAATCCCGAACGGGTATCTTTTTTTCCTAAAACTTCGATTTCAATCATCTTTTAAAAGTTTAACGAGGTTGTTTTATTCGAATAAATTCTAAATTCTTTTTCTGTCGTGTAGATCGTGCTTTTTATATTCTTAAACCGGTACACGACCTTGTAGTTTCCTGGCTGCAACTGGATGGTACTCTGAGTAGGCAAGTCGTCCAGGTTGCATACCCAGTCAAATGTACCGTCGCCGTTTACGGTAAAAATCTGTCCCGTTACCGGGCTGGTCGCTTTGTAGCTGAAACTTCCCGGAGCGGCGATTTCTATCTTTGTCGTTGCGCTTTGCGTTACATCCACCGTGAAATAGGTCCTGGGCAAGGTAAGCACTTCAACGTCGTATTTTCCAACGATGTATTTATCGGTCGCATTGATCTGCTGTACATTCAGCGTAGCCGGATTCCCCGCTTCCATGATCCTGGAAGGGATTACATACGATCGGGTTCCGTTGATCACCCGGGGCTGAATGTAGCCCTGGGGAACATCGATCGAGATGGTGTTATGTGTATTCCGCTTTAGCCTGATGCCTTTCAGTTCCCGTTTCGGAAGTGTATTCACAACCATGTCGTATTCAATCGCAGGATCCATTACAACCGTATCGGGAAGTCCGTTCTGGTTTAAGGTATGGGTAAACGTGTATTTCAGCTCTTTTGTTCCGGCCTTGTACAGGAACAAGGTCACGTTGGTTTCCTTTGGCTCTTTGGAGCTGTTGTTCAGGTTGATCTGTACCGTTGTGTTGACCAATGCTTTGTTTACGACATTCTTGAGCACGATCTCGAAGCTTTCCGGTGTTTCAGCATCCGCATATTCACCGATGCAGCGGAATTTCTCCAGGTAAGACAGGTCCATTCCGACACCGATCACGAAAGGTTTTACATTCACGCCTTTGTCTTTGAGCTTCCTGGCGATGACACACGGATCGTTGTCACATGCTTCCAGTCCGTCTGTGATCAGGATAATGATGTTCCTGGAACTGGCGTCCGGGAAGTCTCCTGCGGCTGCTTCCAGCGACCGGGCGATCGGGGTTGTTCCCTTTGCACGGATGGTTTTAATCCTGCTTTTGATCTGCCCGTGATTGTTCCTTCCAAAGGGAATTTCCAGTTTGGTATCTTCACAATCCTGGTAAGTTGCCGTAATCTCAGATTGATGACCGTAAACCCGCAATGCTACTTCCAGGTTGGGAACGCCTTCCAGTTCAGTAACTGATTTCGCCAGTAATTCTTTTGCCGCTTCAAGGCGTGTTATTTTTCCCCACGAGCCGTTCATACTGTTGGACGCGTCCAGGATGAACAGGATACGCGTAAGCTGTTCCTGTCCGGATGAAAGCTGACAGACCAGTAAAAACGCTATGGCTAAGAATTTTTTCACGTATCAGTAATCTCCCAGGGTCTCTTCCAGCTGGTTTAAAGCAGCTTCCAATTGTTCGGCATTGGGAGCGCTTCCGTGCCATTTGTGAGTTCCCATCATGTAGTCAACTCCCTGGCCCATTTCGGTCGTCATCAGAATGACAATCGGTTTGCCCAATCCTGTTTTGGATTTTGCTTCAGCTAATGTTTTGCGCATATCGTCGAAATCGTGACCGTTCATTTCCAGCACATGCCATCCAAAAGCCTGCCATTTTTCTTTCAGGTTACCTAACGTGATGACATCGTCTACGTCACCATCGATCTGGCGGCCATTGTAATCGATCGTAGCGATCAGGTTATCTACTTTATGTGCAGCAGCGTACATGGCTGCTTCCCAGATTTGTCCTTCCTGCAGCTCCCCGTCACCGTGAAGCGAGTAAACAAGCGTATCATCCGCATTCAGCTTTTTCACCTGAGCCGCGCCGATGGCATTGGATAAACCTTGCCCCAGGGAACCGGATGCCACACGGATTCCTTCCAATCCTTTTGCCGGAGACGGGTGCCCCTGCAAACGGGATGAAATCTTACGGAAAGTACTCAGTTCCGAAACCGGGAAATAACCGCTTCTTGCCAGCACACTGTACCAGACCGGGCTGATATGGCCGTTTGAAAGGAAAAACAAGTCCTCTCCTTTTCCATCCATAGTAAAGTGTTTCGGGTCGTGTTTCAGCACTTCAAAATACATCAGTGTAAAAAAGTCCGTACATCCTAAAGACCCGCCCGGGTGCCCGGAGCTGACTGCGGCAACCATTCGTACGATGTCCCTGCGCACCTGAGAAGCAATTCGTTTCAATTCGCTGTTTTCCATTCCTGCTAAATCGTTTTTGTAAAATAGGTTACAAAGCTAACTTTTATTATCCATTCCTGAAAAACAACCGGAAGGGTATTTTTCAAGAGTTATTAAGAAAGTTTGAACAATAGGAGCGAGGGATGGGGGTGCGATTTGTACCCGGTCGGAAACTAAAATGAAATCGAAACAAGGGTATTATTTCCGCCCGTTTTCAGCAAAAACATGCTTTTTTACATTTTTCCTGCTACGACAAATGCCTTTTTAGCAACGAATTCATTTCCCCCGTTGATGTCAAAGGCTTCCATCAGCAGGACATACGTTCCGATCGTAGCTTTCTGCCCGTCATCGCGGATCCCGTCCCAGATGATCGTTCCGCTGATTCCCAGCAGCTCATTTTGTGAAATGGTCTTAATGATACGCCCCCTGTCGTCAAAGATCTTTACCGTTGCCAGCATTCCTGTCGTGTTCATCTGGTAATTGATCTGCAATACATCTTCAAAACCGTCATTGTCGGGAGAAATAACATCACTTGTCAGGCTTACCTCTCCATTATACAATGCGGGGTAATATTGGGAATTTTCCCCCCCGGGCGTTGCAAATCCGACCGCTTCGGAAGCTGTATGCCAGTTTCCGGCATCCTGTGTCGGGAGATCCGGATCCATACGTTCCAGGGATTTTCCGTCTTTACTGTCCAGGAGCTTAAAATGCCACTTGCTTGAATAGACCAGCTGGTCCATTACCAGGTCAAGTGTATCCATGAAAACGAATTTGGGAAAGAACACGACAACACTGCCCGTATCGTTGGACAAGGTTGGCAACGAGAGCTGGTAAAATTTACCGGGAACGGTTGCCGGGTAATTCGTGGTAACAAAAACAGAATCAGCTCCTATTACTACGTAATCGTCAGGATGGAGCAGGTAATTGGAGGTGATCTCTTTGTGGTCTGTAACCGTTCCGTTATTGATCCGGGCGATCTTCCAGCCTTTCAGGTTGATGAGCTTCCCGGACTTGTTGTATAGTTCAACCCAGTCACTTCCCCCGGTATATTGGTCGAACAGTACTTCGTTGATAACGACGTCACCACTGTCAGCGGGTGCGGGAAGTACGAAAGTAGCGCCCGGATTCCCTGTATTTCCCCAACAATCCTCCACACCGGAAATCGTGATGGTATAGGACTGACTGGCTGTGATCGTTTCGGCAAATTCCAGCGAGAACGAATTGGTCAGGCCGGGAGGAATGGTCCGGGATATTTCGGTAAGCACCGGGTTTGTGGAAACGACGGCGATACTTAATGCAGCAGAATCCACCGGTTTATTAAACGTGATCTGCACTTCATTCGGGTGGATGACAACAGCAGAGCTGATCGTCGGAGCACTGGTGTCCGGAGTGATGTCATAGACCGAATTCTGCGCTCCCGGTGTTCCTCCGTCCGGGTGTACCGATGCTCTCCAGTTGGATGCCTGTGAGCAGGGAGCGAGTGGGTTGATGCGTTCAATGGTCCATCCGCCGTCTCTTTTTGACGCATCCTGGTACCAGTCCAGCGTATAGGAGATCTTATCCAGCTGTATGTTGTTGTTATCTGTGATGACAATGTCATCGGAGGAATTGTTCAGGCTCGGGAAGCTCGTTACACCGGCTGCATTGGGAAATTCAGCAACGGAAGCAGCAGGACATAAAACAATGTATTCTCCCGGAAGCAGCCAGCCGGATTGAATGGTTCCGAATGTTGCATTATCGCCCAGCTTCCATCCCGTAATGTCGAATGGTTTACCGCTTACATTGTAGATTTCGACAAATTCCACTTCGGGGAGTCCGACAACAGGGCTGGGATCCGCCATGAATTCGTTGATGATGACATCACCCGGTAGAGGTGTTTCGGCAACCAGGTAAGTAAAATCCAGTGATTGAGAAACGGATGCATTTCCATTCAGGTCCTCGATGCCGGAACTGGTGATCGTGTAGGTATTTCCATTGGTCAGGATGTTGGACAGCTGTAAATGGACCAGCGCGGGATTCCCACCGTCAATTGCCGCCGCAGAAACGCTGTTAAAAGGGATGATATCGTAGTTATTCGTATTCTCAGCCGATAAAGCTGTTACAGCTTCAGAGAAAAGCACAGCAATGTTCGTTGCGTCCAGCACCTGTACAGACGTCATGATGGGAGGGTCTGTGTCGATGACTTCGTCGCCGGCATATACGTTATCCAAGTAGAAACGGGTACTGTTTCCCGAAGTATAGGTACAAAGATACCCGAGGTGAGTTCCTGCCGGAACGGCTGTTTCCGTTCCTGTCGCAGCCAGTGTGTAATTTGTTCCCCCGGCAAAGTCCACGTACAGCGACCACAACCCGGTATTGTCTCTTATTACCTTGATTCCTGCCTGGAATGCGGCGGCAATTGTTCCGTCGGCGGATGCGCAGATCTGAGTTGTAATGCCTCCGTTTCGCTGCATCAGCCGGACAGCATCTGTAGAGAGTGCTTCTCCCATCTGTAAATAGATTCCATCGGGATCAACAGAAAGATCGGCTGAGGTGGAAGTGAGGTAGATCCTTCCGAAATTACTGCCCGAACCTGCAAAATTCTGCCTTACCCATAAACTCCATTCCTTGTGGTCCAGACCGGGCAGGTTGTGCGCTGTTGACAGGTAAGAAGTACCAGCTGTGCTTGCGTTTAATTGCAACTGCTGGCTGGTATTGACAATAAAGTCTGCTGTTGTGCCGTTCCAGGACGGGTTATTTGTAAAATCACCATCGGAAAAATCATCGCTGACCTGGGAATATCCGAAAGAAGCCAGGGATCCTAAAAACAGGACCAGCACTTTTTTTGTCAGAGACCGACTTCGTAAGCTGTTATTTTTAACAAAATTCATCCGTTCGTAGTAACATTAATTCTCGCTAAAATAGTAAATTCGCTTCATATTAATCCGATTAATTTTGATGAGATGAGAATAGCAGTAGTCGGCGCGACCGGAATGGTAGGTACAGTCATGCTCCAGGTATTGAGGGAAGAGAGTTTTCCTGTAACGGAGTTAATTCCTGTTGCTTCTGAAAAATCAGTTGGCCAGGTAATCAGCTTCGGAGGAATTGATTGCCCGGTAGTTGGTTTGCAGACGGCTGTAGAGATGAAACCCGACCTGGCTATTTTTTCTGCGGGAGGGGAAACTTCGCTGGAGTGGGCTCCGAAATTTGCATCGGCCGGGACGACTGTTATTGATAATTCTTCCGCATGGAGAATGGATCCGTCCAAAAAGCTGGTCATTCCGGAAGTCAATGGCCACTTACTGACAAAAGAGGATAAGATCATTGCGAATCCGAATTGCAGTACGATTCAGCTGGTTCTGGCGCTGGCTCCTTTGCATAAGGAATACGGTGTCAGACGGGTTGTTGTATCCACGTATCAATCCATTACGGGGACGGGGGTGAAAGCGGTGCAGCAGATGGAAAATGAGCGAAACGGTGTCCAGGCGGAAATGGTTTACCCGTACCCGATCGATAAAAACTGCCTTCCTCATTGCGATTCTTTCCTTGAGAACGGTTACACGAAAGAGGAAATGAAGCTGACGAATGAAACGAAGAAAATTTTAGACCCGGCGATCCATGTTACAGCGACTGCGGTCCGTGTGCCTGTTGTCGGTGGGCATTCGGAAGCGGTGAATGTTGAATTTGAAAAGGAGTTCGACGTTAATAATGTGAGAAAATTGCTTCATGAAGCCCCGGGAATCACCTTGAAGGATGACCCTACCACCAATACTTACCCGATGCCGAAATACGCGGAAGGAAAAAACGATGTGTTTGTCGGAAGGATCAGGAGAGATGAATCACAGGAAAATACGCTGAATATGTGGGTGGTTGCAGATAACCTGAGAAAAGGAGCGGCTACCAATGCTGTTCAGATTGCAAAGCTGCTGGTAGAGAAAGAGTTGATTTAAATTTTCCCGCAAAGGAATAATTAACAGGTGATCAGAACAAAATTTTGCTGGTTAGCAGTTTCGCGTGAACGATCAGCCATTCTCCTTATTTCCCGGTTCAATATGAATCAGTACGTTCCCGATTTCGGGAAGTTGTGCCTGCAAGGTGTCTTTCAGCCGGTGGGAGATCTCGTGGCCTTCTCTCACGGAAATGTTTTCATCTACGATCGCGTGTAAATCTACCAGGTAATTCAATCCTACTTTCCGGACATAGCACTTTTCCGTTCCCAGGATGCCTTCTACGGTCAGTGCGATTTCTCTGATCCTGGAAATCAGCTCATCGTAGGTGTTTTCGTCCATGATCTCACCTAAGGCCGGGCGGAAGATCAGGTAGCTGTTGTAAAGAATAAAGCCCGACGCAAGCAATGCAGCCCAGTCATCGGCCGTTTCATACCCTTTCCCGAATACCAGTGCGATGGTGATCCCGATGAATGCTGCGACAGAAGTGATCGCATCGCTCCGGTGATGCCAGGCGTCTGCTTTTAATGAGGAGCTGTTGATCTGCCTGCTTTTTTTCATTACGATCTGAAAAGAAGCTTCTTTCCAGATGATGATCGCTCCCAGTACGATCAATGTCCACGGTTTGGGAAGTTCGTGGGGTGTCTGTATGTTTTTGATGCTCTCGTAGGCAATGATGAGTGCCGAAGTACCCAGGAAACCGACAACGATAAACGTGATCAGCGGTTCGATCCTTCCATGTCCGTAAGGGTGGTTCTTGTCTGCCGGCCTGTTGGCATATTTGATCCCGAACAATACCAAAACGGAAGAAAAAACATCCGTAGTGGATTCGATTGCATCTGCAATGAGCGCATAGGAATTCCCAAAGAAACCGGCCAGCGCTTTGATCACAGCCAGTCCAGCGTTGCCCGCGATACTGAAATAGGCTGTTTTTATTGCTGTTTCTTTGTTGGACATGTTTACGGCAAATGTGCGTTGAACACAGAAGCAATGGATATGCTTTGCGTCCTTTGCAGGTGTTTTACAGCGTTGACGGACAAACGTAATCTGTTCTAGGGATCGCTGTGTTTTTAATGGCACCGTATCCTCCCGCAACGTCTACCAGGTTGGTATACCCGTTTTGCATCAGTAGGGAAATGGCGATGACACTCCGGTATCCTCCTGCACAATGAACATGATAAGTTGTGTTTTTGTCCAATTTGCTCAAATCATCGTTCATGTAATCCAACGGATAATGTAAAGCATTCTCAACATGTTCCGATTGCCATTCACCCGGTTTTCTTACATCAACGATGTGGCAGCCTTCGGTTTGTGCCAGCTCTTCCGCTGAAATAGAAGTGATCGTATTCAGCTTTCCGTCCCAGGCATCCACACCACCTTCCAGGTATCCGACCGTATAATCATATCCTACACGTGCCAGTCGTGTTACGGTTTCCTCCTCTTTTCCTTCCGGGGAGATCAGGACGATCCGTTGTTTGATGTCCTGGATCAGCGCTCCCACCCACATGGCAAACTGGCCGTTCAAACCAATAAAGAGCGAGTCTGGAATGAACCCTTTGATGAATTCCGTATGCGTCCGGACATCCAGGATCAATGCTCCGTTAGCGATCTCCTGTTTGAATTCATCCAGTGACAATGCTTTTGTTCCTCTTTTGATCACTTCATCAATTGAATCGTAACCGGTCTTATTCATGACGGCATTTTTCGGGAAATACTGAGGCGGAGGCAGAATTCCCGTTGTCACTTCCCGGATGAATTCTTCTTTTGTCATATCCGCACGAAGTGCGTAGTTGGTTTTCTTTTGATTTCCCAGTGTATCCTGTGTATCGGAACTCATATTCTTCCCGCATGCGGAACCTGCTCCGTGGCCGGGATATACGATGATGTCATCTGCCAGCGGAATGATCCTTTCACGAAGTGAATCATACAGCATTCCCGCCAGGTCTTCCTGTGTCAGGTCGCTTTTGATCGCCAGGTCAGGTCTTCCGACATCTCCGAGGAACAAGGTATCTCCCGTAAAGATCGCTGTTTCATTTCCGTTCTCGTCGATCAGCAAAAAGCACGACGATTCTGGTGTGTGCCCGGGAGTATGCAGCAACCGGATGGTCAGGTCGCCCACCTTGAACTCCTGGTTGTCTTCCGCGATCAGGCAGTCAAAAGCCGGTTGTGCTGTCGGGCCATACACGATTTCTGCTCCTGTTTTCCGTGCCAGGTCAAGATGCCCGGAAACGAAATCGGCGTGAAAATGTGTTTCAAAAATGTATTTGATCGTCGAATTGTTTGCCTTTGCCAGTTCAATGTACTGATCCACCTCTCTCAACGGGTCAATGACTACTGCTTCACCTTTGTTTGCTATGAAATAAGCTCCCTGAGCCAGGCATTTCGTGTATAATTGTTGTACGTTCATTGCATTACTTGTTAGGGAAATTATGCTTTCCGATTTCTTTTTTTAAACTCTTTATTTCTTTTTGACTAAATTCACTTTTCCTCTCAAACAAGAATTTAGTTGAGTCATTTCTCCAACGAAATAACTCAGTTGAATCTCCTTCAAATTTAATAAATCCTTCGTTAATAGTTGGGGAGGATAGGTAATAATTTTTGTAATAAGGACGTATATGCCGACTCCCTGTATCTCCTTTGTAATTCTTTATTTGAAAAATCAGCTTCCCAACAGGTAAATTGTTAATTTCATAGTTAAATCCTTCCAAAAACATGAATTGAAGAGATTGAATAGAGTCAAATTTATCTTTGTAGAAAACATTAAAGTTTACCTCATGATCTGAGTACCATGATTTCACACTATCGTTTATATGAATAAATGGATTAATGTTATAGATT
Organism: Crocinitomicaceae bacterium; assembly: GCA_037189645.1. Lineage (GTDB taxonomy): Bacteria > Bacteroidota > Bacteroidia > Flavobacteriales_D > Crocinitomicaceae > Taishania. The sequence goes on from JBBCIY010000002.1 coordinate 58,888, forward strand.
AAATCATTGTTACTTTCATCCACTAAATAAATTGAAAGAACAGTGTCTTTTTTGGCTGAAATCAACTCCACTTTTGGAGTTTTATCATTAATATTTTTCAATAAATACCTATTTTCCATTGAATCAATAGAGTGGAAAGAATAGAGCAAATTTGATCTAGGATAGGATTGTAATATCAAAAAAGTATCTGAATTTTGAAGAGGATAAATTGTCAGATATTGAATAGGATTTGAATACACGGAAACTTTATGATTTACTTTACAGGAAAGCAGAATTAAAAAACAAATTATTAACGTACAATATTTTAGCATATTCGCTGTCTTTTATCTAATATCTAACGTCCAAAATCTACTTTTCCTTCATCGCTAGGTTAACCTGTTCAATATAATTCAGCAGCTTTTCCTTTCCGAATCCCGATTCACTGGATGTCGTAAAGACCGGGGGCAGTTCTTCCCAGTATTTCAGCATTTCTTTTTTGTATTTTGCCATGTTCTTTTGCAGCGCCGAGGAGGAAAGCTTGTCGATCTTTGTGAAGACCATTGCAAAGGGGATTTCCTTCTCTCCGCACCAGTTCATGAATTCCAGGTCGATTTGCTGAGGTTCCAGGCGACTGTCCAGCAAAACGAATACGTTCAGCAGCTGCTCTCTTTTTGTCAGGTAATCGGAAATGAATTTTTCAAATTTCTCACGTGCGGATTTCGATACTTTCGCATAACCGTAACCCGGAAGATCGACAATGTACCATTCTTCGTTAATCAGAAAATGATTGATCAATTGGGTTTTTCCCGGTTTCCCGGAAGTTTTCGCCAGCTTTTTCTGATCCGTCAGCATGTTGATCAAAGAAGACTTCCCAACATTGGAACGGCCGATAAATGCATATTCAGGCAGGTTTCCGGTTGGACACTTCTTGTAATCGGTATTTGAAATTGCAAAAACTGCTGACTTGATTTTCATGCGGCAAATGTACGAAATTTTGAGGGATATAGAAAGGTAACATTCGTTCAGTTTTTGTTAAAATAACTGTTGTAAACGGATGGATAGCAGGCTTACCGGAATGAACGGGGGCAGATGAGTTTTATAGAAAGAGGAAACGTTCTGAAATAAATTGCTGAAACTGGAACATGCCTGTTGAGAACATTCCGCTCTTTTGCAGTGAGCTAAATAAATCTTACTTTTGAACCGGTTTTTATAGCATGAAACGTATTTTTGATATTATTTGCTCCGTTATTATCCTGTTGCTGTTCCTGCCTTTTGGGGTGATCATTTCTTTATTGATCGTGCTGGAAAGCAGGGGAGGAGTGTTCTACCGGCAGGAGCGGATCGGCCGTTACGGAAAGCCGTTCCGGCTGTTCAAGTTTCGTTCCATGCGTAAGAATGCTGACAAACACGGAAAGCTGACGGTCGGCATGAAGGATGCCCGGATCACCAGAACGGGTTATTTTATCCGTAAATTCAAGCTGGATGAGTTTCCGCAGTTCATCAATGTGATCCTGGGAGATATGAGTATTGTAGGACCGCGCCCGGAAGTGAAAGAATATGTTGATCTCTATACCGAAGACCAGCGCCAAATCCTGGATGTCCGACCGGGAATTACGGACCTTGCTTCCCTGGAGTATTTTGAAGAAAACGAGTTGCTTGGAAAAGCAGATGATCCGCAAAAGACCTATATTGAAGAGATCATGCCTGCGAAAATTGAGCTGAACAAACAGTATTTGGAAAATCCGACTTTGGGAAATGATTTGAAAATTATGTGGAAAACGTTTCTAAGGATTATTCAATGAAATCAAATTTACTTCTTACATTGTTCATTTTGTGTATGGTTAAATTCTTTGCCCATTCACAAACTACTGACATTTTAAGTATGTCAGTATATGAATTTGAAAACGATGAGCATCTTTCCATCCAGCATTTCGATTCCTCGGGCAATTGCATTAAAACGTATGAATACTATGACCACTATTTAAGTGAAATAAACCATTATCAGTACGACGCACAAAACAGATTAATCTCACACATTCAAAAAGACTCTACTCCGGAAGATTACAGAGTTGATTATCAAGTCATATATACTTACAAATCTATTGATAAATATAAAGTAAAAGTAGTTGAAAAATATAATGACCGTATAAGATTGATCACATTAAATGAGTATAATAAAAAGGGATTACTGGAAAGATCCATTTCAAAAGATCCTCTGTCAAAAGAACGTTTAAAAGAAGCGTTTACTTATGATTCGCTCGGAAGAGTAATAACTAACACAGCAACGAAAGGCAAATCATTACGGATGACAGAGGAATACAAATATAATGAACAAGGATTTGTCATCTATTGCAGACGTGTTTATTATGACGGAGGTAAACTAAATGAAATGACGCTTTTTTATGACTATCCGATTATAGATGAACGAGGTAATTGGTTGTTAAGAAAATATTCCTTTGACAACAAAAAGTTTTATGATCAGCTAAAAAGAGAAATTGTTTATCGTTAATGAACGAACACCGCTACCACAAACCCCACTAAGATGCTGATCAGCTTCACAATATTGAATTTGTGATTTTCACTTGTTTCGAAGATGATCGTTGTGGAGATGTGCAGGAACATTCCTACGACAATCGCCAGGATGATGTCGAAATTGAGTGATGCTAAAAGCGATTCGGACAGTAATCCAGCTACCAGCCCAAGCGGTGTCGTGATGGCAAACAAAATCATCAGCAGCCACACGGTTGTTGTTTTAATCCTGGAGGATACCAGTAATGTCATCAGGGCGATGGAAACCGGGATCTGGTGAAAAATGATCCCCATCAGCAAAGTGTTCCCCGTGCCATGATGGTGTGTTGTTGCTAATTCATACCCTGTAAACGGAGCTGCCAGTGGAATTCCTTCCAGGAAAGAATGGATTCCCAGCGCGATCAGTATTCCCCACGGGATTTTCCCTTCATGATGGTGATGAATGTGCCCGTGCTCAATCCCTCCCGAGAAGAATTCGAGCAGTAACTGGATGAGAAACCCGAGCAGGATGTACAACCCGATGTTGTGAAACGTGTGGTGATACAGTTCAGGTAAGAAATGAATGAATGCGATCGACAACAGGAACCCTCCGCTGAACGCCAGCAGCATCTTGATGAGCTTTTTCTTGTTTGCATGTTCAAGAAAGGCTACCAGCAATGCCCCGGAAAATACAGAAGCCAAAAGTGCCAGAATGGTTAGACTAATTTCCATTAACGTTTTCTTGCTAAAAGTATTAAGCGATTGGAAGCCGTTTCATGAAACGCACCCAGATCGAAGTCGCCAAAGGTACGAATTAAATCAAATCCGCAGGCATCCAGCAACTGTTCAAAATCGGATAATTTCAGTGCCTGGACCCGTTCCATATACTTGTGCTGCTTTCCTTCCGCTTCAAAATGGATATATTTGAAGATATGCTGCCCGTCGTATTTCCGTGAGATAGTGAATGGAATACCGTCCACGGTTTTTGTTTCCTGTTCTACCAGGTTGGCAATGACCTTCGCAGCGTTCATAAAATCAATGAGCAGGATTCCCCCTGGTTTCAGCATCTGCTGAACAGCCTTCAATACACGTTTGTTGTCTTCAGAAGAGTCGAAATACCCGAAGCTGGTGAATAGATTAAAAACAGCGTCGAACTGCTCTCCCGGGATGACTTCACGCATATCATGAACTCTGAATTGCAGGTTCTCATTGCTGAGGCCTGCGGCAAAATCAATGCTCTGGTGAGACAGATCGACACCCAGGACCTTATATCCGTGTGTGAACAATGTAATGGAGTGCCGTCCTTTTCCGCAAGCCAGGTCCAGTACATAGCTGTTTTGCGGCAGCTGTATATAATCTACGAGATTGCCGATAAACGCTTCCGCTTCCCTGTTGTCGCGATTCTTGTAAAGAATGTGATAATAATCTGTATCGAACCAAGATTCAAACCAATTTGGATTTTCCATGAATGCAAAGGTACGTTTTTACGGGGTTAAAGTGGTCTGAAAGGATGAGGTAAAACAAAAAAATCGATTTTTATCAGATTTTCTTGTAATAAAACTTGCAAAACGAAATAAAAAGACTACTTTTGCCCCCGCAATTGTTGTTTATTCAATTGTATGATTCCGTAGCTCAGCTGGTAGAGCAATACACTTTTAATGTATGGGTCCTGGGTTCGAGCCCCAGCGGGATCACAAAAAGCCACCTAATTAGGTGGCTTTTTTCATTAACAACAGCCAATTCCTATTAAAATCAACACTTTAGCGATTCCTCCAAATAGCGGTAAAAACAAATAAAACCATCAGAATAGAAACTTTTTGTCACCTATTCAGTCACCGGTTTTTTTGCTTTATTTTGGTGACAGAAAACACTTACACACCATGTGTAGTAAGCCTTTTCGATGTCGTTCGTCCCGTTTTATCGAATGATTTTTTGATACAAAAACATCAAAAATTCAACGCTATGATTACAAAGCAAAAAGTCAGAATCGTGTATCGTCTGAATACACAAAAACAGAAAGAAGGAAAACACCCTGTTTTCATGCGGATTTTCGTGGACAGCAAAAAATCCGAAGTCTTTACAGAACAACATGTTTCATTTGCACACTGGGACAACAGTGCAAAGAAAGTACGTTCAGCCTGCAAAGAAGCCGATTACATCAACAGCTATCTGGACAACCTGAAAGCCAAAGTTCAGAACCAATTTTACGAGTTGCGAAGCCAGGGAAAAGAAATCACTTCGGAATTATTGAAAAATCAACTGTTGGGTATCGAAGAACAACCCAAGCACAAAACCATTCTCGAAGCTTTCGACTACCACAATTTAAAACTATCCGAACAAGTCAAGATTGGCAAAGTAGTTTCAAAAACACATACACGTTATGTCATTACCAAAAACAAAGTTTTGTCATTCATGCAACACCAGTACAAAAAAGACAACATGTCACTGCCCGAAATGCGTTTACGTTTTGTAACAGAATTTGAACATTATCTATTGACCATCGATAGACTCCAATCCAACACCGCACACAAATACATCAAGAACCTCAAAAAGATTATGAACATGGCAGTTGGTTTGGACTGGATTCCCTCAAACCCATTCAACCAGTTCAAATGTTCTTACACCAATCCCGAACGGGAGATTTTAAACCAGGATGAAATAGCTATCCTGTTAAACAAAAAACTCCACGCTCCACGGTTGGAAGAAGTTCGTGACGTATTCATCTTTTGTTGTTACACAGGCTTTGCCTATTCAGATGTATATGAGTTCAAACAAAATGCAGTAATGAAAGGTCTGGACGGTAATTTATGGTTATCCACTTTACGCCAAAAGACAGGAACAAAAGAAAGTGTTCCTTTGCTTCCTGTAGCTTTGGAAATCATTGAAAAATACCGCAACCATGAGTATTGCACGAAATACGATAAATTGCTACCTGTCAACAGCAATCAGCGTTACAATGCTTATCTAAAAGAAATAGCCGACATCTGTGGAATCAATAAAACATTAACCTCTCATATTGCCCGCCATACCTTTGCAACAACAATCACACTTGCAAACGGAGTTCCCATTGAAACCGTGTCGGCAATGCTCGGTCATAATTCAATCCGCACTACGCAGATTTACGCTAAAGTCGTGGAGCAGAAAGTAAGCGACGATATGCAGTTACTTCGAGAAAAATTATTCGCACAATCAAACCAATCATTAACCGCCAAAATCAGCTAATCATGAAAAAGACACGGAAATTGAAAATTCAATCGAAAATAGTGAGTCATGTTTGTTCTTCGAGCCATTTTCTTTTTAAAAGGATTTTAGGAACAACAACCATGATAATAGAACACCTGTCAACTACATTCAGTATTTGGCGGGTTTTTATGAAATTAAATTATTATGTGCCATAACAGTAATAAATAATTACTATATCTTTACCTAAAAGGGAACAAATGTTTTACCAAAAAATATACCCAACGGAACTATTGCAGAGATATGTTCGCTACTTTTGGGTATTAGAAGGAAATGGTTTAGATTTTTCCCAAAAGACTACTTTTAAAATAATGTCAGACGGTTTGCCAGGTCTTATTTTTCAGACAAACAAAAAGGCATTTCGAGACAGGGACAATAAGGAATTACCACAATTATTTCTATACGGACAAACTACACGATATACGGAACAAATAGCAATAAACAGTTTCCAAAATATTGGGATTTACTTTCAACCGAATGCACTTAAATCAATCTTTGGAATAGACGCAAACGAACTAACGAACCTGCATATTGATATAGACGATATACTAAAAACTAATATAACCGAACAGATTTCAAATACTACGAGCACTAATGAAAAGATAGAATTGCTGACCGCTTTCCTGTTACAACAGGTTAAACGAATAAACATCAGCAGTGAACAGCTAAATTTTGCAATTTCACAACTGGAAAAAGGAATGAGTTTGCAAGGTATACAAAATGAGCTTAAAATATCCGAACGTTCATTGGAACGATATTTCAAACAGCATATAGGTATATCGCCCAAGTTGTATTCTAGAATAAATCGCTTTCAGTCCGCTTTGGAAAGCATACGTCAAACCCAATTTAATAAATTGACTGACATCGCTTATGAAAGTGATTATTTTGATCAATCACATTTTATTAGAGATTTCAGAGAATTTGCAGGAACAAGTCCAAAAAAGTTCAAACTCCATTCGAATGAGATAGTATCGAATTTTCCGGAATGGAAAATTTAGATACTGTCGGTTTTATCCAATTTTATTGAAAACAGACTTGATAATTTTGCTTCAAAAAGAGTTATGATAGCTATTACAGGAGCAAACGGAAATTTAGGCAAAGCGACTATTTCATTTTTATTACAGAAAGTCGACCCAACAAAAATTGTTGCCATCGTCAGAAAACCCGAAACGGTAAACGATTTTAAGGAACAAGGCGTAATTATAATGCAAGCAGATTATAACGATTATGATACGCTCAAACAAGTCTTTAAAGATGTAGAAAAAGTCCTGCATATCTCCACTATTGGAGTAGATGTAAAAACCGCCCAACGGCAGGAAAAAAATGTGGTAAACGCATTGGTAGAAAATAACGTCAAGCACATTGTCTACACAAGTATGGTTCAGACCCAAACTGACAGGATATTTGAAGGAACAAAAACGTCATACGAAACGGAAGAAAGGATAAAAGAAACAGCAATCCCTTACACGGTTTTCAGAAACAGCATGTATATGGAAGCAATACCCGAACTGATTGGAAATGCTTTTCAGACTGGCGAAATTCGTTATCCATCGGGAAATGGAAAAGTAAGTTTTGTATCGCGGATAGATATCGCGGAAGCCATTTCAAACGTATTAACAGAAAGCGTACACGACAACCAAATTTATGAAATAACAGGCAATATAGCTTATTCATTTGCTGAATTGGCACAGCTGATAAATACAGAAAAGAGTACAACTGTAAATCATACTGATATTTCAGATAAGGTTTTCCGAGAAGAATTGATTAGCTACCAAATACCTTTTGAAGTTGTGGATTTATTGGTAAGTATGGCAAACGGAATTAAAGCGGGCGAGTTTTCCTATATAGATAATTCACTTGAAAAATTGCTTGGTAGAAAGCCATTAGACTTGAACGAGTATATAAAAGATTTGTAATTATGTTGTTTAAGGAAGTACATCTGCAAGGTATTAAATCGGGAAAAATCACATTGGCATTTCGTAAGTGGCAAAAAGCTTCTGTAAAATACGGAAGCCTTATACATACGTCTGTCGGCTTGATTGAAATTGGCAATATTGAAACCGTAAACGAAACTGATATAACCGAACAAGAAGCAATACAGGCAGGTTTTACAGACAAAGAGCAATTACTAAAATCATTTACACACAATAGTACAGGAACTATTTTTAAAATAGCTGTTCGTTATCATTCTGGAGACCCACGAATAAAGTTAAGAGAGCAAACCGAACTATCAGAACAGGAATTTGCTGATTTAAAAAAGAAATTAGAACGGTTAGACAATTACAGCAAACAGGGGCACTGGACTAACAAAGTTCTATTAACCATAAAAGATAATCCTAATTTACATGCCATAGGTATTGCAGAATTAACAGGCTTTGAAAAAGAATGGTTAAAACTGAATATTCGAAAACTGAAAAATTTAGGATTGACCATAAGTTATAATGTTGGCTACGAGCTTTCACCATTGGGAAAAGAATGTTTAAACAAACTTTCTAAATCAAACTAATGCCTAATCGTTATCACATAAAACAAACCGTTCAATTTCCTGAACAATCAACTGTTCCAAAAGAACAGTCAGAAAATGTTTTATTTGATATTTTTCAGGAACATGTAATTGATAACACCGCCTATTGTCAGGCATTAATGACAAAAATATTAAAGCTTCCTTATGCCCAACTTCCTGATTTCTTTTCTCATCATTGTGATTTCATTGTAGATCCCGTTAAATGGCTGAACAAACTCGAAAAGCTCATTTCCGAAAATGAAGAACTGTTTGTAGACAACACCAAACGAGGTCGGATGATGAAATGTTATACCATTATCGAAAGCAAACGAAAAGAACTGGATTTATACCGAAAACGCAAGGAAAAACCGCCAATGCAATACATCAATGCAGATTGTGAAGTGCGGTATTTTTCATTTCGGGAAGTAAAAAGCAAAGTCAATGCAATGGCAGATTACACAGACAAAATCATGTTTCTCACAAAAGAAAAATTCGATTACGAACAGGCAAGTATCGATTTCATCAATCCTAAATTACCTGATTATTCCGACCAGTGTCAAAGAGAAATTGACCAAATTCAACATTTAATTCGTTTAACACAGGAATTGTCCAAACAACAAATGAAAAAGACAGGAACTTCATTTCATCGACTAAAAATCAACTGCAACATCAATCAATTGGTAGACATCTTTTATCAGTTACATCGGGAGTTATTTATCAACGGAAAACCAATCATTGACGGCAATATCAATGATTTCATAACCGTAATAGTCAATTCATTCGTTGACAAAGACGGAAGAGAACTAAGCCCTGAAACCATCAGAACCATAATGACACCTTCCAAAGTCGAAAAACGCCCCAAACCCTACAAACGTATAGACATCGACAAACTACTTTGATAATCTGCATTTTGCGGTAAATCATTCATATTTTATCGAAACCTGAACTAAAAAGTCCTTTTTCAGTCAGAACAGTACTGAATACATCGCTATCCCAATCCCCACAAACCATTAGACACCAATAAAATCCCGAAAATTATTAAGTCCCGAAAAGACCTTTTAGGTATTTTTTGACTCCCCATAGTTTTTCTGTTTTGCCCTTTATCAATCCCATAAATAAGTAAAAATGGCAATAGAAATTATTACAATGGAAGACTTGGAACGTTTTGGAGACAAGTTAACGGAAACACTTCGTTCGATCATCGAAGAAAACAAAAATCAACCCGTAAAGCAGGAAGAAACCATCTGGCTCAAATCACATCAGGTACAACGAATGCTCGGAATTTCTCCCGGAACATTGCAAAACCTGAGAATCAACGGTACACTTCCCTATTCCAAAGTCGGAGGAGTAATTTTCTACGACAGAAGAGAAATCGTTACCGTGATGGAAGCCAACAAACGCAATTCCCTGTAACATGGAAGCCACTGAAAAGCCTGTCAACTACATTCAGCACATGACAGGCTTTTATGAATTAATCGCCGGCGACAATCGGCTGACAACAGCACATGTCAGCCTATATATGGCATTGTTCCAGTTTTGGAACCTCAACCGTTTTCAAAACCCCATTTCAATTAGTAGAAACGAAATGATGGAAATATCAAAGATTGGTTCAACCAACACCTATACTAAATGTCTAAAGGAATTGGATAAATACGGCTATATCCAATATTTACCCTCATTCAATCCGTTGAAAGGAAGTACCGTTAACCTGTTCGATTTCAATAAGGGTACTGATAATAGTTGTGATAAAGGTAGTAGTAAAGGTACTGATAAAGCTTCCGAAAGGCTTGTGCGACCTTCTATAAACAATACAAACAAAAGAAAACATATAAACATTAAAACAATAGAGAAAGAAAATTCGCAAAACGAATTTCCACCCGTTCCAAAAAATAAGAAAATGAAAAAGTTTACCATTCCGGATTTACAGGAAGTACAATCATACTTTCTCGAAAAACAAAACACACAAACCGAAGCCGAACGCTTTTTCAACTACTTTGAATCCAACGGTTGGTTAGTCGGAGGAAAAACAAAAATGAAAGACTGGAAAGCAGCTGCCCGAAACTGGATGATGCGATCAAAAGAATTTCAAAAAGAAAAACAACCTGACAACCCACTCAGTACCAACCAAAACAAAGACTACTCAATTCCCCTGTAAATAAAAAATGAATGAAAATAGTAAACAACCAATTGGTTTTCGAAGAAGGATTTAAAAACGGCCCTTATGCAGAATGTCGTCAAAAAACAAACGAATGGAGCGTTAAGAACATCTGGTGTTTGAGCCGACGTTGTGAAACAAGTCGAGCGAGTTTCAGATGTTTAGCGGAATGACGTGTAGTTTTTAGACATTCAAGTACAGGCCTAGACTTTTGGGCTCAACCTTTTTTGGCAATGCAAAAAGGTTGAAAACATCAAAAACAGTAGTAATATGGAACTACCATACAAAATAGAAAACAACACACGAATCTTTGATTGGCAGCAAACCTGTCACTACCTCATCCACATCGGCAAATTACGATACGGACAAAGCTTCACGCTCCACAAAGAAGACCTGAAAATCATTTACCGCTTGGTGCTATACATCATCCGTGACGAAGAAAACTGCAAACAACGAAACATCGATCTCAACAAAGGAGTTTTATTACTTGGCCCGGTTGGTTGCGGCAAAACCTCCCTGATGACCTTAATCCAGGAACTCGCATTTCCCGAATTTCGTTATCGAGTCAAACCAACCAGAGACATTGCCTTTGAATTCCAAAAAGAAGGCTACGACATCATCCACCGTTACGGAAAATCAAAACACACCATCTGCTTAGACGATTTAGGAGTAGAACGAAACATCAAATTCTACGGAAACGAATGCAACACCATCGGAGAAATACTCTTACACCGCTACGACCTCCTGATTCATTCCGGAACCGTTACCCATGCCACTACCAACCTCAACGCAGAAGAACTTGAACAAATGTATGGCAACCGTGTCCGGTCAAGATTGCGGGAAATGTTTAATCTCATTTCCTTTCCTGTTTCGTCCCAAGACAAGAGGAAGTGATTAAAACCATTCAATGGGTGGTGCAATCAATTCAATCGTTTACGATTTTTCTTCTTAACGGCGATTTTCGCTGTCAACTTAAAAGGTCATAAATTAATTCAATCATATTTTGTCCCAAATAGTTGCCAAAATTGGGACAAATTTCAGCGACAAATTTTAAAACAATCGTTTAATGAAACTATAGATATAACAATAGATACAGCTTGTTTTTTGTCACAAATAATGACAAAATTTGTTACAAAATAGGAGAAATTATAGGCGATAGAACAACATTAGGTATTTATACCTAAACGACTAGGCATAAATACCTGATTTTAATCCATCGGAGGTGTCATATGTTAAAATTTAGTAGCATTGTGCTACTATAATTATAGAAAATCAAGCAATAGAAATAATTAAAACCAGACAAACATTTTTGTCCCAAATTTTTACTATATTTGGGACAAATAAAGTTATAGTTAACAGTATGCAATCTATTCACCGTCAAATAGAAGATAAAATATCAAGCTTAAAAAAAGGAAGTATTCTTTTTACGGTAGATTTTATTGATTTTGGAACAGCTGAAAATGTAAAGAAAGTTCTGTTACGCTTAGAAAAAAAGCAAATACTGGTTCGGTTAGCTCACGGAATCTATTTGTATCCGAAAGTTGATAAAGAACTGGGTATTTTATTTCCCTCTACTGAACATATCGCTGAAGCAATTGCAAAAAGAGATCGGATAAGAATTATACCAACAGGAGTTTTCGCACTTCAGCAACTGGGAATTTCTACACAGATACCAATGAATCTGGTTTATTTGACAGATGGAGCTCCTCGAAAAATTAAAGTAGGAAAACGAAGTATTACATTTAAAAAAACGGCTCCAAAAAATTTAGCAATTAAAAATAGAATACTGAGCAATGTTGTTCAGGGACTAAAAGAACTAAGACTAAATAATATTGACGATAGTGTACGTGAAAAAATAAAACAGGCATTAAACAAAATTCCTGCTGAAACAGTGAAAGAAGAAATTCTTAATACCTCGGAATGGGTGCGTAATGAGGTGTTGAAAATACAAAATGAGTAGCAAGAGATGAACGAGTGGTTGAAATTATCGAAGCAGAGAAGAATCGAAATATTGGGGCAAGTCAATAATCAATTGGGGCTACCTGTACACGCCGTTGAAAAAGATTGGTGGGTAACAATGGTTTTGAAAGCAATATTCTCTTCAAAATATGCTGAATATTTTATTTTTAAAGGCGGTACATCTTTGAGCAAAGCATATCATTTGATTGATCGGTTCTCGGAAGATATCGATTTAGCTATTGATAGAACTTTTCTTGGGTTCGAGGGAGAATTAACAAAAAACCAAATAAAAAAACTTAGAAAAACTTCAGGAACATTTATTGTGACGGAATTATTCAATGAGTTAAAAAAACAACTACAACAGCTAGGTATTCCTGATAATGAATATAAGCTGATAACAGATAATGAAATTGACGATACAAGTGATCCTCATACAATCGAATTACAATACCATTCGATTGTAGAATCTGAAGACAACTATCTCCCCCAAAGAGTTCTGATAGAAATTGGTTCTCGTTCATTAATCGAGCCGTACGAATCGAAACAAATTGAATCCATTATCGGAAGTGTTTTTCCGACACAGAAATTTTCTGTCACACCATTTGAAGTTGCTGTAGTTATTCCTACGAGAACATTTCTGGAAAAGATATTTCTTCTTCACGAAGAATTTTCAAAACCAAAAGATAGAATCAGATATCTGAGAATGACTAGACATCTCTACGATTTAGAACGATTAATGGACCATTCCTTTGGAAAAGAAGCGTTAGCAGACAAAAAGTTATTTCAGACAATCGTTGAACACAGAAAGAAATACACACCATTAAGAGGTATTTCTTATGATTTGCATACACCACAAACATTGAACTTCATTCCTCCTCAAGAAGTTATTGCTCTTTGGGAACAAGATTATAAAACAATGCGAGAGAATATGTTTTATGGGAAATCTTTAGAATTTGAAGAATTAATAGACCGAATAGAAGAACTTGAAAAAAGATTAAAAAAGTATAGTTAAATAGACTTACGGAAACCCGTAAAAAACAACTGTTTGAATAATTTAACTTTGTTAAATTATAAACATTTAATATTAAAAATATGAACCAAGAAATTATTGACGCAATCGAAAATCAGAATGTAATAGAATTTTATTACGAAGGAGAATTAAGAGTGGTTGAACCTCATTGTTACGGTGAGACTACGGCTGGTAATGAAGGATTACGAGCTTATCAAATTGATGGATATTCTTCATCCGGCAAAATGGGATGGAAAATGTATGATTTAAGCAAAGCTGATGATATCGTAGTTAAAGAAGACACATTTGAAGTTAGAAGCGGGTACAAAAGAGGAGATAAAGGAATGTCTGAAATTTATGCCGAAATCTAATTATGGAACGATATAGAAACTCAGGAGGAGATTCGGGAGCATCTGCTTTTGAAATAGGCTCTGATTATATTATTGTGAAATTTTCAGGAACTGTTCGAACCTATTGTTATAGTTATAGAAAAGCTGGACAAAATCACGTAGAAACTATGAAAAGACTCGCTCAAAGTGGTAGTGGTTTGAATAGTTACATCAACCGATATGTGAAAAATTTATACGATTAATTATGACTACAACCGAATTCAGAAAAAAGCTGATAGAATTAGCATTATCTGAAAAAGAAGAAAGCAAAATCGCGAAAGTTTTAGCTTACTACTATCCAAGTTTAGATTTGAGTAGCAGAGAGTCTTTATTCGAAAGTTTAACGAGGCTCTTTAAATTATCTAATAATCAAACATTTGATTTTAACACGTTATCCGAAGAAATGCAAATTGACGATAATATTTTTGATACAGATTCTTACAGAAGAAAAGACTTTAGAATCAAAAATATTGAGATCTCCAGTTTAAGAGGTATTCCGGAAAAAGATGAAGATGGTATCCCCTTTGGTCTTAATTTGGTTGATGACGGAGGTATAAATAATGCTGTGATTTTAGCAAATAATGGAACAGGAAAATCTTCAATTTTTGCAGGCCTTGAAATGATTTACGCACAGGAAATTGGAGAGAAAAATCTTAGAACTGAATCATATTGGGATTTAAAAAGAGAAAACTATAATAATTATATTGATAGATTTACTTCCTCATCTTCAACTCACTGTAAAATCGATACTGTATCTGGTGAATATGATCTCGATAACATTGTTTTTATAAATGAAGATTTAAGAAAAGTTTTTAATCCTAAAAACTTTTTCATTAGCGATTTTGATATCTATGAAAATGGTAAAGTAAGGTTTACAGGAGATAATAAAGATGCTAATTCATTACATAGTATTGTTGCAAGATCTTTGGGTTTAGAAGAATTTCTTCAATTACAAAATTTACTTTTGCTAATCCCAGGATATAGAAGATCAAAAGAATCTAGCAGGAGGAATTCTACAGAAAGGCTACTTAATGAACAGAAAGATATTCTTATAAATACAAATACGCAGATTCAGGCAAAACAAAATGAAGTTGAGGGGATAAAAAAAGTAACAACTGATAATACTTCGAAAAGAGAATTAGATAAAGCAGGACAAATAGAATCATTAAAATCTCTTCTTAATAAAGATTTTAAAATTCACTTGTCTTCTGAAAAGTCTTTAACTGAAAACATATCTATTTTTAATTCTTTATATCAAGATTTTTTAAGTAAAGTTAAAGACAAAAGAAGTTTTGTAGAAAGGGATTTTTTAGAAGCAGGTAAAGAAATTTTACACGATTTTGATAATTGCCCCTTTTGTATGGATTCAAATAAATCCATAGAAGAAATACAGAAAAATGTTGAACTAAGATTGGAAGAACTTAAAGAAATTCAAAAAATAGATAAAGAAATAAAAGAAGCGTACAGGGATTTGAGCGCAAATTTATGGCAACTATCAAAAGAATTTAATAGACTATATGAATTAATCACTATCGAAAGAACAGAGTTACTTCCTTTTATCGATTTACGTAGTATAAATGAAAAAGAAGGAGTTCTTTATATTCAATTATCACCATTAACAAATGACATAGAGTTAAGCGACCATATTTATTCATTAACCCAAAAAACTATTCCGAACGAGAAAGATTATTTGACACTATATAACCTAATAGAAAATAATCCGGCTTTATTTAAAGAGAGGTTTGTAAATATAATAGATACAGTTAGCTCACTTTCTTTAGAAAGGAAAGAAAGTATAGAAAACGCTATTAGTCATATCAATAATCAGGAAACCACAATTTCTGTAGAACAACAAATAAAGATTTTAAATGACGAAATAGAAAAATTTAAAATTCAAATTCCTCATATAGAAAAACAAATTTCTGAACTCGAAAAACAACTCCTTGAAGCAAGCAAAGATGCGGATTTGGTTGATAGAATAAAACGAGAAGTTGGCGAATACAATTTGAGGTATGGGATTGAAATAAATAATATCGTAAGTCAAGTTTTTGAACCAATAAGGGATGTTGTTGAATCAATTATGAAAGATTATTTTGAAAGTGATCCTCAAAATGAATTTAGAATTCATATAAAAAGCAACTCAGTTGAAATTGATGGGGTTGAAATTGAAGACAAATATATAGTAGCTGAAATAATTAATAAACATTCCGGTAAAATAACCACACCAGACCAGTATTTCAATACATTCAGATATAAGTTATTCTGTTTAATGGTCAGCTTGAGTATTGCATTAGCTACAAGAAAAAAATATCAAGTTAATCTACCTTTAGTAATTGATGATATTTTCTTTGCCAGTGATTTTGCCAGTAAAAACTCTTTTTCTGATTTTCTTCATAAAGTAATTGAGATATTTTACAGACATACTCCTGAACTTCCCTTACAATTTATCTTATTTACGCACGATGATATAATCTTCAGAAGTTCAATGGATGCAATTGAAAAAAGCGTAGAGGTTTCTGATGGCATCCTTCTTTGTGAAGAAAACAAATCTTCATTGGTAAGTAAAACCTTAGTAGGTAGATTTTTCGATCCTGAAGATAAAGATAACCAAATATCCCATTTTGAAGATGGTCGAAGCTATTGGGAGTTACTTTATAAAATCCCTAAACTAATACCCCAATTCTAATATCTAAAAGAGATGAAGCACAGTTCTACAAAAATATTGCTTTGGCTAACACCAATTTTTTTCATAATTATTACAATTCTGTTCTATTGTCATTGGAAAAGTATTAATAAGAATATTACTGAAATTAAAGAACAAAATAAGGGATACTATGAGAAGTTAGCAGAAAAGAAAAATTACGGTCCATTTCAGATTGACTATAAATCATTGAATAAAAAGCAAGTGGTAATTGATCCAGTTGAAATAGAAAAGATCAATAATCACATTAAAGTACTAACGGAAGAAGTACAAAAAGAAACGAATAGAGCTGAAAGTATTATTGATAAGGACTTAGATCGTCTTAATCTCTATATGGCTGTTGGTATAGGTTTTATGACTTTATTAGGAATTTTTGCTCCAATTCTAATAAATATTTTAAGTGTACAAGATTTACGGGAAAAACAACAGCAAATACAAGAGGAGTTTGGAGAGTTGAAGAAGAAAGATATTGATAAAGCAATCAAAAATGCAGAAAAAGCTATATCTGAATCTACCACAGCGATTGAGAAAACAAAAAATTTGGATAGTTTATCACAAAAAATTGATGATGTCGAAAAGAAGGCTAAAGAAAATCTTCCCGATGTATGTAATCTCATTCTGCAGAACGCAATATTCAGGTTTTTTAACGTAAGTTCTTTCATTTTGACAGAGGCACATAGAAAAGGGAATTACAATGAGTTTATCAATATTTTAGAAGCTATTAAGGGAGGCTTTGAGAAATGTAAAAACGAAAAAGAACATAATATTGACAATAACAATAGTTTCAAGTTTATAATAGCAGACTTTATTATTCATTTAAATTCTGAACGCTTTAAGGTACATCCTGTTTTTAGTGAAAGAGAAGATTATAATGTCTTTGACGTTTTAATTCAAGAACTGTTAAAATTGCAGAATTCAAAAGATGAAGATAAAGAGGGTAATTATATAAATGTTATAAGGCAAATTCAAGAAGTGGTTAATCAATTTAATAGTAAAAATGCTAAGAATCAACCAACAGCTCAAACGAGTTGAAATAAAAGAATTCGAAATCGAAAACCAAATCGTTTTCAACTATTTTGACAATCTTCCTGCTTCAGAAAGAGATGAAAAACTACTCCGAGCTATTTACATCGGGGTATTGGCATTAATGGAAGACCGGATCTCTGCATTTCTTTCCAAAACCAGTAACGAACTGGGTACAGAACTCGAAAGTCTGAAAATGATTTTCGAAATGAAGAAAGAACTCTTTTATAAATCTACTATCAAGGGGGTATTGGCAGAAGATGAAATAGCCGAGTTTTTGAATAATTATTTTCAAGAGAAAAGATTGAAAGATCGAGCTTTTTTAACCGGAAATATAGCAGGAAGTATTCCTAAAAATAAAACCGGAGATATCATTTGTGAAATTGACGGCAACTCAAACCTTAGAATTGCAATTGAATGTAAGTTCGATAAAAGTATCCGAATGGGAGAAATCGAAAATAAGGAGATTTTCACCCGAAAAACGGATACGGCTTGGAGTCAATTAATAGAAGCTCAGGCAAACCGTGAAGGCAAAGTAAGCTTAATCGTTTTTGATATTTCATTAGTTGATAATTCTATACTCAGAAATTTTGAAAATGTAGGGTATATTCCCGGAATTGGTTTTGTTGCCATCATCAATTCCCAAAAAGGAGACTATTCCAATTTAGCAATTGCCTATATGCTGGCAAGAGATATAGCTTTAAACGCTAAAGAAGTTGAATTGGATAAAGACTTATTAGCAATGTTTGTAAATCGAATCATTAAAGATATTAATGAAATTACAACAATAAAAAACTTAGTTCAAAATAACATTGATAATAATAAAGCAATACTTAAACAGCTGGAAAAATCCATTCTTCTTATGGAGTTTAATCAACAGTACCTGAAAAAGTTTTTGGAGGACGGAACACTTACCAAAAGAGATTTGTTGGATTATTATTCAGGAGAAGAAGTAAAGGATAAATTTAAGTTGGTAGAGAAAGAGATAAATAATTTATAAACAAGCATATAGTAAAAATTGAGTGAAAATACCAATCCAAACTTTGACTTTGTTAAAATACTCAACGAAGACAAAACGTATAAGCTTCTTTTCCCGGAAAGAGAAGTGGGATTGGCTATTGTTCTAATTTTTGAGAAAATTGAAAACAAAACCTTTGAAGATGGTAAATTCACCGAAAAAGATTTACACGAAGCATTTGAGCAGATTTATATAACCAAAGAGCGTTATCCTAAAGAAGTATACAGTGAGCAGATAATGAACCTACAGGAATACTTCTTGGATTATGACCAACAAACCCAAAAATACTATTTCAAAGATTATGCGTATAAGTTTTGTAAGCACGCAAAAGAAACTTTACAGGGAGCATTTAATCCAACTCGAATTCAGAAAATCTGTATTCATCTAACAAATACCTTAAGAAACTCGAATGACCTTAGATTTTGGTTAGAGGAAGAGTTCAAGAAATACGAACCCGATTTAAGAGAACAGATAGACTTTCTTGATCGCCAGATTTCTTTATCAATAGAAGACTTAAAGAAAGAAACCAATCTGTTGAGTCAAAATTTTATTGATGTTTTAGTAGCAACAGAAGAACGTTTAACAAAATCACAATCTCACGTAAAAGAATTACGATCCGCTTATTCTGAAACCAAAACTATGAGAGGATTATTGGAACAGAAAGATAATTCTGATAATGAGATTAACGGTTTGATTTCTGAGGTACATTCTTTTATTAAATATATCAATGACCGATTAAATTCAATTGATCGGAAATTAGACAGAATTCAGCCTAAAATTCGTCAGCTTTTTTCCACGTTAAATAAACCTGCCTTCAATTCAAAAATTGAAAAATTTATTTCCTTTCTTCTTAAGAATAGCGAACTGGATAATAAAAAAAATATTATTTTTCCTCAGGACATTCCCTGTCCAGTCATGCATATACCTACACCGAATTTTACCATAATTAGTAGAGATAAGGAACTGTTTCCACCTAAGCCCAAAGAAAGAAAACAGTATAAACAGAACGAAAGTGTTATCAGTGAAAACAAGGAAAAAGTACTAGCAAAAATTAAGGAAATTGATACTATTCGAAAATGGGAGGATCTTATTCTATCTGAAATAGCATTAAGAGGTCAACTTAATTTATCAGAAGTGTTTTTTAGAATTCTGAAAGAAGAAAACAGCAGTCAGATAGCAGTAACAGCCCTTTTTAATTTGATAAAATACACATACAATAATCCTGAGAAATTACGGTTGGCAATAGAAAAATCATTAGAAACAAATGATGAATTTAAAAATGTATCACTATGGAAAATGTCGATAACAAAACTACAATAAGCGATTTTTTATATGCAGAAAATGCAAAAGAGCTTTTTGCAGAAACAGATTATCTTTTAAAAGATGGAATGCACTTTCAGAAACAAGGTAATCAGATACGTTATTTTAATTTTATCGATAAGAATATTGACAGCCTAAAGCTTTATTATCAGGAGTTTTTCGATGTAGAGCTTTCTGAAGGAGGTGAAAAGCCAAATAACTATTTCTTTTTAGATTTTTACGGAAATAGTCGTGGAAACATATCTTCCCGACATAGGGAAATATTGAAAAGTGAGTATGTAATCATTGGCTTTATCATCTATAAAATCATTTATATTGATAAAGAAATAGATTTGGATTCAGTTCAAAAGCTAAAAGAAAAAATAAGAATTGAATATGAAGACTATAAACCGGGAATATATAGACTAATTGCAAAATCAAGAAATACTACTCCGGGAAATCTTAATGATAACACAATAGATAATACAATCCAGTCAGCATTGGAAGAATTCAGAAAAATTGGCTGGATTGAATTAAGTAAGGATGAGTTTAGTTTACTTCCGGCTTTTGACAGGCTGATAAAGGTGTATGAAGAATATATCCTGAATATTGATGAGACCCTAAATGAATTGAAATGAAAGACTATCCAAGAATAAAAAGGTTATCTACCCTGGGAATTGTTCATCATCAGAATTTTGATTATGAATTCAGTCCTTTCAGAACCGACTTTGTTGGAGAAGGAGGAGCAGGAAAAAGTATGATTTCCGACCTTCTGCAATTGATTTGTGTTGGAACAAAAGCATTCCATTCACCAACAAAAGGCACTGGTCCAAGAAAACCTCACACGATGGTGCTACGAACTGAGGGCAAAGGAACGGATATGGGATATGCATTTATCAATATTGAAAAGGCTGAAAATCAATATTTGGTTATAGGTATTTATTTGGAGAGTTCAGGTAATTCCAATATGTTTATCATTCAGGACGGAAATAATTTTGATACAGATACTCAGTTGGTTCCATTTTCGAAATTATTAGGAGTTGAAGATTTTCAAAAGAACAACATCATTTATCCAATTAATGAATTAAAAGAGTACATACAGAATAACCTAAACCTGACTTGTGTATCTTGGGAAAGAACATCTAATTATCATAAGATACTTTTCAACAATAATATATTACCAATAGACCTTTCGCTGAACAGTAAAACTTTAGATAATTATGCTAAAATCATACAGGCTTTTTCCAGGGAATCTTTAGATGTAAGTAAAAGCCATAGTTTACAATCTTTCTTATTTGGAGATGATAAAGAACAAGAATTAATTAAAAAGTTTTACGATACCGTAGAGGAGTTACAAGAGGATACAAAGCAGTTTGAAAATAATTTAGAAGAAATAGAGTCACTAACCATCAAACAAACTCAACTCAGTAATTTACTGGATTTAAAAAAGACAAAAGAAAATACTCATAGATTATATTTAAAATCTTCCTATAGCCATTATACAAATCAAATTTCCATAAACTCAAATAAACTTCAAACTCTGTTAAATGATTATTATTACAGTCTGAAATCATTTCCTTTGTTAAAAGAAAATATTTACGAAAAAATTACTTGGACAAAAACAGAGTTAGAAACAATAGAACCAAAATGGGAAGAAGCTTTTAAAGTCAAAAACGAATTGGAAGATAAGGTATCTAAAAGGAAAAAGTTCTTTTCCTGGATGCAAGCCTTTAATTGTTCAGAAGAAGAGCTTATAGAAAAATTCAATAAATACCATAAATCCAAAGATACTATAAACAAAATAAAGGAATTAGAAGGAATTTTAAAATCTAAAAATATTCGTACCGCATTCAAAAGTAATGAGTATAAGGAGAAAAATATCGTCAATCAAATTGATAAGCAACTTGAGAAGTTAGAAACAGATTTAGAGCTTAAGAACAAACTCAAAGCTTTAAATAATATTGATGACAAAAATTCTTTGGCTCACTGGGCTATACAATCATCAAGTAAATTAAACTTGAATCAGGAAGCTATTATTCGTAAATATCAGAATGAAGATGTTAAAATAGAAGCTCCTGTTGATGCCTCAAAGAGATATATCCCTACTCCCGAAGTGTTGTTGAACAATATTGTTATATATAAAAGTGAAGATAAAGCGTTTTGGCTTAATCTCAATGGTGTTATTGAATTCTTTTCGACGGATTTTTCTCCAATTTTCAATACCCAAGATAAAAATAAGATAAAGGAATATTTTGAAAAAGAGACTACAAGTATTCTGAATAACATTGCGAACTTAGAAAAAGGGATTAAAGAAAAAAACATATTAAAAAATGTTTTCGAGAATTTAGAAAACCCCGATGAATATCTAAAAGCGTGGAATACTCAAACAGATTTGGAAGAACAACTCGAAACTCACGAAATGTACGAAACAAGTCAAGAAGATTTCTTCGAATATTCCAATCTATACACTCAAAATTCCATTGAAGAAGATTTTAAACAAAGTAAAGTGGTTTATTCTGAATTAAATACCAACAGAAGTAATTTAATAACCCTTAAAGATAATCTGATAAGAGAGAGTGAAAGCTTCTTTGAGCCCAAAACTAATCGGGAAATAGAAGATATTAAAAATAAATATAATTTTTCTCTCGAAGAAGATTTTGAAAAAGATCATTTTTTATTATCTATAATAGATGCAGAAAATTATTATAAGGATTTCCAAAAAATTTACCATAAAGAGAAATCAAAATATGAAGCAACGCAAGATATCATTCAATTAGATAAAGGGATTACAGAATTGACTTCAAAGAAAAATGAAATCTATACACAAAATATCGAAATATTAAATGACATTTCAGAGTCTTCGGAAGAGCTAAACACTCAAACAATAGAAGCACTTAAAGAAAATTATGATTCAGCAAAAGACACTTATAATTTAGAATACAATGTTATAGTCAGGCAGTATCTGAAAAATAATTTAAACCGATTTGAAAATACAGGAGATTTTCAGTCATTATGTGAAGAAATCTTACCTCCTGAAATTCTGAATGATATTACCATATTAGAAAAAGAAGTTATTGAAAAAATAGGTAAATATCTTAAAGATATTAACCTAAAAAATAAAAGATTAAACAGTCGAAAACTTCAAAAACTTGCTGTTATTATAGAAGAAGTATCCAGTGAAGTAAGCGAACAAAAGAATAATATTCGTGAAATACATAACTTTCTGAATTCCGAAGAAACAAAAATAACTGGAGGACATAAAGTAAGTTTGGATTATTATGATGAAAATTCTTTTTCTCCCAATTGGATGAATGAATTCACAGAAAACATTAACAAAGATTTTGAATTGGGTATTAATGACTCTTTATTTGAATCTCAAAAAGTAATTTCAAATGATTTGGAAAAATTCCCTTTATTAAAAGATAAATTATTGGAAGCTTTTTATAGATCAGGAGGTTCACAAAGCTTAAAACCTACAATTAAAGATTTATTAAACCCAAAGTCTTATTATAGTTTGAGATTTTCAATTAAGACAAGTCAAGGTAAAAAGAATGACGGTAGTACCAGCCAAACGTATGCAGCCATTTCCCTATTATGTATTGCGAAATTGTCTTTATTAAACAAGCAGTCTAAAAATAAATTTGTTGAATCCGTTCGTTTTATGGCAATTGACGAAGCAGAAGGTTTAGGAAGTAATTTTGATATGCTTTATAAGATTGCCCGTGCAAATGATTATCAGATACTGTCCCTTTCTATTAATCCAAATAAAGTTGATGCTGAAAAACAAAATATTTACTTACTTCAAAATAGTTTAGAAGACGAAAAAATCAATTATGATCCGATTCCTATTTTTGGTTCAACCAATTAAACCGATAAATGATGAAAAATGTCGAATGGAAATATTTAAAAGGTCTGCACCAACTCTATACAGAGAAAAAAACCAGATTGAAAATTTTAAACAATGATTATATTAATCAGATATTGTTCACACAAAAGAAATTGATTAAGTATAAAGACGGTAATCATACTATTATTGAAGCAAATAATCGATATCAACAATTCTATGAACAAGAATTTTTAGATACCTATAATTACTATAATGCTTTTTTTGAACTGTCAGGAATAGAAAACAATGCAAAAAAGCCTTTTACAGAAGAAGATTTAAAAGCCTTAATTTTCATTTATTATAATAAAACGGAACTTAGAAATAAACTTACAACTCAAAAGAAGTTTTCTGCACAGGTTTTCAAATATGAAAATTCAAAGTATTTGGAGAATAAACCAAGTCTAAAAAATGCTGTTTTGCAATTATTAGAAATTGATGAGTTTCCAGAAAAAGATCCTAAAAACCAACAATGGAGATTTGTTGTAGATTGTCCTAATCCTAAAGTTATTGTTTTATGTGAAAATTTAGATTGTCTTAAAGTACCGATAGAATATAAGAAAAACAATATAGAGCTGTGGTATGTAGGTGGTCAAAATACCAAACCATTATTAGACATTCCTTTAGAAAAATTGAAATTACCACTTTATTATTTCTGTGATTGGGATTATACTGGACTTAATATTTACTCTCAAATAAAGAAAATATTTGCCGATAAAACCAAAAACATTGAGATAATACAGCCGTTATCAAATGCAAAAAAGTTACCTGTATCTGTAAAGCATCATAAAAGTAAATGGAAGAAAGTAGAATTTTCCGGTTTAATAAAAAATGATTTCACTGAAAGTCAAATCGAATTAATTAATCAGCTTATATTGAAAGATGAATGGATTGAAGAAGAGTCTATAAATTTAATAGAAATTATTTTTGAGAAACGGTAAAGGTAAAGTGGTCTTCCTCCTTGCCCTCACAGCTTAAAAAAACATAAAAACAAGGGTAATACAAAGCTACATCCTAACGTTCTTGCCCTTGTTTTTAGCGTTTCAGGTGCCTGCTTCCAGAATTACAGCAAATGCCCCTTTCACTTGTTTTTCTTGCCTGTTCGTTCATCGTCGTCAGTCGCGGCTACTCTTCCACCCCAAAACCCCTGATAAGGTTATTTTCGCTAACTCGTTCCTCATGGCTCAAATGATAGATAAATGGGGTGTCACCGCCGCTTGGGTTATGCTCGCCTGCTAAATCGCTCGGGCTTCGGGTTTGTCACAGTTTTTGTGTCCACGTACGTCAGTCGCTTTCCTCATTACAGCTCCCGGAGCCTGAAAAGGCTTTTCCGTCTGCTTCCATTCGGTTCAGCCACTTCCGAACTCCCACAACAAGAGCTCCTTTTTCCTACACACAAATCCCGTAAGGAGCACTTGTTTTCCCATTTGCTTCAAGCCGTTTCAGTCATTCCACACTCCCGATAGCTATCGGGGATCTTGCACAAGCACCGTTCAACCAACCGCAAGTTTTTCCTCTCAGTCCAACGCTAACAAAAACATGCGCCAAACCCTTGTGCATACTGCATAGGTCGCCAGTTGTTCAGTTCCTGCCCATTTCTGTCTTCCACCCTCGCTCAACTCGCAGTCGGCTCGCGACGTTCCAGTCGTACCTCCTTTCACTTGCTACCCACACTCCAGTCAGCCAATTGGATTAATTGTGATTACTAAAGATTCCGTTGATGAGGTTATATTTGATTATCCGATATTGATTTAGAGTGGCTTCCTTTCGTTTTTCCAATGCACGGCTCAAGGCTGTTTTACCATTTATCTTTTTAAACAGTTTAAATGCTATATCTTTGAAGAAGATTATCAACCACTTTTCAAATGAATACTTCAACAAAACAAATAGAAAATTTCAAGAATTTCGAAAACGAATTACACATAGTCGAAAAAATTCAATTATGGAATAAATTAGAAGTAGAATTGATCAGTTATGAAGATATTAGAACAAAAATCACTAAAACTGGAAAGAAAGTAAATCTTGAAACAACTGGACGATTAAATCAAAAAGATTTTGAAATAGATCAGTTTTCATTTATTGTAGACAATGTTATTTATGAAACAGAAAGAATCGATTATAGTTCTACAAATTCAGAAATTTCAATAGACTTACCTGCTAGTTTTTCGATAAACTATGACATAAAAACCTTTCAAACCAAAGGATTCAATCAGAATGGATTATTCAGAACATTTTATCCGGTCGATTTAGATAATATAAAGACCTTTCATTATGAATTTGAAACAGTAACTTATCAATCAAAAACACACGAACATTTCTATGATTGTCTTAGGGTTACAATCAATGGAATAGAATATGATATAGTACAAATTAAAACAGAGTCCCAGGGATTTTATGTTTTTGAATGTTTAAAAGAAGAAACCTTTGAAAACTATTTAGAAGTCTGCTTTTCTATAAAACAAGCCATTGGTTTTATTAACAATCTAATGGTAGGCGATGAAGAATATATTTTTGACAATTCAGGACAATTACGTTACTCCAACTACATAAGACCTACCCTAAAAGGAATGTATAAACCGATTACAACAAATCCTTACGGCTTTTTAGATATTGAAAGAAATATAGCCGATGAATTCTTTGGAAAATTGACAAGAATTTCTTTGGAAAATCTCTCAAATTTGATTTCCAAAATCCATACAAATACCGATTTCTCTACAGCCATTTTAGGAATTTTGGAAGTATCTTCTCTACGGTCCTTATTACTAATGCCTTCAGCATTTGCTGTGATAATTGAACTTCTGTCAAAAGCAATAGGTATCAATGAAACCGGATTGGAAGTTCCAATAGACGACAAAGAATTAAAAAAGAAAATCATGGAAGAACTCCACGAGGTCATTGATAATAATAGCGACTCTTTAACCGAAGAAGCCATTTTAAAATTGAAAAGACGATTGAATGAAATTAACAGCCCCATCAATAAGCAACGCCTCACAAACAATGAAAAACTAACCAGACCATTTCAACAATTAGAAATACGGTTAACACTCCACGATATCAAAATAATAGAACATCGGAATGATCTTTTACATGGAGACATTTTATTAAGAAAAGATGAGTCTCAAAGCGATGAAAGCATTAATCTCTACATGAGCTATGTCTCAGCAAAACTTTATACATTAATCAGCAAGCTAATTTTAAAGAGTATAGGATACCACGGTTACATTTACAACAATGCTAAACATTTGGAAATGTATCTTAATAATTCTACAGAGGAAAATTACTTTGAGATAATTTAATCGAACTCCATTTTTAGATTTTGTATAAATCTAAGATTCACGTATTGGATTGATCACTTTTTTATACCGAACTCGTTTTAATGGAGCAATAAATCTGTAACAAATAATTACTTTTTTTGTTACAAGTAAACAATACTTTTTGTAACAAATATTTACTATTTTTGTTACAAGAAACAACAGATGAGTATAGAGAACGAAATAGTAAAAAGAATAACAAAATTACCAAAAGGAGAATTGTTATTTCCTGCTGATTTCAGTGAAATGGGATCGTCTGAAGCGGTGAGATTAGCTCTGTTCAGACTTGAAAAAGAAGGCGTGATTACTCGTGTCGCACAGGGTATCTATGTTCGTCCAAAAGAAAGCAGTTTAATTGGCGTGCTTATTCCTACAGCAGAAGAAGTAGCCGAAGCTATTGCCAAAAGAGACCGTATGAGAACAATACCAACAGGAAGTTATGCTTTAAACGCCCTGGGATTAAGTACACAAGTTCCGATGAACATTGTATTACTCACAGACGGTTCCCCACGCGAAATAAAAGTAGGAAAGAGAAAGATTAAGTTCAAAAAAACCACACCCAAGAACTTATTAGCCAAAGGAAAAATAAGCAGCTTAGTTATTCAGGCATTGAAAGAAATTGGCAATGGTAAAGTGACAAACGAAGAAGAAATTAAGATTATCAACCTACTAAAAAAGGAATCCGAGAAAGACCTGAAGCATGATATAATCCTTGCTCCGGTTTGGATCCAGAAAATAATGAAAAAAGCATTGGAAAATGGCTGAGCTTAATTTTATAACATTATCTGAAAACGAGAAGAAAGAAATCTTTCAGGCAGTTGCTACAGAGCAGGGAATGACACCATTTGCTGTAGAGAAAGACTGGTGGGTAAGCCGTACACTTGAAATTATCTTTCAAATGGAAATAGCAAAACATTTGGTATTCAAAGGAGGTACATCTTTAAGCAAAGCATGGAAATTAATACACCGATTTTCAGAAGATATTGACTTAGCCATAGACAAAGAATTTTTTGAAGGATACGAAGGTGATATTTCAAAAACCAAAATATCCAGATTAAGAAAAGAAGCCGGACGTTATACCACAGGTACATTCTTTGAAGAACTGCAAAATGAATTCAAAAAAAGAGGATATGACAACCTTCAATTCATGGTAATAAACACAGGCGATAGCGACCAGGATCCTAGAGTCATTGAAATTTATTATCCAAATGTCATTCAGGCAACAACCGAATATATCAAACCTCGTGTTCAAATTGAAGTAAGTTGCAGATCATTGAGAGAACCGTTCACCGTAAAATCATTTGGTTCCCTGGTTGATGAAATGTATGCAGAGAGAGAATTTGCAGATTCATTATTCGAAGTTCCTACCGTAAATCCGGAAAGAACATTTTTAGAGAAACTATTCCTTTTGCATGAAGAGTTTCATCGGCCAGTAGAAAAAATAAGAGTAGATAGACTAAGCCGCCATTTGTATGATGTGTATCACCTGTCAAAATCAGGTATTTCAGAAAAAGCATTTAATGATAAGGAACTATACGAAACGATAGTTGCACACAGGTATAAATTCTCCAGAGTCGGAGAGGTTGATTATAATAATCACAACCCAATGAGTCTCAATCCAATTCCAATTTCTTCCATAATAGATGAATGGGAAGCAGACTATTCAAAAATGATGGAAGACATGATTTATGAAGAGAACAAGCCATCATTTGAAGACCTGATAACTAACCTGAATGCTTTAAGAGATCAGCTTCAGGCAGTAAATTGGAAGTTTGAGCTAAATTTTCCAAAGCTGGGTTGAATCTGGAATTTAAAAACAAAAAACACAGCAAAGATAGGTCTTGTCTTTCCTTTCTTCAAGGTCAAGCCCTTCGGGTTTTGCTAAAAAAATCTCCACCCCTCGATTTCCCTTTCTTTCTTTTGTTTCCCACAGAGTTTTTCATTTTCAATTTTCCACTGTCAATTTTCAATTCAAAAGTCGGGTAGTATTTTTTATAGCAAAAACCTTGCATCCAGTTCATCCAAGCCCTGAAAAAATGGGCTTTCTTTTTTCTTTTTTTCGGCTTTTTAGTCGTTTTTTTCTTCTTTCTTTTGGGTTAATGTGTGTGCGAAGCATAATTTTTAAACCGATAATTATGTTTCAGTTAAAAACCTATCGCCAAGGAATGAAAACAGAAAAACATTCCTTTTTTATCCTAAGTCGAGGACTAAATACAGGAAAGCCCATGAATGAACCTTGCCCAAACTGCTTTGTATGTATCTGCAAGAACAGAGAAGATAAAGAAAAAATGTACTGGCTATTGTTTGCCTTATGGCAGAGTAAAGAAATCAAACAGCAGTTAATCGGCTCAGTCATTCTGTATATCCGTAAATGGGAGTTAGAAAAACTAATCCGTCAAAAAGCACAGGAACACATCCTGTTAGTAGTTAAGAAATCCATTCCGGTCCTGCGTGAGTTCCAAAGAAAAGAACAGGCATTTTTCAAAATGTCCGCACAAGTCAGAGAATTGAAAACAGCTTATTTGTGTAGCTTGGTAAGGTAAAACAAAAACGCCCGATTGTTCGGGCGTTTTCTTCATTTTATTACCGTCGTTTTTTGCGGAACTTATCCCAACACCATTTCAAGGACTTGGAGACAACAAAGCTCACAACTGCACCTACACAGGCAAGAACTGCGGTTTTCACATAGTCCTGTACATCTATTGTCGCAAACAACGTGAACAATGTCCCTCCGATTGTTCCTTTAACGGTTGTGTGGTCTGTCTACATTTCAGCAATTACAAGGTTCAGCTCCTTCAGCATTTGCACAACTTCTGAAATGAAGCGTAATGTCAAAGGCTTCCGAATCTTCCGTTGCGGTATCATTTACCTCAACACTTACCAGCTTGTTAACAGGTTTTCCCGACAATTCCGAACCAGGTTTAAAACGTGGGGTGCGCTTCATTGAAGCTTTAACGATTAAATCACTGCACTCATTTTTCTCTTTTTCCATTTTTCTTGTGTGTTATGTCGGAGTGCTTTCTGTTTTTTCGCACTCCGACAGATTAAACAATAATTTTACTTTTCTTCTTCCTCACAGTCTGAACCATTGATGGCTGATTGACTGATTGCTGTTGCCACAGCTCCCGCAGTAGCCAGGTAACCGGCAACAGTTACCGCAATTGCAGGGAGGGAAACAGGAGCAGTCAAAACCGCTGTTCCTACTGCCGTAATAATCAGCCCTGCCAAACGCAGCTTTTTGAAGAATGGCGGTGTTTCCTTACCGCATCGATTGAAGTAAGACTTCAATTTGTCTGTGGACATTTTTTGCTTTTCCATACTTTTCAGAATTACTGGATTTCTACAATACTGAGCACGTTAAAAGCTCCGTTTTTCAAAACGTACTGCACTCCGTTAACCTCTTGGAAAAATTCCAGCATCAACAAGTACAAATCTGTTCCTGTGCCTGTCGGTACGGCTGTCGGTGTGAGTGTCACAGTCGTTACCGTTCCGTCAATCGGAAGATTCTGACTGTTCGTTTCTTCAACAGAAGACACAGCTCCCGAAAAATCAACTTTTGCCCAGGCACCTCTCAACGTTACGTGTGTTGCTCCTGATGGAACATTCAAATCATTGATTGGAACAAACCCTGTCAGGTCAATTACTCCTGTACCGGTATTCACAGAATAGCTTTTAAAAAGCACAGAACCTAAAACAGCACGATTGTTGAAATTGAACCCTTTCAACAATGCTTTTGCCGTAGGCGTTGCAATTCCGATACCAACGGTACGTTCACCCCTTGCACTCGTTGAGTCCAAATTCTTGATTTGCGTCATTACTTTGGTCAATCGTGCCGTAACACGTCCGTCAGAAGCACTCTGCATCATCGGACGGATTGCATCACGGAGCAATTTCCCCGAACTTGCGGAAGAGCCGAACTCTGCACCATTTTCACGGGTTCTGACGAATGCAGGGTCGTTTTTGATGCGTTCCGCTTCAACGCCTCCTTTCTCACGTGCTAAATAGCCGTCTTTGGACTTGTAGAAAGATAAATCCCCGACTTTTCCTGTCAGTTTGATTATCCCTTTTTGTCTTGCCATGTTTCAAGATTTATTTGATTACTAAGCGAGTTACCAGGTCCGCTATTTTACCTGTCGTTGCGCATTGACAATGCAAACATCAGATAAAACCAAATGCACTCAAAGTCAGCACTTCCGAGCAATAAACTTTGTGCTGTTTTGGAGGGTTTTTGCAGGAAAAACAATCCTTAAAAGACCTTAGTTTTGTAAAGTGAAACAGTATGCCATAACCATATAAGAAGTATAGAAAGAGCATACATAAAGTATGAAACCAACTAAAAATGAAACGCCTTGTCATCCATACAAAAGATGTAATGATTGTCACCGGAAAGAGTGAACGTTATTCACGTTACCTCATCAAGAAAATAAAGGAAGAAATCGGAAAGAAAGAACACCAATATTTAACCATACGTGAGTTCTCTGAATACTTAGGACTAAACCCCGATGAGGTGGAAGAAATTTTGTTTTGAGTTGCTTAAATCAGTTCATTTTCCACATACGAAAAACATAAAATTTATAGCTTTTTACTTGTGTTTATCAGTGATTTAGATTATATTTGCAATATCAAAACATTCTTTAAAATGGTGCAACGAACATTGTAAAAAATGTCACCCTGATTGTCACCTGTTTTGAGGAAATTGTTTAAAGTATTGATAAAACAAGGTGGTTTAGAAATAGTAGTCAATCCCAGCGGGATTGGAAAGGTAATATAAGAGCACAATGAATGATTTTTTATTATTGATATACAGTTATTTATGTTTTTGAAATTTGAAAATGTTTTCAAATAATGGGTAAAATCGTGACCTATTGCGTGACCTGTTTTGGTTTCAGAAATTTAGGTCACGAATTGAATGGACTTATTGATTCCTAATGATAGTGGAACGATCGGACCGTTAGCGCCATTTTTCTCCGGTATTGTCGTTTTTATCCCTTTATTTTTCCAAAATTCCCGGTTTTTCATCTACCCATTCGCCACTTATCCAAGCATTTTAGCCAGGGTGATGATGCTTTCTTCCAGCTCTTTTTCAGAAAGCGAACCGTAACCCAGCCGCATGCCGTTTATGGTTCCATCAAAGCTGTAAACATCGGGAGAGATGATCTGAATACCTTTCTCGTGCATTTTTTGAGAAAGCTGTGGCCAATTCACTGGTTTATCTGGTACAATCCAGAACGCCAGGCCACCTTCGGGAAGAGTATAATTTATTTTGTTTTCCAGGTATTTTTTCAGCAGGCTTTCTGTAAAATTCCTTTTTGACCGGTAATAATGTGTTGCTTTTTTCAGATGCCTTTTGATGGTTCCGTCCTGGATAAGCTGCAAAACAGCCTGCTCCATAATCGCATCGCCCTGAACATCGATTATTTTTCTTAAAGCTCCGGCTTTTTTTATCAGCAGTTTGTCGTTGCTGACCAAATACCCTATTCTCAATGCAGGGGCAACTACCTTGCTCATTGTCCCGATATACACATAATTTTTCAATTCGGTATAGCTGGATAATGGCAGGATAGGACGATAGCCAAAATGAAATTCATTGTCATAGTCATCCTCAATAATGGTAAAACCATATTCATTCGATAAATGGATCAGCTCCATCCTCCGCTGTAAGCTTAATGTGACCGTTGTCGGGTATTGATGATGTGGTGTAGTATAAATAGCTTTTATGTTCTTGTGAGTTTTCAGGTACCGGGAAACATCTTCCAGCAGCAATCCTTCTCCATCCACACGAACGGGCAACAATGTAGCTCCTGCATCCCTAAACGCTGTCCAGGCAGGTTGATACCCCGGATGCTCAACTAGTACAGAATCGCCCTTTTCAAACAGGCAGTGAGCGGCAAGATACATCGCCATCTGGCTTCCCCGGGTAACACACATTGAATCTTCATCCGTTTGCAAACCTCTCTGGTGATTCAGCATCTGTACGATGGCCGTTCTGAACGCAATGTCCCCAAGCTCGTTTCCATACCCCATCATCTGCCATCGTGCTTTCCGGTTAAAGATCTGACGATACGCCCTGGCTAATTCAGCAACAGGAGCAATTTTACTGTCCGGATGCCCGTCGTCAAAACGAATACGGAATCCCTGCTTATCGTTACTCTTATTAATTTCCTGATCCTTCTCTGTGGCTTTGTTTTTCCTGAAAGCAGGTAAAACATCAGACACGAAAGTTCCTTTTCGCTCCCTGGAAACCAGCCACTCTTCATTCAATAACACATTCAACGCCTCTACGACGGTGTTCCGGTTCACTTGCAGATCCTGGGCTAATTTTCTGCTTCCGGGCAAGGCTGTTCCGCTTTTTAGCCTTCCGGACTGGATATCAGCGATAACAGCGTCTGCAATCTGCAGGTAAATCGCTTTATCACATGCATAATCGATTTGTATTTCCAATTTCCAAGGTCTCAGCATCTGGACTATTTATTTGTTGAAAAACTGTATCAGTAAGGTAGTCCAAAGTTACAATACTTTTGTCTTGCAATAGTGCAAAAACAATAAATAATTTCAATTATGTCAAAATTAGAAGAAACAACAGCAGGTGTGAAAAAAGCTGTTCATGCTGAGCAAAAGCAATTCAGCTCAAAGGATTTTCACCAGACGTTTGCCCGTCCCGTTTATCA
The DNA here is from genome assembly GCA_037189645.1 of Crocinitomicaceae bacterium. GTDB lineage: Bacteria > Bacteroidota > Bacteroidia > Flavobacteriales_D > Crocinitomicaceae > Taishania. The sequence continues at coordinate 92,533 of JBBCIY010000002.1, forward strand.
CAAGCCGTCACATCTTATTCATAAAAATGTGGAGCGGGCAGGTGTACACGACCAGTTTTCAACAGAAAGAAAACATCCTGTCTTTTTTGTGGATCTGCCGAGCAAGAACGTAAGTATGACCATCGGTGGGCTGCTCCCGGGACAGCTGACCAACCGCCACCGCCATACCTATGAAACCGTATTGTATGTAATAGAAGGAAAAGGCTGGACAGAAGTAGAAGACGAACGTGTGGAATGGGAAGCTGGCGATGCCGTTTACATTCCGTCCTGGGCATGGCACCGCCATCAGAATCTGAGCGATAGTGAACCGGCTAAGTACATCGCGTGTGAAAATGCTCCGCAGTTGCAGAATTTAGGTGTGGCCTTGCGGGAAGAAGAAGGCAGGGATTTATAATTCACATCCTCCGGCGAGGAATTACTAAAAGCAACAGAAAAAATGAAAAATATGCTGTTTAAAGGTGTGATTGCTTACCCGATTACACCATTCAACGAAAAAGAAAAGGTTGATATTCCATTATTCAGAAAACTGGTGGAACGGTTGGTGGTTTCCGGATCTCACGCCATAGCTCCGTTAGGGAGCACCGGAGTTTTGCCTTACCTGTCTGATGAAGAAAAAGAAGCTGTAACTGAAGCCACCATACAGCAGGTAGCAGGACGGGTTCCTGCATTGGTAGGTGTTTCCGACCTTACTACGGAAAAAACGATTTACCACGCTCAGTTTGCCGAAAAATCAGGTGCAGCGGCTGTAATGATCATCCCGATGAGCTACTGGAAGCTGACCGATGATGAAATCGTAAGCCATTATGACGCGGTAGCTTCTAAAATCGCTATTCCGATAATGGCCTACAATAATCCGGCAACAAGCGGTGTGGATATGTCTCCGGCTTTATTAAAGCGGTTGCTGGAAATACCGAACGTGACAATGATCAAAGAAAGCACGGGAGATGTACAGCGTATGCACACCCTGAGAAAGGAATTAGGGGAAGATGTGGCTTTTTACAATGGATCCAATCCGCTGGCGCTGGCAGCGTTTGCGGCCGGTGCCAATGGTTGGTGCACCGCAGCCCCGAACCTGATCCCTGAACTCAACATCGGTTTGTACAATGCCGTTCAGGAAAATGACCTGGAGAAAGCGCAGCAATTATTTTATGAGCAGCTGGATTTGCTGAAATTCATTGTAGCCAAAGGTTTGCCGCGGGCTGTAAAAGCAGGGCTTCATCTCCTGGGAGAGGACGGAGGAAATTTAAGAAGTCCGTTAAAACCGTTGACAGATGCGGAGATCCGCGAGTTGGAGCAGATTCTTTCGCGACTGAATGAAAAGTCAGAACTGGACTACCTGTTTATCTGAAATCTGTATCAGTCAACACCTTATTAATCAGCCTATTTTTAACCGTGCAATGGTGCATTAAACAATTTTAAATACACGTAAATTATGGCAAAAGCAGTTTTTTATCACGCAGGTTGTCCTGTTTGTGTGAGTGCAGAACAGGATCTCTTAAACCTGATTCCGGCAAACCAGGTAGAAGTTATTCATTTGGGTAACGAAAAATCAAAAGTGAAAGAAGCCGAGAACGCAGGTGTAAAATCAGTGCCGGCACTGGTGCTGTCCAACGGAAATGTGCTGCACATCAATTTTGGCGCTTCTATTGAAGCATTGAAGTAAACGGATTAAGCCTGAATGATACAACAGTTCAGGCTTATCTTATTTTGAGTGGGCTATCTTTTAAATAACATACAAATCATAGATGAATTACAAAATCAAAAAAGCAAGTCTTGAAGACTTAGATGAAACGGCCGTGTTGTTTGACCTGTACCGTGTTTTTTACCGCCAGGGCTCTGATGTGGAGAAAGGAAAAGCATTTTTAAAAGACCGCTTTCTAAACAGTGAATCGGATATTTTTCTTGCGGTGGTTAACGAAAAAGCGGTGGGTTTTGTTCAGTTGTACAAACTGTTTCATTATACCAGATTACAGAAACAGTGGTTATTGAGTGATTTGTTCGTCCATCCCGATCACAGAGGCAAAGGACTTTCAGTAGCATTGATCGACCGTGCAAAACAGTGGTGCGATGAAACGGGAGCCTGCGGCCTGATGCTCGAAACCGAAAAAACAAACGATATAGGCAATAAATTATACCCACGTTGCGGGTTTGAATATGACGGCAGTCACAATTATTACCATTGGTGGAAGTAACGGAAAAAGGGCGGACTTAATCGGTTCGCCTTTTTAAAATGATCGGGTGGTTAGACAGAAGTGCATCATACCATTTCACAATGGTTCTTCAATGAATGCCGGTAAAGAGAAAGGAAGTGTGAAAAGTTTTTACTGTTTTCGGTGATAAAACGGTCGGGATATATTGTTTAATTTTACACTATTGAAATCAATCATCCCGGTTAGCTTCACAAACTTACATGGTGTTTGTAAGGCATAAACGGGCAACACAAACAACATGCAGAAAATTAAACCAAACAACATAGCGTTAAAAAACCAAACAACTGTTCTGATCAGACAGGCTGAGATCAGCGATGCGGAAAAACTTCTGAATTGTATAAAAACATACATTCCTCAAAGTGAATACATTCCGAAGCTCCGGGAAGAAATAAAACTAACGGTTGAACAGGAAAGAGAATGGATCAGCTCGTTTTTAACCCATGACAATTCTTTGCTTTTAGTTGCTGAATTTGAAGATCAGCTAATTGGGAACATTGATATAACGGGAAATCAAAGGAAAATTATGGAACATACGGCCGTAATCGGAATGGGGATGTTAAAAGAGTGGAGAAATTCAGGGCTTGGAACTGCATTATTGACGGAAGCGATAAAATGGGCAAAACAAAACCCGGTTTTGGAATTGATCTGGCTGCAGGTTTATACAGAAAATGAATTAGGACTAAGTTTATACCGTAAAATGGGATTTGAAAACAATGGAATAATTAAAAACTTTTTCAAGCAGGACGACAGGTACTTTGATAACCTCACAATGACGATGAACGTAAAATAACAATCAATTACAGCCCGAACCACCGTGAAACCACAATTGCTTTTCATACGGAATCAGTAAAGAAAGAGAGCGAAAAACCAAACAGGAATGAATGTATTTGACCTTATTATAAACGACAAAGAACAGGTATCATTAAACGATGTATTTCTTGATGAAGCTGACAGGCAGAAGTTTGAACAGCTGATCAAAGAACACAGGTATATGGAAGAATTAAGCCGGTACGGACTACCTGTAAATAACAAAATTTTGCTTCATGGCAGTTCAGGCTGTGGCAAAACAATGACCGCCAAAGCCATTGCAAACGCATTGGATAAAAATACCTTGATACTCAATTTGAGCAATGTGGTTTGTTCACGCATTGGCGAAACATCGCAGAACATCAAACAGGTATTTGACAAAGCAGCGAGGGAAAAAGCCGTTTTGTTTTTGGATGAATTTGACCAGATCGGGAAAGCAAGAGGGAGCGATGAAAAAGATGTAGGTGAAATGCGGCGGCTTGTCAACACGCTCATTCAGCTGATAGACTACTATCCCGAAAAGGCATTATTGCTGTGCGCCACCAACCACCCCGAAATGATTGATACAGCTTTGTTAAGGCGGTTTCAGTTGCGGATAAATTTTGAAATGCCCGCACCCGAAATTTTAGACAGGTATTACGACCGGCTATTATCCCTGTTTCCAACAGAGTTACAGCGCATCGAACGTAAATACAACATTTCATTCGCTGAAGCAAAAGACCATACGTTCACATTGGTAAAATCGGCATTGATCAAAGAGCTGGAAGAAAAATCTGTTTGCAGCCTGGAGCAACAAAATGGCTGAGAAACTGGGGTAATATTCTGAAAACCTTAAATAATAGCTTTACAAATACAATGTACGGTTGCACCGTGGAATGAAGCAGGTATGAAATTCTATGAAAGATCGGAACAAAAGAAAACAGGGATTGGTTGAATTACGAATGGAATTTAGAAGGTAAGGAAATGGAAGCGCTACAAATAAAAGAAGTAACATTCAATGATATTGAACAACTGCAGCAAATAGGCCGGCAAACATTTTATGAAACCTTTGCGGCGGGAAATACCGGAGAAAATATGGCAAAGTATTTAAATGAGGGATTTTCCATAGAAAAACTGACGGCTGAACTGAACGACAAAAATACTGTATTTTATTTTGCGACACTTGACAACAACGTAATCGGTTATCTGAAGCTCAATTTCGGGAAGTCCCAAACAGAACTACAGGATGACAAAGCACTGGAAATTGAACGCATTTATGTTTCAAAAGAATTTCATGGTAAAAAAGTCGGGCAGGCGCTCTATGAAAAAGCTGTTGAAATTGCCAGGCAGAAAAATGCCGGCTACGTCTGGTTAGGTGTTTGGGAAGAAAATCCGAGAGCAATCGGTTTTTACAGGAAAAACGGTTTTGTTGAATTTGATAAGCACATTTTCAAGTTGGGCGATGACGAGCAGACCGATATAATGATGAAGTTATACTTGTAAAATGAGCGAAGAAATTATAAAAAACATTGCCGTCATACAGGAACGGATAAACAATGCCTGTAAAAATAGCGGCAGAGAAGCCAGCGAAGTAAAATTACTGTTGGCAACCAAAACGGTACCTGCCGGACGTATCAAAATTGCATTACAGGCAGGACAAACACTGATCGCAGAAAACAAAGTGCAGGAACTCAAAGAAAAATACGAGGCATTACAGGATATTCCACACACCAATCATTTCATCGGGCATTTACAGACCAATAAAATCAAAGACCTGCTGAAATACAATGTATCCTGCATTCAGTCGCTTGACCGTCTGGACTTAGCGGAGAAACTGCACCAGCGGTTACAGTTTGACAACAAAACCATTGAAGTATTGATACAGGTAAATACTTCTGATGAGGAAAGCAAATTTGGTGTTCATCCCGGTAAAGCGGTCGAGCTGGTTCGGCAGGTAGCGGCATTGGACAGGTTGAAAATAAAAGGCTTGATGACCATCGGCCTGTTCAGCTCCGAAACGGAAAAAGTACGTAAATGCTTCCGGTTGCTCAAAGAGATTCAGCAGCAGATCATTGCTTTAAACATTCCTGGCGTTGAAATGCAGGAATTGTCAATGGGAATGAGCGGCGATCTGGAAACTGCAATTGAAGAAGGCGCAACCATTGTGCGGGTTGGAACAGCTGTCTTTGGGCAGCGAATGTACCCCGACAGTTATTACTGGAACGAAGATACGAACTGAAAATACGCATTTATTTTTGCATTTATCAAAAATATACGTAACTTTGCACCCTTAAAATCAAAACCGTATCCCTCCTGCGGTATGTAGAACACTTTCGGAATGGAGGGTTTCCGAAATACAATTTTAAAAAGCCAAGATGGCAGATCTTAATCAAACGCAGGGAACTGCAGACTTCAATTGGGAAGCATTGGAGTTGGACGGTTACAACAAAGTTGAACGTTCAGAATTATCAGACAAGTACGAAAAAACATTAACTTCTATCAATGAAAAAGAAGTAATTGAAGGTACAGTTGTCGCAATCACAAAAAGAGAAGTAATCATCAACATCGGGTACAAATCCGAAGGTGTTATCCCTTCTTCTGAATTCCGTTACAATCCGGATCTGAAAGTAGGTGACATAGTAGATGTTTACGTAGAGTGCCAGGAAGACAAATTCGGTCAGCTGATCGTGTCTCACAAAACTGCACGTATGCACAAAGCGTGGATCCGTGTGAATGACGTGTTGCGTTCAGGAGAAATCATTACCGGTTACGTGAAGTGCCGTACAAAAGGTGGTTTGATCGTTGACGTATTCGGAATCGAAGCATTCCTTCCAGGTTCTCAGATCGATGTTAAGCCGATCCGTGACTACGATGTTTACGTTGGTAAGAACATGGAATTCAAAGTGGTTAAAATCAACCAGGAGTTCCGCAACGTTGTCGTTTCTCACAAAGCGCTTATCGAAGCTGAGCTGGAAGAACAAAAGAAACAGATTATCTCAGGGCTTGAAAAAGGCCAGGTATTGGAAGGAACAGTTAAAAACATCACTTCTTACGGTGTATTCATCGACTTGGGTGGAGTTGACGGTCTTATCCACATCACAGACCTTTCATGGGGACGTGTTAACCACCCGGAAGAAATCGTTGAACTGGATCAGAAACTGAACGTTGTAATCCTTGATTTCGATGACGATAAGAAGCGTATCGCTCTTGGATTGAAACAATTGCAGCCGCACCCATGGGATGCATTGGATGCAAACCTGGCAGTAGGTGATAAAGTTTCAGGAAAAGTTGTTGTGATCGCTGACTACGGCGCGTTTGTTGAAATCGCAGCAGGAGTAGAAGGATTGATCCACGTTTCTGAAATGAGCTGGTCTCAGCATTTGCGTTCTGCTCAGGACTTCCTGAGTGTTGGCGATACGGTTGAAGCGGTAGTATTGACCCTGGATCGTGAAGAAAGAAAAATGTCTCTGGGGATCAAACAATTGTTCCCGGATCCATGGAATGATATCGAAAACAAATACACAGTTGGTTCCAAGCATCATGCAAAAGTTCGCAACTTCACTAACTTCGGTGTATTCGTAGAACTGGAAGAAGGAGTTGACGGGTTGATCCACATCTCTGACCTTTCATGGCAGAAGAAAATCAAGCACCCATCTGAATTCTGTAAAGTCGGAGATGAGATGGAAGTGGTTGTATTGGAAATCGATCGTGAAAACAGAAGAATTTCTTTGGGACACAAACAACTGGAAGAAAATCCATGGGATGTGTTTGAAACAATCTTCGGAGAAGGATCTGTTCACCAGGGAACAATCGTTGACACAAAAGACAAGTCAGGGATCGTTGCATTGCCTTACGGTGTAGAAGGAATCTGTCCTGTTAAGCACCTGCGTAAGGAAGACGGAACAAATGCGAAAGTAGAAGAAACGCTTGACTTCAAAGTGATCGAATTCAACAAAGAATCGAAGAAGATCGTTCTTTCTCACACACGTATGTTCGAAGAAGGAGATGACAAACCATCCGCTTCCAAAGGAGGTAAAAAAGGAGGATCATCTTCTGCTGTGAATGCAATTAACCAAAGCAATGAAAAATCTACATTGGGAGATTTGGATGCGTTGGCTGAATTGAAAGAAAAACTGGATAAAGAGAAATAATAGTCTCTTATCCCGGGAAATAAACAGAGGGCTGTCTCGTAAGAGACGGCCCTTTTTCCTTACCTAAATACCTGTTTTTTGCGCTGTTAAAAAACGTTAATCCAACACCTAAGTTGTTTCTAACCGCTAAATTCGTTAAAAAATCAAAACCTGTGAGGAAGATAGAGATCAATGTAATCATCATATTTGTGGTATTGTCTACCATCGCTTTACTGATCATACAGGCCTTCCAGACCAGGCAGCTTTTTGACAAGAAATCAGGACAGTTCAGATCGGAAGTACAGACAACATTGGAACGGATCGCCGTAAGGCACGAAAAAGCAGAGGACGTACGCAAGTTCTTTAAAATAGCCAATACCAATTTCAGCGGGCATTACAAGGATATACTGAAAGAAGAATTTCAAAACCTGATGAATGCCAAAGAGACTATTTCGGTAAAAGACACCACGATATGGGAAAACGGCCAGCAGGAAAATTACATTGTCATCCAGGGACAGAGCATCGATACGCTGGTAGGAGTAAAGGCCGAGCAGCGGGTACTGGCGAAAGATGTCCGGCAGCTGAGGGATTTTTATCACAATGCGCCTAAGCATTCGGGAGATACGACAGGGATCTCCATTCACCTGGATAGAAAAGTCGTCAAAAAAATGTTCGAGAAAGCGAAATTTGTCAACGATATGATGATGCAGGCATTCAGGGAAAATGTCTTTGAAAGTCCTGAGCAGTCGTTCGATATGGCTTTCCTGGATTCGGTGATCCGCACGGAATTCAAAGACGATAAGCTGCCTTCGACCTTTAAGTTTGTTGTGAAAAACGAATCGGGAACGTCGCTGAAACCCAATGCGGAACTGGAGCATTATGACGAAGCGCTGGATACGGATCAGGCGTTTTCCACGCACCTGTTCCCCAGCAATCTTTTTAATGAGAATTTAAAGGTATTTGTCGTTTTTCCCCGGCAGAACACAATCCTGCTGGGAGAGATCTGGGTTCCGCTCCTGGTCAACCTGCTGCTGGTGCTACTCATCTTCTGGGCATTGGTGCACATGTTCAAAACCATTCTGACACAAAAGAAACTGGCGGAAATGAAAAATGATTTCATTTCAAACATGACCCATGAGTTCCGGACACCGATCTCAACGATCTCGCTTGCCTGCCAGGCCATGAGCGATCCGGATATGATGGGAGATGCTGCCGGGCAGGCACAGCCGTTTGTGAAAATGATCTCGGATGAAAATACACGGCTGGCGACACTGGTAGACGGAATCCTGCAAAGCAATACCATTGAAAAAGGAGATGTAAGATTGAACAGGGAAAAGATCCTGGTCAACGAAATTATTTATAACATTGTACACCGGGCGCAATTCAGGATACAAAATGGCGGCGGGAAGATCGAGGTGGATATGGGACCGGAGCTGGTGTACATAGAAGCAGATAAGATGCATTTTACCAATGTCATCTCCAACCTGATCGACAACGCCATCAAGTATTCCAGGGAAATCCCGGAGGTGCGGATTGAGATGAAGCAGAAGGGAGGAACCGTTAAAATCGCTGTTCATGACAAAGGGCTGGGAATAAAAAAAGAGCACCTGAATAAAATATTTGATAAATTATACCGTATTCCAACTGGAAACGTTCACAATGTGAAAGGATTCGGCCTGGGATTGAGTTACGTGAAAGGCATTTGCGAGATGCATGACTGGAAGATCGGTGTGCACAGCAAATTTGGTGAGGGATCTACATTTACAATTGAAATAAAACAATGATTATGGAGAAAAAATTGACTATTCTGCTAGCTGAAGACGATGAGAATTTAGGGAAATTATTGTCAACATACTTAAAAAATAAAGGGTTTGACGTAACATTGGCTACCGATGGGCAGATCGCGCTGGATACATTCAACAGCGGGAATTTCAATTTCTGCATTTTTGATGTCATGATGCCGAAGATCGATGGTTTCAGCCTGGCAAAAGAAGTGCGTGAGCTCGATAAGCGGATTCCGATCCTGTTCCTGACGGCAAAAGACCTGAAAGAAGACAAGCTGGAAGGATTCGCTTCGGGAGCAGATGATTACCTGACAAAGCCATTCTCCATGGAGGAGCTGGTTGCCCGGATCACCGCCATCAGCAGGAGAACCGGAGGAGATGAATCGGAGGATACCGGGGAGATCCACATCGGTACGATCAGATACGAGCCGGAGCTCCGTTTGCTGCACACAGAAGGAGAGGTAAAGAAGCTGACCACTAAAGAAAATCAGCTGCTGGAACTGCTGGTTAAGAATAAGAACGAAGTATTGGACAGGCAGGCGACATTGCGCGCAGTCTGGGGCGATGATAATTACTTCAATGGCAGAAGCATGGATGTTTACATCGCCAAATTGCGAAAGCTGTTAAAAGAAGATCCGTCTATCGAAATTATGAATATCCACGGTAAAGGATTCAAATTGCTGGTGAAATAATTTTTTGACCGCGGCCGGATAATTTCGTATCTTTATCTGAAAAGCGAAAAAAGATGATTTTTACAGAAAAGACATTAGTGGAGGTAATTGAAATCTTGAGAAGCCGCGGATACACGGAGGATTTCAATTTGCTGGAAGAGAACCTTTCCTATTCCAGGCAAGGAGAAGAGGTGAATATAAGCGATATCGTTATCGACAGGATTTATCGCTTTACCGGTTTGAACGACGTGGGCGATGAATCCATCCTGTATGCCATGAGGAATGTAAAAGACGGAGTAAAAGGAATCCTGGTCAATGGTTACGGGACCTATACGGATGGCGGGGCAAATGCGATCATCAATACGATCTCTGTCGCGGAGCATGACGGTGACGACTGGGGAATTTAGCAGTTCTTACCCGGAAATAAATCTTCCTTTACCCTGAACCTGTGTGGCAGCTTCCCTCTATAACGTATAGGATAAGCCCAATTGAACGTTTATCCCGTGACGGATCGCGTTGCTGAACTTGGAAATCCCGGCAATCCGGTATTCAGGCTGTAAAAAGAGAGAAGTGTATTCCCCGATCTTACAATTCATGCCGATTATTACCGAAGGAATGAATTCAACCGGCTGATTTTTAACCAGCATACTCGAAGAAGGCTGGCCGTCTTCATATACCGTTGTCGTGGACCGGAAAAATTTTCGTACACCTGCGCTCAGACCGACATACGCCTGGACGTTATGCTGAGGATTAATGAGGTAATGTATCTGCACGGGAATCAGTTCAAAATAGAAAGTCTTGTATCTTATTTTATCTACCGTCTGTTCAGGGGCGAAATGAGTGGTCGAAAATTCATACATACCGCCTATTGAAAGCCGGTACCTGAAATGATCGGATAATCCCCGCTGATACATTCCGCCAAATCCGATCGAATAGTTATAATGAGTCGCTCCCAATAGCGCGGGACCTGTCAGAAAGTAGGTTCCCGGGGAAACGAATAGCCCGATCTCGTTGGTTTTTTCCTGCGACAAACCGTTTGTAAAAAACAGGAAACCCGTTAATAAGCAGCACAAAAATTTCATAACCTGATTCAATACGTTAAAATTACAATTTTTTAAATCAATCCCGATTCGATAAACAGGGAGAATATTTTTCCCATAATGAAGGATTGACAAACCATAAATATATCAATAATTTTATTGATCGTTTCGTCGTCTTTACTTCTTATCAATCTTATTTTTACCTTTGCAGCAAATTAAAAACTATGTACAGAACACATACTTGCGGCGAATTACGCACTGAACACATCGGGCAGACAGTAACACTTTCGGGATGGGTACAAAAATCCCGTGATCTTGGAGGAATGACATTCGTGGACTTACGTGACCGTTACGGAATTACACAATTAGCTTTCAACGAAGTGGACAATGCCGGTCTGACTGCGCAGGCAAGGAAGTTAGGTCGTGAGTTTGTGATCCAGGCTACCGGAGAAGTAATTGAGCGGGCAAGCAAAAATAAGAATATCCCAACCGGGGAGATCGAGATAAAAGTGACGGAATTAACCTTGCTGAATGCATCCAAGCTGCCTCCGTTTACCATTGAGGATGAAACAGACGGGGGAGATGAGCTGAGAATGCAGTACCGTTACCTGGATATCCGGAGAAACCCGGTGCTGCAAAAGCTGACACTACGCAATAAAGTGGCCCTGGAGACACGGAAATACCTGGATGCACAGGGATTCATGGATGTGGAAACACCTGTTCTGATCAAATCCACCCCGGAAGGAGCCCGCGACTTTGTTGTTCCTAGCCGGATGAACGAAGGGCAGTTCTATGCATTGCCACAGTCGCCGCAAACGTTCAAGCAGCTGCTGATGGTTTCCGGGATTGACAGGTACTACCAGATCGTGAAGTGCTTCCGCGATGAGGATTTGCGTGCCGACCGTCAGCCGGAATTTACACAGATCGACTGCGAGATGTCATTCGTGGAGCAGGAAGACATTCTGAATACATTTGAAGGATTGGTGAAACACCTGTTTAAAACGGTAAGAGGTGTCGAGTTTGAAGGCGATTTCCCTCGCATGAGCTATGCCGAAGCGATGGAAAAATACGGTTCTGACAAGCCGGATATCCGTTTCGGAATGGAATTCATTGACCTGAAACCGGTAACAGGAGGAAAAGGATTTGCCATTTTTGACGACGCAGAAGCTGTGATCGGGATCAATGCGGAAGACTGCTCGGAATATACCAGGAAACAGCTGGATGCCCTTACGGATTGGGTAAAACGGCCGCAAATCGGGGCAAAAGGGCTGGTATATGTGAAATACAACACGGACGGGACATTCAAATCATCCGTAGATAAATTTTATTCGCAGGAAGACCTGGCGGAATGGGTAAAACTGGCACAAGCCAGACCGGGAGACCTGATTTTGGTGCTGAGCGGTGACCTGGAGAAGGTGCGTAAGCAGATGAATGAGCTGCGCCTGCACATGGGGGATGAGCTGGGACTGAGAAACCCGAATGTATTCAAACCGTTGTGGGTATTGGATTTTCCTTTGCTGGAGTGGGATGAAGATGCGCAGCGTTACTTTGCGATGCACCATCCGTTCACATCGCCAAAGAAAGAAGATTTCCATCTGATTGATACCAATCCGGGAGCAATCCGGGCAAATGCCTATGACCTGGCAATGAACGGCGTGGAGCTGGGCGGAGGTTCAATCCGTATCCACGACCGGGACCTGCAGGCACAGATGTTTGACCTGCTGGGATTCACGAAGGAGGAAGCACAAAGCCAGTTCGGCTTTCTGATGAACGCGTTTGAATACGGAGCACCGCCGCACGGAGGGCTGGCATTCGGACTGGACCGCCTGGTGGCGACAATGGGAGGTTCCGATTCCATCCGGGATTACATCGCGTTTCCGAAGAATAATTCAGGAAGAGATGTAATGATTGACGCTCCGGCTCCGCTGAACCCTGACCAATTGAAAGAACTGGGAATTTCAGTAGGGTAGGAGAGAACATTTGATTATTTATTCAACGATTCACGGTTACAGAGTTCCTGTACTGTGAATCGTTTTTATTTTATTCCGTCTGATCAGGCAAATAAAGCCCTTACCACTTCATCCAGTTTTCCGCATTGCACCAGCTCAATCTTAAAATCTTTCTGACTGATTCCTTTGTTGTACCTGGAAATGATGATCTTCTCAAATCCCAGCTTTTCGGCTTCGTATATCCGCTGGTCGATGCGGTTCACAGGGCGTACTTCTCCCGATAACCCCACTTCTGCTGACAGACAGATGTTTTTATTGACGGCTATATCCGCATTCGAAGAAAGGACTGAAGCGACGACAGCCAGATCCAGCGCCGGGTCATCCACTTTGATCCCGCCGGCAATGTTAAGAAAGACATCCTTTGCTCCCAGTTTGAACCCGCATCGCTTTTCCATCACCGCCAGCAGCATGTTCAGCCGTTTGCTGTCAAATCCTGTGGAAGAACGCTGAGGTGTTCCGTAAGCAGCTGTGCTTACCAGCGCCTGGACCTCGATCAGCATCGGGCGCATGCCTTCCATGGTCGCTCCGATGGAAATTCCGCTCAGGGAACTGTCTGAATTCGTAATTAAAATTTCGGAAGGATTCTCTACCTGGCGCAACCCGGAGCCGATCATTTCATAGATTCCAAGCTCGTTCGTGCTTCCGAAACGGTTTTTTACCGAACGAAGTAAGCGGTAAACATGGTTTCTGTCACCTTCGAATTGCAATACCGTATCAACCATGTGCTCCAGGACTTTCGGTCCCGCAAGTGAGCCTTCCTTGGTAATATGCCCGATCAGGAACACAGGAATATTGGTTGTTTTTGCATAGCGAAGCAATTGGGCGGTAGATTCCCTTACCTGGGAAATACTTCCCGGAGAGCTTTCTATCTCTGAGCTGTACAACGTCTGGATGGAGTCGATCACCAGCAGTTTCGGCTGGATTTCTTCAGCCTGTTTAAAGATATTCTGGATGTTGGTTTCCGAAAGAATGAAGCACGATGCATTCTGAACCCCGATCCGTTCGGCGCGCATTTTGATCTGCTGCTCACTCTCTTCTCCTGATACATACAACACCTGGAGGTTATTGGAAATGGCCAGTTGCAGCATCAGGGTGGATTTCCCGATCCCGGGTTCACCCCCGAAAAGCACGAGAGAGCCGGGCACCAGTCCGCCGCCAAGCACACGGTTCAGTTCTCCGTCGGTGAGCTGATAACGTTCCTGTTCCACTCCCTGGATCTCCAGGATGGCAGTCGGTTTTGAAGCTTTCCCCGATTTGGAAAAAGCGACGACGTTGCCCGGAAGGTTCTTTTCTATAAGCTCTTCTACAAATGTGTTCCATTCATTGCAGGAAGGACATTTCCCCAGCCACTTTGGAGCTTCGTAACCACAGTTTTGACAGAAATATGCCGATTTCAATTTTGCCATAGCACGAAGTTAAGCATATTGTTTTGATTGGCGACGCAGGAAGTGAGGGGTGCGGGCATCTGATATCACATCCATCATCTAAACGTTCCAGATCGTACTTCGTGCCTCGTAATTCTTCTGATACCATACTTCTTTTCTTTTTTACCTCTTTCCACACAATAATTCAAGTTTAAAGCAGTTTCTATACCGGAAATGAATTTTAAAGACTAAATTCGCACTTCTTATAAAACTAATAGTTAGCAAATGAGTGAAAGTATTGAACAGTTTGAGCAGGACCGTCAGAATTTGTTGGTTTTTATCTGGAAAAACAGGAAAATTATCATCGGAGTTACCATTTTAGGTTTCATTATATCTATTGTTATTTCTTTGCTGATGACGCCTGTTTTCCGTTCTACGGCAATTGTCTTTCCTACAGCTACAAGTACAGTTTCATTCTCAGAACAGCGAAATGCCAAAGCCTCTTCCATGGACTTCGGTGAAGAGGAGCAGGCAGAACAATTGGTGCAAATCCTGCAATCTGCGAGCATCCGTGACCACATTGTTGAAGAATACGATCTTTACAAACATTATGAGATCAGCAAAGACGATCCCAACAAGCGGTATAAGCTGATGAAGCAGTTCAGCAGCAATTTCAGTTTTGCAAGAACACGTTACGGTTCCATCCAGATCGACGTATTGGATAAAGATCCCGAAAAAGCGGCAGCGATGGCAAACCGTGTCGTTGACCTGATCGATACGATCAAGAACGAAATGATCGCCCAGCGGACTTCGGAAGCGTTTAAGGTGGCTCAACGAAAGCGGGACATGTTGCAGCTTGAGTTGAAAAGTGTCAGCAACCAGATTGACAGCCTTGCTAAATTGGGAGTAATGAACATTGACGCAAGAGCCGGGCTGTACCAGGCGCTCGTGGATGCGAAAAACCCGGGTGAAAAGGTAGAGATCAAGGAAAAGCTTTTGATCAATGAGAAAGACGGACCTTTTTACGATGAGCTGGAGCATTTCAGAAGAGAAAAGATCACTGCCTATGAGCTGTTCATGGCGATCTATGAGCAGGCGGAATCGGATGCCAATGCGCAGCTGAACCATAAATTCATCGTGGAGCGGGCAGTCGTTGCAGATAAGAAAGACAAGCCGAAACGGATGATCGTTGTGCTTCTGGGGACAATGGGTACGTTTATCTTTATTGTTTTTGCCTTGCTGATCAGGGAAAAGCTGAGAGAATTAAAGCGCATTGATAATTAATGCAGTTGATCCGTCAAAATAGCTGGATTTTATTCTGGAGTGCGTGCTATTTGATCCTCGCATCGTATTTGATGTGGAATAACCTGGAATACCTTACTTTATTTCCTGTCGGACTGATCGCTGTTTTTATAGCCGTTTACTACACGGAGATTACTTTTTTAAGCATTGCTTTCCTGACGCCGCTTTCTGTCAATATTGAGAAATATACGGATAGCTTTGGGCTGTTCATCCCGACGGAACCACTCCTGTTCGGGTTGTTGCTGTTGTTTGTCATGCAGCACCTGTACAAAAGTACCATTCCGAAAGATACCTGGAAATCCCCGATTATCTGGGCGGTGTGTGTGTATTTGTTATGGATGCTGATCAGCTCTGTCCTGAGCACAATCCCGGTTGCTTCGTTTAAGTTCTTGCTTGCCCGGTTATGGCTCATTGTACCCATGCTGTTTTTCGGTCCCCTTATCTTTTCAAAGGAGAGAAACAGGGTCTTGTTCATCTGGCTGTTTTGCATCGGTATGGTGATTGCCGTTTGTTACACGCTGGCTGTCCACGCTCAGTATAATTTCGGGGAAAAAGAGGGGCATTGGGTGATGTGGCCGTTTTTCAAAGATCACACCATTTATGGCGCTATTGTGGCGTTGGTAACCCCATTGGTAGTCGGGCTGTATTTTTATAAAAAGCATTCGGCTTTGGTCCAGGCGGTATTGCTGGGAATGATTCTGATCATATTTGTAGGGCTGTATTTTTCATACACCCGGGCTGCCTGGCTGAGCGTCGTTGCAGCCATCGGAGTGCTGCTGCTGATCCATTTCAAAATCAAATTTCAATGGATCCTGATGACGGTTGCCGTTGCCTGTGGAGTGCTGGCTGCGAGCTGGACACAGATCTCCCATTTCCTGGAACGGAACAAGTACGAGCATACAACCGAAGATTTTGGTGAGCGCCTGCAGTCTGCGACCAATGTCACCACGGATGCATCCAACCTGGAACGCCTGAATCGCTGGCAGTGTGCATTGGATATGTTTTATGAAAAACCGGTCGCGGGTTTTGGCCCCGGGACGTATGCGTTTGAATACGCACGTTTTCAGCGCCCGGAAAACCTGACAATCATATCGACCAATTTCGGAGATATGGGAAATGCGCATAGTGAATACCTCGGGTCTCTTGCGGAGATGGGAATTTTCGGGCTGCTGACCTTCCTGGCGGTTGTAGCAGCGATCTTTTACCAGTCGATCACCCTTTACATCAGATGGCCCAAAGAAGACAAAGGAAACAGGGTACTGATCATGAGCATCATTCTTTCGCTCACGACGTATTTTGTCCATGCGTTTTTAAATAATTACCTGGATACCGATAAAGCTGCTGTTCCGATATGGGGAATGTGCGCGATGATCATCGCGTTGCAAACCGAATTGAAACAAAGAAAAGCAAAAGGACCTGAGAATTAGTCCTTCACTTTATTAAGACCCATTGCGCTCAGCATCCATTTCGGAAGTGACTTCTCAGGATTGCGTTTTTTCAGGTTGATGTACCAGCCGAATTTTTTCATCACAGGAACTTTGTGCGTTTCCACGAATTCGATCCATGTTCCGTCCGGGTCTTCGATGTAGGAGAAACGTCCTCCTGCTTCCCCCATGTCGAATGTTTCACCACTGTCTACCGTGAAAGGGAATCCTGCTGCTTCGCATTCTTTTTTCAGCCCTTCCATGTTGTTGATGTCGAAGCACAGGTGAATGAATCCCCAGTCTCCCCAGAAGCGGTTTTCAAAAATGGGACGACAATCCGTTCTGTCAAGCGATTGAACGAGTTCTATTTCTGTAGGTCCCAACAACGGTGCGAATGGTCCTTTCCGGTCATTTTTATGTGTCAGCAATACACGACGAAATTTCCCTTTTCCTCCCGGAAGCTGTGCGAAATCTTCAAATTCTCCCGTTACATCGTATTCTACGGTCGCATATTCCAGCACATCCCGGTAAAGTGACAATGCCTTTTCAATATCGCTTACCCCGATGATCGTTCCGCCGACACCGCCACATTTGCTTGGATGCCCGGTACTTTTGAACCAGCCTCTTCCGTCGATCACCGTAAAGATATTCCCGTTCGGATCCTGCACGAAGAATGACTTTTTCCCGTTCGGCCTTGTTGTTACAGGTCCAAGTACGGTCGCTCCGTTTTTTGTATAGTAGTCATAGGTTCCCTCCACATCCCGGGATTTGATAAAGCACGAATACAACCCGTAATCTCCCAATTGGATATCGAAGGTTGCTTTTTCCGTGTTGCGGGATTTATACTGCCAGATCTCAAATCCGCCGCCGCCATCCATGCTCAGTGCAAGCGTTGCCGTGCGGTTTTGTACTTTCCCTCCTGTATATCTTGTCATCAGCGGAGCTTCTGCTGCATCCTCGAAAATTTTAACGTTTACTCCAAAGAATTGACGGTACCACTTCCAGATTTCAGGAACATTCGGAACACCGATCCCCATTTGCTGAATACCACTGATGATTTTTGCCATGTCTTTTGTTTTATTTCAAAAATTAGTTTTGGCAAATATAAAGATTTATCACTTGAAATAGCATCCATTCATCTTATGAACATGGGCTGGTGTTATTTTGATGGTAAAGAACAGGGGAAGTTTGCTATAACTGGTATAAACCTAAGCAGGCCTATTCCCCAAAAGACACTGTTTGAAAAACAGGGCACAAAAAAAGGATTCGCTGTGATGCAAATCCTTTGCGGAGAGAGAGGGATTCGAACCCTCGATACAGTTACCCGTATACTACCTTTCCAGGGTAGCTCCTTCAACCACTCGGACACCTCTCCGGATGCTTTTTCAGGTGAAAATTTTAGTTAGTGGGTGGCAAAGGTAATCATTTTTTTGTAGTATCAAATTTTTCAGGGAGACTATTTCATTAATTGTGAAGCGCTGGACTTCAAATTTCTTGTTTTTTCTTTCTTTTTTCAGCAGAAATCCGCTTACCTTTTCATTGGAAGGCGGTTTTGCCGGCCGGAATATTCCGCATTTAAAAAGCTTTCGGATTGTACTGTCACAGTATAAATTCATATTTTTATTTTTGTTTACATCAAATCAATAGCATATGCTGATCCGTCACCGGTTTTTAAAACGCCCGCTTTTCAACGAAACGACCATTGTGATCGTCGGTACGTTCAATCCTGAAACCCCGGAGAACAAAGCCGATTTCTTTTACGGTAGGACACAGAATCATTTGTGGACACTGCTTCCGAATGCGTTCGGGGAACCGTCGCTGAAAAACAGGGACAAGGAAGAGAAGAACCGTTTCATGGAACGGCACACGATTGATTTTACGGATGTCATCACGTCGGTCAATGTAGATAAACCGGATGATTACCGCGACGACTATATTGATGGCTGTGTGGTGGAATGGACGGATGTGATCGGTCAGCTTCGTGAATTGCCTCATTTGAAAAAAGTCTGTGTGACAAGAAAAAGCTTTTCCGGAATTCCCAATATCCGGCGGCGATTCCTGGAGATTGAGACCTATTGCATGGAACACGGGATCCGTTTCCAATACCTCATTACACCAGCCCGTGGATATACTGCTGCGAAACAAGTGGAATGGGATGCTTTCTTCGGAAAATCGGGATCAGAATAAGGACATCTGCTCGTTTTCGCTGTTCTCTCCCGGCTTTTGAGGAACTTTCAGGGAGAGGCCCAGCTCTTTATTCAGCCGGCGGATAAAATACGCTGCCAGCAATGGCGATTCCACTTCCACATTCTGGTGAACAAAAAAGTACAATCGCTGTAAACCTTCTTCTTTCCATGTTTTGATGCGTTCGATCCAGTCATCCAGCCGGTTTGTATCAGAAGCATGATTCGCGCCTACATAACGGACAAACGCCACCGGGCCTGTGAGCCGCATGTGCAGCATGTCCCGTCTTCCAGCCGTGTCTACAATGATATTTGCCATTTCCAGCTTTTCCAGCAATGAAAAATACCGCTCGCCTGCTTCTTTATCCGAAAACCATGCTTCATTCCGTACTTCCACACCCAACGGGATTGCCTTCGGGAAGTTTTCCAATACACCTTTCAGGCGTTCAAAGTCTTTCGGGTGGAAATTTTCGTGTAGCTGCATGAATGCCATTCCCAGCCGGTCTTCAAAATTACTGACAGCATTGCAGAAATTCTCGACCGGTTCCTGCACATCGATCAACCGCCGGAAATGGGTGATGAGGTCGGTCACTTTCGGGAAAAACCTGAATCCTTCCGGAGTCTTGTTCTTCCATGTCTCTACCTGTTTCCAGTCCGGCATTTTGTAGAAAGTGGCATTCATTTCTATCGCATTGAACTGGCGGGAATAATAGGTCAGCTCATCTTTGGTTCCTTTGGGATAAAATCCTTTCAGGTCATTTTTATTCCACTTTGCACAACCGACATACGCTTCAAACGGCTCATTCCCCCGGTTGTGATTCAACACCCGCCTTGTTTCCGGATGGTCTGCAGGGAATGTAAAATCAACCAGCTCAGGATGTTCAACTTTTCCGAATTTCATGCTGAAAATAGCTTATATTCTTTCAAAAATATAAAATTTCCCCTGATTAGCAGGCGTGTGTATGTGGCTTTTGAGCTTAACGGCGTATTTCTGAGGTAAAATTTACCTTCCGAACGCGAAATAAGGAGTCAGCACATGCTTTTTCCCCTTCAGCCAGTCTGAGACCATCTCCATTCCCGTAACGGAAAAAGTGATGCCGTTCCCTCCGAATCCGAGCACGAAATAAGCATTTTTAAAATCGTTGTGTGTTCCGATATAGGGCAAACCGTCTTTCGTTTCTCCGAAGGTTCCCGCCCATGCGAAATCCGGGTGGAATGTTTTGTCCGGGAACAGCTTATTGAATGCTTTTACCAGCTTTTGCTCTTTCCTGCCGATCAATGCGTCGCGTTTTTTCGGGTCACGGAATTCCTCGTCCTCTCCTCCGATCAGGAAACGTCCGTCGTCGGTAGTACGCATGTACAAATACGGCTCTTCGGTATTCCAGATCAGCAGGTTTTTGTATTTTCGATACTGCTTCCTGTCAATTTCCGAAACGATTGCATAAGAGCTGAGCAGGTCCACAAACTTTTCTTTGATCATCGTTGCGCTTTCATAACCGGTACAATACACTATTTTTTTAGCGTTGATCACTGCTCCGGTGGAAGTGGTGCAACGACTCCTTCCTTTTTTATCCTCCACTTTTACCAACTCCGTTTTGTCATAGATCTTCAATCCTTTCTTTTGATTGTACTGCAGCAGTTCGTGCGCCAACCGGAAAGCATCCACACTTCCCCCTTGTTTTGACAAGATTCCTCCGTACGTTCCGTGTATTCCGTACTTTTTCAGGATTTCTTCTTCTTCCAGCCATTGCACGTCATAACCTGCTTTTTTCCGGGTTTCAAATTCTACTTTCATCCATTTGACATCCTTTTTCCTGGCTGCGTAGTACAACGAACCCTTTTTCGTAAAGCCGGATCCGGATTTTATTTTCCGGGTGATTTCATCCAGTGTGTCAATGGCCCTGGAACAGGCTTCGTAACTGGCCAACGCTCCCTTTTCACCAACCATTTCAATCAGTTTGTGCAACGGCGTGTCAATTTCGTATTGCAGCATTGAGGTGGTTGCGGATGAGCTGCCGTTGCACACTTCCCGCCGGTCGATCAGCAGGGTATTGTACCCGTCCAGGATACATTGGTGAGCGATCAGGCTGCCGGTGATCCCGCCACCTACGATCAATACATCGCATTCCATATCCTGCCGTAGTGAAGGATAAGATGCCAAAAGGCCGTTTTTTACCAGCCAGAACGGTTCATTTGATTTTAAGTCCATCGGTTTTGTTGTTTATGAAAAGTTTTTTCAGTTATAACTGATAACTAAGTTAGTAAAATGATTGTTATGTGCTGATTAAAGCGATGAAATATTGTTCTTGTTTGAATGGGATGATGGTATTTCACACAACAAAGCAATGCAGCTCCCTGAAAGGAGGTTTTGCCGGTGTTTAGAGCATATTGTAAAATTAACAGCAGCGCTCTGTAACCGTTTCGTTTTTTATGCTTCCTTTGTGTAACTAAATTCAGTAGACAAGATGCCTGATCGTTCATTATGGGGAGCTTATGCCGCTTTGATGGTGGTATGTGTGGTTTGGGGAACAACTTATTATGCGTTGCTGATCGGTGTGGAAACCTTTCCGCCATTCTTGTTTTCCGCTATCCGCCAGCTCACAGCAGGAGTGGTTTTACTGGTTGTTCTCCGGCTGCTGGGTAAGTTGAAATTCACCTCCTCCGATTTTCTTCACCAGTCTGTTCCCGGAATTTTAATGATCACACTCGGAAATGGTGTGATCGGCTGGACTGAGCGTTATATTCCCAGCGGGCTTGCCGCTTTGATCGTGTCCATTCTCCCGGTTTATATTGTCGGGATCAATTACCTGAGCGGAGCGGATAAACGCAGGCCCAACAGTTTCATCCTTTTCGGATTGCTGCTTGGCTGTACCGGTATTTTCCTGATGTTCAGGGACAATCTGAAAGACCTGATCAACCCGGAATACCTGACCGGTATGGTGGTTGCTTTTATGGCGTGCCTGGCATGGGCGTTCGGAAGTGTTTATGCAAAGGCCAGACCTTCAACCGCCAATGTGCTGACCAATGCCGCCATCCAGATGTTCAGCGGAGGTGTGGGATTGTTTATCATGAGCTTCTTTCTGGACGACTATTCAGAACTAAAGGTCATCACAACTGAAAGCATCTGGGCATTAGTGTATCTCACCGTATTTGGTTCTATCCTGGCTTATTCCTGTTTTGTCTATACGCTGGAAAAGCTGCCGATCGGGATTGCTTCCCTCTATGCTTACGTGAATCCATTTATCGCATTGCTGTTGGGTTATTTTTTCCTGAACGAATCCATTACCTGGATCACAGGACTGGCACTGATAGCGGCTTTGAGCGGTATTTATTACATTAACAGGGGCTACCAGAAGCAAAAGGGGCCTGTTAACGGGCATGAAGGAGAAAGGACATAACATTCCAATTCATTGTTTTTTATCGTAAATACATGCACCTTCATCCTATAAAAAAATACTTTATCAATTGTTTTCTGCTGTTTCTTCCGGTTATTGTCTGGAATATTGCACTTACACCGTTCCTGCCCGCTGCTTACCAGCCGGATGTGTTCGGGAGCAATGTTCCCGGCTGGCTGACCGATGCCGAAAACGGTTCCCGGATCGTCGTGTTCCTGCTTGCTTTCCTGATGCCGCTATCTGTCACGACCCGGATGCAGCGGATAGGCGTACGCTTTTATATCATTGGGTTGTTGCTGTACTTTGCTTCGTGGATCGCGTTGATCGTTTTCCCGGATAGTGCCTGGAGTACAGGTGTGACAGGGTTTTCTGCACCTGCCTGGACCCCGTTGTTCTGGCTCTCGGGAATTGCCTTTACCGGAACTTCGTTTTACTTTCAATGGCCGTACAGGAAGTGGTATTTTATGGTCGCGGTGCTGCTGTTCCTGGTTTTTCACAATGCACATACCCTGATCGTGTATTTTAATACCCGATGACGGATGCCGGATCACCAAAAAGTGAATACATTTGGAGGGTAAAACCATCAAATACACCAGATATGCGTGCTACATCCCCAAAACAACGACGTCCTTTTGCCTGTACTCTGCTTATTCTGCTCCAGCTATTGCTGGGGATAGGTGCCCTGTTCGGAGGTGGGGCATTGATCATTGACCCGGGCGGGGAGCTCATCCAGATGCCGATCTCCCTGCTGAAGCACACGCCATTTGATAGTTTCCTGGTACCGGGTATTATTTTATTTTTGGCGCTGGGCATCCTGCCTTTGCTCATTGCTTTCGGACTGGTTACAAAGAAGGAGTGGAAAGCGGCAGACCGTCTGAACCTGTTCCGGAACAGGCATTGGTCGTGGAGCTTTTCGCTTTATACCGGGTTTGTGCTGATCGGCTGGATTACGATCCAGATGTACCTGATCAACGGGGTGGCGTTGTTGCATGTGATCTATATTTTCTGGGGGTTGGTGATCCAGTTGGTGACGTTGCTGCCGGGAGTGCAACGGTGGTATGGTGTGGAGACGAGAAAACATGCTATGTAGTGGTTGATTAAAAATTATTAAATTCGCATTAATAGCAATCAGTGAAAATCAACCGGTTGAAGAGAGTACAGGTAGAACTGGTTTACAGGAATTGGAAAAAAACGAAGTACCCGTTGCTTAGAAGTGTGTGAATGAAATGCACCTTCGTTAGAAACATTAGTGGAAATGATGAAGCTATCAGATAGTAAATTATTAATTGAGAGAAAAGCACAACAAAATATGGATGGAAAAAGCCTGACACCGGAACAAGAAAAAATAGAAGCTTTGAAACAAATTTTACCCGAAACATTTACCGAAGGAAAGATAGATTGGGAAAAATTAAAGGCAACACTCGGAGAAAATATTAATTTCTCCAATGAACGCTATGTGCTTAACTGGGCAGGGAAAAGTGATGCTTTTAAGGTATTACAAACCCCGACAACCAAAACGCTTGTCCCTGCTAAAGAAGAAAGCGTAAACTTTGACGAAACTGAAAATATTTTTATTGAGGGCGAAAATCTGGAAGTACTGCAAAAAAGCTATTTCGGTAGGGTGAAAATGATTTATATAGACCCACCGTACAATACAGGAAATGATTCCTTTATCTATCCCGATAAATTTTCGGAAACCAAAGCCGAGTATGAAAAGCGTGTGGGCGACAAAGATGAGGAAGGCTATATGACCAAGGACGGTATGTTCCGTAAAAACAGTAAAGAAAACGGGCAATACCATAGCAACTGGCTCAATATGATGATGCCTCGTTTGTATTTGGCGAAAAACCTTTTGCGACAAGACGGAGTAATTTTCGTTTCTATTGATGATAATGAGATGCATAATCTTCGTTTATTGATGAATGAGATTTTTGGGGAGGAGAATTTTGTGGCACAAATTATTTGGGAAAGAGCATTTTCCCCTAAGAATGATGCTAAATATTATTCTGAAAATCACGATTATATTTTGGTATATAGTAAAAACATTCAATATTTTCAAGCTGGAAGATTGGAAAGAACAGAAGAAGCTAACAGTCGTTATAAAAATTATGATAATGACCCACGAGGATTATGGATTTCAGATAATTTAACGGTTAAAACTTATTCAAAAAAGTATGATTATCCTATAACGACTCCAAATGGAACAATAATAAATCCAGCACACGGTTCTTGTTGGCGTGTTTCCAAAGAAAAGTTTGAAGAGTTAGTGAGTGATAATAGGATTTGGTTTGGGGAAAATGGTGGAAATGTACCTCGTTTAAAAAGATTTTTATCAGAAGTGCAAGAAGGTATGGTTCCAACAACTTTGTGGAAACATAAAGATGTTGGACATAATCAGGAAGGTCGTCAAGAATTGAAAAAGCTTTTTGATGACCAAGGTTTTTTTGATGGACCAAAGCCAGTTAAACTTTTGAAGAGAATACTAGAAATTGCAAATGTTGGAAAAAATGACCTTATCCTTGATTTTTTCTCTGGTTCAGGAACAACAGCTCACGCCGTAATGGATTTAAACAAAGACGGTGGAAACCGGAAATATATTTGTGTACAATTACCTGAACTTTGCGATGAAAAAAGTGAAGCCTATAAAGCAGGTTATAATACCATTGCAGATATAGCCAAAGAACGTATCCGCAGAGCCGGGAAAAAAATACAAGAAGAAAACCCCGATTATCAGGGAGATTTAGGTTTCAAAGTTCTTAAACTGACTGATAGCAATTTCAAACAATGGCAACAAATAGAGGTCAAAGATGTCAAAGCATTAGCTGAACAAATGAAATTGTTTGTTGACCCTGTTTCCGAATCTGCCACCACTGAAAATATGGTGTATGAGCTACTGCTGAAAAGCGGAAAGGGCTTGACCAGCAGGATTGAAAAGAAAGACAGCCTTTATATCATCAATAACAATGAATTAGTATTGATGTTAGAAAAGGCAGAGCAGGGAATTATAGATAGGGTTATCGCTTTAAAGCCTATTAAAGTGATATCGTTAGACAAATTGTTTCAAGGAAATGACCAATTGAAAACCAATACCGTTCTGCAAATGAAAGACGCAGGAATTGAGTTTAAAACGATATAATCCAAAGAATTATGATAACTTATATAAAGATAAACGGGTTTAAATCTTTTCATAATTTTGAAATGGACTTTACTCCTCTGACAATTATTGCTGGAACAAACGCTTCTGGGAAGAGTAACCTATTCGATGCTTTGATACTGTTGTCAAATTTGGCTGAAACGGATAATATTAAAAAAGCATTCAGAGACCAAAGAGGAGAATTTATTGAGTTGTTTACTCAATATGGAGAAAATAATTATGCTCAGGAAATGGAGTTTCATATTGAGATGCTGGTAAATAAAGATATTACGGATGCCTGGGGAAATAAAGCCTTATTAAAATATACAAGATTAAGATATGAGCTAAAAATTAAACGATTCATAAACGATTCAGGATTAGAAGATATTGAAGTTTCTTATGAAAGTCTGGTAAATTTAAAGCATCAGAAAGACAAATGGATAAAGATTATCCCGACACAATATAGAGAAATATGGAGACCAAAAGTAGCAGGAGGAAGAGGTATTCCATATATCAATACAACTATAGATAATGGAATACCAACAGTAGAGGTTCCGCAAGATGGAAAAACGGGTAATAAAAGAAGGTTCCCGCTTAAAAATGCTTCCCGTACTGTTTTGAGTAGTTTTGACACGATTGATTTCCCTCACGTTTTGGCTGCCAAAGAGGAAATGAAAAGCTGGAAATTTTTACAGCTAAATCCGGAAGATTTAAGGAAGCCGACAGACAAAGCTAATGGAGAAGATATTATTTCTCAAAGCGGAAAAAATCTTGCAGCAGCATTGAACCGGATAATACTTAAAAATGAATACAGTTTAGGAGAAATTTCAAGAAAATTACAATCATTTGTACCCAATTTTATTGAGGTAAAAGTTGTTGATGATAAGGAAAACAAACAATTTGTTATAAAGCTTATTGACAAAGATGGGAAAGAATATAGTTCAAGAGTCCTTTCAGAAGGTACATTGAGAATATTGGCCTTGTGTATTTTAGAACAGGACGACCAACATACAGGATTATTATGCTTTGAAGAACCTGAAAACGGGATTCATCCATTCAGAATTAGTACAATGGCATCTCTTCTAAAAGATTTGACAAATGATTTTACAGATGATGAGTTACCGCTTAGACAAGTAATCGTAAATACCCATTCTCCTATATTGGTAAGCAATATTTATAAATGGGAAAACGATAATACTGTCAGTATATGGTATGCAGAAATGAGCAATAGGGTAACAGATATTAATGAAGAAAGAATGAATATTTCAGTTACCAATATATTACCTGTAAATAAAGAGTCAAATTATCAATTGAATATTCCTTTTTCTGAACCTCAGAAAAAAATGACACTTGCAACAGTAAAAGAATATTTAGAAACCACAGGAAATTTACAGTAAATATGACTCAGTTATTTATAGGGCTCATCGCAGAAGGAACTACAGATTATCGCTTTCTTGAACCGATTGTTGAAAAAGCCTTGATTGACATTGCGTATAATTGTACAGGACAAATTGATATTGACGTAAAAGTAATTGATTGTGATAAAGGAGATTCCTTTACAGACTATGTATTAAATGCTTCTCAAAAAGGAAATCAGGAATTTGGAATAACGATGTTGATAGTCCATTCAGATGCCGATGATGCATCAGCAGATAATACTTATGAAAATAAAATAAACCCAGCAAAAACTTTATTGGAACAATGCGATAATACCTATTGTAAAAATATAGCAGCACTTATACCGATACGTGAAACAGAGGCTTGGATGTTAGCGGACAAAGCTGTATTTATAAAATTTATCGGCACGAAAAAGAATGAAAATGAATTAGGCATTAACGGAAATCCTGAAACTTTTAATAATCCGAAACAAAGAATAGAAGATGCCATTCGAATTGGAAGAGCCGATATGCCTAAAAAACTAAGGAATAGTTTAAAAATTTCAGATTGCTATTCTTATTTAGGAGAGGCAATACAAATTGATAATTTGAAGACTTTTCAGTCTTATATTGATTTTGAAAACAATATAAAACAAGAGTTGATTAAGCTCAACTTATTACTTCCTCAAAATTAAATTAGAATGAGCAATAATAAAATACAACTTTCATTCGAACCTGATTTAGAATATCAGCAGGACGCTATAAACTCTGTAACCGGTTTATTTGAAGGGCAGCCTTTGGAAGACTCTATTGTAGAATTTAACCTGAATGAAAACGGTACTTTAAATTTTATCAACGGGGTAAGCAATAACCTGATTTTATCAGAGGAACAAATTTTTGCTAACCTGCAAGCTATACAGGAAAAGAACGAAATTAACGTTTCAGACCATTTGGACGGTATGCATTTTTCCGTCGAAATGGAAACCGGAACAGGGAAAACCTATGTATACCTGCGAACCATTTATGAGCTGAACAAACTTTACGGCTTTAAAAAATTTGTGATTGTTGTTCCTTCAGTTGCCATACGAGAAGGTGTTTTAAAGAACTTGGAAATCACGCACGAACACTTTCAAAATTTATATGACAATGTTCCGATAAATTTCCAGGTGTATGACAGTTCCAAACCTTCTGCACTAAGAGGTTTTGCAACCAATAACAACATTGAAGTGTTGGTTATCAATATTGATTCTTTCGCTAAAGATGAAAACATTATCAATAAACCCAACGACAAACTGAACGGGCAAAGACCCGTTGAGTTTATCCAGTCAACCAACTCGATTGTCATAGTGGATGAGCCGCAGAATATGGAAACCGAAAAGCGGATTGCAGCGATTGAAAACCTGAATGCTCTTTGCACTATACGCTATTCAGCAACTCACAGGAATCGATATAATCTTACTTACAGTTTGAATCCTGTAAAGGCTTACGATTTAGGTTTGGTAAAACAAATCGAAGTGGATTCTATCATTGAAGAAAATGCCTACAATGATGCTTTTGTAGCCGTAGAATCTATTACAGCAACCAAAACAAAAGTTACCGCAAAGGTTTCAATCAACGTCAATGATAAAGGAGGAGTTAAGAAAAAATCAGTTTCTGTAAAAGTGGGAGATGATTTATACAATCTTTCCAATGAAAGAGAGATTTATGCAGAAGGTTATATCATTGAAGAAATTGATGCGATTAATCAGTGTATTTCTATTTCAAATGGAAATATTCTCTATAAAGGAGATATTCAGGGAGGTTTAACGGATGAAGTAATGAAATTTCAAATCCGAAAAACCATTGATGAGCATTTGAAAAAAGAGAAACGCCTGAATAAATTAGGAATTAAAGTTTTGTCATTATTTTTCATTGATAAAGTAGCCAATTATCGTCAGTACGATGTTGCCGGAAATCCGGTCAAGGGAAAGTTTGCAGAATGGTTTGAAGAAATTTACCGGGAACATATTTCAAAACCTGCATTCAAAGATTTGAACAAATTTCCTTTGGAACAGATACATAATGGCTATTTCTCGCAAGACAGTAAAGGAAAGATGAAAGATACTTCAGGCGAGACCAAAGCAGATGATGATACATATAGCCTGATAATGAAAGATAAAGAGCGATTACTGGACATCAATAATCCGCTTCGTTTTATTTTTTCCCATTCTGCATTACGTGAAGGCTGGGACAATCCGAATGTATTCCAGATTTGTACCTTAAACGAAACCAAATCAGATATCAAAAAACGGCAGGAAATCGGCAGAGGGCTGCGTTTGGCTGTTGACCAGACCGGTAAACGGACTTATGACCAAAACATCAACCGATTGACCGTTATTGCCAATGAATCGTATGACGACTTTGCTAAAGCCCTTCAGAAAGAGATTGAAGAAGATTGCGGTGTAGAATTTAAAGGACGGATTAAAAATAAGCAGCAGCGAACAGCCATCAAATACCGTAAAGGATTTGAGGCAGACCCAAAATTTTTAGAGATTTGGGAAAGGCTCAAAAAGAAAACGACTTACCGTGTAGATTACAAAACGGATGAGCTGATAACTTCAGCCGCAAAAATAATTAGAGATTTGCCTGAAATCAAAGCACCTTCCATTCGCTCCACGAAAGTACAAATCAGTATGACTGATGAAGGAGTAGAAACGAATTATGGAGGAGATAAAGTAGAAACTTTTGACAATTACGTTTGGAAAATTCCTGATGTATTGGGTTACATTCAGAGCAAAACAGAGTTAACCCGTTCCACCATTCAGGAAATTTTAGACAAATCAGGCAGAATCGGGGATATTTTAATCAATCCGCAATTGTTTTTAGACTTATCAACACAGGCGATAAAGAGAACACTTTACGGTTTAATGATAGATGGCATCAGGTATCAGAAAATAGGAGATGCCGAATACGAAATGGCATTATTTGAAGCTCAGGAATTAGAGGTTTATTTAAACGATTTTTCTTTTAAAGTAACGGACACTTCAAAAACCATATATGAGGAGTTTGTTCCTTTGGATTCAGGAATAGAAAGCCAGTTTGCTAAAGATTGTGAAACAAGCGAACAGATTAAATTCTATTTCAAATTGCCAAACTGGTTTAAGATCCCCACACCAATCGGAAACTATAACCCCGATTGGGCTTTGGTATTTGAAGACGATAAGAAAATCTATTTTGTAGCAGAAACCAAAGATACGGGTACAGCGAAAGTTGATTTACCCAAACTGACGAATGAGCAGCAACTAAAAGTAAAATGTGGCAAGGCTCATTTTGAAGAGTTTGAAGATTTGGAATATAAAGTAGTGAATACGGTGGGGCAATTGGTTGAGTAACTTAAATATAAAATGGCAATTGAGTTGCATCGGAAAGCAAGTGAATATTGTTTTATAGCAAATTCTGTCAACTTTTCTGTTAAGCATCTGCCCAAAGTAACAGCAAGAATGTGAAAAATTCCGAATTAAATTTTGGAATGATCCGGAAGAATTTCCCGGGTTGGTTGAAAATAGCAAACATGGTGTTGCCGGATAATGAAAAATACCTCTTTTAATGAATCATTTTCGTTTCAGTTTGATCCAATCATGATACGTTCCTTCACCACCAAGCCCTTGAGCATATAGTTTTCCTCTTTTCTCTTTGAGAAAGAACATCGGACTTTCCGTATCGCAAAATTCTTCGTTGCCTGTATAATACAACTCCAGGACATTCTCTTTTTCTACTGCCGTGTATTTCCCGTTGCAACGAATTGGTTCGTGGTATGTGTTTGTTTCCAACAAAATAAATTCACTGGTAATGGTAAACGTGTATTCAATACTTGCCATTCCTGTGGTAGTAGCTTCCGTTTCAACCTCTACGGAAAATGTTCCGATGTATTTTTCTTCAATCGGATGTGTTGCTTCCTCCTTTGTCTCCTGTTCCATATTGCTTTCTATTGGCTGTTCAAACTGGCTAGAAATAATTTTGGTTTGTTCAGAAAAGGGCAATTCCGTTCTCTCACAGGCTATCAGAAGCAAAAGAAGACTCAGTAATACTACGATTCGGGACATCATTTTGATTTGAGAAGTTCGTAATTCAAAGTTAGTAAAAGATAAGCACCCGCTATTTAACAGGCGTTTATTTAAAAATGTGGTGTCCAGGTCGGTGCAGAAATCACATACATTCAATGAAATCCGGAGGAAGAAACAACCAGAACATGAAAGATTTTAACCGTTACGAATCAATCAGTTCCGGGTTGATAATTACACGTACTTTACAACCGGAGCAAATCTCAAAATGTTCCTTCTTTAAAGGGATCGGGATCAGCCAGAAAATGAATGCGATCTTCTTTTCCGTTACGTACATTTTGGTAGTCTGCTGTTTGCAAACACGGCACCGGGAAGTTGTATCGCCTTGTCTGCGGTTTACAGCCCTATATCTGACCGACCACATCTTACTTTCCGTAAAAATCCCTGAATTCTTTTGCCACCTCCTTCGGTTTGAGCACGCAGGCATAAAAATCGAATCGGCTGCGGATGAGGCGCATATTGTTTTTAACGAAAAATCCTGAAATGACAAACGTATTGAACGATGCGATATCGTGTACATATTTCACGTTGTTTTCCAGTAAATCACTGAGTGATTCTTCCAGTTGCTGAACAGATTCCGCACTGTTGATCAATGTCATTGTTCCTTCCAATATCGAAACACCTTCAAAGAAACGGTGGTTCTTAAACGTCTGAAGCAATGGAAAAAAACCGACAGTCTGAGTCGGGATGTAAAAAACGTGGCTCTTTGTACCAACACAAATTCCTTTGGTAATACTCGTAGGAGCTTTTGCATTCATGAAACTTGCATCTTCACAGATAACAAAATCAGTATTTTTATTCAACATACTAAAACAAATTATTTTGACGGCAAAACTAATCAAATTCACTGACCCTTACTCCTGACGCAGGTATTTACAGTTGGCTATTATATATTCGTAGCTATTTGTTTGAAATTCGCAGTTTAAATCTTCACAGGTGCATGTGCTTTCTGCTTTTGTCAGGGGGCAAAATTCGGTCCAAAACTAGAATTATTAGGACAAGTTTCGAATCATAGTAAACAGCATTCTCGCAAGCTCATCTGCCTTACAGTAAAAACTTTTAAATTCTTCTTCGAGTAGTATTGTTTCGTCTTTCAAAAAATCAAAAACTGCAACACATTCGAATGCTGAACCTCTTGAAATGACAAAGAAATTTCTTCTGTCGGGTTTGCTGAATCGGTTTGATCCTTCAGCAATATTCAGCATAATGCTGAGTGACGCTCTTCTTAACTGATTTTTGGAAACGGAATCAATTGTTTTGGAAGAACGCAGGAATGCGTAGACTTCTTTGTCGAACTGTTTGATAAACATCTAATTTCTCGAAATCGAACATGAATAGTAGAATTAAGATTTCTATTTAAGATAGGAAATATTTGTAAAATTTAAAAGAGGTTCAATAAGTTATGTTTTTAGAGGATCCCGCGCTCACTCTGAAAATAAGAGGAGTGTCGGTAAGAAAATAGTTTCTTTAGAGTGAGGGCGAGAGAAAAGAGCAAAAAAGAAGGAGAGTATATACTCTCCTTCTTTTTTAGTGCCCAAGACTGGACTCGAACCAGCACACCTTGCGGCGCCGCCACCTGAAGACGGTGCGTCTACCAATTTCGCCACTTGGGCAGCCTCTTGCGATTAGCAGACTGCAAAGATGAATATTTTTTCAGACCTGGCAAGCAAAATTTGTAAAAAAAATCATCCGGGATCATTTATACTAAAAATCCGGGTTACTTTTACAGCAGTAAAACAGGCAAACATGCATCAGCTCCACTGGACCATCCGGCACTTTTCATCACTTACTGTCAACGAATTGTACGAAATAATGCAGCTGCGATCCGATGTGTTTGTCATCGAACAGCAGTGCATCTACCGCGACCTGGATGATAAGGACACAGACTGCTACCACCTGTTGGGGCGCATGAAGGAAACGGGAGAGCTGGCAGCCTACGCAAGGATCGTCCCTCCGGGAATTTCTTACGAAGAACCTTCGATCGGGCGGGTGCTGACGGCGGGAAAATATCGCAGGAACCAGTTCGGGAAAGCGCTCATGCAAAGAAGTATTGAGGAGGTACAAGCGTTGTATCCCGGGCAACCGATTCGCATCGGTGCGCAAACCTACCTGCTGTCATTCTACAATTCACTGGGGTTTGTAGAAGCAGGAGAACCGTATGATGAGGACGGTATTGAGCACGTGGAAATGATAAGGAGCAGTTTGTAAGGTTTCTTTCAGGAGAAATTTTATATTTTTGATCCTTCACCTGACCGGTGGAAGGGATAGAAGAAGATGCAACCATGAGCAAAGAACACAACTACATAGCGATCAACCGCCAGTCGTGGAACAAAAAAACCGACATCCACCTGGATTCGGAATTTTACGACATGGACGGTTTCCGGAAGGGAAATACCTCCCTCAACGAGATTGAACTGGAATTGCTGGGAGACCTTCAGGGAAAATCCGTGCTGCACCTGCAATGCCATTTCGGGCAGGATACCATCTCTTTAAGCCGACTGGGGGCAAAAGCGGTGGGAGTGGATTTGTCGGACAATGCCATTGACAACGCGCGGAAAATTGCTGCGGAAATGCAGGCTGACGCTACGTTTATCTGCTGCGATGTGTACGATCTTCCCGATCACCTGGATCAGCAATTTGATGTTGTGTTTACCAGCTACGGAACCATCGGCTGGCTGCCCGACCTCGGAAAATGGGCGCAGGTGGTTTCCCGTTTCCTGAAACCGGGCGGAACGTTTGTATTCGTAGAATTTCACCCGGTGGTCTGGATGTTCGACGATAATTTTGAGCAGATCGGCTACAATTATTTCAACTCCGGGCCAGTTATCGAAACATACGAAGGCACGTATGCCGACCGGGATGCGGACCTGCAGGCGGAATACGTCATGTGGAACCATAGTATCAGCGAAGTGGTGAACAGCCTGATCAGGAACGGGCTGGAAATTAACCTGCTGGATGAATTCGATTATTCTCCCTACAATTGTTTCCGGAAAACAGTGGAAATTGCTCCGAAAAAATACCGGATCGCTCACCTGGATAACAAAATCCCGATGGTATACTCAATCCGGGCAACGAAGAAATCATTCAAGAGAATCCAGGACGACAGACCTGCTTAAAACGGGTATTCCGGCATTCTTATCCTATTTCAAATAATCAAAGACATTTACCAGCCTGTACTTTGGGCTGCGCCTGATCCATTCGTTGAAAAACGCGGTGTGTGCCGCTCCCATCAGGATGAATACACGGTCGTCTTTGCCCAGCTCCACCTGGTTGAGGTTGGAAAACATGACCAGGTTGCGGTGGTAAAATTTAGTCGCCTGCTCTGCTCCTTCCGCTTTTCCTTTTGTGGAGACGTAGGTCAGCAGGTCTGCATTGATGTTGATCAGGAAATCCAGGTAGTCGGGGTGATTGGTCATTTTCAGGAGCTCCAGTACGGAAGCATTCTTTTCATCAAATTGTGCTTCATTGGCATCCATCATTTCTCCGTAACGGGGATAAGTCAGGCTGTCCACTTTATTTTTCAGCTGGTAGTAGATGGAATAATTGTATCCTTCCTTGTAGTCAATCCCGTAAATGCGTTCTGTTCCGCTCAATCGCCCGATCTCATACGCCAGCAGTTCGATCTCATCCGGGTTCTGGAATTTCATACCCGGGTTTTTCAAATAGTCACGGTATAATGTTTCCAGCTTTTCCTGGTATTCCGGTGTGGTTTCCACGATGATCACAGTCGGCTTGAATTCTGCTATTGCTTTCGCGATCTCATGAACCTGCCGCACATTTTCTTTGCTGTGCTCATCAAATTCCGTTTTATTGGCATCACAGGTATAGCCCATGTGGAAGGTTCCGAGATTCAGTACCGGGATGGCATCGTCAAATTTTGTTTTGAACCGGAGGTCTTGTGCGGAAGCTGTAAACAGAATTGTTACTGCAGCCAGTGATAAACTTAAATTTCTCATTGTTTCATTTTTTGTGCAAAAATTGTGTGCTTTCCCTGGTCCGAGAAACTATATCTGCAAACCTCCTTGGTTTATCTGCAAACCCTGATCGGGGTTCGTAACGATATGCCTATTTTTACAGAAATATGTTCTGCAATGTATCAAAGCGCATTATCCGTAAGAAAAGAAATCGCACTGCACCTGTTGTTCTGGGTGATCTGGGTATATTTCACATTGGCGGTGGTTGATGAAAACGGGATCCACTTCATGGAAATGGATTTGTTTTCCTTTACCTGGTGCATTACCTATGTGGTGACCTTTTATTTCAATTATCTGTTCATTTTACCGAAAGTGTTCAACCCTTTCAAATGGGTTAAAGCCATCGCTGGACTGATCGTGGCTTTCCTTTTCTTTACCGCTCTTCGCTATTTTCTTGAACAATTTCTGACCGTACAGCTATTCAATCTGCAGAATTACCATCCCGGAACAGGAACCATCTATTACATTTATGACAATACGTTTTATGCTGCACGCCCCGTCATTCTGAGTAGTGCATTCTGGATCATTGTGCTGCTGGTCAGGGTGCTGGACTACAATAAATACATCATTGAAGAGCAGAAGAACACGGAAATTAAATTCCTGAAAGCACAGATCAACCCGCATTTTGTGTTCAATACACTCAACAATATTTATTCAATGGTGCATTTCCGGTCGCCCAATGCGCTTCCTGCCATTGAGAAGCTCAGCAACATCATGCGTTTCACAACCTATGAAGCACCACGCAACCTGATCCGGTTATCTGAAGAATTGAATTATATAGATGCTTACATTGAGCTGGAAGAATTGCGGCATTATGAAACGGCCTTTGTGAAATGGGAAAAAACCATTGGCAGCGAGCACCGGGAAATTCCTCCGTATTTACTGTCGCCACTGGTGGAAAATGCATTGAAGCACGGAACGTATTCCGCAGAGAATCCCATCGAAATCCGTCTTGTCTCTGACGAGCGGCACCTGGTTTTCGAGGTCGTCAATCACATCGGACGGCAGAAGAAGGACAAACTGGGCGGTATCGGGCTGGACAACCTGCGAACGCGCCTGGAAATCCTCTATCCCGGGAATCATTCACTTCATACAACTGAACACGAAGGTGTTTTCAGCGCTCATCTTGAAATCCGCTTCCAATGAAACATTCCATCCACTGCATCATTCTTGACGACGAACCGCTGGCCGTGCAGCTGCTGGCGGATTATGCCACGAAAATCGCTTCCCTCAAAGTGCTTTACGCCGGGAGTAATGTCTATGAAGCCATACAGGTCGTCAATACACATACGGTCGATCTGATCTTTCTGGACATCCAGATGCCGGAACTGACAGGGATTGAACTCATGCAACTGTTCAACCGGGAGCACAATTTCATCATCACATCGGCTTATTCCGAATATGCCCTGGATGCGTTCCGTTTTCACGTCGTTGATTTTGTGCTGAAACCAATTACGTTCAACCGTTTCTATCAAAGCGTGGAGAAGTTTATCCGCTGGCAGGAAACATTCCGCGTGTCATCACAACCCGATCATTTGTTTGTCCGTGCCGACCGCAAGCATTACAAAATTGCATTTGAAGACATTCTCTATATTGAAGGATTACGGGATTACATCCGCATTCACACCAGAAGCGAGAAGATCATGGTATTGGACAACATGAAAGACATCCTGGAAAAACTGCCACCCGGCCGGTTTCTCCGCATTCACCGTTCGTACATCATCCCGACGGATAAGATCAAGTTCATTGAAGGCAACCGGATCCAGCTCCACAACCGGGAATTCGTACCGATCGGGGAAACCTACCGCAAGGTGGTCAGTGAGTGGCTGGAGGGAAAATAGTTCTTATTTTTGAGCAATACAACGTAAAATGATGAACGATACCAAACGCATTTCACGGCTTACAGCAATCCTGACCCAGCTGCAGACAAAACGGATGGTTACTGCTACCCAATTGGCGGATAAGTTCACGGTGAGCGTCAGGACGATCTACCGGGATATAAGAGCGTTGGAGCAGGCAGGAATTCCTGTCGTTACCGAAGAAGGAAAAGGCTATACCCTGATGGATGGGTATAGGATTCCCCCTGTGATGTTCACGGAAAACCAGGCAAATGCGCTGGTGCTGGCAGAGCAATTGGTATTGAAAAATAAAGACGCTTCTTTGATCAGGGATTATATGGAAGCAGTTGATAAAATAAAAGCGGTATTAAGGCCTCCGGAAAAGGATAAGGCCAATTTGCTGTCAGAGCGGACCCGTTTTTCATACAACATTAACAGAGAGCGGAACAGTAACACTATTTCGCAGTTGCAATACGCCCTTACCAACTTTTACCTGGTAAACATCGATTATACCAGTGAGCAGAATGAAGTAACGACCAGAACGATCGAGCCTTTCGCCCTGATAAGTACTACGGAAAACTGGCTGCTCATCGCGTGGTGCCATTTGCGAACGGAGTTCAGGTACTTTCGGTTAGACAGGATCATGCGGCTGGAACTGCTTGCAGAGCGGTTTGAGCAACATGACATGACGTTGCAGGAATTTTTTGATAAATACCATTGATTTATTTGAACCCCTGACACAGGGTTGTCACAATCCTGTTCCATCTTTGCAGCAGAACAATGCATAACGAAGTAGAAATATTTTATCCGGAAAGCCCGGCAGACTGGAGAGAATGGTTGGAAAAACACCACGATTCCCGCCAGTCTGTCTGGGTTGTTTTTTACAATAAGAGTACTGGTAAGAAATCAATTACCTGGAGTGAATCCGTAGATCAGGCGTTGTGCTTCGGGTGGATCGACAGCACTAAGAAAAAGCTCGATGAAGAACGTTCCATCCAATTTTTCAGCAGGCGGAGACCCAACAGCACATGGTCGAAGATCAATAAGTTAAAAGTAGAAAGACTCATTGCGGAAGGACTGATGACGGAGGCCGGTTATGCCAGCATTGAACGGGCCAGACAAAACGGCTCGTGGACGATCCTGGATGAGGTAGAGGAGCTGGTCGTTCCCAATGACCTGGCAGAAGCATTGTGGGCGCATCCGGGCGCAGAAGATTACTTTTCAGGACTGAGTAAATCCTCTAAAAAGGGGTTGCTGTACTGGATTATCTCGGCCAAACGATCCGAAACAAGGAAAAAACGCATTGATGAGATCGTGGTGAATGCGGCACAACAGCAGAAACCCGGACCATTCAGGTAACGAATAGATTTAAACTAAAAAAGATGAAGAAAATCAACATGGAACCGTTCTGTGTGATCGGTATTTCCGTACGCACAACCAATGAAAACGGACAGGGAATCAAAGACATCGGTGAACTATGGGGACGGTTTTTCAGCGAACAAGTCCTGGAAACGATTCCGAATAAAGTGGACAACACGATTTATTCCATCTATACGAAATACGAACGAGACCACACCCGCCCTTATACAACCATTATCGGCTGTAAGGTCAGACACTTGGATAAAATTCCCGAAGGAATGACAGGCAGGCGGATAGAGGGAGGAGAATATGTACAGCTGTCTGCCCGGGGAGACATGCGGCAGGGACTGGTTGGCAACAAATGGCAGGAGATCTGGAATTCCGGCCTGGACCGGGCATATACCGCCGATTTTGAAGTGTACGGAGAAAAGGCGCAAAATCCGGCAGATGCAGAAGTGGATTTCCTGGTCGCAGTGAAATAGAGGGGAAGGGACCAGAATCTACGTTCATCGATACAGGTTTAAACAATGAACAACGATAGCATATCGGTTGTTGCCTTTTTTTTCAGGTCGATGACATCAAATCGTTTGGCGGAAGAAAAAGATCCGATATCCTTATCGCTGTTGATCAGGATGGTTCCCATCAGGAGGATATACCTGCACGTGTAGTGTGTCGCTTCAATGAGTTCGAAAATACGTTTGTCGATGGCCTCATAGATGACTTCCGTTGCTTCGTAGATGGGAATGTCCGCGTTCAGGATACGCTCCTTTTGCTGGTACAGGATCTGCTCAATGATATTCATCTGGTAGTCCATTTCGGTTATTTCTTCGGGCTGGATGCTGCCACGCTGCAATTTTTCCAGCGCTCCTTTTGCTGCACCGCAGCACGTTGATGTATCCTGCAGGCCAAACCGGTGGATCTCCCCGATCGTTCCGTCTTTGGAAATACCGATGTGAGGGCCGTAATAGATATAAACGGCTCCGTCGTCGGGTACATGGCTGGCGAAAGCGTTCATTCCCGTAAGTCCTGTAAATGGAAACCCGTCCAGCCCGCCCATTTTGAAAGGACCCAGGAATTCCTGTGACCTGACCGGGTACTGGATGCTGTTGACATCATCGCTGCAAATACTGTCAGCGAGCATTACCTTTGATGGGTCAAGCTCCAGCTCATCCTCCACCAGGTCAATGACTTTGTTGACCGTGTCAATGGTTGTAATGGCATTTGGATAGTATTGCCGGATAAGGGTTAGTTTCTCTTTCTTTAGCATGGCTTGTTTTTTGTCGCTTCAATAATAGGAATTATTTGGATAAACTCCACCACTTCTCCCAAACCTTCTCCAA
This sequence comes from Crocinitomicaceae bacterium, assembly GCA_037189645.1. GTDB lineage: Bacteria > Bacteroidota > Bacteroidia > Flavobacteriales_D > Crocinitomicaceae > Taishania. The sequence continues at coordinate 131,951 of JBBCIY010000002.1, forward strand.
ACAGTCCAGGTACACTTTTTCACCGATCCTGGGCGTGGTTACGGGTTTGTTTTCTTTCTCTGCCGCAATAGTTACCCGTTGCAGTGGTTCATACCAGGGATGGTTCGATAGCTTGAATTTAGAATGATGCACAGGCATGAAATGACGCGCCTTCAGATCCGCGGCTTCGAGAAGAAGGTCTTCCGGGAAAGAATGGATATACGGCCACTGTGGATTGTACTGGCCACACTCCAGCACTGCCAGGTCGAACGGGCCGAATTGTTCCCCGATGGCTTTAAAATGCGGGCTGTAACCGCTGTCGCCTCCAAGGAACAGGTTTTTAGTCGGGGTTTTCAGCACAAAAGATGTCCATAAAGAAGCATTGCGTTTGAAAAGACGCCCCGAAAAATGGCGTGCAGGTGTCAGCGTAATGGAAAAATCATTCCCCAGGTCAACCTGGTCGTACCAGTTTTTTTCGGTCAGTTTTTCCGTATCCCAGTTCCAGTATTCAAAATGCCGGGCAACTCCCAACCCGCAAATGACCTGACCCACTTTGTTTTTCAGCTTGCGGATGGTCGGATAGTCCAGGTGATCCCAGTGATCGTGGGAGATGAGCAGGTAATCAATTTGCGGCATGTCTTCCGCCTGGTAGTGGTCCGAACCTGGAAATGCTTTCATGGAGCCGGGTACGGGTGAGGCATTTCCGCTGAAAACGGGATCGATCAGGAATCGCCTGCCGTCTACCTGGATGAAGTAGGAACTGTGTCCGAACCATACCAGCACATTCTCTCCGGGATCAAGGTTCTTTAAATCGGTGTCAACATGAGGAATGGGATGTTTCGGCATCGTATCCGGGTACTTGCCAAAGAACCTCCAGAGGATTTTCAGCATATTTTCTCCTTCGGCCAATGGTGGTGTCGGTACCGGATTCTGAAATTTCCTGTCCTGGTAATTGGGAAATTCCCGGAACCATTCTTTCCGTTTTGAATCGGGGTACTTACCGAATTTTTTAACAAAGCCCATTTGTATTTTTGTTTTTAATGCTCTTCTTTTGAAATCAGCTGTTTGTATTGGTAATAGTAGTTTCGGTAGTGGCTAAATTACAAAAAAATGGCTCCCTGTTCAGAAGCCATTTTTTATTGTCCCGGAAAATTATTCTTATTACAGGTTTTTCCGGAAGAACGGGATGATCACCGAAGCGGTTTCTTCTACATACTGCGGAATATCGTACAGCTGCATGTGGTTGGCACCGTCTACCACGTGGATATTTTTGTCAGCGCTGGCTGCACGGTTGTAAATATCCTCGCTCATCCACCTGCAACCCGATTCGCTTCCTACCACGATTTGTAACGGCTGTGTCAGAAACGCTTCTGCAAGATTAAACGAATCATACGTTACCAACTGTGTTAAGCTTCTTGAAAGTACATACCCCGGAGATGTAGAGCACATTGCACGAGGTGTACGGTAGTATTCCCACGCGTCTTCCATTTCCTTGCTTGGTGCGCTTTCCCTGGTTTCAGGAGCGAATGGCAGTTTTCCCCCGTCAGTTCCCTGCGCTTCTTTGGCACGGGCATCGGCTCCCATCATCAATAAAGGCATTGCGTCCGCGTCTTTTACAGAGCCGTCCCAACCGTTGCGGTACATCGCACCGATGTTGACTGTACTGATACCACCTACCGCTTTGATCCGGTGGTCGTTGATTGCCGCATTGACGGAGTAGCCGCCTCCTGCACAGATACCTGCAGCACCGATCCTGTTTTCATCGATGTAAGGCAGTGCGCTGATGTAATCTACCGCCGCGCTGATGTCTTCCACACGGATATACGGATTTTCCAGCAAACGAGGTTCTCCTGTTGTCTCTCCCTGGTAAGACGCATCGTAAGCAATCGCTACGAAACCTGCTTCCGCAAATTTGGTAGCATAAATACTTGCCGTCTGTTCCTTCACACCACCTCCCGGGTGTGTCACCACGATCGCAGGATATTTGTTCGCTTCACTGAATCCTTCCGGCAGAAAGATGATCCCCGCCATGGTGATATTTCCGTTGTTGCTGTTCTTGAAATTTACTTTTTGTGTTGTCATAACTATGTGTTTTTTGATAAAGCAAAATTACATACAGGTACTCCCGGAAAACGTAAACAGATTACTCGAAGAAGGAAACATTTTACTGATTTATATTGATAATTAACCTGCTGTAAAGGCCAGCAATACTTTCCTTTTTCCGGTGAGGATGCCCACTGCTGCTTTTATAAGTCCATTGGAATTCAACAGGATAAGCGCAGATTTAATATTTAACGCAAAAGTTTTTTCCATTATCAAAAATGTTATATATTTCACTATGAAATCATTATGTTCCATTATTTAGAATCATAAAGTTATGAGTACAGAAAACCTACACAACAGCGAAGCCATTGAAAAGCTCAGGGAAATGGTCGATAAGATCGACATCGGGATGATGTGTTCCTTTGCTCCGGATTGCGATTATCCGCACGCTGTACCGATGAGCCGGCAGGAAGTGGATGAAGCAGGCAATATCTGGTTCCTGTTTTCTTCAGAAAGCGAAACCTACCGGAACTTGCAGAAGAACAATAAGGCCAGCCTGCTATATTCCCATGTTGGCGATTACAATTTTTTGAGCATCAACGGGACGACTGAAATTTCCCGGGACAAGGAGCGGATCGATAAATACTGGAATAAGATGGTCGAAGCCTGGTTTGAGAAAGGGAAAGAAGACCCGCGTATCCGTGTGCTGAAAGTAACCCCGCATGATGCACATTACTGGGACAACAAGTCCAATAAGCTGGTTACTTTTATGAAAATTGTAACGAGCGCGGTTTCGGGGCAACAGCTGGATATCGGCAGGGAAGGAAATCTGAATTTGTAACAACCGGTATAAAGCCTGAAAAAGTCAGAGTAGAAATATACCGTCAGATGGCTGATACCTGTTTATCCGGGGATCTTACTACATTCATTTTGCCTGCCGGAAAATGTAGCTGCCGGAAGACGGACTAATCCAATGCAAAACCTTCATACCATGGAAAACAATAAATTCTTTACGATCCTGGGCTGGGTAGCCACAGGAACAGCGATGGCGATGTACGTGTCTTACATTCCGCAGATCAGCAGCAACCTCAGCGGAGTGAAAGGCGACTGGTTACAGCCGCTTGTAGCTGCAATAAACTGTACACTCTGGGTAACCTACGGCATCCTGAAAAAACCTAAAAAAGACAAGCCGATCATTGCAGCCAATTTTCCCGGGATCGTATTTGGGCTTTTTGCGTTCATTACCGCTCTTTGACAGGAAACATCCATTCATAAAAACAGGTAGAACTTTTTTGAAAAGTGATCTATTTGCAACAGAACACGATGGAATGATAAAGCAACGGGTGTCACACATTCTTAAAAACCTTCGGCGACATTCCTGTTTTCTTACGGAAAAAACGGGCAAAATAATTCGGGTAGTCAAACCCTAAGCTATACGATATTTCCGAGATGGACAGAGGAGTGTTTTTGAGTTTGTCTTTTGCCAGCTTCAATACAAACTCCTGGATGTGCTCAATGGGCGATCCGCCTGTAAAATGCTTGATCAGATCCCCGAAATAATTGGGAGATAAATTCGCTTTCTGCGCGAAATAGGCAACCGACGGCATTCCGGAAACACCGCCTTCTTTGTTGTAATACTCATTAAGGTTGCTGTAAAAATCCTCCACTACCTGGTGATAGACGGCACTGCGGGTATCAAACTGTCGGTCGTAATAGATCTGTGTATACGACAAGATCAGCGTGATGTAAGAGACGATCACTTCTTTGGAGTACTGCGGTTTCTGGAATTCACCGTAGGCTTTCCGGAACAGATCCCATAATAGCATTTCTTCCTCTTTGGTCAGGTACAACGCTTCGTGGTTGTTGTAATGCACGAAATTATAATCTTTGGCAGCACGTTGTATCAGCCTGGCATCGGCCATAATGACATAACCGGAATCGGGCTCGTTCACGTCCCAGGCCATCGTGTTTTGCGGGCAGTCCACGTATAAAAAAGAATGAGCCTGGTCTTCAAACTTCTGGTCGATGATCCGGTTCTTTTCCAGGGGAGGTTTTATGGCAAGCAAATAGAAATCAATATTGATCTGGCTGGATTTCCGCAAGATGTCCTTTTCGTTCTCAAAATTGACAATGTGCAAGTTTTCATTTTTGACAGGTGAAAACCTGGCATAATCCACAAACTCCCGTATATTCAATATCTTCTTTGTCATTTTCTAATTCCGGATCATGTACAAAAGTACACATTTAAGAGTGTGGTATCCGGAAACATTTTAAAGATAAAAGGATACTTTTTACGGATCGGATGCTGCACGGATCGGAAAATCAGCGCACCTTTTCCGGATCATTGACAGATGAGATCTTTTTCAGGACTGTTTGCAAAGCATCTTCCCCTTTGGACTCAATGTCTGGCTTTACACCCGCCCGGTCTATCCGGAAACCGTCTGAAGTATAATAATCAGCGGTAGGAATGACCATTTTGAACCCTGGATCCAGGTCGAAGATTTCTCCGTTGAGCATCATCCCGGCTGTTTTTTCCCCTACAACAATGGCTCTTTTGTGTTTCTGAAGCTCATACACGATGGGTTCGCATGCGCTGGCTGTTCTGCTATTCGTTAAGAGATACAGGTTTCCTTTGTATGTTGTTTGTTTGGGGATTATTTTAAGGCACAGCCCATCGGTATTATGGATTCCTTCAATGATCAGGTCGAAGTTCGCATCTGTGAAATGCGGTAATTTCTGGTAATCAGCGATGGTCGGTAATGCTTCGTTCCTGTTAAACCATTTTTGTGTCAGGAACACTCCTCCGAATAAGGTCGTGTCAACCACACTTGCAGCAAATGCCATTCCCGCTTCAATGCTCCCCCCGGAATTATTTCTTAAATCGACGATGAGGTTCCTGTAACTGTTTTGATGAATGATCTCAAAGATGCTGTCCACTTCTGCTGCAGAACCTGTGAATGAGGAAATTTTCAGGTAAGCTGTTTCTGCGCTTTTTTCCTCTAAAAAAAGATGGTTGATGTGTGCTTGCCCGTCTTTCTCTTCCGTTTGCTGGAATTTCATCAGCGCGAAATGTGAAAAAGGCAGCTTCCGGGCTTTGTAGAAGAATGCAACGATCATTTCAAGGTCATCCTGAAGTTTGGGAGTTATCTGCCGCATATCGTTTACGAAATTGTTCCATTCCTTTGTTTGCAGTACGCGCCTGTTGTATATTTTTTGTTCCGTGAGATCCGCAGATCTGTCGAAAAGAGCTGCATAATCCTCTATTGGCAGACGGGGAATCTCCCGGGTACCGGTTAGTTCTCCCAGCCGGCCCCTGGTTTTGCTCCTGATTCCGGCTGTTAACCGGTCGTTTGAGACAGAACCTTCTATGTTGAATCTGCCCATTGGTGTAACAAGGATTCCCGCGAGATGCAGTGTATCTCCCTTTTCCAGAAAGGTTCCGTTTTCTATCCGTACCAGGCTGCCGTTTTTCATCCCTTTGGTAAAGGTTCTTCCTAAAAACGAAGTCCAGCCTCCTAAAATATCTTTGTCGGCATTTTTGCGGGTATATGCCGTAAATGAGCTGTCTTTTACCTGGAATTGAAGAATGGTCCGGGCCAGCCCGATATCTGTATGAGAAAGATGCATGTGCCATTTCCCTTCCAGCGTTTTATTCTGTGCAGCACACGGAACGGAGCAAGATAAAGTAAACATCCAGAAACAGGCAACAGCAATCCGGGAATGAAATACGTTAGACGGATTACATGGAAATTCAAAACGAAATGGTCGCATCAGCTTACGGTTTTTTGACGGATGCAAATATGAACAATACCCGGAAATGAATACGGGCAAATGTGATGGCTGACATGGTTTTGTGACAATTGTCAAACACTAATCATGCTGGCGAATCCATTAGTTATTCCAGGAGGTGCACGATGCTGTCAATGTATTTCCGGGATACAGGGACAAGATCGGAGGTATGTTCCAGCTGGATCTTGTAACCTTGTGCGTTTCCTTTCTTACCGGTAGCTTTTTGAACATGGATGATATAGGAGCGGTGACACCTTTGAATGAGCGGGTTGCAGATCTGCTTTTCCAGCTTTTTCAGCGTGATTCTGACCAATTGCTTCCGGACGATTCCATCCTGGAGATAGTACAGGGTCGAATAATTTCCCTCTGATTGTGCATACAGAAAGTCATCCTCCGCAAGAGTGAACGCCTTCCCTGAATCGGGAATGATGCTCAGAGTATTGTCTTTACGTTCATACTGGGATAGTTCAGTAGCAGGTGAAGCGGAAAATGAGTTTGAAAATGCGAGTTTTCCCAGCAGGTACATGATACAGACAGGGATCCCCAATGCAAATGTGAAGAGGAACATATACAGGAAGGTCCCGAAGCTGAATGCTGTATGATTGATGAAGTAGATGCTGTACAGGTAATTCAGGCAAGCGCAGACCGAAAGAAGTACGACGATCTTTAAAATCTCCCTGCTCCAGCTCCACTTCCGGGAATAACGTGCCACGAGGCTGTCTCCTGCCAGGAAAGCGATGAAGGCAATGATGGAATAGGGCAATAGAAGCAGGTATTTATCAGAACTGACAAAATTATACGTTCCGAAGGGCTGAAAAACCGTCAGAAATAAATAGGTGATTGCAGCTACGCTGAAAGAAGACAACCAGACCGCTTTTCCGGAGCTTAGAACAGGATATGTTGATTGAATTTCCGGGTTCATCTGTTTTCGACTGGATCAATGATTGACAGAGCAAACTTGCTCCCTGCTAAATTAAGAAAAAAGCAGGTTTTATATTGGTTTTTTTCCGTTATTTGTAGTAACAGCAAATGAGCATAAATACAGCACACATGGAAATTACGAACATTGCATCTTTCCTGGATTATTACGAAAAGATACGTCAGCGTACCAACCGTCTCATTGCAGTGATTCCTGAACAACACATGGATTGGGCGTACCTGCCCGGTAAATTTACCATTGCAGACCAGATCCGCCACATTGCGGCCATTGAGCGGTATATGTTTGCGGAAACCATTCTCGGAAATCCCTGCACGTATGATGGATGTGGCAAGGAGCTGGCTGATGGTTATGAGAATGTGTTACGGTATTTCAATGAGAAACACGAAGAATCGCTCGCCATTTTCCGGAATCTGGATAATGATGACCTCCAGCGTAAGTGCATCACTCCCGGAAATGTTCCCATTACTGTCTGGAAGTGGCTTCGTGCCATGACCGAACACGAAATTCATCATCGAGCACAATTGTATCTTTACCTGAATATGCTCGGTATTGAAACCCCGCCCATGTTCGGGTTAAGCTCGGAAGAGATCATTGAAAACAGCCGTACCAGTTAGAACATAAAAGTAAAACGATGGAGAGTTATCTGGAAAGTGTAAAGAAACAATTCCTGTATTATAAAATGCTGGGAGAAAAAGCGATGGACCAGCTCCGGGAAGAACAGTTGTTCTGGCAGTACAACGAAGAAAGCAACAGTATCGCTGTACTCGTCAACCACATCAGTGGGAATATGCGTTCCCGCTTCACGGATTTTCTGACCTCGGATGGTGAAAAGCCCTGGCGCAACCGGGATGCGGAATTTACGAATCCGTTCAGCAGTAAAGCCGGGCTGATGGAATGCTGGAACAAGGGATGGGAGTGTTTGATCAGCGCACTGGATCAGCTGACAGAAGAAGACCTGGAAAGGATAGTCTATATCCGCAACGATGGCCATACCGTTACCGAGGCGATCAACCGTCAGCTGGCACACTATCCGTATCACATCGGGCAATTGGTATTCATTGCCAAAATGCTGCAGAACGACAACTGGAAAACCTTGTCCATTGCCCGCAACAGATCAAACGAATACAACGACCGCAAGTTCTCACAGGAAAAAGACAGGAGGCATTTTACGGAAGATCTGTAAAAATCAGCCGCCGGGTATAATATTTTTCCCCGGAATACGTAATGTAGAGAAGATGTATTGTTTTTAAGTGGAACAACGCATTTTGAAATTGCCTTTTACCCCCTTCCTGAAAAAAGTAATACCATACCCGATTGACATTTCAGATACATACAACGTACATTCTCAAACAGATTTAAACTAATTTCCGATGCATTACTATCAGTTACACCAATTATTAAAGGAGTTTTTTGAAAAACCGGGGAGCAGTAAAATCATACCGGGATTGGGGATTTCAATTTCCCATTTTGATTTTATCTCGGAAGATGCGGAGTATTTTCTCCCGGGAAGCCCGTCATTGTATTGCAAAGAGCATCAGCTTGGTTTTGAGGAAGGAGTGATGCGGTCCGGTTCCGTGCTGGAAGCATCGGACTTTCATATTGAATGCAACAAACGCTTCCGGTTCCATATCGTTCAGGACAGTTCCGTGAATTCCGCTGAAGGAGTGATCATCATGTTTCATGGCTTAAACGAAAAGAAATGGGATAAATACCTTCCCTGGGCCTGTGAAATAGCGAAACAGACAAAAAAAGCGATCCTCCTGTTCCCGATAGGGTTTCACATGGACAGAGCCCCGGAAGCCTGGAGCTTCAGGAAAGAAATGTATGACGTTGCACAAAAACGAAAGGACGATTATACTGATAATTCCGAATGTTCTTATGTGAACGCTGCCATCAGCTCCCGGCTGGAAGCCAACCCGCAGCGCATATTCTGGTCGGGCTTACAGACGTATTACGACATCATCCGCCTGGTGTATGCCATCCGGAAAGGAAAGATCAGCACGGTATCTGCCCATGCTTCGTTCGACCTGTTCGGGTATTCCATCGGCTCTTTCCTGTCCATGATCCTGCTGATGGCGAACCCGAAGGGAATTTTCACCCGTTCGAAACTGTTTTGCTTTTGTGGTGGCATGACCATCGACCGAATGTACCCGATCTCTAAATACATTATGGATTCCCGGGCGGCGATTGCCATGCAGAAATCCTTTACAGAACTGCTGAATACGAATTTTTCCGGTGATGCACGGCTGGCACATTACCAGGATAGCATCGGCCATAAGAACGAAAGCTGGTTCAAAACTATGCTTCGTTACAACTTTTACCAGGAAGAACGTGAGAACAGGATCAGGGAGCTGCACCGCCAGATAAAATCCCTGGTGTTGAAACACGATCGGGTGACACCACCGATTGAAGCATTGAATACACTGAAAGGCGGATACAGAGATATCGGTGTAGATGTTCAGATCGAGGACTTTTCACACCCGTATTCCCACATGGTTCCTTTTCCCCTCACATCAAAAAATGCGTCTGAAGTAGACCGTTCATTCGGGATTGTTACCCGCTCAGCATCGGAATTTTTTGTAAAAGAATAGCAGAATCCACCTATCAACAATCCTTAGAGGATAACATTGTCTTGCTCCGCGAAGAGAACGTGTATTTCATTGTATTTTTGTATATATAAAGCATTGTTGTATGAAATTGGAGAGAACATATACCGTAAAAGAGATTGCGGCATTGATTGATTGTTCATTCGTAGGGGATGAGCAGCACCAGGTAACGGGAATCAACGAAATTCACAAGGTGGAGCACGGAGACCTGGTATTTGTCGATCATCCCAAGTATTACGACAAGGCCCTGAAAAGCGCAGCGACAACGATCCTTATTGATAAGGAAGTCGAATGCCCGGAAGGGAAAGCGTTGATCGTCTCTTCCAGACCTTTTGATGATTACAACAAGCTGGCAAAGCATTTCTGCCCGGTTATCGGGCAACAGGAGATGACCGGACGCAATACCGTGATAGATCCTTCCGCGGTGATCTATCCGAACGTATTTATCGGCAACAATGTAAGGATCGGGAAAAACACACGCATTCTTCCCGGAGCGGTCATTATGGACAGGACAATCATTGGCGATCGTGTCATTATCGGTCCGAATACAACGATCGGGCATAACGCATTCTATTATAAAAGGAAGCCGGAGGGGTATGAGCGGATGCACACGTGCGGATGGGTGCACATTCATTCTGATGTGGAAATCGGAGCGAATTGTACGGTTGATGCAGGAGTATCGGCAAATACGGAAATCGGAGCGGGAACGAAGATCGATAATACGGTCCACATAGGACACGATACGGTGATCGGGAAACATTGTCTCCTTGCCGCAAATGTCGGGCTGGCAGGATGCGTCACGATCGAAGACCGCGTTATTTTATGGGGGCAGGTCGGTTGTGCTTCGGATATTGTGATCGGTGAAGGAGCGATTGTGCTGGCACAGTCCGGGATTGCAAAAAGCCTGGAAGGAGGAAAGACCTATTTCGGCAGCCCGTGCGGTGAAGTAAAATCCAAATTCCGTGAATTGGCAGCATTGAGACGTCTGCCCGAATTATTGGAGCGCATGTAATGTATGACAAACGTATAAATGACCTGGAAATACAGCTCTATCAGAAAGAATTTAAGTTAAATTCTCTTCTGGAGATCACCACTGCCATTAATGCAAACCTGGGAGTGGACAGGCTGACAGAGATTTATTCGTTTATCCTGAAAGAACAGCTGGGATTTTCCAGATTTATATTATTTACCCGGCAGGATGAAAAGAAATGGGACCTGCTCATCAGAAAGGGAGTCAGGGGTAAATGGGTGGATATTGATGTTCAGAAAGAGCTTGCGAGGTTCCGCGAAATCACGTTCATCGCATCTTCCGCGTCCGAAGTGCTGAGAGAATTTGATATTGTGATCCCGGTTTTTCACAAAGAGCTGCCGCTGGCTTATCTGTTGCTCAAAGTCAATGTCCCGGTTGATTTTTACCAGGAGGATAAGCACAACAATTTAGGATTCATTCAGACACTGACCAATATCATTGTGGTTGCCATTGAAAACAAGATCATGGCAAAACAGCGGGTCATCCAGGAACGGATCAAAAAAGAGCTGGAAGTTGCTAGTGAGATGCAGAAGCTGCTGTTCCCGGCAGACCTTCCGTCAAACAAACAGATGGACATTTCCGCCAAGTACATTCCCAGGCACGAAGTGGGAGGAGATTACTACGATTTTATCCCGCTTGGAAACAACGAGTTCATCATGTGCATCGGTGATGTTTCCGGGAAAGGGATCGGCGCGGCGATGCTGATGGCCAATTTTCAGGCAACGTTGCGTACACTGTTCATCTACCAGAAATATGACCTGGAATTTTTAGTGACGGAATTGAATGAAAAAGTGATGAAAAGTGCCAAAGGGGAGAAGTTCATTACCTTCTTCATTGCCCATTTCAATGCAGAAACACGTGTGCTGAAATATGTAAACGCCGGACATAACCATCCCATTCTGACAAACGGGAAAGAAGTCATCATGCTGAAAGAAGGTTCCATCGGACTGGGCATGTTAGATGAGCTGCCCTTTATAAATGTCGGTGAGGTTACTTTGAAATCCAACACGACATTGGTCTCCTATACGGATGGTGTGGTCGAGCTGGAAAACAGGGAAGGCATGCAGTTCGGGCTCGACCGGCTGATAAAGACCGTACATGCTTTCTACCCGTTGAGCATGGAGGACATGAATAACCTTATTTTCTCAAAATTGGATGAATGGAGAGGGGAATTGCCGTTGGTGGACGATACTGCGTTGTTTGCCTGCAGGATCTTTTAGCCTGATTTTTAATGTTCAGCAGAATGGTTTATATTTGTTTTATGGAATATAGAGTGGATGGACATCTCAATAGAAACGTAAAACATATAGGTATGAAAAAAATGATCTTTGCGGCTTTAATGATGATGGGATTTTCATCTAACGCACAACAGGCTTTCGGGGAAGTACATGGTTATTTGTTCGATAAATCAAATAACGAGGCGGTCATGGACGCGCACATCTTTATCAGGGACCTGGATAAAGTTTACCAGGTAATGACCGATGAAGACGGTATGTTCAGGATCAGTGCCATTCCTGCCGGGGTTTACACACTGAATGTCCGGTACATGGGAGACACCATGAAAATTCACCCGGTTGAGGTAACAATGAACACCATTACCCGTTTGGGGAAGCTGGACCTGGATTTTTCAGTAACTGAACTGAAGGGATTTGTTCTTACTCCGGGATTGCGGCTGATAGGAGGCGATTTACCGATTCCGTCACTTACGGCAGAAGAAATTGCACGTTCACCGGCAAAATTCGATCCGAAAGGACTGATCATATCCATGTCTTCGGAAGTAAGGCAGACAGAAGACGGGGAACTGGTATTCCGGGGAGCAAGGAAAGGAGACATGCTCTACATGGTCGATGGTGTGAAAGCCAATGATGTTGTAAAAGTGCCAAGCGCTGCGATCGGGAACATGATGGTATACACAGGAGCTCTTCCTGCAAAATACGGAGATACACTCGGAGGAGTGGTCGTTGTAGAGACAAAAAGCTACTTTGATCTGTACCGTGCATGGATGGCAGGCCGGTAGGTAGTCTGTAAATTTTAACAGGTTAATTTCAGAGCGGGCTGTGCCCGCTTTTTTATTTTCCGGCAGAAATATATCCTGCTATCTGGTAAATACGCTGACGGGATCAATCTTCCGTTTCCCTTTTCAGATACAGCTGGATGTCCAGTAGAAAATCAATGTCCTCTTCGATCTTATTGCCGATCACCACAACATTTGCTCCTGCCTGGTGCAATTCGCTGATCTGCCTGGAAGTCCGGACGCCACCTCCTGCAATTACTGGCTGCCCCAGTTCCTTTATGGATCGTATCATTTCTGAGGGGACAGGATGTTTCGCACCACTTCCGGCATCCATAAAAATTACCCGGTGCCCGATCAGCTTCCCTGCCAGTGCGGTCTTGTAAGCGATCGATGTCTGGTGCTGAGGGATAGGAGTGGTCTGGCTAACATACGCAACGGAGGATTGATTTCCTCCCTCAATTAATAAATAGGAAGTGGAGATGACTTCAATTCCGCTTTCAGCGATTGCCTGGGCAGCCTGGATGTGATGGCCGATCAGGAAATCAGGATTCCTGCCCGAAATGAGGTTGAGCAACAGGATTCCGTCGGCTTTATCAGAAACCTGGCTGGATGAACCTGGAAAAATGATCAGCGGAATGTGTAGCGATTTGCTTAAATATGAAATGGTTTTTTCAAATTCTTTCTCGTTGACAGTGCTTCCCCCGATAAAGACAAAATCAACCCCTGAAAAATGGATTTTTTTAACCAGCTCCTCCATCTGCGATTCAGACTGGCACTTTTCCGGGTCGATCAATACTGCAATCTGGTTGGGTTTTGACAGTTGGTCAATCAGGCTCATCAGCTTTCATGTTTTAGGATCAGATCAGAGTGATTAATGGTCAGAATCATCTGGTCGATTAATTTAGAAGTCAAATGTACGGAAAATAATTGCTCGTCTTTCAGGATTGAGCAGGTGAAAATTTCATGATCATCGTATGAATGGATGATTAAGTCCCGTTTGAAAATCAATCCTTTTCTCCGGCAGAGTTTCAGCAATGCCTCTTTGCAGGACCACGCACGGGTCATCAGCAGCTCATTCTTCGTATCAAGAAAACGGCATTCGTCCCCGTTCAGGAACTTTGAATAAAGCCGTTTGGCCTTTTCTCCCGGAGGTTCTACGTCCAGCCCCAGGATATGTTCTTCTGACACGGCAATCGCGGAGCAGCCGGATGAGTGACTGATCGAAATATGGGGTTTTCCTGCTATGAACGGAGCTCCCTGGCAGTCATACTCAATGGTTGTTCCCGGAAACAGCTGTTCTTTCAGGATGCGCGTCGACAGGTATTCGTACTTTCGCTTGATACTTGAAAATTCATGGAATCGCTTCGCTTCCGAATCATTGAGAAGGTATAAAAAGTCCTCCATGGGGTAAGGCGCATACCTTATTATATAAATGGTAGTGTTCTTTATTTCAACCTTTTTATACTCAAACATATCCGTAAAGCTAATTATTTTTTCAGATTTTAAACGTTTGCTGTTTTAGGGTGAAATGTATGATTTTTTGATTTTTCTGTGAGAAATTGTTTTTTAAGTGTCCGAAATGCGGATTTAAGTGAGTTAGATTTGTATAAAAACGCAAAAAAATGGATTTTCAAATTGCAAGATATTTATTCTTTTCTCATACATTTGTTAACGAAAGTTAAGTAAATGGAATTTTATTTTTTTTTAACAAAACGTTAATTGCGATATAAAATTTCTATATTTACCGCTTCATTGGCAATTAAAATAAGTTATTAAATAGACTGTACTTATGTTAAGAAATCTACATTTGTTATTTGTAAGTATCTTGTTTACAGCAGCCTATTCGTTTTCCCAATCTGGTTTGGGAACGATCAGAGGTTCGGTTGTAGATGGTGATACAGGTGAGCCGGTACCGTATGCGAAGGTATTGCTTAAACAAAATGGAACGATTAAAGGTGGAGCAAACACCGATGATGATGGTAAGTTCCAGATTAATTCAATTGCTCCGGGATCCTACGATGTCGAGTTCACCAACCCGGGAGAAGGGTACCAGGCGACTGCGCTGACGGGAGTGATTGTAAACGCAGAAAGAATTACCTTCCTCGATAACACAGAAATTTCCAAACCGAAAGACGTCAAGCAGATTGATGAAATGGTCGTTGTTGCTTATCGTGTTCCGCTGATTGATAAAGACGGTGGAGCCTCAGGGGCAACAGTAACACGTGAAGACATTTCCCGATTACCTGTTCGTTCTGCTGCCGGTGTTGCCCAGACAGTAGGAGGGGTGAATACAGATGAAGGATCGGGGGAAATCAGCGTACGTGGTTCCCGTTCGGATGCTACTTATTATTATATAGACGGTATCAAGGTTCGTGGGTCTTCCAACCTGCCTAAATCGGCAATTGAAGAGGTATCGGTTATTACCGGAGGTTTGCCTGCAAACTATGGTGACGTAACAGGGGGTGTTATTTCCGTAACCACACGGGGACCTTCCGCAACCTACTTCGGAAGTATTGAAGGGGTAACTTCAGGATTCTACTTTAAAGGTAAAGATCCGGATGGGTACGATGGAAGAGTATTCGGTTTGGATAAATACGCATACAACCTGGTAGAGGGAATGTTCTCCGGGCCTTTGTTCATGAAAAAAGATTCAACCGGAGCAAAAGTGAAGCCTATCTTAGGATTTCTGGTTTCTGCCAGCTACCTGAATGAAGTGGATAACCGTCCGCTGAACGGAGGAAGCTACCGTGTGAAAAAAGATGTAAGGGATTCATTGCTTGATAAGCCATTGCTGATGAACCCTTCCGGAGACGGGACATTCTATGCGGCTACTTTGTTGAGAAAAGATGATTTTGAAAACACAAAGTGGAGAATGAACGCGAGAAGCCAGACATTATCCGCTCAGGCAAAAATCGATGTGAATACAGGACCTTCTGTTAACTTGTCTTTTGGTGGTTCAATGAACTACTTCGACCGAAGCCTTTACAGCAGAAGCAACTCATTGCTGAACTTCCAGAACTTCGGAACAGCGAAAAACCTTGACTGGAGGGTGTTTGGTCGTTTGACTCAACGTTTCTCAAATGACAGAGAAGGATCTTCGTCAAAAGTGAAGTCTGCAAACTACTCATTGATGGTTGACTATTCACAGTCACGCCAGAGATCGTATGACCCGAAGCACGGATTTGACATCTTTAATTACGGGCATGTGGGTACATTCCGTTCGAATTATGATACGAGCCTGGTTTACATTGATACATTAAATGCTTATGTTCAGCAGGCTGTCCCTTTTCAGAACGGATTGTCATTTGAAGCGTCTGAAACAAACCCGGGGCTGGCATCTGTAACAAGACAGTACTATAATTTATTCGGTACGGCATCAAATAATGACGTATTGAGAGGAGCAAACGGATTGCTGAATGGAGACGTTCCGATTTCTGTTTACCAGATCTGGGACAACCTTGGAACTCCATACAATGGTTTCGGAATCTTTGAAAACAACCAGTTCCGTGTAACAGGATCCGGATCGATTAACATTGGTGACCACTCGATCTCATTAGGATTTGAGTACGAACAACGTACCGACCGTGGATGGGGATCTGGAGACCAGGGACCGATTGGGATCTGGAACCATGCACGCCTTTTGGCTAACAGCCACATTTCGGAGATTGATGTTACCAGACCTACAATCGTTCAGGAAGGTGCCTACAGAAAAATCTATTTTGACCGTTTGAATACAGGTTATGCCTATAATAACGGAGGTGTTTACGGAGGAGCACAAAGCGGTGCTACCGGCGGTCAGGTTGATTACCAGTCATTCTTCGACTACAATGTACGTAAAGAATTAGGATTGGATCCGGGAGGAAGTGATATCCTGGATATCGACTCCTACGATCCGAGCATGTTCAACTTTTCAATGTTCTCCCCGGATGAATTATTGAATAATGGTCGTTCTTATGTGACTTATTATGGATATGACCATACAGGTAAGAAAGTAAAAGGACGTACCGATATTGATAAATATTTCAATGAATTTGATGAGAATGGAAACTACAAGCGTTTTGTAGGAGCATTCCAGCCGACTTATATCTCCGGGTACATCATGGATAAGTTTGCATTCCGTGACCTGGTATTCAACGTAGGGGTTCGTGTGGACGTGTTCGACGCAAACCAGCCGGTCCTGAAGGATAAATACCTGTTCCATACTGCATTGACTGCAGGTGAAGCAAGAGCATTGGCAGGAACAACAGGTTATGAATGGGTAGACATTCCTACTTCCATGGGAGATGATTACACCGTTTATGTGGACGATGTTAACGCTCCGGGGCAAATCAACGGATTCAGAAGTGAAGACACTTGGTTCAATGCCAATGGTGACGCTGTAGAGGATCCGAAAGTGCTGAGAGGTGCGGGAGGTATCGCTCCTTGGTTGCGTAATCCAGGGCAGACGAACGTAAGCAGCGAAGCTTTTGAAGATTACAAAGCCCAGGTTAGCGTGATGCCGCGTATCGCTTTCTCTTTCCCGGTATCGGAAGAGTCTTCTTTCTTCGCACACTATGATATCTTGACAAAACGTCCTACTACAGGTGTGCGTTTTGATCCTTACGAGTACCAGTTCATCCAGACAAGAGGTGCTGTGATCAATAACTCCAACCTGAAGCCTGAAAAGACAATTGACTATGAATTAGGTTTCCAGCAGGTATTGACACGTTCTTCTTCATTGAAAATTTCAGCGTTCTACCGTGAGCAGAGAGACAATGTACAGTTGATCAACGTTGTTGAAGCATACCCTGCTACATACAGAACATTCGGAAACAGGGACTTTGGTACGGTAAAAGGTTTGACAGTTGCTTATGACCTGAGAAGAACAGGAAACATCCGTATGACTGCGGCTTATACATTGCAGTTTGCTGATGGTACTGGTTCTGATGCGACATCTATGGCGGGTCTGATCAATGCCGGGTTACCGAACTTAAGAGCGATCTTCCCTTATTCATTTGACCAGCGCCATGCGTTTGCTATCTCTTTCGACTACCGATATGGAGAAGGAGCGGATTACAATGGTCCAAGAATTAACGACTTCCAGGTACTTAAGAATACAGGTCTGAATATCATGACAAATATTTATTCAGGTAACCCGTACTCACGTAAGATTGATATCGTTAACGAAGGGATGTTTACTCAGCTTCCTTCCGGTTTGGATGGTACAACACACGGATCCAGGCTGCCTTGGTCTTACAGGCTGGACTTGCAGCTGGACAGAACTTTCAGCTTCGAGGCCGGGAAAACGGATGACAAAAAACGTCCTTTATTCCTGAATGTTTATTTACGTGTTACAAACTTGTTCAACCAAAAGAACATCTTGAGCGTTTATAGAGCAACTGGTAACTGGGATGATGACGGATACCTGGAGTCGGCTGACAGCCAGGCTTCCATTCAGGCGCAGCAGGATGAGCAATCTTTCAGAGATTATTATTTGATGAAAATCCAGAATCCTTTTAATATCAGTGCACCTAGAACAATCCGTTTAGGGGTGAAGTTTGACTTTTAATTCATACTAAATTGAAAGATATGAAAAATTATATTACATCTACTTTCATACTTGGGTTCTTTACCTTGTTCTCAAGTATGTCCCTGGCTTATTATCATACCGGGGAAGGTAGCGATGGTCAAGGTAAGTCAGGGAAAAGCGGCGGTGCGAAGAGTGCCGGTTGTGCTCCTGCGACTCAGAGATACATTTTAGAGTTCAATGACGTTTCCGCCTTGCTTCAGATGGGAGGGGTGATCTTCATGGATAACCAGAAGAATGTTTCTGCGTACGAGGTACCGAAAGGAAGTAACACGAGAGCGATCTTTGCTGCGGCGTTATGGATGGGAGGTAGAGACGAAAACGGTCAGTTGAAACTGGCTGCGGTTCGCTTCCGCCAGCTAGGAAATGATTTCTGGGGAGGTCCGCTGACTGTTAACCCGAATGCGCAGGGAGTGAATTACGATCCGCTTGTGGCTGTAGGGGATAACACGATCCGTCCGTACGGACCAGCGGAGATTTCAGGCCCTGAATGTGCGAAATACGATAAGTTCTTCCCGATCAACAAAGCTGCAGTTATTCGTTTCAGCGTATGGTGGGAGTCATGTATATCCCCGGATGCAGAGCCGGGAGCTTGTGATGAACTGGAAGAGGAATCAAGACCTACGAATGCTGAGCTTGCTGCTATCCAGGACTGGCCGGCACACGGAGACCTTGGACTTGAGCAGGATTACTATCTGGCTCCTTTCTATGACAGAAACAAAGATGGTATATATAACCCTATGGATGACGGGGACTACCCTTGGTACGATGATATTCTTGGAAGAGATGATGTTGAATGTGGAGTTGACCGTCGTGTAACACTTTTCGGTGACCAGACTGTCTGGTTTATATTCAACGATAAAGGAAACGTTCACACTGAATCCCAGGGAGAGCCTATCGGT
Source organism: Crocinitomicaceae bacterium (assembly GCA_037189645.1). Classification (GTDB taxonomy): domain Bacteria; phylum Bacteroidota; class Bacteroidia; order Flavobacteriales_D; family Crocinitomicaceae; genus Taishania. Next base: position 150,820 of record JBBCIY010000002.1, read on the forward strand.
ATGGAAATCCGTGCGCAGGCGTTCGCATTTGCGACTTCCGATGAAATCAACCGGATGACGTTCTACAATTACGAACTGATCAACCGTTCTACACAGACACTTACAAATACATTCTTTTCTCAGTACGTTGACCCGGATCTGGGATACTCAGGAGACGACTACGTAGGATGTGATGTTTCCCGTGGATTGGGTTACTGTTACAATGGAGATGACGATGATGAAACAAACGGATCCCAGATTGGATATGGGCAAAACCCGCCGGCAATTGGAGTTGACTTCTTCGAAGGTCCTTACCAGGATCCTGACGGGAAAGATAACCCGGGCCCTTTTTATGATACCGTTACGAATACATGGATAATACCTGATCTGGATTCTGCGATACAGAACAAAGGGATCGTTTACAGAGGGATCGGTACAGGATATGGAGATGATATCATCGACAATGAGCGTTTTGGTATGAGACGATTCACATACTTTACAAACCCTCCGGGAGCTATTTATCCATACATTGACCCGGATGTGGCGACACAATACTACAACTTTATGTCCGGAAAATGGGCGGATGGTTCTAACATTACGTATGGTGGAACAGGTGCTGGTGGCGCTGTTCTGACTGACTACGTATTCCCGGGAGATTCAGACCCGCTAAACTGGGGTACGAATGGTATTGCTCCTCCGTTCTCTGATCCTTGGACAGAAGAGCAGGCAGGAAACAATAAAGGAGACAGACGATTTGTTCAGTCCGCAGGTCCATTTACACTGGTTCCTGGTGCGATGAACAACATTACGGTGGGTATCGTATACGGTCGTGCTGCAGGAGGAGGCCTGATGGCTTCTGTAGAAGTAATGAAAGTTGCCGATACGAAAGCTCAGGCACTGTTCGATGCATGTTTTAGAATCGTAGATCCACCGAACGCTCCGAAGCTGGAAATCCAGGAGTTGGAAAATGAGCTGATCTTAACGATCACAAACCCATCTACTTCCAACAACAAAGGAGAAACTTACGCTCGGATCGATGATATCAATACACCGGACACATTATCCCCTTCTGAGAGAACATACAGATTTGAAGGGTACCAGATCTTCCAGTTGGTAGATGAGGCAGCTTCTATCGCTGATTTGGGAGACGATGCTAAGATCAGAGAAGTAGCACAATGTGACCTCAAGAATGGTATAACTACGCTTTTCAACTATACGTTGAATGAAGAATATGGCATTTTGGAAGGAAAACGAATGGTTGTGGGTAGAGATGAAGGAATCAAGCATTCTTTCAAGATCACGACAGACGCGTTTGCTATGGGAGATCCGAGACTGGTGAACCACAAGACGTATTATTTCGTAGCGGTTGCATACGCATACAACCAGTATGCTCCGTACGACCAGAACGACCCTACTAAGTTGAATGGTCAGAAGATACCTTACATTGTGTCCCGTCTTTCTTATGACGGAACTTCAATCAAGGCAGTTTCAGCTGTTCCTCATAACCCACGACCGGAGCTGGGCGGTACGTACCAGTTGGTAGATTACGGTGCCAGCCCTCGAATTACCCGTATCGACGGATATGGAAACGGAAACCGTGCACTGGAGCTGACAACAGCATCCCGTGAAAGCATCGTTGCAAATGGTACGCTGGATAAACTGCAGTATGATTTCGGAGGAGGCCCGATCAACATTAAAGTTGTTGATCCGCTGAACGTTGCCGGAGGATACTATGAAATCGAGTTCAAAGATTATACACCTACCAACTTTATCGGGTCCCAGAATTCTGCTGATACAGCACGATGGGTGATCAACCGGTACACACATGAAGGAGGTGATTTTATTGAATCAGTAGAAGGTGATCAACCACTAGGTTATTACACAATGGAGGGTGGATTCCCTGTGTACAGACCTTCAGATAATGAGCAGATCATTCCTGAATGGGGTGTTTCGGTTCATATCATGCAGGAAAAATATACACTTGGAATGGTTTCCGCTTTCCCGGACAAGTACTTCACAACACCTATTTCTGCTTCCATGCATTATGCTGACAGCACGAAAAGATGGTTGTCTTTTGTACAGGATGATGACTTATACCAGCCTACAAACTGGATACGGTCAGGGAAAACGGATACAGGAGAAGATAATGGTGCTTTGCCGTGGTTGAATCCTAGGAATTACCTGGATGAATTGGCTGAAGGTTCTGACCCTCTGCAGCTTTATGAGAAATTGCTGAGTGGAGGTGTTGCACCGCACAGAGTTACAGGACACAATGTGGAATTCATGCCAATGGCCTATAATCCGAATATAGACACAAGTGCGATCGGTGGTATTAAGACACTTGCTTCCATTTCTTTCTTACCTAGTGTGGACATTGTACTTACAAATGATCCAAGTAAGTGGACCCGTGTTCCTGTAATTGAAATGGGACGTGATCCTAACCTTACTCAGGGAGGTGCAAGAGCAGGTGAGATGAGAAAAAGCCCAAGCGTTGGAAAAAACTGGCTTCCTGACGGAACAGGTACAGGTATGAGCTGGTTCCCTGGATATGCAGTGGATCTGGAAACAGGTTCCCGTCTGTACATGGCTTTCGGAGAGAACTCAGTACTGACTCAGGATGGTGGCCGTGACATGAAGTGGAACCCTTCTTCCCGTCTGAGAGACCAGAACGGAAACTTCATCATGGGTGGTGTTCAGCCGATCTGGGTATTCGGTGTAGAATCCAGGACAATTAACGGTTATGCGCTTCAGTTGAAAGATTTGCCGCCGTATGACCCTTCAAACCATGACAACAACGTAGTAGCTCAGCTGCTTAGAGACATGGAGGCAAACATTTCGGTAAGTGACAGGGCGAAGACAGTATATGGTAACCTGGCATGGATCGTTTACCCGATGCTGACAGCCGGACAGACTATTAACAGTACGGATGTTATGATCAAACTGAGGGTGAACAAGGAATATAAGAACTATACTGCAACCGGAGAAAACGGAGGGCGCCCTAAATACTCATGGAGCATGGACGAGCTGGCTGCCAGAACAGGTCAGCGGGATGCGCTTACAGAAGTTCTTGATATGATCAATGTAGTTCCGAACCCTTACCTGGCATATTCGGAATATGAGAAGAGCAGGCTGGATACCCGTGTGAAAATCACGAATCTTCCTGACCAGTGTACGGTGAACATCTTCACTTCTAGCGGTAAGTTGGTTCGTACCTTTAAGAAAGATAGCCCTGTAACATCAATTGATTGGGATTTGAATAACCACCAGCGTATCCCGGTAGCTTCCGGTGTGTATCTGATACATGTCGAGGTGCCAGGAGTTGGTGAAAGAGTATTGAAATCATTCATTGGTGTACGTCAAGTTGACTTACAAGGAATTTAATCACTTATTAAGACTAATTGATGAAAATGAAACATTCAATTTTAAATATTAAAGCAGCGTTGATCTGTGGAGCCATCATTACCGGCTTCACAGCCACCGCTGGTAACGAAGACCGTGTTGGTCAGGCGGGTGCGGCGCATTTGTTGATTAATCCTTGGGCTAGAAGTGCTGGTACGGGCGATGTGGGAATCTCATTTACAAACGGACTTGAGGCCACATTTACAAACATTGCCGGTTTGGCGTCTACGAACAAAACACAGATCAAGTTCAACTACACCAACTGGATGGGATCAATGACAGGTGTTTCTCTGAACAGTGCAGGTATTGCACAGAGAATAGGAGGTTCTTCTGTGATCGCGGTCAGTGTGCAGTCACTTAATTATGGTGACATCATGATCACGACTGTTCAGAACCCGGAAGGTAATATAGGTACATTCTCACCGAGAGCGAATATCTTCAACGTAGGATATGCACATACTTTCTCAGCATCCATCTCAGGGGGGATCAACTTCAAGGTTATTTCTGAAAGTATTTCAAACCTCAGATCCTCGGGAGTTGCTATTGATGCAGGTATCCGGTATGTTTCCGGTGAGCAGGAGCAGCTGAAATTCGGTATTGCGCTGAAGAACGTAGGTCCGGTAATGAAATACAAAGGTGATGGTTTGAATACCCAGGTTCAGTACCTGACTTCATCGTTCATCGGTTCATTGGAGCAACGTACCGCAACGTTTGAAATGCCGTCTTTGCTTTCGATCGGAGGTTCTTACGATTTCATTTTCAATGAAAAAAACAGGTTGATACTGGGATTGGGATTCACAGCGAACTCATTCTCTTATGACCAGTTCAGGATCGGGTTGGATTACGGCTTCTCATCTGAGAAAGTAGCGTTCAACCTGCGAGGTGGATACGTTTATGAAAAAGGAATCTTCAACGCTGAGAACAGAGCGAATGCCCTGATAGGGCCAACAGCAGGTTTCTCTGTTGACGCGTTGGTCGGAGAGAAGAAAAGCGCTCTGGGAATTGAGTATGCTGTCCGTATGGCAGGTATGTTTGGATTTATTCACACTGTAGGAGCTACAATTAGCATTAAGTAATTTTATTTATTATATTTGTATGACAAGAGAGTCCGTTTCTGGACTCTCTTGTTTTTATGTTAAATCGTTGAGTTATGTCACAAATTAATTATTACACGGAAGAAGGCTTGCAAAAGCTGAAAGATGAACTGCACGAAATGAAAACAGTGCAACGTCCCTCTATTTCGAACCAGATTGCGGAAGCAAGGGATAAAGGAGATCTTTCTGAAAACGCAGAATATGACGCTGCAAAGGAGGCTCAGGGTATTTTGGAAATGAAGATTGCTAAATTGGAAGAGATCATCAGCAACGCGCGGATCATTGATGATTCCAATATCGATAATTCTAAAGTATATATCCTGTCGAATGTGAAAATTAAAAATGTTGCGAATGGAATGACGATGGAATATACACTTGTAGCCGAAAATGAGGCAGACCTGAAGGCGAAGAAGATCTCGGTGGAATCTCCGATAGGGAAAGGATTGTTGGGAAAAGCGGTAGGAGAGGTCGCAGATATCCAGACCCCGAATGGCATCGTAAAATTTGAAATCGTTGAAATCTCACGCTGATGGGCTCCGTTTTCACCAGAATAATCAATAGGGAACTGCCTGCTTATATTGTTGCAGAAGACGAAAAGTTTTTAGCGTTTCTGGACATCATGCCGCTTAAGAAAGGGCATGTGCTGGTAATTCCGAAGCAGGAAACAGATTATATCTTTGATCTTGATGCTGACCTGTTGGGAGAGATGATGATCTTTGCACAGTCTGTGGCTGTTAAGATCAGAAAAGTCATTTCCTGTAAAAGGATAGGCGTTGCCGTGGTCGGTCTGGAAGTGCCGCACGCACACATCCACCTTATCCCGATCAATGCAATCGATGATATGAATTTTTCAAACCCGAAGCTGCAGCTGGATGCTGCTGAGATGCAACAATTGTCGGAGCAGATCAGGAACGCCTGAATCAGGAAAGATAGAAAACAGATAAAGCCCGTTCAGGGCTTTTTTTGTCTTGTTTGATCTTTTTTAAATGTTTCTTTCTTCGCCTTTCAACTGAAAATACTATTTTTACTATTCAAATAAAAAATTGATAAAATGACTGGAATTTTAATAACCATCGGAATCATTGTTGTACTTGTTATATGGTACATTGCTACTAATAATAAATTGGTCGCTTTAAAGAATAACAGAGAAAACGCGTTCGCTGATATTGATGTGCAGCTGAAACAACGCCATGATCTGATTCCCCAGCTGATCGGAGCTGTTAAAGGATACATGGATCATGAGTCGGGAGTGCTGACCCGGATTACGGAAGCACGTGCACAGGCAATGAGGGCAAATGACGTTAATTCAAAAATTGAGGCGGAAAAAGAGCTGGGAGCGGCTATGAGCGCTTTCAATATCCAGGTAGAAGCATATCCTGACCTGAAAGCGAACACGAATTTCCTGCAGCTGCAGAATGAAGTTTCTGATATTGAGAACAAGCTGGCGGCTGTACGCAGGTACTTTAACTCTGCAACAAAAGAACTGAACACAGCTATTGAGTCAATCCCTTCAAACATTGTTGCAGGGATCAAGAAAATGACCATTCAGCCTTTCTTTGACCTGGGGCACGAACAACGCCAGCAATTGGACAAAGCGCCTGAAATCAAGTTCTGATAAATTTGGATGAAATACCTAGGTTTACATACACAGATTGCCAGGAATAACAGGAAATCGATATTATTATTAGCTGCTTTTCCCCTGATGATACTGGCAGGGGTTTATGTGGCGTTGTTCTTTTTAGGGCAGAAAGACGCGGTTATGGCCAACGAGCGGTTCGTATCCGTTGCGCCGATCGTCCTGGTGCTCGTGGCTATCTGGTTTGTCATCGCTTTCTTTTTTCATACCAGGATGATCCAGATGGCAACCCATTCGGTGCCGCTGGAACGGAAAGACAACATGCGGGTTTACAACCTGACGGAAAATCTATGCATGTCCGTCGGGATGAAAATGCCCAAATTATTCATCATCGAAACAAATGCCCTGAATGCATATGCTTCCGGGATCAATGAGAAAACGTATGCCGTTACCCTTACAAGAGGACTGGTGAATTCCCTGACAGATGAAGAGCTGGAAGGTGTGATCGCGCACGAATTGATGCATATCCGCAACAAAGATGTACGGTTACTGATCGTCACGATCGTCTTTGTAGGAATTTTCGGCGTCATCGTTGATATTGTATTCCGTTCTTTCCTTTACGGAGGGAACAACCGGCGCAGGAATGACAAAGACAGTGGCGGAGCAGCCTTGCTGATCATCCTCGCCATTGCCGTAGTGCTCTATTTCCTTTCAATGATTTTCAAGTTTGCATTGTCAAGAAGCAGGGAATACATGGCGGATGCCGGTGCGGTAGAGATGACAAAAAATGCGCCTGCAATGGCAAATGCGTTGCGAAAGGTATCAGGAAATTCGAAGATCGAAACCACCAACGACGAAGTAAAAGAGTTGTTTATCGATAACAGTGACGACAAATCCAGCAGTTTCTTTTCGGCCATATCGAACATCTTTGCCACCCATCCACCTATAGAGAAACGAATCAAGGTGCTGGAGCAATTTTAATCATTATTATTTATTCAAGATACGCGGTTAAACTTTTTCAGAATTATGATGCGTTTTTTTTACTTCATGTTGAAGATTACATTGCCTTACACTACACGCATATACTACCCGAGGCAGAAGATCGTAAACGGACCAAAAGAACGATTTGGAAGGACAATTTATGTAAGTAACCATGCGGCGTCTTTTATGGACCCCCTGGTAGTGGCATCGCTCAGAAGGCCGATTGTATTCTTTATGACACGCTCAGACGTTTTTACACCGGTGACAAAGCCCATCTTATGGGCGGCGCACATGCTACCCATTTACCGCGAGCATGATGGAGAGGACACAAAAGGTAAAAATACGGAAGTGTTTAAAAAGTGTGCGAAAGTGCTGTCATTCGGTAGAAACCTGCTGATCTTTGGAGAAGGCTTTACAGATGATGTGTTTATCCGGCGGCTGAAACCTGTGAAGAAGGGAGCAATCCGGATCGGTTTTGCAGCCTTACAGGAGCTGGACTGGAAAAAGAAGATTTACATAGCGGCAGTAGGGTGCAATTACTCTGATCCGAACGAAATGCGAAGTGACGTGTTGATCGCTACTTCTGATAAGATCTGCCTGAATGACTATAAAAAGGAGTATGAAGAGAACCCCAATAAAGTCATTACCGAGCTTACCAAGCGGGTTGAGGCCCTGATGCGTGAGCAGATCACGCACGTCGACAATAAGGAAATGGCCCCGTTCCACGAAAACGTAATGAAAATTACAAGGAAGGGAATGAATGCCACGTGTTCGGATACATCCATCCCCCTGGAAAAAAGATGGCGCTATTCCCAACAGCTTGCTAACTGGTTCAACGAAAATGTGACACCCGAAAGCGAAGAGCTGATGTCCCTCAAGAAAGAGCTGGAAACCTACTTTTCTTTGTTGAGAAAATTCCGCCTGGAAGAACGCTACCTGTATGAATTCCATGAGAAAAAAGGATCAAGGATGAAAGAACTGCTGTTTCTTATAACGATGTGGCCTTTCGCAATCTTAGGATTGATTCATTGCGGACCATGGTACTTCATCATTAAAAGGTTCGTGGAAAAAACATTCAAAAGACGAGTATTCTGGGGTTCGGTGAAGCTTCTGATGGCTAAAATACTGATGGGACTGATCAACATCCCGGTAATTTTCTTATTCTACAAGTTTGTCTACCCGAGCTACTGGCTGGCGTTTGCCTATTACGTTTGTATCGGTTTGTTTGGATTGGCGGCTTATATGTGGTTCAGGAATCTTAAATCCTTTAAAATAAAAGGAGCCATGAAAAAAGTGGACATCGCTAAATTCTGGGCAAAGAGAGCGGAACTGGCAGAAAAAATTAAACAATTGATTCCGGTAGCATAGAGGGGGAAGGGCTGATATCCCGGAACATGGCGCTTCTCTTATGATAATTACGGAATAAAGTCCTTTGAATAAAAAAAATAACTATTTTTGCAATTCGAAAAATTGATATTCAATGTTAGAAAACTTTACTTCAGACGAAATTAAAAGACAATTCAAGTCTAATAAAACGTTAAGAATTATCACATTTGCTGTAGGTGGAGTGATAGTTGCAACAATAGGATACCTATTGTACTATCAGTTTGTAAAAGTACCGAAAGGAAAGAAGTCGGAAGATGCATACTGGTATGCGATGAACCTGATAGCGAAGGATTCTACGGATATGGCGATCCAGGAGCTGACCACCCAGGTTAAAAAATTTGACGGACTGAAGGGAGGTGAGAATGCACAGTTCATGCTGGGACGCCAGTACATGGAAAAAGGAGAGTTCACCAAAGCCCTGGAAGTGTTGGGTAAAGTGGATGTCAACGATACATACGTGTCAGCGATGGCGATCGGTTTACAGGGAGACTGTTACAGTGAGCTGAAAAAATACAAAGAAGCGGCGGCTAAATACAAGGAAGCGGCGGCAGAAAGCAAAAATGACTGGACTACGCCAATGTATTTGCTGAAAGCAGGGTTGTGTGCAGAAGAATTGCAGGACTTTGAATCAGCGCTGAAATTCTACGAAGAAATTAAAAACGATTATACAACTTTTGCAAACGCGAAAACAATCGATAAATACATTGCAAGAGTTTCGAATCTGAAAAAATAATTGATTATGGCAACAGCTAACCGCAACTTGTCAGAATACAACAAGGATTTTGTTCCAAATGGTGCCGATTTTAAAATCGGCATTGTTGTTTCTGAATGGAATGAATCAATTACCCTGAATCTCCTGAAAGGAGCAAAGCAGGCTTTGCTGGATAACGGGGTGCTGGAAGAAAATATCGTTGTTCGGTTTGTACCGGGAACATTCGAATTGCCATTGGGCTCCCAGTTTTTCTGCGAGATGACCAATGTCGATGGTGTCATTGCCATCGGTGTGGTGATCCAGGGTGAGACACGCCATTTCGATTTCGTTTGCGAAGGAGCGACCTCAGGCATCAAAGACGTGATGCTGAAGTACAACAAACCCGTCAGTTATTGCGTGCTGACTGATAATAATATCCAGCAATCAATCGACCGTTCGGGAGGGAAATATGGCAACAAAGGCGTTGAATGTGCCATTGCCTGCATGAAAATGATCGATTTATACCGGGCGTTTAGAAAATAAGTTAAAAGTACGGCTCTTGATTGATGCCAACTGTTAAAAGCGCGGCCAATCAGAAACGTCAATATCGGATGTCTTTTGTCTAATAATCCAATAGCTACACATGACACTTATCAAATCCATTTCGGGAATCAGAGGAACGATCGGGGGACGGGTCGGCGATGCGCTTACACCGGTTGATGCCGTAAAATTTGCGGCCGCTTACGGTACATGGCTGAAAGAAAACAATTCCGGTCAGTTGAAAGTCGTGATCGGGAGAGATGCACGATTGTCCGGCCAGATGATTTCGGACCTGGTGATTTCAACACTTGCGGGATTGGGAATTGATGTCATAAATCTTGGACTTTCCACAACACCGACAGTAGAAGTGGCTGTTCCAATGGAAAACGCACACGGCGGGATCATCCTTACTGCAAGTCACAACCCGAAACAATGGAATGCGTTGAAGCTGCTGAACGAAAAAGGAGAATTCATTTCCGCAGAAGAAGGCCAGCGTGTCCTGGATATTGCGGCGTCTGATGCTTTTTTATTTGCAGAAGTAGATGACCTGGGGACCGTAACCAACGATGATACCTATCTTCAAAAGCACATTGATGCTGTTTTGAACTTGCCGCTGGTCGATAAAAAAGCAATTGCAGCAGCTGATTTCTCCGTTGTAGTTGACGCGGTCAATTCTACCGGCGGGATTTTTGTGCCTGCTTTGCTGGAAGCGCTGGGAGTAAAAAAAATCACAAAATTATACTGCGAACCAACAGGGCATTTTCCACATAATCCGGAGCCGCTTCCGGAGCACCTGACAGACCTGGCGGACAAAATAAAAGAGGTCCGTGCCGATTTGGGCATTACCGTTGATCCAGATGTAGACCGCCTGGCGATGGTGTGTGAAGACGGAACAATGTTCGGTGAAGAGTACACACTTGTAGCGGTTGCAGATTATGTTTTAACGCATACCCCGGGAGCAACCGTTTCCAATTTGTCTTCAACACGGGCGTTGCGTGACGTAACGGAGGAAAAAGGACAAACCTATACCGCTGCCGCGGTCGGAGAAGTAAATGTCGTAAAAGCGATGAAAGAGACCAATGCGGTCATTGGGGGGGAAGGAAACGGAGGAGTCATTTACCCGGAATTGCATTACGGAAGAGACGCATTGGTGGGAATAGCATTGTTTTTGAGCCACCTTGCGCACAAAAAAATGACTGCTTCCCGATTGAGGGACAGCTATCCGAGGTATACCATTTCGAAAAACAAGATCGAACTCACACCTGAAATAGATGTGGATGCCATTCTGAAAGGGATGGCAGAGAAATATGCTTCCGAAGAAGTGGATACTACCGATGGCGTTAAGATCTATATCGGAAAGGAGTGGGTGCACCTGCGTAAAAGTAATACTGAACCGATCATCCGTATCTATTCTGAAAGTGAAAGCGAAGAGAAAGCCAACCATTTTGCAGAGCGGATCATTGCCGAGATCAGAGAGATGATATAAAATACGGTTGTTTTTTATCACAGGTGTTGCGTTCTTCTTACATTGCGGGAACCGATAGAAAAGAAGATCCTGGTTCACCTGTTCTTGATGTACACCTTTACAGTTATTTTTTGACTGATAGCCTCGGGTTGTTATCAGGTTCCTGAAGATTTAATTATTTCTTTATTTTGAGATCGTTCTGATTACTTTAATAGCTTTGTAGTTTTGCCCAAAACGACTCAAATGAAGGTAGTTATTATTTTCATGTTATCCCTCATCCCGTTATCCTGTTTGTTTGCCCAGAACACACAGACAATTAGTGGCCGCGTTACCGAACAGTATGGTTTGAACCCGGTTCCTTTTGCCCGGATAGAAATAGAGAACCGGGAACACAAGACACTTTCCGATACCTTGGGATACTTTGAGCTGGAATATGTTCCTATTGGGAGAGTAACCATTAAAATTTCTGCCACAGGCTACAAACCGGCAGTGTTATCCAACCTGGAATTATTGACAGGGAAACAGCTGGTACTGACCGTGGAACTGGAAGAAGATATTGTTACCCTGGATGGCGTCACTGTAGTTTCCGACAGCAGGCAGCATAGCTTTAATGACATGATCAAGGTCAGCCGGAGGCAGTTTTCCATTGAAGAAAGCAGGCGTTATGCGGGTAGCCTGAATGATGTTCAGCGGATGGCCAGCAGCTTTGCGGGGATTACGACTGCAAATGACCAGGTGAATGACATCATTGTCCGGGGAAATACGCCATCGGGGATGTTATTCCGCCTGGACGGGATGAATATCCCGAACCCCAACCACTGGTCGATGCCGGGTTCTGCCGGTGGAACTGTAAGCATGCTGAACAACAACGTGCTCCGGAATTCAGATTTCCTGACGGGCGCTTTCGCGGCAGAATACGATGCCTTTTCAGGTGTTTTTGACCTGAAGACGAGAAACGGGAATTACAATCGGCATGAGTTCCTTGTGCAGTTGGGGTTCAACGGGCTGGAAGCGGGAGCTGAAGGGCCTCTCAGCAGAAAATCCCGTGCAAGCTATCTGTTCAATTACAGGAAATCATTGCTTGAAGTATTGTCATTGTTTATCAATTTCGGAACAGGGACAGCCGTACCCAGGTACCAGGACCTGTTTTTCAAAATCAATGTCCCGACACGGAAGGCAGGTACGTTTTCATTCATTGCCATGGGAGGAACAAGCAACATTCATTTTGTGCCGGAAGAAGATAAACAGAACAATTACACATACGAAGACCTGAAGAGTGGAAGCAGTACGGGAGTAACGGGAATAACGCACCAGATCTCCCATCAGTCAAAATATACATTCAATACCTCTTTGCTGGCTTCCGGCGTTTTGTCGAAGACCAGTATTGACAACACATGGCTGGATACCTCAGGATCAGGACTGGTAACAGAGCCGTTTATCAGGAACAAGTTCATCGACAGCAAGCTGGAATTAGCCCATTACACATATATCAAAGCGAATAGCAGGAATTATTTCAAAGTCGGTTTTTATATAGATTATTTTATGGGAAGATATTCCCAGGATGCATACCTGAACCAGCTTCCGGGAACTCCAAAATACTGGGTGAGAGGCATCGGGTATTCGGGAAATTATGTACAGACCAATACCTATTTCAACTACCTGCACAAGTTTACCGAAAAAATAGAGCTGGTTGCCGGTTTAACTCATAAGTACCTGACGCTTACACAACGGCAGGTAATAGAACCGAAACTGAGTGCAGGTTTCAGGACAGGGGAAAGAGGAAACTTCAGCCTGGGAACAGGTCTGTACTCCAAAGCACCTTCCCTGATCCACGTAAATGTCGTGGACATTCAATACGACCAGTACGGAAATGTGGCATCATCAGCGCAGCACAATTCCCGGCTCGACTATATGAAAAGTTTCCATTCTGTGATCGGTTACGATTTTTTTATCACGCCAAAGCTGCATGTCAAAACAGAGGTATATTACCAGCGTCTGTACGATGTCATCACGGCAAGAACGGCATCCGACAGTATTGCTTCACAGAATGTCTATACTTCGTTGAACGAGTTTTCTTTTTCGTTTGAATCAATGCCTGCAATGCTCGGAAATAATGGAAAAGGTGAAAATTACGGGATCGAATTGACCGTAGAGCAGTTTATGAGCAAAGGATTTTATTTCCTGGTGACGGCAAGCATGTTCAATTCAAGGTACCAATCGGTCGATCATGTCTGGAGAAATACCCGTTTCAATACCAACTTTGTTACAAATGGGCTGGTAGGAAAAGAATTTGTAATGAAACCGAAATTCAGGGTCCTGCTCGACCTGAAAGTGAATTACATGAAAGGGAACAGGTACATCCAGCTCCTGGAACAGGAATCTGCGGCAGCCAATGAAGCCATCTATGATTACGACAGGGCCTACACGCAGCAGCTTCCGGACTTTTTCAGGCTGGATTTCAGGCTTGGATTCAAGCTGGAAGGAAAGAAAATCACACAGGAAGTAGCTTTCGAAGCACAGAACCTGACCAATCGAAAAAACGTGTACATGCAGCAATACAACCCCAACAGCGGAACAATCGAAACCCTCTACCAGAACGGAATCCTCCCGATGGGACTATACCGGATCTATTTTTGATTGGTTGTTTCCAGTTGTTATGTTCAACCGGAAGTATAAATCCCCGTCATAGAACGTTACGAACAAAATTGACAAAAAGGATGAGGCTGACTTTATTAAGACAACCTCATGTATCAACTTAGAATGCTATTCAGTTATCTCCGGAGAAGTAGCACACTTGAATCCCATAATTGTAGAATAGGTTAAAACCCCTGGATTGTAATAATGACGACAGTCACATGGGCCTATCTCACTGGGATCCATATTTATTTCATTAACTACTGGAAATCCCGTAACAGGGCAGGGTACATTTTTATAAGCAGGTTTGATTGTAAATCTTTTCACCAGATAGGAGGGTTGTGCATCGTTTTCCTTGACCGGGGAAGCGCTTACTGAAATCGTGAAGATGGTCACTACTATCAAACCAACTCCGAAAAGAATCATTAATTTTTTCATAATTAGTACTTTTAGTTGTTAAACGGTTTTACCAAAATAAGTTAAATTTTTGTGTATTCCAAATTTTAAGTGAAATGAAACTGTACCAAGCTTATTTTCAACCTTCCGCCACCTCCAACTTCTTCCCTCCTGCCTCATTGCCCACTTTCCACATTATTCCTAACTTTGTACGAAATTCACAACGATGAAACTGCATTACAGAGAAACAGGTGAAGGAAAACCATTTGTAATTTTACACGGACTGTTCGGAAATTCAGACAACTGGCAGACACACGGGAAGAAATTATCGGAATACTACCGGGTCATAATGGTAGACTTGCGGAATCACGGTCATTCAGACTGGAGTGATGATTTTTCTTACGAGCTGATGGTTTCAGACGTGAAAGAGCTGTTCGATGAGCTGGAGCTTCGCGACGTCATTCTGCTCGGGCATTCCATGGGAGGAAAAGCCGCGATGATATTTGCCCAGAAATACCCTGAATTATTGGACAAGCTCATTGTTGCCGACATAGGAATAAAATCGTACCCGCCGCACCATCAGCATATCCTGGAAGCCCTGAATGCACTGGACCTTTCTAAGATAGACAACCGGTCACAGGCCGATGAACATTTATCAAAGTACATTGATTCAGTCGGAGTCCGGCAGTTTCTGCTGAAGAACATCTACTGGATCGAGAAAGGAAAGATGGCCTGGAGGATGAACGTCCCCGTTCTTGAGCGTGAAATGGACACGATCCTTTCGGAAATAGAAAACCGGGAATGCTTTGTGCATACACTGTTCATCAGGGGCGGGCTGTCGGGGTATATTTTAGACGAGGACATTCCCGCTATTGAAGATGTTTTTCCCGATAGTGAGTTCGTTACCATCGAAAACGCCGGGCATTGGGTCCACGCCGAACAGCCGGATGCGTTTATGGATGCCGTGCTGGGATTTTGCCTGAGATAACGTTACAATGAAAAAAGTGGTGATTGTCGGGGCAGGCCCGGCTGGTTTAATGGCAGCTCATTTTTTATCCGGACGCAAAGAGATCCGTGTGGAAGTTTACGATGCCAATAAAGCAGTGGCCAGGAAATTCCTGGTTGCGGGACATGGCGGGTTCAACCTGACCAATTCGGAAGAACTGCCACAATTTATCGGAAAATACAATCATCCCTTCATTCAGCATGCGGTGACCCGTTTTACAAATGAGGATACGGTAAAATGGCTGTCGGAAATCGGCATAGGAACATTTACAGGTACAAGTGGAAAAATTTTTCCCGAGAAGGGAATTAAACCCATCCGGGTACTTTCGTCATGGCTGGATTTCCTGCGTGAAAAGAACGTTGCGATCCATACCGGCCATAAGCTGGTTGAATTTAACGGGAAAAGAGCTGTGTTCCGGTCCGGTGAAAGAATAGTCGAAACCGGTTACGATTACTTGATCTTCGCGATGGGTGGAGCATCCTGGAAAAAAACAGGCTCGACAGGAGAGTGGGCGGAGCTGTTCCGGGGAAAGAACATCGGGATCCTGCCATTTCAGGCAAGCAACGCAGGAATTTGTGTCCAGGACTGGGACCCGGGGTTGGGTGGAGGCGTGTTGAAGAATACGGAATTGTCCATCAACGGAGAGAAACAGTTCGGGGAAATAGAATTGACGGATTACGGCCTGGAAGGAGCGCCGGTCTACGCATTGAGCGGGCAGGTAAGGAGTGGGGCTTCGGAGCTGGTTTTAAACCTGAAACCCACTGTGAGCATCGGGAAATTAACTGAAAAACTCAGGGGATTTAAAGGGTCCAGGACAGATTTCCTCCGGGAAATAAAATTGCCGAAAGCAGCCATTGGCTTATTGAAAGCGACCATTTCGAAAGACGATTTTTTAAACGATGGGTCGTTTTTAAACGCAATCAGCCGGCTGGTATTTCCTATCCAGGAGCTACGCCCTGTTGATGAAGCGATTTCCACCGTCGGGGGAGTTGCGATGAACGAAATAAATGAAAATTTTCAGCTGAAAAAATTCCCGGGCCACTATTGCATTGGCGAAATGCTGGATTGGGATGCCCCCACCGGAGGTTATTTGCTGCAGGCTTGCTTTGCCTCAGGATATGTAACTTCTGATTCTATAATCCGTCATCTGTAAGTTACGATTCCGGAGATGCAACCCTCTAATCGATCCTCGGAAGGTTTACTTTCTCCTGCACGATGAAGCTGGTCGGGTAAGTCGAACCTACCTCCGCCTTGAGATGGTCCGCTTCTAACTGTGTCCTGAAATCCCCGACCCTTAAAAAATAGTTCGGAGCATTGTAAGTAACATACGTTTCGATTTTAGGGAATGATTTCGCAAACTGCATACGTGCCTGGTCTACCTTGGACTTTTCAGAATCGAAAAATATCTGCAGGCGGTAACCGTTGATCTGGACACAGGTAGCCGGAGGCACTACTTCTCCTTGCTTTTTGATCAGGTCATCGATTCTGGAATCTTTAATGATTTCAATATTCCCCTGTCCGAAAGAGGAGAAAGAAATAAACACCATTAAGGTTGAAACGATCAGGAAAAGATGATTTTTCATATGCTTCATTATGTTATGCTACGTTTTGCAAAAGTACGAATAAAATGATTATTCCGGTTGGGTATTCCTGAACAATCATTATGCCACCATTTGATCGCTTCATTTTGGCACTGCTGATGCTGATTCCGCTGGGATCATAAACAGGCAATCCCGGTAATCCGAACAACGCGATGATCACTTTTAATGCTGGTTTATGAACGGAATTTTAACTGTAAAATACACGGAATAATTAATAAACAGTTCTTTGTTTTCTTAAACACACGATCAGGCGATTTCAACGGGTGAATATCCGATCGAAAAAAGAGGATTTAACTTTTATTTAGAATCGTTATAAATTACCGGTTTATCAACGAAAAATGTCACGAAACTGTCATCAAAATGGGTTTATATTCTAATTTTGCTACCGCTGATTGGTATGTAATTAGCTGTAAACAGGCATTTTTGACATGAAAATATCTAATATTCAAATGTTTAGAAAAATTAACAAATGGTGTATCGGGGCGTTAGCAGTAGTGTTAATGGCTGGTACGTTTGATGCACAAGCGGCGGATGGAGCGGCTTTGTTTAAAAAGTGTGCTACTTGTCACAGTCCGTTCAAGGATGGAACAGGTCCGAAACTACAAGGTGTTAGAGCTAAATGGGCTGATGGTGGAGCAAAAGAAGGATCCATATATGCCTGGGTTCGTAACTGGGAAGCTGCTGCTGCTGCTGACCCTTATGCTGCTACAGCTGCGAAAGCGAAGCCTACCAACATGGATAAATTCCCGGCGTTGACGAATGAGGAAATTGATGCAATTTTTGATTACGTTGATGCACAGGAAGAGCCGAAAGCTGCTGGTGATGTTGCCGGAGCTGGAACTGCCGGAGGTGCTGCTGTGGAAGAAGAATCTTCCATCGGCTGGATCTGGGTTGTTCTCGGAGTGGTTTTCATCGTGATCATTCTGTCTGTAGGAGGTGTGCGACGTCAGTTGACGATTGCTGCAGCTGAGCAGGAAGGAGAAGATGTGGATGATGCTCCTTCTTACGGTGCGGAATTCAAAACATGGGCATGGAAGAATAGAAAGTATGTAGGGCTTGGCTCTTTGGTGATCGTTATTTCACTGGTTGTGTCTTTGTTCCTGCTGTTAGGTGAGATAGATATTAAAGAAGGATACCAGCCTTCTCAGCCGATTGATTTCCCGCACTCTGTTCACGCAGGAATCAACGGAATTGATTGTAAATACTGCCACAACTCCGTTACTGAGTCAAGAACTGCCGGGCTTCCGTCTGTGAATGTGTGTATGAACTGTCACAAGCAGGTAACGGGAACAACTCCTGAACAGCAGGAAAAGATCAAAAAGATCTACGAAGCTGCAGGATGGGATGGAAGTGTTTTCACAGGAGAAACAAAAGAAATCGTTTGGAATAAAGTTCACGTTTTGCCGGATCACGTTTATTTCAGCCACGCTCAGCACGTAGTAGCAGGTGGAGTAGATTGTATCCAGTGCCACGGTGATATGAAGACAATGAAAGAAACTGCGAAGGTAATGCCGGTTTCTGAACTGAATAAACTGGAAGGAAATATTAAGCTGACAAGACCAACCCTTACAATGGGATGGTGTATCGAATGTCATGGCGAGAAAGGAATTTCTGACGGCCCGCTTGATACGAAAGGAGACGGATACTACGCAGAAATTCACAAGCGATTACTGAACAACGATCCTAAATTGTACGAAAAGTACCTGAAAGACGGAAAAGTGACCGTGAAAGAATTAGGTGGTTGGGAATGTGCGAAGTGTCACTATTAATTAACGAATTGAAGAAGTCGAAATAATCATGGGAATGACAAGAAAATATTGGAAAGGTCTTGAAGAATTGAACGAGACGCCAGAGTTCCTCCAATCGAAAGAACAAGAATTTCCTGCTCAGCAAAACATCGAAGAGTTTCTGAGCGATGAAAAATTGGGAGATACAACGACCAATCGTAGAGATTTTCTGAAATTTTTAGGGTTTAGTGTTGCTGCCGCTACTGTTGCCGCATGTGAATCTCCTGTAACAAAGGTGATCCCTTACGTGAACAAGCCGGAAGACGTTACTCCTGGTATGCCGACCTGGTACGCTTCAACGTACTACGACGGCAGCTCTTACGGAAGCATCCTGGTGAAGACACGTGAAGGTCGTCCTATTTTCATCAAAGGAAACAGGGATCAGGGAATCAATAAAGGTGTGGTTAACGCCCAGATAATTGCTTCTGTTCTTGGCCTGTACGAAGCGGCAAGATTGACAGACGCTTCTGTTAACGGAGAACCGAAAGGGCTTGCAACGGTTGATGGAGATATCATCAAAGCAGTTGAAAGCGCGAACAAAGTAACGCTTTTCTCAAATACGGTCATCAGCCCTTCTTTGTATGGAGCAATTGAAAAGTTTGCTGCTAAAGTAGGTGAGGGCAAGTTTGAGCACATTCAGTACGATGCAGTCTCTTATGCAGGGATGCGTGCTGCCAATAAAGAATCATTCGGACTCACGATCGAGGGAGGTACAGATGGTATCATTCCCGATTATGATTTCTCAAAAGCAAGAACGATTGTTTCGATCGGTGCCGATTTCCTGAACTCATGGTTGCTGCCTACGCAGTTCTCCCGTCAGTTCGGTGAAACAAGAAACCCGGATGCAGAGTGGATGTCCAGGTTCTTCATGTTTGAATCGACTATGTCAATTACAGGTTCAAACGCGGATTACAGAGGGTTGATCAAGCCGTCTGAGCAGGCAAATGTGCTGGCTTATATCCTGAAGGCGTTTGGAGTTTCCACAGATGTCAGCACAGCATTGGATGAGCCGGCGAAAAAAGTTGCGGACCTGGCGATCGCTGAATTGAAAAAGTCAAAAGCAGAATCACTGGTTGTTTCCGGTTCCAATAACAAAGCCATTCAGATCCTGACGAACAAGCTGAATGAAGTGTTAGGGGCCTATACAAAAACGATCAATGTAAACAACCCTGTTAACCTTTTCCGTTCGGAAGATGAGAAAGTTCAGAAATTTGTCAGCGATGTGATTGCAGGCAAAGCGAGCGATGTTGTTATTTTCCTGGATGCAAACCCTGTTTATTCATTGCCGAATGGGGAAGAATTCGGAAAAGCGATCTCTAAAATCAAAACTTCTGTAGCCATTTCTCAGTTCGCTGATGAAACGGCTTCTAAAGCGAAATACATCGTTCCTTCGCTGCACGCGCTGGAAGCATGGAACGATTACAATCCTACAAAATCTCACTACGCGATTGCACAGCCTACGATTCGTCCGTTGGGGAATAACACAACATCTCCTATCGAATCATTCCTGGTATGGGCAGGCGAAGCAAACCGCGGAGGAAAGGATTCCAAAGTAGCTTACGATTACATCAAAGCAAACTGGATTGAGCACGGATTTACGTCTCAATCTCAATATACTGCACCAGAGACTTTCTGGAACATGGCTGTTCACAACTCTACATTTGAAGATCAGATCCCTGCTCCGGCAGCTCCGGCTTTCAACGCTTCCCTGAACGTAGCTGCACAGCTGCCTAAAGTGAGCGGTGCTACAGAGGTAGTATTGTACCAAAAAGCTGGTATCGGTATCGGTACGCAAGCTGCCAACCCTTGGTTGCAGGAAATGCCGGACCCGATGACAAAAGTTACCTGGGACAACTACTTCACAATGAACCCTGTGGACAAGGCATACAAATACCGTAAAACGTATGACCAGGAACACGGACTGAGCCTTGCGACATTAACAGTCGGAGGAGTTAAATTGACATTGCCTGTTTACCCGCTTCCGGGACAAGCGCCGGGAACGATCGGTATCGCATTAGGATACGGAAGAGGAGCAAACGGTGAAAATATTGGTAAAGGGGCTTACCAGGTTGCAGAATTTGGAGGCCACCTGAAAGACGAGAACGGAAATTTAAAGCCGATCGGTGCGAATGCATTTAAATTGGTGAATATCCAGAACGGAACATACGCTTACGAAACAGCCGGTTCACTTAGCGAAGAGCAAGGAGAATACCTGATTGCTGCGACACAGATCCACCATACAGTTATGGCGCGTCAGTCGATCGTGAGAGAAACGACACTGGATGTCTACAAGAAAGGCGTTAAGCAAGCATACAACCCTGCGCACGTTCTGCAAAAGATCGATGAGCACGGACACCACGTTGAGCGACCGGTATCTGAGTTCAACCTTTGGGAAGAGCACCCGGTAGAGCACGTCGGACACCGTTGGGTGATGACAATCGACCTGAACCAGTGCTTCGGATGTGGTGCATGTCTGATTGCCTGCCAGGCAGAGAACAACGTTCCTGTAGTCGGGAAGCATGAAGTAAGAAAAGGACGTGAAATGCACTGGCTGCGTCTGGACCGTTATTTCTCTTCTGACGTGGAAGCGACCATCGGTACTAGAAAAGACCCTGAAACATACGATTACCATGAAGCGGAAGTAGCTGAATTGAACCCGAAAGTGGTTCACATGCCGATGATGTGCCAGCACTGTAACCACGCTCCATGTGAAACAGTATGTCCGGTTTCGGCTACGACACACAGTGACGAAGGATTGAACCAGATGACATACAACAGATGTATCGGTACCCGTTACTGTGCAAACAACTGTCCTTACAAAGTACGTCGTTTCAACTGGTTCAACTATCCTTCCTATAAGAAGTTCGCTGAGATCAACCCGGCACAGGATGATTTAGGACGTATGGTACTGAACCCGGATGTTACAGTTCGTACAAGAGGGGTGATGGAAAAATGTTCAATGTGTGTTCAGAACATCCAGGAAGGTAAACTGAAAGCGAAGATGGAAGGAAGACCATTGGTTGACGGAGACATCACTTCAGTATGTGGAGATTCTTGTCCTGCGGGAGCGATTACTTTCGGAGACTGGAATGACATTCATTCAGCAGTACGTAAGAGCACAGAAGACAGCCGTTCATACCAGGCATTGGAAGAGATCGGAGTAAGACCGAACGTTTATTATAAAGTGAAGGTTCGTAATGAGAAGAATGATTTGCTGAATACAATTCAATCTGCCAGAATAAAAAAGGAAAAAGCAGGTAAAGAAGAGAAAGCGCATCATTAAGATGAATCGGTAAACGAAAAGAAAGTAAGTCACTAACTAGAATAAATAAAAATTGTAATGCATAAGGAAGCAGCAATTAGAGAGCCCCTCATTTTAGGTCACAAGACCTATCACGACATCACGGAAGACATTTGTCGCCCGATCGAGGACAAAGCACCAAGAATGTGGTATGTGTTATTCAGTATCGCGCTTATCATTGGTCTGTACGGAGTAGGATGTATTTTATACCTGCTTGGTACCGGTATCGGGGTGTGGGGATTGAACAAGACAATTAACTGGGCCTGGGATATCACCAACTTCGTATGGTGGGTAGGTATCGGGCACGCCGGAACATTGATTTCAGCTGTATTGTTGCTGTTCCGTCAGCGTTGGAGAATGGCGATCAACCGTTCTGCAGAAGCGATGACGATTTTTGCCGTATTTATGGCAGGTATTTTCCCGCTGATCCACATGGGGCGTCTTTGGATGGGGTATTTCGTAATGCCGATTCCCAACCAGTTCGGTTCGTTGTGGGTAAACTTCAACTCTCCGTTGCTGTGGGACGTATTTGCGATCTCGACTTACTTATCCGTAGGGTTCGTATTCTGGTACATCGGTCTGATTCCTGACTTCGCTACGTTGAGGGACAGAGCGAAAAAGCCGGTATCAAAGAAAATGTATTCCATTCTTTCCTTCGGATGGTCAGGAAGAGCAAAGCACTGGAACAGGTTTGAACTGGTTTCCCTGGTACTGGCAGGTTTGGCAACACCATTGGTATTCTCGGTTCACTCGATCGTATCCTTTGACTTTGCTACATCGGTTATCCCTGGATGGCACACCACCATTTTCCCTCCTTACTTCGTAGCGGGAGCGGTATTTTCCGGGTTTGCGATGGTACAGACACTGATGCTGATCATGCGTAAGGCCATGAACCTGGAAGCATACATCCATACAAGACACGTAGAGTACATGAACATCGTGATCATGGTAACAGGTTCGATCGTAGGTACGGCATATATCACGGAGTTGTTCATTTCCTGGTATTCAGGGGTGGAATACGAAGGATACGCATTCTTTAACCGTGCTACAGGACCTTACTGGTGGGCTTACTGGTCAATGATGACATGCAACGTGATCTCTCCGCAGCTGATGTGGTTCAGAAAACTGAGAAGAAGCTTGCTGTTTACATTCATCATTTCAATTGTGGTAAACATCGGGATGTGGTTCGAGCGTTATGTAATTATCGTTACTTCACTGCACCGTGACTACCTTCCGTCTGCGTGGAGCATGCACTACCCTTCCCATATTGATATCGGTATTTATGTTGGTACGATCGGATTATTCTTTGTATTCTTCTTATTGTTTGCACGATTCTTCCCGGTACTTCCGATTGCAGAATTGAAGACTATCCTGAAAATTGCAGGAGAATCTTACAAAAATGCGCCTGATACACATCATGGACATGACGACCACGGACACGGTTCACATGGTCACGCAGCAGCGGATCATACCGCTCATGTTGAAGCGCCGGAAGCAGGGGAAATTGCTTCTGAAGGATCTTCAGAGGAAGAACAATCAAATGACGAAAACAATTCTGGAGAGGAAACTTCTTCAGAGGAAGAAAAATAATATTAATAGTTGACGAGATGGCAGAGAGAGTTATATATGCAATGTACGATGATGACGATGTCTTGAAAGACGGAGCAAAGAAACTTGTTGCAAAAGGAGTTAAAGTAGCAGAAGTGTTTTCTCCATTCCCGATTCACGGAATTGACCCGATCATCGGAGTAAAGAATACACGTCTGGGAATCATGGCTTTCCTGTATGGATTGACAGGTCTGACACTGGCAACGATCGGGATGCGTTATTTCATGATTGTTGACTGGCCGATGAACATTGGTGGTAAACCAAGTATGTCGTATGTACAGAATATGTTGGCATTCATTCCGATTTCATTCGAGTTTACCGTATTGTGTGCGGCTCACGGAATGGCACTGACCTATTTCCTGAGAAATAAGACGTTGCCGGGACTTCCTGCGCAAAACCCGGATCCGAGAACTACGGATGACCGCTTTGTGATGGAGATCAGGACAAGTGACAATGCAAAGTTCTCTGCTGAGGAGCTGGAGACGTTGTTGAAAGAGACAGGAATTGTAGAATTAGATCAAAAAGAAATTAAATAATTTGCCGGTTCTTTCGGTTTTTCCGAAAATAAAAAATTGAAACAAATGAAAATGAATGTTAAGGCAATAGCAAGTTTGGCAATCACAGCAATCGTAATGAGTGCTTGTACGTCTGATCCTGACAGCTCAGGATATGAATATATGCCGGATATGTACCGCTCTGCAGCAATTGAGCCGTATGTAGATTACGGTCAGATCAAAGAGCGTGTTAATCCTGAATTGGCTGGAAAACTTTCTGCAAAAGTTCCGCCTTTCGGAACGATCCCTTACCATGGAACGGATTCAGCTGAAGTTGCCGTAATGCTGCCATTCCCTATTTTGCCGAATGTTGCTTTCAAGCAGACACACGATTTGAGAGGGTTTGATTTTTCAACGGAAGATACGTATGTGGCGGCAGCTGCTATGACAATCAATCCTTATGCGTTGAACGAAGGAAATGCCGAGAAGATCTTCGCAGACGGTAAAAAACTGTTCAATGCCAATTGTGCGCAGTGCCACGGTGAAAAGGGAGACGGGAAAGGGCCGATGTCTGCAAACGGGATATTCTCAGGAGTTCCTGATTATGCAGATAAGAAAGAGCTGAGCAACGGTCAGATGTTTTATTCGATCTATTACGGAAAAGGAGCTATGGGATCTCACGCTTCCATTTTGAACAAGAAGGAAATATGGACATTGGTTCATTACATTCGTAAGTTCCAGGACCCGAACTATGGTAAATTTGGAGAAGCTGCAGCAGTAGTTGCGGATTCAACTGCAACAGGAGCAAATTAATTGACAAACAGAAATTGAAAACAGAGAGAAATGGAGTTCAAAATTTCAAATAAAGCAAAGCTTGTAACACTGAGCTTAATCGTTATCGGGGCTTTGTTCACAACGATAGGGATCTTCACATTGGGAGACCACGGATTACAGCGTTTTCTTGCAAACGGTTTAGTAAACAGCTTTTTCTTTTTCTCAATCGGGTTGGGAGCGCTGTTTTTCTTAGCGCTTCAATATGCTACTGAAACAGCCTGGTACGTATCGGTTAAGAGAATTATCGAAGGGGTTGCCGGTTACCTGCCGGTAGGAATCCTGTTCCTGATTGTCATACTGGCAGTCATTACAATTACTGACGGAGCACATATCTATTTATGGATGGACGCGGATGTTGTGGAACACGATGCGATCATTAAGGGGAAATCTGCTTATTTGAATAAAGCATTCTTCTGGATCAGGACGATCGCTTACCTGGCTTGTTACTATATTTTCTATTTAGGGTTCAGAAAGCGTTCCCTGGAGGAAGACAGGATCGGTGGAACGGACATCCATTTCAAGAACTATAAGAAAGGAGCTACGTTCCTGGTATTCTTTGCTGTGTTTTCATCTACCCAGACATGGGACTGGATCATGTCGATCGACGCGCACTGGTTCTCAACATTGTTTGGATGGTATGTATTTGCGGGAATGTGGTGTTCTTCAATGGTCGTTATCATTTTGGTAACACTTTACCTGAAGCGCCTGGGTTACCTGCCGCGCGTGAATGAATCCCATATCCACGACATCGGTAAATGGATCTTTGCTACGTCGTTCCTGTGGTCCTACATGTGGTTCTCCCAGTTCATGCTGATCTGGTACGCGAATATCCCGGAGGAGGTGACGTATTATATCGCACGTATTGAAGATTATAAAGTAATGTATTTCGGAATGTTCCTTGTGAACTTCATCTTCCCGATGTTGATTCTGATGTCCCGTGATGCGAAAAGACATGCAGGAATCCTGACATTCGTAGGGTTGATTATTCTTGCAGGACACTGGATGGATGTTTATCTGATGGTTGTTGTCGGTTCAATGGGGCCAACATCACACTTCGGAATCTTCGAATTGGGAATGGTTATCCTGGTAGTGGGAATTTTCCTGAGAGTTATCCTGGTAAATCTCAGCAAAGCGCCTTTAACACCATTGAATCACCCCTACTTGGATGAAAGTATTCACCACGAAATTTAAAATTTTAGAACAGGATTTATAACATTGATTATCAGAAATAATGGGAAGTAAATTAATCTTTTTGATTGTTGTCGTTTTAGGAGTTGTTGCCATTGCGCAGCTGGTTCGATTGTACGAACTTTCTTCTAAATTGAGAAAAAGAGGCGAGCACGAAATCAGCAACCGTGACAACCGTTTGAATGCAAAGCTGATGCTCACATTTATGATTGTCTTTTTCGGCTCGATGATTTATCTGATGATAAATTATGGCTGGACAGGTAGAGGAGAGGCAGCAACAGAGCATGGTGTCCGGCTGGACTGGTTGATGAAGCTGAATATGGTGATCGTATTCATCGTGTTCTTTGCAACCAACTTCCTGCTTTTCTTTTTTGCATACAAGTACGTGAAGAAGCCGGGAGCGAAAGCGCTTTATTTCCCACACAGCACCAAGCTGGAGCTGATCTGGACGATCGTTCCTGCGATGGCATTGCTGGTAATCATCGTACTGGGACTGATCGAGTGGAACAATGCTACTTCCAAGTCTGATAAGGATGCGATTGTCGTAGAGCTGTATTCGAAGCAGTTTGACTGGACTGCCCGTTATTCCGGTCAGGACAATGTGCTGGGTAAGTTCGATTACAAGGTGACTTCAGATAAGAACCTGCTTGGGTTAGTGAACACCGAGACATTGGATTACGCAATTGATAAATTGAAGAACGATTCATTATTGGGGATCGATGCTGTTGAACGAACGTTAAATGACAAGACGAAGATCTTCAGCGTTGAAGAGCGTGAGAAAATGAAAAAGACGTTACGCCGTAACGAAGAGATTTACCGCCTGTTGGTTCAGTTGAAGAACCGTCACGATAAGAGCCTGGACGCACAGTCATGGGACGATATCATTATCTCCGGTCCGGCTGAGAAATTGTACTTATGTGTCAACCAGGAATACGAATTCAATTTCCGTTCCAAGGATGTGATTCACTCTGCGTTCTTCCCTAACTTCAGAGTTCAGATGAACACGGTTCCGGGACAGACGACACGTTTCAAATTCACTCCTACGATCACAACGGAGGAAATGAGAAAACGAAAAAATGACCCGAAATTCGACTTTTCTTTGTTGTGTAACAAAATCTGTGGAGGATCTCACTACAAAATGTACATGCTGATCGAAGTACTGGAAAAAGATGAGTACGAAGCAGTGATGAAAGCATTTGACCTGGGAAGCGATAATGCTGCCCGTCCGAAAGATGACCAATTGTCGGATAAGGAGCTGACCATCCTGAATAAAAAATTCGGAGAGTCCCTTCCGGCTGCTCACCGTTTTGAGATTTTGTTTAAAGGAGCAGCGCCTGCACCATCTATTGATGAAGCGAATCCGGGAGCGCCGGAAGCACCAAGTGCTGATTCAACTCAAGTGGCACTGTAATTAATAAAATTAACAAGGAAGTAAAAATTAAACTAGATAAAAGATGTCTGTATTAGCACACGAAGCACACGGTCACCATGATTCTCACCACGATGAGCATGCGCACCACGAAGAACATTTCGTATCAAAATACATTTTCAGCCAGGATCATAAAATGATTGCAAAGCAGTATTTGGTTACTGCGGTGTTTATGGGAGTTGTAGGTATGTTATTGTCTATCTTGTTCCGTATTCAGTTAGCATGGCCCGGTGAAAGTGCAGATTTTCTTTCTTTCTTTTTAGGAGAGAAATGGGCTCCGAATGGGGTGTTGAGTGAAGATATGTACCTTGGATTGGTTACCATTCACGGTACGATCATGGTATTCTTCCTTCTGACAGGTGGATTGTCCGGTACTTTTTCAAACTTATTGATTCCTTTCCAGTTAGGAGCGCGTGATATGGCGTCAGGATTCATGAATATGATCTCATACTGGCTGTTTTTCCTTTCCAGTATCATTATGTTCGTTTCTTTGTTCGTTGAAACAGGTCCTGCAATGTCCGGGTGGACGGTTTATCCTCCGCTCTCAGCGCTGCCGCAGGCTGTATCGGGATCAGGGTTGGGAATGGACTTATGGCTGATCTCAATGTCACTTTTCATCGCTTCTTCTTTGATGGGGTCCCTGAACTATATTGTTACAGTACTTAACCTGAGAACAGCAGGTATGAGCATGACAAGAATGCCATTGACGATCTGGACATTCTTCGTTACCGCTATTCTAGGTTTGTTATCTTTCCCAGTACTTCTTTCTGCTGCCTTGCTGTTGATAATGGACAGAACGTTGGGAACATCTTTCTACCTGTCTGATATCATCGCAGGATCAGAAATGCTGACCAACCACGGAGGATCTCCATTGCTGTACCAGCACTTGTTCTGGTTCCTCGGACACCCTGAAGTATATATCGTATTGTTGCCGTCATTGGGGCTATCATCAGAGATCATTGCTACCAACTCAAGAAAACCGATCTTCGGGTACAGAGCGATGATTGGTTCTACCCTTGCAATTGGTTTCCTGTCATTCATTGTATGGGCGCACCACATGTTCGTAACAGGTATGGATCCGTTCCTGGGATCGGTGTTCGTGTTCACGACATTGCTGATCGCCATCCCGTCGGCAGTAAAAGTATTTAACTACCTGACAACGCTCTGGAGAGGAACGATCGTGTACACTCCGGCGATGTTGTTCTCTATCGGTCTGGTATCTGCATTCATTACAGGTGGTATCACAGGTATTATCCTGGCAGACTCTGCTTTGGACATTACTGTTCACGATACTTACTTCGTAGTTGCCCACTTCCACGTGGTAATGGGATTGTCGGCTGTATTGGGAATGTATGCCGGTGTATATCACTGGTTCCCTAAATTATTCGGAAAGATGCTGAATACCCGTTTGGGATATGCGCACTTCTGGGTAACAATCGTTGGAGCTTACGGGGTATTTATCCCAATGCACTTTATCGGGATTTCGGGAGCGCCTCGTCGTTACTATGATTATTCCGTTTACGAAATATTTGATGTAGAGACATTCCTTAAGTTCGAAGACCTGAACGTCATCATCACCATTTTCGCTATTATCGCGGCGATGGGACAGCTGATCTTCCTGTTCAACTTCTTCTACAGCATTTTCAGAGGACCAAAAGCTCCTCAGAACCCATGGAATTCCACAACGCTGGAATGGACTACTCCGGTAGAGCACATCCATGGAAACTGGCCGGGAGCGCTTCCTGTTGTTCATCGTTGGCCTTACGATTTATCCAAGCCAGGATGGGACACAGATTTTGTTCCGCAGACTACACCATTGAAAGAAGGTGAAGAAGAGCACTAAGATTTTTCAGATAATCAGAAAACCCCTCCCGCAAGAGGGGTTTTTTATTTCCCGCCAGGAGTATTCCGGTTATTTTTTCCGGCCGCTACATTTTGTTATCTTTACATGATGACAGATTCCTTTTTTAACCAGGCTCACATCAGAGAATACCGGAAGCGTGTTTCGAACCCGTTTTTGTTCAGGCTTGGCCTGATGAAAGATTTACCGCTGGCATCCGTGACCGGTGTAAAATTAAAGCGCCTGACAGCAGAAGAATGTGAATTGACTGTTCCGTATAAGTTTTTGAATAAAAATCCGTTTAAAACGACGTATTGGGCCGTTTTGGGGATGTCCGCTGAGATGGCAAGCGGATTGTTATTGCTGATGTACACCCACAAGCTGAAACCATCCGTTTCTACGTTCGTGATAGGTTGTGAAGCGACGTTTGTGAAACGTGCCCTTGGAAAAACGACTTTCAGGTGTGTTCAGGGGAAAGAGATCGCGGAAAAAATCATCCGCACGGCCCGGTCATTTGAACCCGAAGAGATCCGTTGTGTGACGAATGCTTACAATGAACAAGGAGAGCTGGTGGCGGAATTTACGTTTACCTGGGGAATAAAAGCGAGAAAACCTGAAAATTAAATTTCATTTGTATCTTTGACAAACAGATTTTGATAAAGTGGAAGGTTCATTTGATTATAAAGAAGAAGCTGAAAAGCACGATGTGGACTATGACAGGGTGCTTCGCCCGAGAACACTGTCAGATTTTTCCGGTCAGCCGAAAGTGGTTGAGAACCTTTCTGTTTTCGTAAAGGCGGCAAAGCTCAGGAATGAACCATTGGACCATGTGTTGTTGCACGGACCTCCCGGGTTGGGAAAGACCACTTTGTCGAACATCATTGCCAATGAGCTGGAAGTCGGGTTTAAAGTTACCTCAGGTCCGGTTTTGGATAAACCCGGAGACCTGGCAGGTTTGCTTACGAATCTTGACAAGGGAGACGTACTGTTCATCGATGAGATCCACCGGTTGAGCCCGGTCGTGGAAGAATACCTGTACTCTGCCATGGAAGATTACCACATCGATATTCTCATTGATTCCGGTCCGAATGCCAGGACAGTGCAGATCTCGCTGAATCCTTTTACATTGATCGGAGCGACAACCCGGTCAGGATTGCTCACTTCCCCTTTGCGTGCGCGTTTCGGGATCAACCTTCGCCTGGAATACTACGATGCAAAGACATTGACACTGATTGTCGAACGTTCAGCAAGCCTGCTGGGTATCCCGATCACAGAAGAAGCAGCATACCAGATTGCCAGCAGGAGCAGGGGAACGCCCCGTATAGCGAATGCGCTACTGCGCCGGGTAAGAGATTTCGCGCAGATCAAAGGAGACGGAACCATTGAAAATGAAATCACGGGATTTGCCCTGGATGCGTTGAATGTAGACCAGTGCGGACTGGATGAAATGGACAATAAGATCCTTACAACCATCATTGATAAGTTTAAAGGCGGCCCGGTCGGATTGACGACCATTGCAACAGCCATTGGTGAGAATGCAGGAACACTGGAGGAAGTATATGAACCGTTCCTGATCCAGGAGGGATTTCTGATGCGGACGCCACGCGGTCGACAGGTAACTGAAAAAGCATACACCCATCTCGGAAAAGACAAAGGCTGGTCGCAGGGAGGATTGTTTTAGTGATTGAAAATGGATCAATTTGGTTTAAAAAATGGCGATGAGTTAACGACCCGAATTATTGAAGCAGGAATCGTAACCTGGAATGATTTGGTCAGATCAGTGCGAAATTTTCACTATGGAAGAAACTCAAACCGATTGGATCTGAGCTTGGTCTGGAAAGAACGGAAAGGAACCTGTAGTAGCAAACATGCATTTTTAAAATACATTTCAGAACTAAATAACATCCCCGATGTAAAATTGATTCTTGCTTTTTACAAAATGGATGAGCAAAATACCCCCGGAGTCGGAGATGTATTAGCAGCATATTCCGTGACATTCATTCCTGAAGCACACTGTTACTTAACGGTAAATAACAAGGTATTGGACGTTACCAACGCACATTCTGATTTTGCCGGCTATGCCAATGCTATTATGGAGGTCAGAGAAATAACACCTGCAGATGTGATTGAAAATAAGATTACATGGCACCGTCAATTTTTAGCAAAATGGCTGGAAGAATGCAACTTAAAAATTACGTTGGATGAAGTGTGGTCTATTCGGGAAAAGTGTATTCAGGCATTGGAAAAAAAGTAATAGCATGAACCGAGAACAATATTCCCAACTCATTAAATCCAAGGCATACGACCTTGGCTTCATGTATTGCGGTATTTCAAAGGCCGGGTTTTTAGAGGAAGAAGCTCCGAGACTGGAGAAGTGGCTGAAAGAGCAGCGAAATGGAAAAATGGAATACATGGAAAATCATTTCGACAAGCGCCTGGACCCTACCTTGCTGGTTGACGATTCCAAATCCGTCATTTCACTGCTGCTGAATTATTACCCGCAGGAACAGCAACAGGATGACACGTATAAAATTTCCAAATATGCATACGGCGCAGATTACCATTTTGTAATCAAAGACAAACTGAAAGAACTGTATGAATACATCCGGGAGGAGATCGGGGAAGTAGGGGGAAGGATGTTTGTCGATTCCGCGCCTGTAATGGACAAAGCCTGGGCTAAGAAAAGCGGGCTCGGATGGGTTGGAAAGCATTCCAACCTGATCCATCCGAAACACGGATCATTTTTCTTTATTGCTGAGCTGATCCTGGACCTGGAGCTGGAAGAAGACGGCCCGGTAAAGGATTATTGCGGAAGGTGCACCAGGTGCATCGATGCCTGTCCGACGGATGCGATCATCGAACCGTATGTAGTGGACGGCTCAAGGTGCATTTCCTACCTGACGATCGAGCTGAAAGACGCGTTGATACCGGGAGAATTTCATGGGAAAATGGAGAACTGGATGTTTGGTTGTGACATCTGCCAGGATGTTTGCCCGTGGAACCGTTTCGCGAAAGCACACAGCGAACCTGACTTTCTTCCTCACCAGCAGCTGTTGGGAATGAACAAGAGCGACTGGAAAGACCTGACGGAAGAGGTCTTTCGTGAATTGTTCAGAAACAGTGCTGTAAAACGCACAAAATACAGCGGTTTGATGCGCAATATCAAGACACTGAATCCGGGAGATTAGGATGTTAAAAAACCGATAAATTATAGCTTTTCCAATTAAAAAAGAGTATTTTTACCTAAACATTAAATCCACGGCTATGAATGTGGCGATAACAGAAGGTGTTGAAATCCGGGTAAAAGTTATCTTCCGTCCCGATTTATCACAGATTGAAAATGAATCCTATTTTTTCAATTACGAAGTATTTATTGAAAACCACAACTCTTTTCCTGTCCAGTTATTACACCGCAACTGGTATATATTCGACTCGATGAATGATGCCAACCTGGTAAGCGGAGAAGGGGTAATTGGCGAAAAGCCGGTCCTTCAGCCCCAGGAGTCATACACCTATATGAGCGGATGTGAATTGTACAGTGAAATAGGATACATGAAGGGATTTTATACATTCAGGAACTTAGTGACCGGTAAAACGTTCCAGGTACTCATACCGAAATTCCAGCTGTTCTTCCCTCCGAGGCTCAATTGATAAAACCTATAGCCCCAGGCATTTTTCAGCTATTCTTATCGTTTCTTCTTCTGTCATTTTTACAGCGTCAAAAGGATTTTTATAAAGCTTCATTACCTCTTGCAATGCGCAGGGGCAGTACATCTTCGTATCGATATCCGTCCCTTTCAATTCCTCTTCACATCCTCTGATAAACTCTTGCTGCGTTTCTTTCGTCCACGTAATCGATAAATTGTCCGTTTCCGACAAAGAAAGGATGCATTCTTCTGCCAGGATGGTCACTTCTTCATCACTTAAATGATCAACATCATCGGCATTCGGATACAGCCGCATCAGCTTTTCCATTGTACATTTACAATAAGCGGTGGCGCCATCTTTTGAAAGAAAGTCCTTTGCTTCATCAACGCATGTCTTTAAAAATACGTCGGATTCTTTTTTACTCCAGGTCTGGGACATGCTGACATGGCAGGCCAGGAAGAAAATAACAAGAGATAAGATCTGTTTCATAGCCGTAAATGTAATGAATTTATTTAGTTTTCAGGTTGTCCTGAAATCCGGGTGGTAAATCTGCATTCAATCTGTTTCGTCAGGTCGCGGAGGTTTGTCCGGCAGGGTTACCGGAATATCCAGGGCAATAGCTCCGGTAATTCATTCAGGTCGTGGATCCGGAAATCACTTTTTTTGCGGCTCAACTCTTTCTTCGGATCAAAATGGATGCCGTGCATGCCCGCCCGTTCAGCTCCCATTACATCTACATTCATGTCATCACCGATCATCACTGAATGTTGGGGCTGGGTGTCGGCGGCGGCCATTGCGTGCTGAAAAATCCGGGGATCGGGTTTATTGACTCCGACCTCCTCCGAGCTGATGATGACGTTAAAGAAAGGAAGGATAGAGCTGTTCTCCAGCTTGGTCATTTGTACTTCTTTAAAACCATTGGTGATGATGTGCATCCGGTATCCCTCCCGTTTCAGCAGATCCAGCGTTTCAATGGTGTTGGGAAATAGTTCCGTCTGGAGCGGTGAAATGCGCAGGTATTCTTCATTAAAGTGGGTATTCAGCTCGTCGTTGTTCAGTCCCAGCTTCCGGAATGCTTTTTGGAAACGTGTATCGCGGAGCTCTTCTTTGGAAATTTTCCCTTTCCCGTATTTTTTCCACAGATCAGCGTTCACCTCCTTGTATACCTGGTTGAATTTGTAAAAGCTGGGCAATTGATGGACCGGTTGGGTTTCTTCAAAAAGGAACCGCAATGCCCGTTCGGAATTCCTGTCAAAATCCCAGAGCGTACGATCCAGGTCAAAGAACAGATGACGTTCCATCTTTTACGAAATAAACAAAACTTACCGTAATGGTATTGTTCAGGAATACACCAATGATCATCAGGGGAAAGGTCAGCCTGCGCTTTCCGAAAAACTTCGCGGTAATGATCGATCCGATCGGGATGGAGAGAAAGAACGGAGCCCAGAATGCAAAAGGAACGATCCCGATCTTGTTTTTCAGGCGAATGATCGTCTTGTTACGTTTCGTAAATACTTTTTTAGGTGCCGGAACGATTCCCGCATCAAGAGCTTCCCTGTACTTCTTTACCTTCTTTTCATGGCTTCTTTTCAGGAAAAATTCTGCCGCAAAGTAGAAAATTACCATTGATAGGATCGCTCCTGCCGCATTCGCTATATATGTTTCAATATACGATAAATTCAATGCCGGCCCCAATGCCGGGCTGAACATAAACTTCACCATTGCCGTAAAAAATACGCTACTCAACGCTACCCACTGCATAATTCTGATTCCTTAATCTTCTTATAATTTTGTTCCGTAAGCTAAATCCCCCGCATCTCCCATCCCTGGAACGATATAAGACTGGGCCGTTAATTCGGCATCTATTGCGCCTACCCAGATTTCGGTAGTGTCCGGAAGGTGTGCCTTCACGAAGCTGATGGCGTCAGGGTGCGCTATTGCCGACAGGATGTGTATTTTTGATGGCTTTCCCTGCCGGATCAAAGCCTTGTAAACCGTCACCATTGAGCTCCCGGTCGCGAGCATCGGGTCGGTGATGATCAGTGTTTTTCCTTCAATGTTCGGAGCAGCAATGTATTCTACATAGATTTCAAACTCTTCGGCTGTAGAATGTTTCCGGTAGGCGGAAACAAATGCGCTTTCGGCCCGGTCGAAATAATTCAGAAGCCCGTTATGCATCCCCAGTCCGGCCCGCAGAATCGTGGCAAGTACAGGCTGCTCTTTCAGCCGGAATGTATTTGCCTCACCCAGGGGAGTTGTTACCGTATGTGCTTCAAACATCAACTTTTTGGAAACTTCGTAAGCCATGATTTCGGCCACCCGTTCTAAATTTTTACGAAATCGCAATGGATCTTTTTGAATGTTGATATCCCGCATCTCTGCCAGGAAGACATTGAAGATAGAATTGGTGTTTGAAAAATTGTGAATCATTACTGCTGTTTCCTTTGCGCTAAGATACAACAAAATCAATCAAAGAAAACTGAATTTGTGCATTTAGATAAACGCTTTAGATTTTTTTAACGGGAAGCGGTAGAAATCAGGTAGTTTCCGACCATATTTTCCAGGCCATCAGCGCCTGCTGTTTCAGCATGGTCTCTCCATTGAGCACCTGTGCCCCGGCAGTTTCGCTTTTTTTAAGCAGGCTGGTCTTTAACGGGTTGTAGATCAGGTCAACCACTAAGTGTTCCGGTGTCAGGAATTCAAAAGGAAGATCGATGCATGCTTCCACATCCGGGTACATTCCTACGGGTGTGCAGTTCACGATCAGTTTGCAGGCATTCAGCATGTGCTCATTGATCTCAGAATAGCTGAACTGGTTTTCTCCGTTCGGGTTCCTGGAAATAAAAATACAGTCGATTCCGATCTGCTTCAGGACGTAAACCACGGCTTTTGACGCTCCTCCTGTTCCCAGGATCATTGCCCGCTCGTGCTTATTGGTCAAAAATGGTTTGATGGATTGATGAAACCCGTAAGCGTCTGTATTGTGGCCGATCGTCTTACCATCTCTGAACTGGATGCAATTGACCGCTCCTATTACCGCTGCTTCGGGTGAAAGCTCATCCAGGAATTCCATAACAGTTTCTTTGTACGGAATGGTGACATTCAGCCCGGATAATGGCGTTCGGAGCAATTTCCCGATTTCGTCTTTGCTTTGCAGCTCAAAATTTTCGTACGAAGCGTCAATCCCGTTTTGCTGAAAAAAATCGCTGAAGAACGATTGAGAGAACGAATGTTTCAGCGTTTTTCCGATTAACCCGAATGATTTGTGTCCCATCGGTCCCCTGTCATTTGCTTTTAGAGGACTTTCCCCTGATGAATTCAATAATGATCGGGATAACGGAGATGAGAATAATTCCGAAGATCACCGTTTCGAAATTGTTCTGAACGATTTCCAGTCCACCGAAGAAATACCCCAGCAGTGTTAAACCTACCACCCAGGAAAAACCGCCGATGACGTTGAAACGAAAGAACTTTCCATAGCTCATTTCACCGATTCCGGCGACAAACGGAGCGAATGTTCTTACGATCGGTACGAAGCGAGCGATAATAATTGTCTTCGGGCCGTGTTTTTCGTAAAATACATGTGTTTTATCGATGTACTCCTGCTTCACAAGCTGCCTGCCGCGGATCTTCCATTGCAGCATTTTCAGACCGACCTTTTTACCGAGGTAATAATTGAGTGCGTCACCTGCAATAGCAGCGACTAATAGCAGAGCAAGTACCAGCCAGAGGTTCAGCTCCGCAGTCTGTCCGTCTTTAGTGATCCCTGCACAGAATGTCCCCGCTGCGAAAAGCAGTGAATCACCTGGCAGAAAGGGCATGACGACAAGGCCGGTTTCCACGAAAATAATTAAAAACAAAATGGCGTAGATCCAGACTCCGTAATTCAGGATCATTTCAAAAAGATGATCGTCCAGGTGCAGGAAAAAGTCTAAAAAAGAATGTATGAAATCCATTTGGATGAAGTTAAAAGATTAGTCTATGATTAATGAGTTGTCAACCTGCTCCTTCCATGCAGTAATTCCGCCTTCCATCACGTATACATTGGATAATCCGTAATCTACCGACAACAGGTTTCCCAGGGCAGAAGCACGGTTTCCCGATTTGCACATCAGAACAAGCGGTTTATCCTTCGGAAGCTCATCCAGGTGCCGGCAAACTTCGGACATCGGGATATTGACCGTCTTGATATTGGAAAAGCTATACTCATAAGGTTCTCGAATGTCAATTATGAAATAAGAATCCAGGTTTTTACTTACTTCAATAGCTGAAATGATTTTCATCGATACAGATTTTTTGTAAAAGTAATTATTTTAGTTGATAACGAACAACGGGAAGTGGATACACATACAGTAAACACACACTTTTTGCATCTTAACGGATTACTGCTTCCTGTTCGGGGATCAGCGTCATATTATCGATCAGGCGTATTTCTCCACAGTAAGTAGCGATGCAGCAGACAGCGCCTGCCACCCATTCTCCCTCCAAAGCTTCCAGCGTCACAGGATGTACGATCTCAATGTATTCCAGTTTCAATTCCGATGCATGGATCAATTGGGCGCATTTTTCCGCCAGTTCTTTTGGCGGAAAGTTACTGGTATTGTTTTTTGCAAAATCCAGCGTGCTGTACAAAACCAGTGCTTGCTGCTTCTCCTCTTCCGAAAGCCGTGCGTTTCTGCTGCTCAGTGCCAGCCCCTTTTCACTGCGCATGATCGGGCATTCAATGATCTTTACAGGCAAGTGGAAGAAATCGGTCATGTACCTGATGACAGCGACTTGCTGGAAATCTTTTTTCCCGAAATAGGCGGAATCCGGTTGAATAATCTCGAAGAGGCGCTTTACCACTTCAACAACCCCCTGGAAATGGCCGGGGCGGAATTTCCCTTCCATTACTTTTCCGAGCATTCCCAGGTCGATCCGGGGAGAGGTATAATGATCCGGGTAAATTTCTTTTATATCGGGCGCAAAGACACAGTCGACACCATACCGTTCCAGTAAGCTGATGTCCTGCTCCAGTGTCCTGGGATATTTTTCAAGATCCTCAGGATTGTTAAACTGTGTTGGGTTCACGAAAATGCTTACAACGACATAGTCGCTCATTTCTTTTGCCTGGTTCACAAGCGAAATGTGCCCGTCGTGCAATGCCCCCATGGTCGGGACAACCCCGATGGATTGACCCTGTTTTTTCAGGGGAATCAGCTCTTCCTGAAGGGATTTTACGGTATTAAATAGTTTCATTTGCTGTCTCTGCAGTCTTGTCCAAATCGGCAAAACTATTTTTTTTTCTTGAAGTTCCGCTTTTTTTTCTATATTTTTGTGCTGTTTTTTTCAAACCAAAATCATCCAATGGAAAAAAAGAAAATACTTTTTATTTCGCAGGAAATAGCACCGTTCTTACCGAAGTCAGAAATTGCATCTACTGCCAGAAGGTTACCTCAGTCCGTACAGGAGTCCGGGAAGGAAATCAGGGTGTTCGCGCCGAAGTTCGGAACCATCAATGAAAGGAGGCACCAGCTTCATGAGGTTATCCGCCTGTCAGGAATGAATATTGTGATTGATGACAATGACCATCCGCTGATCATTAAAGTGGCTTCCATCGCCCAGGCAAGAATGCAGGTGTATTTTATCGACAACGACGAATACTTTAAACGTAAAACGAACGTTGTAGATGAAAACAATGTTGAATTTCCCGACAATGATGAGCGTTCGATCTTCTTTTGCAGAGGTGTCCTGGAAACAGTCAAGAAGCTGGGCTGGCAGCCGGACGTGATTCATTGCCATGGCTGGATGACGATCCCGATGGGGCTGTATGTGAAAAAGATCTACAACAAAGACCCTCATTTTGCCGATACGAAAGTGGTGTACAGCATGTACAACAATGAGTTTAACAAAAATTGGGATGAGCGATTACCTGAAAAGCTTAAATTTGACGGGGTGGATAAAGAGACATTGATCAATTTTTCCAGCACAGATTTCTATTCGGTTACCGAAAACATGCTGAAATATGTGGATGGAGTGAACATTGCTTCAGAGGATCTGAATCCCGGATTGAGAAAAATATACGATGATCTGACCTGCAGCAAACAGGATTTTGTGCCGGAAGAACATCAGAACAAAGTATTGTCTGAATTTTTTGACAAAGTAATTGAAGAAGTACTCATATAACTATATGTTCAATAACATCTTTTGGAGGTGGCGGAAAGGAATTATTCTTTCCGCTACTTTTTTGTTTTTAATGGTAATCGCCGCAACTGGCTGTAAGAAAAAGGAAAACCTGCTTGGAGGTAAGATGTACAACCAGGATGACCTGCTGAATTCGGGAGGAATAGATACCTTTTCCCTCATTACGTATACCATTGCCGATGATTCTGTTTATACGACCAATCCTGCGAGCGGACTACTGGGAATCCTGAATGACCGTGAGTTTGGAGTAGTGGATGTAGGGTTTTACACACAAGTACGGCTGTCTGGTTTGAATCCGAATTTCGGTAATGTCGCAGGGATCACCATCGACTCATTTATCCTGGCGATGGAATACACCGGCGGCTACGGGTATTTCGGTCCCCAGACATTTGAGGTATACGAGCTGGATGAAAGAATGTACGCGGATTCTATCTACCGTTCCAACCAGGACCTGGCGGTTAAATCCGAAAACTTAGTAGACGGTTCAGGAACCATCCATGTGAACCCGCAGGGAATCACAGTAGTCGGAGGAGATACCGTTTCCACTCAGCTGCGGATTCCGTTAAAACCCTCCAAAGCACTGCAGATCATTCAGGATGCCTCCAACTATCCGGCTGAATTTGCAAGCAATGATTTGTTTTCCTCCAGTTATTTCAAAGGAATCCATGTAAAGACAAACGGAGTTGCTCCACCGGAAGGACAGGGAATGGTAGCGTATTTCAACCTGTTGGATGCGGATTCCCGTATGATCATCTATTACAAGGAAGACGGTGAGGTAAAAGCTCCGTTTCATTTGGTGTTCAATAATGATTGTGTAGATTACAACCGGTTTAAGTATAACAATTCCGGAAAGAAAATAGAAGCGCTGATCGCGGATTCCACACTCGGGCAGCAGGAATTCTACGCCCAGGCGGGTAAATACCGGGGTGTGGTCGAATTCCCTACACTGAAGCACCTTCCGAAGAATATTGTCGTACATGCAGCGAAACTGTACTTGCCGATCCAGTACCTACCGGGATCCAGGTTTACATTTCCGTACCAGATCGGGCTAACAATAAAAGGAGTGAATTCCAGCGAGGTGACAGCAACGTATGATCCTTACACGAAGGGGTACATTGCCGACCTGCAGGTGTTCGTGCAGGCATACACCCTGGGCACGATCGATTATGAAGCATTGACCATTTCCCCGAGAACGTTTATATCCAGTGCTGAACGGGTTGTTTTCAACGGGCAGGCGACAGATAAGAAATTAAAACCTAGACTGATTATATCTTATACCGAATTTTAATTATGTGTGGAATAGTTGCTTATATTGGAAAAAAACAAGCGTATCCGATAGTCATTAACGGATTGAAACGGCTTGAATATCGTGGCTACGACAGCGCAGGTATTGCGTTGTTGAATGAGCAGTCTGATCTGAATATATACAAACGCAAAGGAAAGGTAGCCAACCTGGAGGAATTTGCCGAGGGAAAAGATCTTTCCGGTACGATCGGGATCGGTCATACACGCTGGGCAACACATGGTGAGCCGAATGATGTGAATGCACATCCTCATTTTTCCGAAAATGAAGACATTGCACTGATCCATAACGGGATCATCGAAAATTACGATGTGCTGAAGCAAGGGCTGATCAATGCCGGGTATGTGTTCAGAAGCGAAACGGATACGGAGGTATTGGTGCACCTGATCGATGATATCAAGAAAAAAACGGATGTTTCCCTGGCAGAGTCCGTGCGCCTGGCATTGGGGCAGGTTGTAGGAGCTTATGCGATCGTTGTCCTGGCGAAAAATAACCCGGATCAGCTGGTCGCAGCCCGGAAGAGTAGTCCGTTGGTGGTAGGAATCGGCTCCGAAGGAGATTTTTACCTTGCTTCCGATGCTTCTCCTATCGTGGAATATACTAAAAATGTTGTTTACCTCAACGATGAGGAAATTGCAATTCTGGACCGGGCAGATGGACTGAAAGTGTATAATATCGAGAGCAGCGAAGAAAAAATCCCTTATATCCAGCAGCTGGAGCTTCAGCTGGAAGCCCTTGAAAAAGGAGGATACGAGCATTTCATGCTGAAAGAGATACACGAGCAGCCCCGCTCCATCCGCGATTGTTTCCGTGGAAGGCTGAATGTGGCCGAAGGATGGGTCGCCCTGGGAGGAATCAAGGATTATGAGAATAAGCTGGCCAACGCTCCCCGGATCATTATGGTTGCCTGTGGTACATCCTGGCATGCCTGTACGGTTGGAGAATACCTGATCGAAGACCTGGCACGGATCAATGTTGAAGTGGAATATGCGAGCGAATTCCGCTACCGCAACCCGATCATCAACGAGAACGATATTGTCATTGCCGTTTCGCAATCAGGAGAAACAGCAGATACACTGGCAGCATTGCAGCTCGCCAAATCAAAAGGAGCGACTATTTTGGGGATATGCAACGTAGTCGGATCTTCCATTTCCCGTATCACGGACGCAGGTTCATATACACACGCGGGACCGGAGATAGGTGTGGCTTCAACAAAGGCATTTACAGCGCAGGTAACGGTTCTTACGTTGCTGGCATTGCGCCTCGCACATAAAAAAGGAACGATCAGCGAATCCTACTACAGGACATTGCTCGCGGAATTGGAGGCGATCCCCGATAAAGTACGTAAAGTACTGGATACTTCGGACAAGCTGATCCAGGAAATTTCCGCTATCTACAGCAACGCTGCAAATGCCCTGTACCTGGGAAGAGGAAACTGTTTTCCGGTAGCTTTAGAGGGCGCGTTGAAGCTGAAAGAAATTTCATACATTCACGCAGAGGGATACCCTGCTGCGGAGATGAAACACGGGCCTATCGCTTTGATTGATGAAGAAATGCCTGTTTTTGTCATTGCGACACAAGGACCTTCCTATGAAAAAGTGGTTTCCAATATCCAGGAAGTGAAGGCTAGAAAAGGAAAAGTCATCGCGATTGTGACAGAAGGTGACGTGCAGGTGAAGGAGATCGCAGACCAGGTGATCGAGATCCCTGCGACAGATGACCATTTGGTACCGTTGCTGGCGACCATACCGTTCCAGCTGCTTTCCTATTACATTGCGATCATGCGGGGATGCAACGTAGACCAACCAAGAAACCTGGCGAAATCTGTTACGGTAGAATAATCATCTCAGAATGAATATCAATGAACGGCATACGGACTTTTTTGAGAAGGTGTATGCCGTTGTTCGTTTGATCCCGGAAGGAAGGGTAACTTCTTACGGTGCGATAGCCAAAGCACTGGGAACACCGTCTTCATCCCGGATCGTTGGCTGGGCCATGAATGCCGC
Organism: Crocinitomicaceae bacterium; assembly: GCA_037189645.1. Classification (GTDB taxonomy): domain Bacteria; phylum Bacteroidota; class Bacteroidia; order Flavobacteriales_D; family Crocinitomicaceae; genus Taishania. Next base: position 193,189 of record JBBCIY010000002.1, read on the forward strand.
TCATGCAAAAAACGATGTTCCCGCGCACCGGGTGGTGAACCGGAACGGCTTGCTGACAGGTAAAATGCATTTTGAAGACCCCGATGACATGCAGCGGCTGCTCGAAGCGGAAGGAGTTGAAGTGAAAAATGATAAAGTCGTTGATTTCAGCAAATTGTTTTGGGACCCGTTTGAAGAAGTTGTACTATAACCCGATTCCTTACCCTATTTACAAGTACAAGACCGTTGGCTGAACCAGCACAATTCATGATGAATTTTATACTCGCTTAACTGGACCAGAAGTCTGTAAATGCTAAAACAGTCCTGGCTCAATCTCATCCTTTATTTAAGTTCGGTCAGAAGTTTGCAATTTGTTAATAATTGTTAAATTATCTTGGTTTTCAGTTTTTTATCATGAACTTGAATGGAAATCTAAAAACTACTAACTTTATGAGAACAAAACTTTTACTACTATGTGGCTCAGTTATGATGGGCCTCATAAGCTTTGCACAAAATCCTTACTGGACATTACCCGGAAATCATTTTAATGCTCCTAATCTCACACCCCTTCCTGTTCCGGCATATACTTATGACAATCCATTGATGCCAAATACGGGGTCTCCATCCACTCCGCTGAATGCCGGCGCTGATGATGGTTATGACGGTCAGCCCTCAGAATATGCATCCAATATGATCGTAAGGCCTGACGGAGAAATAGAATTTTTCATTATTGATGGTTTTATTTTTGATGGAAAAGGTCATTTCATAGACCGGCTAATTGTGAACCAGGCTGGAGGCGCAGTCGCACAAGGTACTTCCGAAATAATGATTATCCCTTTTCCGGGAGACTGCAAAAAGTATTATATACTCTCTACTCATGTTATGGGGGGAGGAAGCTTCAGTAAAATTCCCTACCTGTATGTGTTGGATATGGGACTGGAAAATTTCTATGCCGCAGGAAATACTCCCAACCCTGAAAATTACAGAGGACAATTGGTCCCTTACAATAGTATGTGGTACTATTCCCAGCCTATTGATGAAATAACGGGTGGACTCTATGACTATTGGGACCCTTCTCCGGGTAAAAAATCGAATGTGTTTTTTGCAGCCACCAAGGAACGGACTGATGGCAGCAGGCTTGCGTTTGTTACAAACGGAATAGGTGTCTATGTGTTTAATGTGACAACTTCAGGTTTTACTTACTCACACTATGTGCTGTTTAGCAACAGCAATTTCAATCCGTTTAATGTACGGTCTGAGCTTGAAGTCGCAGAACTTTCTTCAGGGAATTATCGCATTGCCGCACCTTTTTATTCTTCTTTACCCGGAAAGTACCAGGGGCTTTATACGGCAGAGTTAACACCTTCGGGGGCATTGGTTTCAGGTTCTGTTAAGGAATTCTATACGGATTATTATAACCCGATAGGAATCAATGAGTCTGCACGGTTCAGAGGTGTTGAGTTTTCAGAAGATGGAAATATGCTGTATGTAACAAAAACAACAAATACCGTTTCTGTTAATTCACTGTTTTATTACGACTTTTTAAACCCGACAACCGATCTGAATCCAATAACGCTGCCGTCTCCACTTAGTCAAAATGCCTTTCAGTATTCATTCATTGAGCGGGGAGAGTCAAACAAGTTGTATCTGGCGAACGGAAACGGATTGTATACACTTGCCAATATGAATAACCCGTTATCGGCGATCGTGAATGCTTCCTCTTTTACGTACAACCTGAATCATGAAGGGGAACCGCTTCCGAATACACTTGGGGTTTATTCACTTCCTGACCAGATTGACGGTATGGATTACAATGCATTGTTTGAAATCAACCTGGCTTGCTGTATTGATTCCAGGCCTTATCAAATCAAAGAATATTCTGCAACCTCCGGTATATGGAACGGAACATCCAATCCGGTTGCCCCTGGAGTATCCACCATTTACATACAGAAAGAATTACGAATTCCGGCAGGGCAGAACGTTACGATTCAGAACATGACATTAAAATTTGCTCCCGGCGCACGTCTGGTTATTGAAAACGGCACAGGAACGGGGCAAGGAGGAAAGCTTCGCTTGATGAATAATACGGTGCTGACTATAGATGACCGCTGCAGCTCGGAAGACATATGGCTCGGAGTGGAAGTATGGGGGAACAGTACTGCTGTTCAGAATAACGTTGCCAATTCAACGCAGGGGGTTTTTAGAATGTATGGAAATTCACGTATAGAGCATGCACTCGTTGGGGTACTTGTATCCCAAAGGAATGAATCAAACGGAGAACCATTGCCGTTTTCTTATAACACAGCCCGGGACGGAGGAATTGTGGTTGTAGAAAATTCTGATTTTTACAACTGCCATATCAGTGCATTGTTCCAGCCATACAACGTGGGAACTAATAATGTTTCTTATTTTCAGCAAGCAAATTTTATCTGGGATGGGCCCCTTAGAGACCCTGCGAGAAAGCCCAGTGCACATATAGGTTTGGTGCAATGTACGGATGTCAGGGTCACAGCATCTAATTTCTATCAGAATACACCAGGAATCTATACCAATAAAAGTGAATGGGGAATGGGAATTGTTGCTTTTAATAGCGGTTTCTCTGTTTACAGCTCATGTAATGTTATCTTACCGATAGGAACAGACTGTCCCGACGCCAATGTAATCCGTTCTCATTTTAAGAACCTGACGAGTGGGGTTGTTGTATTAAATGCCAATGCAAAACCATTTGTGGTATTGAGAAATGAATTTGAAAACTGTTTGAATGGTGTTTCTTCTACCACGGCCAAAAATCAGACCATAAGCAGAAATATATTTAAAATACACGAAGACAACAACAGTCAGACAGTGGGTATCTATGTAACAAATGGTGATAAATACAAAATTGAGGAGAACAACCTTACTTCCATGAATGGACTTCCTGCACAAACATACGGGATTATAATTGACAATTCCGGAGCAACGCACAATGAAGTGTATAAGAATACGTTCAGTGACCTGTATGTGGGCACCCAGTCTCAAAGAATAAATGGCGACCTGTATGTGCCGGGACCTAATGACAATGCCGGAGGTCTGCGTTACAATTGCAATGTATTCAATTCTGTGATTCAAGTGGCAGACATAGCTATAGCCGTTAATAGCCGGATCGATTATGAGCAGGGGCGTACAGGTGGTGTAACGCAAGATGAAGCAAGAAACGTCAACACTGCACGGAATAAGTTCTCATATACCTCCGGGGGACATGATATATTACTTTCTGCAGGAAGCCAGCAAGTAAATTATGTTCACTTATCCGATCCCGGACATGCTCCTTTGACATATACCAATACTCCTCCGATCGCTGTGTATCCAAGTGTTCAGATGTGGGGATCAACTCCTTTGTATTCAGATAATAATACGTGTCTTACGAGATATCCTCCTGTCGTAAGGGTTCCTGGTTTTCCAGGTAGAGAATCAGCTATCATCGATGATCTATCCAATAGAATGGATAAAGGAAAGACCGCTTACTTTCTTGATATGATGGTATCTTCCTCTGGCTCTCCTGGTACTTATAATGAGTTGATGGATGCATCGCCGTACCTCAGTGACCAGGTGCTGGTATCGTGTATCAATTCGGGAATGTCGGATGACAAACTGAAAAATATACTGGTAGCAAACAGTCAATTGTCCGATTATGTCTGGGAATCGCTCCGGGAGTCAGGAAGACCTGAAGGACTGAAAAGTGACATGGAACTATACAAAGATGTTCCGTCTGCCCAACAGGCACTTTATAGTCAGATAAAAGAGCAGGAAATTCTTCTGAGTTATGCGCAAAGAGAATTCCTGTCATATATCATTGCCGATCCCAATATAACTTCAAAATCAGACACCCTGATTAAATACCTTGAATTATGCAGAGGTGTTGATTTTCAAAAAATGTTGCTGTCTGAGTATAGCAAGGCTCAGAATAAAACCAGATTCGATTCACTGAAATCAATACTTTCAGACAAGATTCCGTCAGATTTAATTGATTTTTATGAATTGGAATATCAGCTGAATAGCTATGCGTCGTGGAAAGAAGCGGTTTCACGAAATAGTGGAATTATTACGAAGCTGGAGGAAATCGTGGCAACGGGAAGGGATTATACTGCAATATCTATGGCAGACCTGGTATTAACTGTGCTGTCTGATGGCATGGTGGAATTTGATGTTCTTCCACTCACATTCTCTCAAAACCAGGTGCCGAATGAAAACAGCTTAAGTCTGGAAGCACCAGGATCCGCCCCTTCTGTAAACATCTTTCCGAATCCTTCCGATGGTATTGTACATTTTAAATTCTCTGGAACAGCATCCAAATCCGTGATAGTACAGTTAGTAGATCTGACAGGAAAAGAAGTGTTCAATGTACAGCTTAACAATACTTCAGGTGAAAAACTGGACCTTTCTCACATTAGGAAAGGTGCCTATCTGGTGAATGTAGAGATTGATGGAATAAAAACAAAAGCTCAATTATTGATCTTAGAGTAAGAACCAAAAACAAGTAAAACCGGGTTATTCGGAAACGATGACCCGGTTTTTTACATCTCCGAAAGCAAGATTTTGACCTTACCTGACAGAGATACTAATTGCTTTATTATCTTTGTGAATTATGCGCAATCTCATTGCTTTTCTGAAACGTTTCCAGATCTTCCTGGTCTTTGCAGTGTTGCAAGTGATCGCGCTTTCGTTATACTTTTCATTTTTTTTCTATCCCCGTTCTCAGTACCTGACTACGGCAGCGACCTTCAACGGGAAGATATGGGATATGAGGAACGCGGTTACCCGGCATCTGAATTTAAGCCACACGAATGATGAGCTGCAAAAGAGCAACGCATCATTAATGGAACAGCTGCCCCACAGCTTTATCAGGATCGATGACCGCACAGTAAAGATAAACGACACACTTTACCAGCAGCAATATGAATACATTCCTGCCGAGATCTCCAATTCGACAGTTGAGAAGCGCAATAATTATTTTACGATAAAAGCCGGTACGAAACGTGGGGTCGAAAGAGGTCTGGGGGTCATTTCCGATAATGGCGTTGTCGGCGTAGTGCATTACGCGGGAGAACATTATTCGATTGTAAAATCAGTGCTGACAGAGAACATCAATATCAGTGTGATCATCGAATCCGTTGGGTTGTATGGATTGTTGAAGTGGGATGGAGCAGATCCGAGGAGGGGTTCTGTATCGGGAATCTCCAATGATCAGCAGATTAAAAAATGGTCAAAGGTAATTACACGGGAAGGTTCGGGAATTTTTCCGAAAGGGTTGAATGTTGGAAAAGTTGAAACACTTAAAAGTGTTGAAGGAGAAGCATTCTGGGATGTTTCCATCCTGTTTTCCGAAGATTACAGGAAATTACAGAAAGTATATGTTGTCAGGAATCTGCTTTCCGACGAACAGGCAAGAATAGAAGCGTTAATTCCGCAAGACCCGGAAGAATGAGACTGATCCTTACACATAGCGTACGATTTATCCTGGTGGTGTTATTGCAGGCACTGGTATTTAACCAGATAGAGAAATTCGGGATCCACCCGATGATCTATCCGCTCTTCATCATGCTGCTGCCATTCAACGTTAAGCCCGTCGTATTGTTGCTGATCGCTTTTGCGTTGGGAATGTCGATCGATATTTTTTCAAATACCGGGGGACTGCATGCTTCTTCTCTTCTCATGTTCGCTTTATTTCGCCCGGTCATTTTTAAAGCATTCAGCCCGAGAGATGGCTACGACCCGACAAAGGAAGGATCCATATTTGAAATGGGAAGGCTTTGGTTCTTCTATTGCTTCGGAATATTGATCCTCATCCACCATACCTGGTATTTTTTTATGGAGGTCTTCAAATTCAGTGAAATACTGTATGTGTTGCGGAAACTGGCATTTACGGTTCCCGTTACCTATTTGCTGGCGGTCTTGCTCCAGTTCCTGTTTCTTAAAAGAAAAGCTTCAAAATGAATTTCGATAATAGAAAATACATTATCACCATATTCATTTCACTGGTTGGTGTGGTTTATATCCTGCGGTTGTTCCAGATGCAGGTGCTGGATGACCAGTGGAAGCTGAGGGCACAGGAAATCGCGGAGAAAAGAAGGTACATTACCCCTCCCAGAGCAGCCATGTTCGACCGGAATGGAAAGAAAGTTGTATCCAATAAAGCGTATTACAACTTGATGTTCGTTGAAAAAAACATTGTCGATTTAGACACCATAGCTTTTGCGAAGCTGGTCGGAATGACACCCGATGAGGTAAAGAACCGGTTTTCCGATATCAAAGAAAGAGAAGGGTATGACATTGACCCGAGAACCGGGAAGAGAACGAAACCACGTTATCAGAAAGGACGTCCGTATGCTTTTCTCAAAGAGCTCACGGCAGATGAAATTGCCAACATTGCTCCTCACCTGGATCTGTTTCCGGGATTTTACGAGGAAGTAACCAGCATGCGTGATTATCCGTATGCAGGAGGAGCAAACATTCTGGGATATCTTGCCGAGACCAACCGTGAAGAGATCGAAAACGACAGGTTTTACCGTTCCGGAGACAATATCGGGAAAGCCGGAGTAGAAAAATACTATGAGAAAGAGCTCAGAGGGACAAAAGGCGTGCATTATATTGTTACATCTGCGCTCAACAATGCCATTGAATCATACGCAGGCGGGAAATACGATACACTCGCCGTTCAGGCACCACCCCTTACGCTGGGGATGGACATAGAGCTACAGGTCTATGGAGAATTGCTGATGAAGAATAAGATGGGATGTATTGTGGCGATTGAACCTTCTTCGGGAGAGATATTGGCAATGGTATCGTCCCCTTCGTATGACCCGAACCTGTTTGTAGGAAAATCGAACATTGCGAAGAACTATCCCATCCTGGTCAATGACCCGAAAAAACCCTTGTTTCCGAGGCCTTTGCAGGCGGAATATCCTCCCGGATCAATCTTCAAGCTGACACAGGCACTGATCGGGATGCAGGAAGGAGTGATTGATGAAAATGCATCGTTCCCGTGCACACAAAGCATGGTTGGCTGCCACGCTCACCCTACTGCAACAAGTGTTGCGAAAGGAATTCAAATGTCATGTAACCCGTATTTTTACTATGTAACGAGAAAAATTCTCCAGCAGGGAAAAAGTAAGAATGCCTTCGTTGATGCGGAGATCGGGTTGGGCATATGGGCGGATTACCTGCATAGTTTCGGCCTGGGAATGAAGCTGGATTCAGACATTGCGGCCATCCGTCCGGGACTGATTCCCGACCCCGATTATTACAACAATAATTTCCCGTCAAAGAAACGTCCTTACGGGCGGCACCAGTGGGCCTTTTCTACCATCCGTTCCAATTCTATCGGGCAGGGAGAGGTCAAGCTTACTCCTTTGCAAATGGCCAACCTGGCTGCGATCATGGCCAACCGGGGGTGGTATATTACACCGCATATTGTAAAATCCATTGGCGATGACGGACCTTTGCCACAGTTTAAAGTGATCCATAAGACAAAAGTAGATCCCAGACATTATGTACCGGTAGTGGAAGGCATGCGCATGGCTGTCAATGAAGGCGGAGGAACAGCCAGGAGAGCAAGGATCGAAGGGATCACCGTTTGCGGGAAAACCGGTACGGCCCAAAACCCACACGGAGAAGACCATTCGGTTTTCATTGCGTTTGCCCCGATGGACAACCCGAAAATCGCCATTGCCGTATTCATCGAGAACGCAGGGTTCGGAGGAACGTGGGCAGCCCCGATCGCCAGCCTGATGATAGAGCAGTACATCAACAGGGAAATAAAGGACAAGGAAAAGGAAAAACGGATACTGGAAGCCGTTTTGGATAATATCAAGAAATGAGAAAGGACGATAAGCTGACAAGTAACGTAGATTGGCCGATCCTGCTGGTATATCTCCTGATTTTAGTCATGGGACTGATGACCGTCTATTCCACAGCCTACGACAAGGATCACCCCAATATTCTTGATTTCTCCATGTTGTATGGCCGCCAGGTGATGTGGATCGGTATCGGGCTGTTCCTGGGATTGGTCGTTTTTCTGATCGATTCGGAAATTTACCGGAAATTTGCCATCCCGATTTACCTGGGAACCTTATTGTTATTGGTGCTGGTATTGTTCACCCCGCCAATCAACGGAGCCAGAGCCTGGCTGGGAGTTGGTTCCTTTGGGATTCAGCCTGCCGAATTTGCCAAGATCGGAACCGCTATCTTGCTGGCCAGTTATATCAACCAGATAAACATAAAGCACCAGAGCATTACGAATGTACTGGTATGCCTGGCGATCATTGCCATCCCGATGGTATTGATCATCATTCAGCCCGATGCGGGTACATTTGTTGTCTATACCGCTTTCTTTTTTGTGCTCTACCGGGAAGGAATAACATTTGATCCGCTGGTGCTCTCTCTTGTCAATATGATCCCGGGGGTAAAATTCAAGCAAACATGGATCGGAACTCACTTCATCCCGCTTTTGTTCGTTTTGGTCATCGTTTCGGTTTTTACGTTGCTCCTGAGCAAAACAACATTCGATATCACTTTTTTAGGTTTTTATGAAATTCCCGCGATTGTTGGGATCATTGCGTTTTATTTCGTGCTTGCCACTTTGTTCTATCTGGTAGGAAGAAGGCTTGTGGGAAACAGGAACAGGAGAAGGCTGCTTTGGATCGTCATTCTCTCATTCAGCATCCTTTCCGTTTTGTCTACCTCTATTTCCACGGTGTTCAATTCATTGAAAAAACATCAGAAAAGCAGGATTGAGCTACTGCTTGGGTTGAATGAAGAAGACCAGCGGGATGGGGAGGATTATAACCGGAACAGGGCCATGACAGCTGTCGGGTCCGGCGGCCTGACAGGAAAAGGGTATAAAAAAGCTACGCTTGCGTCGGTAGAATCCAACCATGTACCGGAAAGTGAAACCGATTTTATTTTCTGCCCTTTTGCCGAAGAGTGGGGGTTTATGGGAACAGCTGTTCTAATGGGGCTCTACCTGTTTTTGCTGTTACGGATCATTCACATTGCCGAAAGGCAGCGTTCTGTTTACAACCGCGTGTATGCGTATTCCGTCGGAATGATCTTGTTTTATCATTTTGCGATAAACATCGGGATGAATATCGGAGTTGTTCCCGTCATCGGTATTCCGCTTCCGTTTTTCAGTTATGGAGGCTCTTCCATGATGTCATTTTCGGTTATGTTTTTCATTCTTCTCAAATTAGACAGCCAGCGGAGAGATACTTTATTTTAATGTGCGATTTCGGATTGACGAATTACACAAAATGTAGATCCGAAATCATAACTCGCAATTCCTGCCTCGTAAATCGCAGTTTGTAAACCACAAACAGTTTATCCAACTTCCGTTGTTGACAAGTTATTTTTTACGTTCGTAAACCAATCTGTTTACTTCGGATTTTTGTAAAAAATGAGCAGACATGAAAAACACGATTCTTTTTTCTTCACTTTTAATACTTGCCGGTGCGTGTGTGCCTGCGAAAAAGTATAATGAATTAGTTGAGCGTGAGAAAATTTGTAACGAAGAGTTGGAGTCATATAAAAGCCGTGCGCTTTTGAGTGAAGGAAAAGCAACAGAATTTGAAACCAGGTACAATGTGCTGACGAAAGAAGCGGAAGCACTGAGAAAAGATACGGCCCGTTTAGGGAATGAGTACCGCGACCTGCAGGCTCAGTACGATAAGATTGTAAGCCGGGTGGAAACCCTTGAGACGACTTTTGATAAATACCGTTTATCGGGCGAGCGCCAGACGGCGATGCTTCAGGCGGATCTGGAAGCCAAGAGCCTGGAATTACAGCGTAAACAGGACGAGTTGACAACCCTGGAAAATGAATTGCATGCAAAACAACAGTTGCTGGCAGAGCGGGAAAGACGTGTCAATGAGCTGGAGGAAATGATCGCGCGGCAGGAACAAGCTACAAAGGCATTGAAACAAAAAGTTGCGAACGCCTTGAAAGGGTTTGAGAACAGAGGATTGACTGTCAATGAGAAGAATGGAAAAATCTACGTGAGCTTAGAGGCAAAATTGCTTTTTGCTTCAGGAAGCACGAAAGTAGAGGACGAAGGGAAGAAAGCGCTGATCGAATTGTCCAGAGTGCTGGAAAATGAAAAAGACCTGGAGATCATTGTGGAAGGGCATACCGATACAGATAAGCTGGCAAGCGCATCCCACCCGAAAAACAACTGGGAGCTTTCAGTATTGAGAGCAACTTCAGTAATAGACATTCTCCTGTCCAATTCTAAAATGAGCCCGAAGCAAGTAATGGCGGGAGGACGCTCGGAATTCCTGCCGGTTGACCCGAACGATAAAGCTAAAAACAGGAGAATAGAGATCATTATCTCACCTAATCTGAACGAGCTGTTTGAATTGATCGGAGGATGATTTTCCTGTGCAGGTAGTTTCCTGGTACCTGTGTTTATTCTTTCTTGCTTAAAATCAGTAGCTTTTATTGATGACTGAATGGTGAGCCCTCCCATTCAGAGGGGATTATTTTAAAATACTTCGAAAAAAAAATACAACATCTGTTGCACATAACGAATTCTTGTATATCTTTGCAATCCGATTTGTGAAAATTGGTTGAAAAAAGTTCTTTAATTATTGAATAAAATATCAACATCAATAAGCCGATGTAGCTCAGCTGGCTAGAGCAGCTGATTTGTAATCAGCAGGTCGTGGGTTCGAGTCCCTCTATCGGCTCTTATTGAAGTATATATTAAGTTGGGGGGATACTCAAGCGGCCAACGAGGGCAGACTGTAAATCTGCTGGTTTCACCTTCGCAGGTTCGAATCCTGCTCCCCCCACCATAGTTAAGCGGGAGTAGCTCAGTTGGTAGAGCGTCAGCCTTCCAAGCTGAGGGTCGCGAGTTCGAATCTCGTCTCCCGCTCAATATAAAATTAAAGATCTTTTTTGCCGGTGTAGCTCAGTGGTAGAGCGCTTCCTTGGTAAGGAAGAGGTCACGAGTTCAATTCTCGTCATTGGCTCAAGAGTAACTTGGATTGATTTTCACTCAGTTATGGGTGAAATTTGGTATATATATAAATTTGTTTTTTTATTAACTAAGTAACAAAGAATAAAATGGCTAAAGAAAGTTTCGACCGTTCCAAACCACACGTAAACATTGGAACAATTGGTCACGTTGACCACGGAAAGACAACTTTGACTGCTGCTATCTCTAGCGTATTGGCATCTCAAGGTTTGGCTGAGCAACGCGATTTCTCTTCTATTGACAATGCACCGGAAGAAAAAGAGCGTGGTATCACTATTAACACGTCTCACATTGAGTATCAGACAGCTAACCGCCACTATGCGCACGTTGACTGTCCTGGTCACGCCGACTATGTAAAGAACATGGTTACCGGAGCGGCTCAGATGGACGGAGCTATCCTGGTGGTAGCTGCAACAGACGGACCAATGCCTCAGACTCGTGAGCACATCCTTTTAGGACGTCAGGTAGGTGTTCCTAGAATGGTTGTTTTCATGAACAAAGTAGACATGGTTGACGATCCGGAATTGTTGGAGTTGGTTGAGATGGAGATCAGAGATCTGCTTTCTTTCTATGACTACGATGGTGACAACACACCAGTTATCCAGGGATCTGCTTTGGGTGCTTTGAACGGTGAAGAAAAATGGGTTGCTACAGTAAACGCATTGATGGAAGCTGTTGATACTTGGATCGAATTGCCTCCACGTGATATTGAAAAGCCTTTCTTGATGCCGGTTGAAGACGTATTTACGATCACAGGTCGTGGTACAGTTGCAACAGGACGTATCGAAACAGGAGTTATCAACTCTGGTGAGGCTGTTGATATCCTGGGAATGGGTGAAGAGAAATTGTCTTCTACTGTTACAGGGGTTGAGATGTTCCGTAAAATCTTGGATAGAGGTGAAGCTGGTGACAACGTAGGTTTGTTGTTGCGTGGTATTGAAAAATCTCAGATCCGTCGTGGAATGGTTATCTGTAAGCCAGGTTCAACTAAACCACACAAAACGTTCAAAGCTGAGATCTACGTTTTGAAAAAAGAAGAAGGTGGACGTCACACTCCGTTCCACAACAAATACCGTCCTCAGTTCTATTTCCGTACAACAGACGTTACAGGTGAGATCATCTTGACAGACGGACGTGAAATGGTTATGCCAGGTGATAACGTATCTATCCAGGTAAACCTGATCGTACCGGTTGCGATGGACAAAGGATTACGTTTCGCTATCCGTGAAGGTGGTAGAACCGTAGGAGCAGGTCAGGTTACTGAAATCGTTGAATAATCAGTGATAAAATAAAGAGGAAGTTTCGGCTTCCTCTTACTTATACACGGGCGTAGCTCAGCTGGTAGAGTAGTGGTCTCCAAAACCATTGGTCGTGGGTTCGAATCCTACCGCCCGTGCAACTTTAAAAACAAGAACGTGTCAAAAGTAAAGAATTATATCAGCGAAACAGTTACCGAGATGGTGCACAATGTAACGTGGCCTACTTGGAAAGAGTTACAAAGTAACACGATTATTGTTGTCATCGCTTCCATTATCATATCATTGATCATCTTCGTGATGGATTATCTGATAGGAATCGTTCCTGTAGATGGAAACGGGTTTTGGAAAGGTATTCTTGGGTTCATTTATAGCGGATTCTAATCAAAGTCAAAGTAATGGGAGAAATCAAGAAGCGTTGGTACGTTGTAAGAGCTGTTAGCGGTAAGGAAAAGAAAGTGAAGGAATACCTGGATCTTGAAATTTCCCGTTTAAAACTGGGAGATTACGTAGAGCAGGTGTTAATTCCTACTGAGAAGGTTTTTCAGATGAGAAACGGTAAGAAGGTAAGCAAAGAAAGAGCTTATCTTCCTGGCTACGTATTGATCGAAGCCGCGCTGGTTGGAGAAGTTTCTCACGTTATTAAAAGCATTCCGAACGTTATCGGGTTCCTGGGAACCGAAAAAGGCGGAGATCCTGTTCCGATGCGTCTGGCAGAGGTAAACCGTATCCTGGGTAAAGTGGATGAGCTTTCTGAAACGGAAGAGGAAATGAAGATCCCTTACGTAGTTGGTGAATCAGTTAAGGTAATTGACGGTCCGTTCAACAACTTCTCCGGTACGATTGAAGAGATCAACGAAGAGAAAAAGAAATTGAAAGTGATGGTGAAGATCTTTGGAAGAAAGAATTTGCTGGAGCTTAACTACATGCAGGTAGAGAAAGAAATTTAATACGTTTTTTAACCCGTAGGAGTGAGTGACGACTAAAGCTTCCCGTCTATACTCATGTTTGACTACATAATTTAAATACAAATGGCAAAAGAAGTATCAGGCTTGATTAAATTGCAAATCAAAGGTGGTGCTGCCAATCCTGCACCTCCGGTAGGACCTGCACTGGGTTCTAAAGGGGTGAACATCATGGAGTTCTGTAAGCAGTTCAATGCCAGAACACAGGATAAAGCAGGAAAAGTAGTTCCGGTGGTTATCACTGTTTACAGTGATAAATCATTTGATTTTGTATTGAAAACAGCGCCGGCAGCTTCGCAAATCCTTGAATCAGGGAAATTCAAGAAAGGATCTGGTGAGCCTAACCGCTCAAAAATCGGATCCATTACTTGGGACCAGGTTCGTACGATTGCAGAAGATAAGCTTCCGGACTTGAATTGTTTTACGGTTGACTCAGCAATGTCTATGGTTGCAGGTACTGCACGAAGCATGGGAGTAACTGTAAAAGGTGGTGAAGAACCTAAATCTAAAAACTAGTATTATGGCAAGAGTATCTAAGAAAAGAAAAGAGATTTTGGCGAAACATGATTTCTCCAGATCTTACAGCTTGGCAGACGCTAGTAATTTGGTGAAGGAAATCTCTACTACCAAATTTGACGCATCTATTGATGTATCCGTTCGCCTGGGTGTAGATCCGCGTAAAGCCAATCAAATGGTTCGTGGAACAGTTGCATTACCGCACGGAACAGGTAAAGATGTTCGCGTATTGGTGTTGTGTACTCCTGATAAAGAAGCAGAAGCGAAAGCAGCAGGAGCAGACCACGTTGGTTTGGACGATTACATCGAAAAAATCAAAGGTGGATGGACAGACATCGACGTGATTATCACCGTTCCTTCTGTAATGGGTAAGGTAGGTGCTTTGGGTCGTATTTTAGGACCGAGAGGATTGATGCCAAACCCTAAGACAGGAACAGTTACCATGGATGTAGCGAAAGCTGTTGAAGAAGTAAAAGCGGGTAAGATCGATTTTAAAGTTGACAAATTTGGAAATATCCACGCAGGAATCGGCCGTGCCAGCTTCAGCGGGGATAAGATCAAGGACAACGTGAACGAATTGATCCAAACGCTTATTAAATTAAAACCGTCTGCTGCAAAAGGGACTTACATCAAAAGTATTTACTTGAGCGCTACAATGAGCCCAAGTGTACAGATTGATACAAAGTCTGTTGTTGCTTAAAACTGATTTATAATGAATAGAGAAGAAAAAGCAAAGTATATAGACGATTTAGCGACGCAGATATCTGACGCTAACGTGTTCTATCTGGCAGATACAGCGGATTTGACAGTTGAAGTAGTGAATCAGTTGAGAAGAAAATGTTTCCAGTCGAATATCGGTATCCGTGTTGTTAAAAACACGTTATTGGCAAAAGCGCTGGAAAAAGTGGAAGGAAAAAACTTCGGTGACCTGCCGACAGTATTATCCGGATCGACTTCAATCCTGTTTTCCGAAGTAGGAAACGCTCCTGCTAAATTAATCAAAGACTTCCGTGCGAAGAACCCTAAACCTTTGTTGAAGGGAGCCTATATCGAAGAAGCAGTTTTCATTGGAGACAACCAGTTGGATGCGCTTGTAGCGATTAAAAGCAAAGAAGAAGTTATTGGTGATATCATCGGATTACTTCAAAGTCCTGCTAAAAATGTTGTCTCTGCTCTTAAAGGGCAAGGAGGCAAGATTGCCGGAATCCTTAAAACGCTCGAAGAAAGAGCATAAGTTTATTATTAGTAAATTAATTTTTGAACCTTTTTAAAATTTAAATAAAATGGCAGATTTAAAACAAATCGCAGAAACATTGGTTAACTTGACAGTTAAAGAAGTTAACGAATTGGCTACTATCTTGAAAGATGAGTACGGAATTGAACCAGCAGCGGCAGCTGTAGCAGTAGCGGCAGGACCAGCAGCAGGTGGTGAGGCAGCAGCTGAAAAAACTGAGTTCGACGTAATCCTGAAAGCAGGAGGAGCAAACAAACTGGCTGTAGTGAAACTGGTTAAGGAATTGACTGGTCAGGGGTTGAAAGAAGCTAAGGAATTAGTTGATGGAGCTCCTGCTACATTGAAAGAAGCTGTTTCTAAAGACGAGGCTGAAGGTCTTAAAAAGTCTTTGGAAGAAGCTGGAGCTGAAGTTGAGATTAAGTAATTTTTACTTTATAACACAAGAAGGCGTCCCGATTTTTCGGGATGCCTATTCTTGTTTTTAATGCGTAAAGACGCAAAAATGCCCATTTTCATAAACAAAAACGTTTGACATTGGCAACATCAAATAACATTTCAACAAGAGTGAACTTTGCATCAGGCAAAGCTCAATTTGACTATCCGGATTTTTTGGATATTCAGTTAAAATCTTTCCAGGAATTCTTCCAGTTGGAAACAACGCCGGAGAATCGTGAAAGTGAAGGATTGTTTAAGGTATTTGCAGAGAATTTTCCTATTACGGACACACGCAACCAGTTCGTATTGGAATTCCTGGATTACTTTATCGATCCCCCAAGATACACCATCGAAGAATGTATCGAACGTGGCTTAACGTATAGCGTACCACTAAAAGCTAAGCTGAAATTATATTGTACAGACCCTGAGCACGAAGATTTTGAAACAATCGTTCAGGATGTATACCTGGGAACAATCCCATATATGACTCCGAAAGGTTCATTTGTTGTTAACGGAGCGGAACGTGTGATCGTTTCTCAGTTGCACAGATCACCGGGTGTGTTCTTCGGACAAAGCAGACACGCGAACGGAGCTAAGTTGTATTCAGCTCGTGTGATTCCTTTCAAAGGATCATGGATTGAATTCGCAACAGACATTAATAACGTTATGTACGCTTACATCGACCGTAAGAAAAAGTTGCCTGTTACAACTCTTTTCCGTGCGATCGGATATGAAAGCGACAAAGATATTTTAGAGATTTTCGGGCTGGCGGATGAAGTGAAAGTTTCAAAAGCTGCTTTGAAAAAACTGATCGGCAGAAAACTGGCTGCCCGTGTATTGAAATCATGGATCGAAGATTTCGTGGATGAAGATACGGGAGAAGTTGTTTCTATCGAACGAAATGAAGTGTTGCTGGATCGTGAAACGGTCATCGAAGATGAGCATGTTGACCTGATCATCGACGCTGGTGTAAAAACGATCATCCTTCATAAAGAGGATGCGAACAGCACAGATTTTACCATTATCTATAACACGCTTCAGAAAGATACATCCAACTCTGAAAAAGAAGCGGTTGAACATATTTACCGTCAGTTACGTAATGCAGAACCACCTGATTACGAAACGGCGAAATCTGTATTCGAAAAACTATTCTTCTCCGATACCCGTTACGATCTGGGAGAAGTAGGTCGTTTCAGATTGAATAAAAAACTGGGTATCGACGATTCGGAAGAATCACGCGTACTTACAAAAGGAGACATTATCCTGATCATCAAATACCTGATCGAGCTGATTAACTCGAAAGCAGATGTGGACGATATTGACCACTTGTCAAACCGTCGCGTCAGAACGGTAGGTGAGCAGCTGTACGCACAATTTGGTGTTGGTCTGGCACGTATGGCCAGAACGATCCGTGAGCGTATGAACGTTCGTGATAACGAAGTCTTCACCCCGATTGACCTGATCAATGCGAAGACACTTTCTTCGGTGATCAATTCATTCTTCGGGACAAACCAGCTGTCTCAGTTCATGGACCAGACGAACCCGCTTTCCGAGGTTACTCACAAGCGTCGTTTGTCTGCATTAGGGCCAGGCGGACTTTCCCGTGACCGTGCAGGTTTCGAGGTACGTGACGTTCACTATACGCACTACGGTCGTTTGTGTACGATCGAAACACCGGAAGGGCCGAACATCGGTTTGATCTCTTCCCTGTGTGTATTCGCGAAAGTAAATAAGCTCGGTTTTATTGAAACCCCATACCGTCCGGTAGAAAAAGGAGTCGTTAACCTGAAAGACGAGCCTATTTACCTGACAGCTGAGGAAGAAGATGCGAAAACGATCGCGCAGGCAAATGCGGTAGTTGACGATAAAGGACAGTTCCTGACGGAGTTTGTAAAAGCCCGTTATGAAGGAGACTTCCCGTTGGTTAATCCTGATCAGCTGAACCTGATGGACGTAGGTGCGAACCAGATCGCTTCTATTGCAGCATCCTCTATTCCGTTCCTGGAGCATGATGATGCCAACCGGGCCCTGATGGGATCGAACATGCAGCGCCAGGCGGTTCCGTTGTTGAAACCTTCTTCACCGATCGTTGGTACGGGAATTGAGCGCCTGGTGGCGAGAGATTCACGTGTACTGGTGAACGCGGAAGGATCAGGAGTGGTTACTTATGTGGATGCAAACGAGATCGTGATCACTTACGATTGGACAGAAGACGATAAACTGGTCAGCTTTGAAACGGAAGAAAAACGTTACAGCCTGACTAAATTCCAGAAAACCAACCAAAGCACATGCATCAACCTGAAGCCGATCGTTAAGACAGGTGACAGAGTGGAAAAAGGACAGGTGCTTTGCGAAGGATATGCAACCCAGCAAGGAGAACTGGCATTGGGTCAGAACCTGAAAGTTGCATTCATGCCTTGGAAAGGATACAACTTCGAGGATGCGATCGTAATTTCTGAGAAAGTGGTACGTGATGACGTATTTACATCCATCCACATTGATGAATATACATTGGAGGTCCGCGATACGAAACGGGGAATGGAAGAATTGACTTCCGATATCCCGAACGTTTCGGAAGAAGCGACAAAAGACCTGGATGAGAACGGGTTGATCCGTATCGGAGCTGAGATCAAGGAAGGAGATATCCTGATTGGTAAGATCACTCCGAAAGGTGAAACGGATCCTTCTCCGGAAGAAAAATTATTGCGTGCGATCTTTGGTGATAAGGCCGGAGACGTAAAGGACGCGTCCTTGAAAGCAGGACCTTCCTTGAGAGGTGTTGTGATCGATAAAAAGTTGTTCTCCAGAGCGGTTAAAGACCGTAAGGCGAAAGCACAGGATAAGCCGATCCTGGAAAGCCTGGATGCTGAATACGACAAGGATTACGCAGCATTGAAAAAACAGTTGGTGGAGAAATTATTGAAAATTATCGGTGAAGAGAAATCTGCTGGAGTGTTCAATAACTTCCGTGAAGAAATCATCAAGAAAGGTTCTAAGTTTACTGAAAAGAACCTGTTTGCGATCGACTACACGATCATCAACCCGACAAACTGGACTTCTGACGCCCGTTTGAATACACTGATCGGACGTGTACTGCACAACTTTACGATCAAATCAAACGACATTCTCGGAGCGTACAAGCGTAAGAAATTCCATATTTCAGTAGGGGATGAACTGCCTGCAGGAATCATTAAAATGGCAAAAGTTTATGTTGCTAAGAAACGTAAGCTGAAAGTCGGTGACAAGATGGCAGGTCGTCACGGTAACAAAGGGATCGTTGCGAATATCGTCCGTCAGGAAGATATGCCGTTCCTGGAAGACGGAACACCTGTGGACATCGTGTTGAACCCGCTGGGGGTGCCTTCCCGTATGAACCTTGGACAGATTTATGAAACTGTTCTCGGCTGGGCAGGTGAGAAACTGGGAGTGAAATTCGCAACTCCGATCTTCGATGGTGCTGAACCATCAGAGATTGATGAGTGGTGCGAAAAAGCGGGTATTCCGAAATCAGGTAAAACGTACCTGTATGACGGAGGCACCGGAGACCGTTTCCACCAACCTGCAACTGTAGGTGTGATCTATATGTTGAAACTGTCTCACATGGTTGATGACAAAATGCATGCCCGTTCTATCGGTCCTTACTCGTTGATTACACAACAACCACTTGGAGGTAAGGCTCAGTTCGGAGGTCAGCGTTTTGGTGAGATGGAGGTTTGGGCACTGGAAGCATTCGGTGCGGCGAACATCTTACAGGAAATATTGACAGTGAAGTCCGATGACGTGATGGGACGTGCAAAAGCGTACGAAGCGATCGTGAAAGGAGACAATATCCCTGAACCGGGAATCCCTGAATCATTCAATGTATTGTTACATGAATTGAGAGGATTGTGTCTGAACGTATCATTGGATTAATTTTGAATTAAGAAACAAGCATTAACATGGCTTTTAGAAAAGAAACACCAAAAAAACAAAGCAGCTTCAACAAAATAACGATCTCGTTGGCTTCGCCGGAGGTAATTTTGGAGCAATCCAGCGGAGAAGTGTTAAAGCCGGAAACGATTAACTATCGTACATATAAGCCGGAACGCGATGGTCTTTTCTGTGAACGAATCTTCGGACCGGTAAAAGACTACGAATGTCACTGTGGAAAATACAAAAGAATCCGCTACAAAGGAATCGTTTGTGACCGTTGTGGTGTTGAAGTAACGGAGAAAAAAGTACGCCGTGAGCGCATGGGACACATTTCTTTGGTTGTTCCTGTTGCCCACATCTGGTACTTCCGTTCGCTTCCGAATAAGATCGGTTACCTGTTGGGATTGCCGACTAAGAAGCTGGATCAGATCATCTACTATGAGCGTTATGTGGTTATCCAGCCGGGAATCGCTTCATCTGTGGATGGTTCGGTTTTGAACAAAATGGATTTCTTAACGGAAGAAGAATACCTGGACATTCTGGATTCTTTGCCGAAAGAAAATCAATACCTGGAAGACACGGATCCGAATAAGTTCATCGCGAAAATGGGTGCTGAGGCACTGTACGATTTGCTGAGAACACTGGATCTGGAGCAAACTTCCTACGATTTACGTCACCAGGCGAATACAGAGACTTCGGTTCAGAGAAAACACGAAGCACTGAAACGTCTGCAGGTCGTTGAATCCATGCGTGAGTCCCAGGAGCGTATTGAAAACCGCCCTGAATGGATGATCGTGAAAGTAGTTCCGGTTATTCCGCCTGAATTGCGTCCGTTGGTTCCGCTGGACGGAGGTCGTTTCGCGACTTCTGACCTGAACGATTTGTACCGTCGTGTGATCATCCGCAACAACCGTTTGAAGCGTCTGATCGAAATCAAAGCGCCGGAAGTGATCCTGCGTAACGAAAAACGGATGTTGCAGGAAGCAGTGGATTCATTGTTCGACAACTCACGTAAATCTTCAGCAGTTAAGACAGAATCAAACAGACCGTTGAAGTCGCTTTCCGATTCATTGAAAGGTAAGCAAGGTCGTTTCCGTCAGAACTTGCTGGGTAAACGTGTGGATTATTCCGCTCGTTCGGTGATTGTCGTTGGACCGACATTGAAATTGCATGAATGTGGTCTTCCGAAAGACATGGCTGCTGAGCTTTACAAGCCGTTCATTATCCGTAAGATGATCGAACGTGGAATTGTGAAAACAGTTAAATCTGCGAAGAAGATCGTTGACAGAAAAGAACCTGTGGTTTGGGATATCCTGGAAAATGTATTGAAAGGACACCCTGTATTGCTGAACCGTGCTCCTACGTTGCACCGTCTGGGAATCCAGTCATTCCAGCCAAAACTGATCGAAGGAAAAGCGATCCGTCTGCACCCGTTGGTAACGACGGCATTCAACGCCGATTTCGACGGTGACCAGATGGCGGTTCACTTGCCATTGGGTAATGCTGCTATCCTGGAAGCACAATTACTGATGCTTGCTTCTCACAATATCCTGAACCCTGCGAATGGTGCCCCGATTGCGGTACCTTCACAAGACATGGTCCTGGGGCTTTACTACATTACAAAAGGTAAACGCTCTACGGAAACGGAAAAAGTCAAAGGAGAAGGAGGAACATTCTATTCTGCGGAGGAAGTGATCATTGCATACAACGAAGGAAAATTAGACCTTCATGCATACATCAAAACGAAAGACTACGATCTGAATGCAGATGGAGAACCTGAGCTGATGATGATCGAAACGACTTGCGGACGTGTATTGTTTAATCAGGTTGTACCTCGTGAAGCAGGATTTATCAATGACGTAATGACGAAAAAAGCATTGCGTGATATCATCGGACACGTATTGAAAGTTTCCGGTACTTCACGCGCTGCCAAATTCCTGGATGATATCAAAGAATTAGGGTATGACATGGCATTCAAAGGAGGCCTTTCATTCAACCTGGATGACATCATCATTCCGAAAGAAAAAGTGAAGCTGGTTGAAAAAGCGGAAGAAGACGTGAAGGAAGTAATGATGAACTACAACATGGGTCTTATTACGAACAACGAGCGTTACAACCAGATCATCGATATCTGGACACATACCAACTCCAGGCTGACACAAACATTGATGGACCAGCTGAAAAATGACCGTCAGGGATTCAACTCGATCTACATGATGTACGATTCAGGAGCCCGTGGTTCAAAAGAGCAGATCCGTCAGCTGTCAGGTATGCGTGGATTGATGGCGAAACCGCAGAAATCCGGTGCTACCAGCCAGGAAATTATCGAAAACCCGATTCTTTCCAACTTTAAAGAAGGGCTTTCGATCCTGGAGTACTTCATCTCTACGCACGGTGCACGTAAAGGTCTTGCCGATACAGCCTTGAAAACGGCCGATGCGGGTTACCTGACCCGTCGTTTGGTGGATGTTGCACAGGACGTTGTGATCAATGCGGACGATTGTGGTACACTGAGAGGATTGCATGCAACCGCATTGCGTAAAAATGACGAGATTGTTGAACCATTGTACGATCGTATCTTAGGCCGTACTTCCGTTCATGATGTATATGTACCTGATACAGATCAGTTGATTGTAGCCGCAGGGGAATTGATTTCCGAAGATGTAGCCGCAGCAATTGATAATGCAGGAATCGAAGAAGTAGAGATCCGTTCAGTACTGACCTGTGAAATGAGAAGAGGTGTATGTGCGAAATGTTACGGACGCAACCTTTCTACTCACCGTCTGGCTCAGCACGGAGACGCGGTTGGTGTCGTTGCGGCTCAGTCCATCGGGGAACCGGGTACACAGCTGACGCTTCGTACGTTCCACGTAGGGGGTACTGCATCGAACATTGCTGACGAATCAGATCTGAAAGCTAAGATTTCCGGTAAACTGGAAATTGATGAGTTGAGAACAATTACTTCGAAAGATGCCAACGGCAATAAAGTTGAAATCGTTGTAGGACGTTCGGCTGAATTGAGAATCGTTGACGAAAAGACAGGAGTTGTTGCGATGCACGCGAACATCCCTTACGGATCCGAAATGAAAGTTGAAAACAACACGAAGGTGAAGAAAGGAGATGTGATCTGTAAGTGGGACCCGTATAATGCGGTGATCATTTCGGAAGTTGCAGGTAAGGTTGTATTTGACAATATCCAGGAAGGTGTTACTTACCGTGAAGAAGTCGATGAACAGACAGGATTTACGGAAAAAGTGATCACTGAATCCCGTGACAAGAAGAAGAACCCTGCAATCCATATCATTGATGCCAAGACAAAAGAGGTATTGAGAGAATACTCGCTGCCGGTTGATGCTCACATTTCCATTAAAGAAGGAGACATCATCGAAGCAGGTAAAACGTTGGTTAAAATCCCTCGTAAGGCTGGTAAGACAGGGGATATCACCGGAGGTCTTCCACGTGTAACCGAATTATTCGAAGCGCGTAACCCGTCTAACCCTGCAATTGTAGCAGAAATTGATGGTATCGCTGAATACGGGAAAGTGAAGAGAGGTAACCGTGAGATTTCCATTACATCCAAGTCCGGAGAAGTACGTAAGTACCTGGTGCCGCTTTCCAAGCACATCCTTGTACAGGAAAACGACTTCGTACGTGCGGGGCAGCCGTTGTCTGACGGAGCAATTACTCCGAACGACATCCTGAACATCCAGGGACCAACGAAAGTACAGGAATACCTGGTGAACGAGATCCAGGAGGTTTACCGTTTGCAAGGGGTAAAAATTAACGACAAGCATTTCGAGGTGATCGTACGCCAGATGATGCTGAAAGCGGAGATTGTTGATGCAGGAGATACACGTTTCCTGGAAGGACAATCCATCCACAAAGCAGACATCATGGAAGAAAACGATGCGATCTACGGTAAGAAAGTAGTTGTTGACTCAGGAGATTCTACGGAATTGAAAGCAGGACAGATTGTTTCTGCACGTAAGTTGAGAGACGAGAACTCGCAACTGAAACGTACAGACAAGAAACTGGTGGAAGCCAGAGATGCTGTTCCGGCTACGTCTACTCCATTGCTTCAGGGGATTACAAGAGCTTCACTTCAGACACAATCGTTTATTTCCGCGGCATCGTTCCAGGAAACGACGAAAGTATTGAACGAAGCTGCTGTAGCCGGTAAAGAAGACCACTTGTTAGGATTGAAAGAGAACGTTATCGTTGGGCACTTGATCCCTGCAGGTACCGGAGTACGCAAATTCCAGAAAATGGTTGTTGCAGACAAAGAACAATACGAAGAATTAGTAGAAAGAAAATAATTTTTCGTTAAGATAAACAGAAAGGCATTCATCAGTTGGTGAATGCCTTTTTTGTTTTTTAAATGGCAAAAAATAACGAACACTTCACATGCGGTTCAATGATTGGGAAATTTTCTACAAATTCAACTTCTTCCTGATCCCTTCCGACCGGATAACCAGGTACACACCGATAAAGATGACAGACATCCATAGAATTTTTGAAACCGTAATGGATTTAGTATAGTCCCCTGATAAACCGATCGCATGGAATAAATAGGCGAAAACGATTACCAGGACAGGTTGAAGGTAAATGTATGTACTTGTAACAGTTGCACTGACAAATTTCATTGCATACATTGTCAACAGGTAAGTAAAGAAAGTTACGCCAACTACAACGTAAACAATACGCATCCACACATCAAACGGAATGACTGAAAAATCAATCGTTGAAAAATCCCGCAATGTCTGGGGAAATAAAAAGACATACATTGCCCCGAATGTAAATACGTAAGTGGTTACCGTTAAGGCGGAGTATTTTTGCATCAGAGGCTTTACCAGGATCAGGTAAATGGCATAGCTCAGCGCATTGATGAATAGCAGCACATCGCCGGTTAACGTGCTCCCGTCACTGCCGTTGGACTGTAAAGCCAGGAACACAGCCCCGGTCGCACCGGTCAGGATCCCGGCGATTTTTACGGAATTAAGTGTTTCCCGGAGGATAATGAAAGCCATAATGGCTACCATGATCGGATTGAGCGTCATAATGATCCCCGAATTGATGGCGGAAGACTGGTTCAATCCGTGGAAGAAACACAATTGATTGACAGCAACGCCAAAGATGCCGCAAATTGCCAGTTTCAGCAGGTCTTTCCTGGCGACCTTTTCCCGCCTGACAAATAATGAAACCAGCCAGAACAGGAATGCGGCACCGATGACCCGGAACGCGATAAAAACGTTCGGAGTGAGGTAACCGGGCATGACGTCTTTTGCAATGATATTATTGGCCCCGTAAAGCGCGTTGACAAAAAACAGGGCAAGGTGGGCTTTGGCCGGATTCCCCATTTTAACTGTTCAGCGATTGCTTTGCCCGCTCTACAACGTCTTTCGCATTGCCGATGAATGTCGCTTCTCCGTTGATAATAAACGGGCGTTTCAGGAATGTATATTCTTCCAGCATCCATTTGCGGTAATCGTCTTCGGACAAGTTTTTGTCTTTTAACCCCAGCTCTTTGTACTTGGTTGCTTTCTTAGAAAACAGCGCTTCGTATGAACCTTCTTTTTCAGCCAGCCAGTCCAGTGTTCCGGCGTCGATGTTTTGCTCTTTGATGTTGATCAGCTCAAAACCTTCTGTATTAAGTTCTTTTAAGATCCGTTGATTCGTCGAGCACGTTTTTAAGTGATAAATGCGTTTCATTTTTTTCGTTTTAATAAGACCAGTTCCTTTGTATCATGTATCTTTTCCCAGCCGGGGGCGTGGCGCAAGCTGTCTGTTATGCGGTCAAATGCCTCCCGGGAAGCGGGATAGGGATTATCTACAGGCGAAAATAGCACATATTCCGCATTTCCGATGTGCGGAAAGGTATAAATCGTATCTCTCAGAGCGAGGTGAGGAACAAATGGCGACTGGGCGCTGACTGTCACGTCACCAGGAATTTTTTTCAGCACCCGGCGGGCTTCCTGTATTGAAAATTCACGGTTGTAATGCGCCTTTTTATAGATCCGGATACGTGCCTTTTCAACATAAGAATAAGTGTTGTCCATTACACGGACCGCAAAGACAACTGATAAAAAGACCATCAGCACAGCAATGTATTCTCTCCGTTTTGCCTGCTTGATTTCCCGGATCACATCAAACGTGGCAATGGTGAGGACCGGGGCAAACTCGATGGCATATTGTCCCTGGACTCCCCATATACCGGGAACATTATTGTACAGCTTCTGCCCTAAAACAGGGATCAGCATCAGCAGGTAAACGGGCTTCCGGATCATCAGGCATCCAAGGACACCAATAAAGATCCATAATTCCGCCTTGACGTAATCATACATCGGATCTCCGTTGTGATTGATGAACAGCAGGCGAAATGATTCAACAGGATGGTTGATTAAATAAGCTATTGATGTGCGGACGTCTGTCCCGAGTACAGCGTAATTAAAATGATGGTATTGCCCGGAGTTGGACAATAAAGGCATTACATAGCCGAAAATAACGACAAAGTAAACAAGTGACAGGAGGCTCATCAACAACGCTTGTCTCACTGCCTGCTTATCTTTTCTGTAAAGCCAGGCTATTCCTGCGCAAACGAACAGCATCCACAAGGACATGTTTTCTTTGGCGATCAGGATCAATACCAGGAAAAACCAGGCCTGCTTCCAACGTCTGTTCTGAAAGGACAGAAAAAGCCAGGGGACAAACATGGAGGCAACAGTGCTGCTGTGGTAATCGAAGGCCAGTGAAGCAACGTTTGCAAAGAAAAACAGGAAGTAGAGGAGCGCGTAATACTTTATCCTGGAGGATGGAAACCATTGAGCAACGAGTCTGTAAATTCCGGTGGCTCCAAACAGCAGGGAGGCAATTTGGACAACCAGTAAGGTATAACTCCCGAAAAGGTAGCTCAGAGGAGAAAGAAGCGGAAGATACAGATCGAAATGGTCTGCCAGCAGGTTTTCAGGTGTTTCTTTGAATGTCAGGCTGTCATTGAACTGGAAATGGGCGTAATCATACAGGGCATTTGTGTACAACCCGAGGTCAAGCGCGTAAGTGCGGAAACAATAATGATTCACCAAGGATATTAATCCATACCAGGTACATGCAGCAACCAAGCTCCACACTAAGAATTTGTTGTCAGAATAGACCTTTAGCATTTTTTTCGCTGCCGCCATTCCAAAGAAATTTCAGCCTGCTTGAGCGCGAGCTGTTCCATTAATTAATGGTTTTTCATGGTATTCTTATCCTGGTCGTTTACATCGGCAGCCGGGCATCCTTTGTTTTTCTTCTGGAACAAGTACGTCCACTTGATCTTTGCCAGCATCGGGTAATAGTTGGAATCGAACCATTTGAAATCGGAAGCCCCTTTTCTCCATTCATGAATGCCGAAAATCGGAACCTGGACGGATGGGATCAGCATGCTTCTCCTGCTCAGGCGGATTCCGAATCCCAGCTCATAGTGAACGTGTGCCATGAACGGGTGATGGAAGTAATGCCTGCCGGGTATAGTTTGCTCTACCTGGGCGGTATATCCTGTCGCGTCATCACGTTTGAAGCTGAAATCCAGGTTGATCCCGAAACCGTTGTCAATGAAGTATTTCTCCCCGATGTAAAAGTTCTTATGGACCGTAAACCTGGCAGATGCGAATAAATTGTTGAATTTCCCGGTGTATTCATCCGTTCCGACAAGGCTGTGAGTCACGGGATCTAACTGATCAATGCGTGTTGTTTCCTGTCCTCTCAGCATTTTTATGCCAATTCCCCAATCGACGTATGAAATAAAAATGTATTTCAGCTTTTGGGACAGCTTGGAGCGTTTCTGCGGGTAATGGATCATGCCTACTTCTGCGAAGATCCCCGGCAGGCCGATGGGTGTTGTGGTCAAATCGTACGGTCGCCCCATGGTATGATAAGAGGTTGTGACCGGGATTTTGCGGGTAGGGATCGTGAAAGTAGGGCCGACGGATACCTGGAGCCCGAACGGACGGTATTCGTTAAAATCTGCCGCGCCTCCGAAAAAATCTTTTTTCCCTTTCCCTTTTCCGGGAACCATGCTGCGTTGTGCAAAGCTGAATTGGACCAACCCTGCTACCAGCAAAAAACTGAGCATTGTTTTCATTGTATCAAGCTTATTATTTTATCCATTACTTCCTGTGAATCCCATTTTTCCTCAATGCCCGGAATCGCCATCACCTCATCCATGATCTGGTTCTGGATCTCTCCTTGTTTGTGAGCAACGGAATAACGAATGTCACTGAATGTTACCTGAGAGTATAACGGCATCCATTTGTTTGGGTACAGGGAGCTGAATTTCGCTTCGATTTTTTTCCGGAGTAAAAACAGCTCGTCCGCCACATAGTCACGCATAACCAGGTAATTGTACAACGACAATTCCTGCAGGGCGTCGCCATCCGGTTTTCTTGTGGTGCTGTATTCTTCAAAGACTGCTTCCCAGTTCTCGTTGTGCTTGTTCATCAGTTCCCACATTACCGTACAGTCTTCGAATCCCGCGTTCATCCCCTGCCCGTAGAAAGGAACCGTGGCATGCGCAGCGTCGCCCATCAAAACGGTTTTGTTATTGTGCCACGGGTAGCTTCTCATGATCGCCAGCGACGACAATGGATGATTTTCCCATTCATCGGCAATTTGCGGCATCAGATCATAGAAATCCGGGAAGGTGGAACGGAAAAATGCGTCGACCTCTTCCTTTGTGTTGACCTTATCAAATGAATTTTCTCCGCCTTCATGCGGCATAAAGAGCGTACAGGTGTAGGACCCGTCTTCATTTGGAAGCGCGATCAGCATAAAGCGCCCCCTTGGCCAGATATGCAGCGCATTCTTATCCAGCTTGTGCGTTCCGTCTTCATTGGCCGGCAGCAATATTTCACGGTAACCGTCCGCAATAAAGTTTTGGGAGAAATTAAAGCGGTCGGTGCGTTGGAGTCCGACGTAACGAACAGCGGAAAAGGCTCCGTCACATCCAAAAATCACGTCTGTTTTGTGATGTACTTTTTCACCGGTTGTTTTGTCCAGGAATGTTAGCTCGTTTGTTTTTAAATCGATATCAATGCATTGGTGATTGTATAAAATCCTGGCATTTCCCGTATTTTCCGCAAATGTCATCAGGATCGAATTCAGGTCGCCGCGTGAGGTGGAATAAATAGCTTCTCCTTCTTTTCCATACGGTTGAAAAGTCAGGTTTCCTTCCAGGTCGTGCATCATCCTTCCGTACATCGGAATGGCGATTTTTCGCACTTCTTCCGCAGCTCCAACTGTTTCCAGGGCTTTCCATCCTCTGTTTGACAAAGCGAGATTAATTGATTTTCCAGCGGAAATATCTGCCTTCCGGATATCTCCCCGGGCCTCAAAAATGGTGACGTTATAACCTGCTTTGGACAAATATACAGCCCATAAAGAGCCAACTAAACCTGCTCCGACAATTGTAGCTTCTTTCATTCTTTTCCTGGTATCTAAAATTAAAATTACTGTCAATTCACAGCCTGACTGCTAAGTTAGCATTTTTTGAAATGAATCAATGATAAAAACAATACCTTGTTTTTCCAAAGAGCTGACATTTTACCGGAGGCAATGTGCTCAGGACCGGAAGATGACCTTTGTCCTGTTAACTTCTCCGGTAAAAGCGTTTCTCTTTCCCGCAGAATTTATGTATATTCGTGACAATCAAAAAAAATCGCCTATGGGATATATAAAAGTTACACCTGTCGACAAATGGATCATTAATCCTGTCAACCGTTTTATCAGCAAATCGTCTACCGGCGGAATTGTCTTAATAATAGCCGCTTTTGTCGCTATCTTTATGGCCAATTCTCCCTGGTCCGAATGGTATTACAACATCTGGAAATACAACATTTCCATTGGTTTGCATGACGATCTGAATCTAAGCATGTCACTCCATCACTGGATCAATGACGGATTGATGGCTGTCTTCTTTTTCGTGATCGGATTAGAGCTGAAACGCGAAATCGTGGCAGGTGAGCTGTCCAAACCGAGGAACGCGATCTTACCGATCGTGGCAGGATTGGGAGGAATGGTTTTCCCGGCATTGATTTATACCTTTTTTAATAGTGGAACGGAGTCGATGAACGGATGGGGTATCCCGATGGCAACCGACCTTGCGTTCGCCCTTGGAATACTTTACCTGCTGGGTGATCGTGTTCCGGCGTCTCTGAAGATCTTTCTTACAGCGTTTGCTATCGTGGATGACCTGGGATCTGTCCTTGTCATTGCCATGTTCTATACGGCTGAAATTTCTATGCAGAACCTGGGAATAGGTTTGGGCGTGCTGGGCGTAATGGTGCTTTCCAACCTGCTGGGGGTAAGGAACACGTTTTATTACGGATTATTAGGAATCGGGGGCGTATGGCTGTTCTTCCTTTTGTCTGGTGTACATGCAACGATTGCTGCGATCCTGGCGGCTTTCGCCATTCCTGCCACTACCAAGATCAATGAAGTCCATTTTATTGATAAAATGAAGTATTACCTGGATAAATTCAAAAATTCCGATCCCAATCACAGTGTGCCGACTCTGACTTCGGAACAGCTGCATATATTGGAAGACATGGAATCATTGAACAAAAAGGCGATGACCCCGCTTCAGAAGCTGGAGCACGATATGCACCCGATTGTAGCGTATATCGTCATGCCGATCTTCGCGCTGGCGAATGCAGGCGTTGTTTTTGGAGAAGACATTTTCGCTGATGCGACCAGTAATGTTGCATTGGGAGTTGCTATCGGATTGCTTGTTGGTAAAATGATCGGCATTTTCTGTGTTTCCGGTTTGATGATTAAATTCAAACTGGCTCCGATGCCTGCGGGAGTAACGTACCGTCACCTGGTCGGGTTAGGTCTGGTTTCCGCGATTGGCTTTACCATGTCATTATTTATTAATGAGCTTGCGTTTACACCGCTCGGAGATATCGGGAATACCTACATTGACCAGGCAAAAATAGGAATTATCATCGCCTCTTTAATTGGTGGTCTGAGTGGTTATTTCCTGTTGAAATCCATTCCGAAGAAAAAGAGTGTGGAAGAGGAAAATATTGATTAGTATACTATTCCATTAAGCAGACAACGGGATAAAGTTTTTTGATAGTTTGTAGATCATTGTCTCCGGCATTTATAAACGTCCATTGACTTCCGTTGTCTGATAATGCAATAATTTTACTGGTGAAGAAAGATTCCTTATTATCAATATTCATATGGGTTTTCATGAAAATGATACATTGATATTGGCTGTTACATTTCTGTATTTTACCAGTATTTAATATCTCATGGTTGGTGAAGGTGACTCCTTGATATAATTCGTCAACTGTTTTTTTACTTTCACGTTCAAATTCTTCTATATCGACATCTCCTCTTTCTGATGGATGTATATAAATATAAAGTGTTTTGAAATCATAATTTTTTAGAGCATCATTTCTATCCGCTAATGCGTTTATCATATTGCTTTCTATGGATTTTAAATCCGTTTGATTTATATTACTTTTCTCGTTTTGACTGTTACATGATAAAAAGCAAGCCAAAAAAATGAATACTATAATATGATTATATTTCATGTTACTAGTGTGAAGTGTGGCCAAATGTAACTCTATTTTCTTGTGTTAGATGTTTAATATTACCTGAATTTCAGAATAGGTTTTTTCTGTTTTCAAAATATTATTTTTGTTCAATGAAAATACTGATCATCGGGAAAGTATGGCCCGAACCGGATTCTTCCGCGGCAGGGAAGCGAATGAAACAGCTGATCGGGTTGTTCCAGGAAAGGGGAGAGGTCCATTTTGCCTGCGCTAGTGCTTTTACGGGAAATGAAGCGGACCTGGATGCATTGGGAGTGAAAGTCCGGCAGATCGGGTTGAACGATGATGCCGTGAATGGCTATTTCTCGGAACTGAACCCGGATGTTGTGGTGTTCGACCGCTTTCTCACAGAAGAGCAGTATGGCTGGAGAATCATTGAGCAATGTCCGCAAGCGGTGCGGATTCTCAATACGGAAGACCTGCATTTTCTCAGGAAAACACGCCATCGGTTCGTGAAAGAAACAAATGATTTTACCACCGGTACGGATGTGCTCGATTTTCAAAATGATGATACGATGCGTGAGCTCGCTTCCATCTATCGGAGTGATCTGACGCTGATGATCTCACCTGCGGAAATTAAGCTCCTGCAGGAAGAGATGAATGTTCCGCCGGAATTATTGAGCTACCTGCCGATCTTTTCGGAAACCAGGCCAACAAATACTCCTGCTTTCGGAGAAAGACACGCTTTTTTATTCATCGGGAACGTATTGCACGAACCCAATGCCGACGCAATACGAATGCTGCAATCGACTGTATGGCCTTTGATCCGCCGGGAGCTTCCGGACGCAACGCTGATCATCGCGGGAGCTTACCCGACACAGTATGTGCTGCAACTGGCCAATCCTGCCTCTGGTATACATGTAGCCGGGCATACGAAAGAAGTGGAAGCGTTGTATGCTACTGTTCGTGTCAGCCTGGTTCCGCTCAGGTTTGGTGCCGGTATAAAAGGAAAGATAATAGAATCACTGGAATGTGGTGTTCCGTTCGTTTCAACAGGAATCGGTACGGAAGGAATGTTTTTTGATGAGAAATGGAAAGATTGCATTGCAAATGACTGGGATTCATTTGCCCGGAAAGCGGTTGAACTTTACCGGGATGAAGAAAAATGGAAGCATTTTCAACGCCTGGGGAAGGTACATTTGAACGCTCATTTTGACAGACCGGTTCATGAGTCCCGGTTTTTAGCTGAATTTGATGAATTGATGGAGACCATTCATGTCAAACGGAGGAAACGCTATTATTCACAGCTGGTACAGCACCATTCGCTGATGAGCACCCGCTACTTGTCCAAATGGATCATGGAAAAGAACAGGAAGCCATAATCCTTACCGGAGCGAAATAATACCGGATTAATTTCCAGGATAGAACTAAAAAAGCGCTGTACAGAATAATCTACACAGCGCTTTCAATTATGTTTCAGACCCTGATCAGATCGTCATGATATCTTTTTCTTTTAATTCGATCTGCTCGTCTACTTTCTTTACATAGCTGTCTGTGATCGACTGGATCTGGTTTTCCGCATCTTTGGCAAGATCTTCCGAAAGTCCGTCGTTTTTCAATTCTTTTACCAGGTCCAGCGCGTCTTTTCTGTTATTTCTGATCCCGACTTTTGCATGCTCACCTTCCGCTTTCGCTTTTTTCACCAGGTCCTTACGGCGCTCTTCGGTCAATGGTGGTACAGCGATCAGGATTGTTTCTCCATTGTTCTGCGGGTTCAATCCCAAGTTGGAATTGATAATACCTTTGGAAATTTCATTCAGCATTGATTTCTCCCACGGCTGTACAGTAATTGTCCGCGCGTCAATTGTTCCAACATTGGCAACCTGCTGAAGGGGAGTCGGCGATCCGTAATAATCCACCATTACTCCATTGAGCATGGATGGCGTTGCCTTTCCGGCCCGAACCTTTACCAATTCATTTTCCAGGTGAGTCAAGGTTTTGTTATTGGAATTTCTTAACTCGTTATAAATGTCGTTTAATTCTTCAGTCATCGTTTTGGAATTGCTTGTGCAAATATATTTATAAATTGAAGATTGGCAAGATGGAACGATTGAGAAAATTATTTACCCGCAGTTAACTGCAAACGTCCTGATTGATCCGTTGTACATTTTCAATTGTGAACGATCGTCCCGACCTTTTCCCCGGAAACTAGCTTTTTCAGGTTTCCTACCGTATCCATATCAAACACAATGATCGGCAGGTCATTTTCCATGCACAGCGTAAAGGCTGTCATGTCCATTACTTTCAGACCTTTTGAGTAAGCATCTTCAAATGTGATTTCATCGTATTTCGTAGCTGCAGGATCTTTCTCAGGATCTGCCGTATAAATTCCATCTACACGGGTTCCTTTTAAGATTACATCCGCTTCGATCTCAATGGCTCTCAGCGAAGCCGCAGAATCTGTTGTGAAATAAGGGTTTCCCGTTCCTGCTCCGAAAATGACCACACGACCTCTTTCCAGGTGACGAACAGCTCTTCTCCGGATATACGGTTCAGCGATTTCCTTCATTTCAATTGCCGATTGCAGACGGGTTTCGAGTCCTTTTGCCTCCAGGGCAGCCTGTAATGCCATGGAGTTGATCATGGTTGCCAGCATTCCCATATAGTCACCATGCGTACGGTCCATTCCTCCCTCTTCCGCCTGGACACCACGGAATATATTTCCTCCTCCGATAACGATTGCCACTTCGATTCCCAGATCACAGATCTCTTTGATTTCACTGGCATAATCACTTAAGCGGTTATTGTCGATCCCGAATTGTTTGGTTCCCATCAGGGATTCACCGCTTAGTTTAAGGAGAATTCTTCTATATTTCATGTTGTTACTGTCGTTGCGGTTGTAAAGATATAAAAAAATGAGGAGTTGTCAATACGAATGCCCGGCAGTAAAAAAACGGTTTGGTCAGGGGTATTACAAAAGTTTTCAACGGGACGCTTCATACAGCTTTTGGAGCCCATTGTATAATGTGACGAATTGTATTCTTTCTTCGTAACCTGGAAATTTTGTTTTAGTACAAAAGTCAGAAATAATACTCCTGTTCCGATAATGAGTATTCCCATTCACAGTGCTTTAAAGCTGCTGATACCGTCAATCCTTCCTGTTGCTGGTTAATATTTTGAATGATGTGAATTACAGGCAATAATACTTTAAAATTTTCAGAAAACAAAAAAGACCAACCGCCGGAGCAATTGGTCTTTCCTTACTTTACTTTTTTTATTAACTAAGCGAAGTACGTTTGAAGTTTGTAACTGTCAAACCTTTCACTGTAGAATCTAAGAATTGTTCAACTGACAATTTGTTGTCACGGATGAATTCTTGGCTCAGCAATGTATTTTCCTTGAAGAATTTAGCCAGACGTCCCTGTGCGATTTTCTCTGCCATATCCGCTGGTTTTCCTTCCTGGATAGCCAGTTCCTTACCAACTTCGATTTCACGCTCAATAGTGCGTGCATCAACACCTTCCTTGTTCAAAGCGATCGGGTTCATTGCAGCAACCTGCATTGCAACCTGGCGACCGGCTTCGATAGCTTCAGTGTTATTGTTGTTGACAGAAACCAAAGTAGCCAATTGATTTCCCGGGTGGTTATAAGCTACAACAGCTTCCCCTTTAAGGATTCCGTATCCTGTAACTTCCAGTTTCTCACCGATCACACCGATTTGCTCAGTGATTTTTTCCGCTACGGTTAATTTGTCGTCGTATTTCAAAGCCAACAATTCTTCTGCAGAAGCAGGTTTGTTGTCGATAGCAACTTTCATCAATGACTCAACAAGTGTTTTGTATCCTTCATTTTTCGCTACGAAGTCAGTTTCGCAGTTCAACGCAAAAACGATACCTGTAGAGTTGTCTCCTGTAACCTGAGCCAGGACAAAACCTTCTTTCGTTTCATTTTCACCTCTTTTAGCCGCTACTTTTTGACCTTTTTTACGAAGGATGTCAATGGCTGTTTCGAAATCTCCGTTCGCTTCAACCAGCGCATTCTTGCAGTCCATCATTCCTGCCCCTGTTTGTTGGCGCAATTTATTTACATCAGCTGCTGTAATTGCCATGTTGTTTAAATTTTTATAAGGATTAATTAATCTTCTTTTGTTTCTTCAGAAGTAACTTCTTCCACTTTTTTCGCTTCAGCTTTTACCTCTTCGTCACCTCCTTTGTCCTTCAATGTTTTTCTGTCTTCCAGACCTTCTTTGATTGCTCCTGTGATTGCTTCCAGGATGATCGCGATGGATTTTGTCGCATCGTCGTTCGCCGGGATCGGGAAGTCAACAGTTTTAGGGTTGGAATTCGTATCTACCATTGCAATGATCGGAATGTTCAGCTTTTTAGCTTCAGCTACCGCGATGTGCTCTTTCAGGATGTCAACTACGAAAATAGCAGCAGGCTGACGGGTCATGTCTGCAATGGATCCGAAGTTTTTCTCCAGCTTGTCACGTTGACGGTCTTTGAACAAACGTTCTCTTTTGTTCAGCGTTGTCCATGTTCCGTCTGTCTTCATCTTGTCGATGTTCGCCATTTTACGGATGGATTTACGGGTTGTCTGGAAGTTTGTTAACATACCACCTGTCCAACGCTCAGTAACGTAAGGCATATTGATCGCACCTACTTTATCTGCAATGATTTCTTTTGCTTGTTTTTTAGTTGCAACGAAAAGGATTTTCTTTCCGGACTTGGCAATCTGCTTAACAGCAGCCGTAGCTACCTCCAGTTGAGCAATTGTCTTATTAAGGTCGATGATGTGGATACCTTTTTTCTCTTCGAAGATATACGGAGCCATCGCCGGATTCCATTTTCTTTTCAAGTGCCCGAAATGAGCGCCTGCTTCCAATAAACTTTCAAAACTTACTTTTGACATTTTTTTAATTTTTTAGTGTTTACTTTCCGTTAGTAATTCAACCGGGAAGGGTTCATCCTTGAAAGGTACTTCCGGGTTTGGATACTAAACAACTTATTTTCTTTATCAGTTCCACAAAGGAACCGAATCCATTCTTAACGTTTAGAGAACTGGAATTTCTTACGCGCTTTCGGTTGTCCCGGCTTCTTACGCTCAACCATACGTGGGTCACGTGTGGTCAGTCCTTCTTCTTTCAACAATGGCTTGTTTTCAGCGTTTACTTCGATCAAAGCACGTGTAATCCCCAAACGGATTGCTTCTGCCTGGCCGTTGATTCCTCCTCCTGCTACGTTCACAGTAACATCAAATTGTCCTGCAGTTTCCGTCAGTTTGAACGGCTGTTCGATTTTATACTGAAGAACGTCTACCGGGAAAAACTCCTTGTAGTCCTTCTTGTTAACAGTCACGTTACCTTTTCCTGGTGTCATGTAGACACGGGCAACAGCTGTTTTTCTTCTTCCTAATGTGTTAATTACTTCCATGCGATTAATTGAATGTATCAAGGTTTAATACTTCTGGCTTTTGAGCTTCTTGTTTGTGCTCTGAACCAGTATAAACTTTCAGATTTCTGTACAGGGCACGTCCTAAAGTATTTTTAGGCAGCATTCCTTTTACAGCTTTTTCGATCAGACGGGTAGGATTCTTTTCCAATTGCTCCTGAGCAGAAAGAATACGCTGTCCACCCGGATAACCAGTGTAACGGATGTACTCTTTGTCTACCAGCTTCGTCCCTGAAAAAGATACCTTCTCAGCGTTGATAACGATCACGTTATCACCACAATCAGCATGAGGTGTATAGTTCGGCTTGTGTTTCCCGCGCAGAACTTTAGACACCTTACTAGCCAAGCGACCAACTGTCTGGCCCTCAGCGTCCACTACAAACCACTTTTTATCAGCGGTTTCTTTGTTAGCGGAAACGGTTTTGTAACTTAATGTATCCACAATTTTACGTTTAAATAATAAGACAATTTACCCCTCCCAATATGGAAAGGGGGTGCAAAGATAGTAAATTGATTTTTATTAACAAATGAAATGTCAATAAAATCTTTTTTCAGTAGAGCTGAAACAGGAATGAATGTTTGGACCTCCGGTGATTCAGGCTGTCTGGACATATAAGAACAGTGGAATGTCTTGGGTTTTTAAAATCAGCTGTTTATCATGAGTCGTGGGAAGTTTCACACAATTTTAATTGAAAACGTATTGAAATAACTGAAAAATATCTCTATTTTTGAGGAACAAAGAAACTACTTATGGCATCCTTAAATCCGATTTCAGGAGTATTGGGATTCCAAAGGGCTGGACATTTACTAAGACGAGCAACTTTTGGACCGGATATTTCTACTATTAATACCTTTGCAACAATGACCGTCCAGGACGCAATTGATGCGTTGTTGCAACAAGATCCGGAACCTCCGTTCCCGGTAGACCCGATGAGCGGCACAGACTGGGTATATCCGAACACAAGACACCCGGACGTATTTAATGATACCCTCTCCCGTTATACCTGCAGCTGGTGGATGGAAAATGCACGTGCTTCAGGTGCGAACCTTACAGAGCGGATGGTTTGGTTCTACTATACCCACTTCCCGATGATTATGTCACGGATCGAATCCAGGCCGCAGTTTGCGGTTGATTACCTCCGGCTGCTGCGCTATTATGCGCTTGGAAATTATAAGGAGCTTACAAAAGCATTGTGCATCGACAACGCGATGCTGATACACCTGGACGGAAATCTGAACATCAAGAGCGTGCCGCAGGAGAATTTCGCCCGCGAATTCCTGGAATTGTTTACTGTGGGAAAAGGGGAAGAGGTCGGAGTAGGTGACTATACAACCTTTACGGAACAGGATGTGCAGATGGCAACCAGGGTGCTGACAGGATGGGGGATTGACGATACATTCCAGACGGTTGACGCAGTGACGGGAATCCCAACCGGTAAGGTAAAAGGAACCGGTACCGTATCTTCACAGCATGACATCACCTCCAAACAGTTTTCTGCGGCTTTTAACAATACAGTGATCGCTACCTCCGGGATCGTCGGGGCAAATGCCCAGGTCCAGGCAGTATACGATGAGCTGGATGAATTTATCGCCATGATCTTTGATTCTCCCTATACCGCCAGGAATATCTGCAGGAGAATCTACCGGGAATTTGTGTATTTCGACATCACACCGGAGATCGAAAATGACGTCATCGAGCCATTGGCAAATGTGCTGCGTGCGAATGATTATGAAATTGCCAGCGTGCTGGAAATACTGTTGCAAAGCGAGCACTTTTACGACGAAGATACGGTTCCTACAAATGACGATAACATTGGTGCGATCATCAAATCCCCGATGGACCTGGTGATCGGCACGATGCGGCTGTTCAGCCTGCAGGTTCCGGACAGGACGACAGACCTGGAAGCACATTATCAGCTGTACCAGAACCTGATCCAAGAGCTGAGCTCCCAGGGACTGGAAATTTTTGAGCCATACGATGTGGCGGGGCATGACCCGTATTTTCAGCTGCCTGATTTCCAGCGTTACTGGATTTCGTCCAATTACCTGGCGAACCGGTACAAATTCATTGAACATATATTAGTAGGGATCAGCGCGAATGGGAACGAGCTGATGCGCCTGGATTTCGTTCAGTTCGTAAGAGACAACTGTTCCGATCCTGCGAATGCCACGACATTGGTACAGGAGCTGGTGGATTGGCTGCTCCCGATCACGCTGAGCACAGACCGGTTTAATTATTTCAGGGATGCGGTTCTTCTGGACCAGCTTTCAGAGATCAACTGGTCGGTGGAGTGGAACAATTACATGACGACAAGCAACGATACCAATGTACGGCTGCAATTGGAAGCGTTGGCCCTGGCAATGATGCAGTCACCCGAATACCAACTTTATTAATCCGTCTGCAATGAAAAGAAGAGATTTTTTACGTTTAACATCACTTGCAGGTTCAGGATTACTGTTGAATCTGAATGGGATCAAGCTTCA
Source organism: Crocinitomicaceae bacterium (assembly GCA_037189645.1). Lineage (GTDB taxonomy): Bacteria > Bacteroidota > Bacteroidia > Flavobacteriales_D > Crocinitomicaceae > Taishania. The sequence goes on from JBBCIY010000002.1 coordinate 231,965, forward strand.
CGCGATGGAGCAGAACTATTTTCTGAATAACCTGGCCAAGTCAAGCAGCAATGACCGTATCCTGGTGCTGATCCAGCTTCACGGAGGTAACGATGGGCTGAACATGGTGATCCCGATTGATGGATACGGGCATTATTATAATTACCGTCCGAATATTGCCATTCCGCAGACAGGATCGAGAAAATATATCACATTGGACCCGAATTTGCCCGGTAACAGGCAGGTTGGGCTGCATCCCGATATGGTCGCTGCGAAAGCAATGTACGATGACGGGAAAATGGCGATCGTTCAGAATGTTTCCTATGAGAACATGAACGGTTCACACTTCCGGAGCCGGGACATCTGGTACATGGGAGGTGATTACAATGAATATTTCAGCTCGGGATGGATGGGTCGTTACCTGGACCACCTTTACCCGGGGTATCCTACAGGCTATCCAAGCTCACAGGTTCCGGATCCGCTTGCGATAGAGATCGGAACAGGCGTTTCCCTGGCATTCCACAGGAACGAAGGTATCCCGATGGGGCTTTCCGTGCAGGATCCGAATGCGTTTTACAACCTCATTAACAGCGTAGGAGGAGAGTTGCCGATCAGCTTGCCGGACACACATGCCGGAGATGAAATTGAATACATCATGCAGATTGAACGCCAGTCGAACAATTATGCGGAACGCCTGAGAGATGTTTACAATGCCGGGACCAATTCTTCGACGATCTACCCGGACCTGTATCCGTTTGTTGCACCGAGCAGTGCGGTCAGCAATCCGCTGGCGCCGCAATTGAAAATCGTTTCACGGCTGATCAGCGGCGGGATCGGTACCAAGATTTTCCTGTGCAGGATCGGAGGTTTCGATACACATGCCAACCAGGTAGTGAATAACAATACAACGATGGGAGGCCATGCAGCCTTGCTTTACCATATTTCTTCTGCTGTAAAGGCATTTTACGAAGATCTGGGCAATCTTGGTCTTGCTGACCGTGTTCTGACAATGACGTTCTCCGAATTCGGGCGAAGGGTTGCTTCCAATGCGAGCTACGGTACAGACCATGGGAACGCGGCTCCGATGCTGATCTTCGGTACATGCCTGAACCCAGGAGTTTACGGTACGAACCCGGACCTGCTCAATCTGCATAATGGGAACATTCCGATGCAGCACGATTACAGGCAGGTATTCAGCTCCGTGGTGAAAGACTGGTTCGGGGCTTCCGACGCGGCGATAGAAGCAGTGGAGTTTGAAGATTACATCGACAACCGGGTGGATTATATCAATTGCAAGGAATTGGGATTGACAGAGCTGTTTAAAGAGAACCTGTGGCTGAAGTGCCATCCGAATCCTACTACCGGGAAAACAACCGTCACTTACTTCTTAAGGAACAATGCGGATGTAAAGATCGAAGTCCGGGATGTGAACGGGCGTTCTCTGGCGCTGATTCAAAAGAAAGATTCGGCCGAAGGCGAGCATACATTGGAGTTAGACCTTTCACGCTTTCAGAATGGAATGTATATCGTGGCGCTGATCATTAATGATAACGCTACAGTAACTCAAAAAGTGATAGTAAACAGATGATGAAGCAGAAATATACCCTTATTGTATGCATGCTGTTTTGTGTTGTCGTTCAGGCAACGGCACAAACGAGCAACAATGTCTATCGGAAATACAAGCTGTATGTAGGATTGATAGGAGGAGTCAACTTTACCCTGCCGGAAATAAAAGAAAGGCACAGTATCCTGGTACCTACCGATTTGTCCGGTGACAGCCCCTATGAAAAAGAATATGGAAAGTTGTACAGAAATATGGGAACTCAGTTTGGATTCTATTTTTCCTATGGATTGACCCCGAAATTGTCACTTGTGTTTCAACCCAATTACCAGACCTACAAGCTCAATTACATGACAAGCTATGGATGGACGGATACCGTTAATATGATGGACTTCGAACAGGAAATGAAGCATGTTCAGAAATTCTCATATTTCACGCTTCCGGTCGCTGTCCGGTGGGATTTCAGAACCAAAAGATTTTCACCGTATGTGCAAGTGGGCTTCTTTACTGAATTCCGGCACAGGGGCAACAAGACGATCTATTATGACCACACCATTGATGAAGAAGTAGATGAGCAATCGGCAAACACTTCGTCCAGTGACGTGGGAATTACAGATCACATCAATAAATTCAACATCGGTCCGTATGCCGGTCTGGGAATCGCATACAACGCTCCATACTTTACCATCGGGCTGGAAGGTAATTTCCGGTATGGGCTCCTGGACGTTGTAAATAACAGGAACCGTTATTCCGATGTGACGGGCTTTGCTGCTCAGTACCTGGATGTGCTGGATCAGTTCAGGCTGGCAAATATAAACGTCCAGATGAAGCTGATCTTTCCGATCAATAATGCTGTGAATATTCATTTACGAGGTCGTACTAAATATTAAGGAACATGAGGTCATTTATAATTAAGTTAACAAAAAGTGCCGCGATGCTGGCTGTGATACTGTTCCTTGCCGGGTGTAAGAAAGACGATTTTGAGCCGGAAGAGTCATTTATAAGAGTGTACAATGAGCTGGAGGGAAATAAGAATTATGTTCCCCTGGGTATCCGGCAGACAAGTGACCAGGGATTCCTGATCCTCAGCGCTTATGACGGATGGAACATCCTCGCGATGAAGATTGATAAAACAGGTAATTTTGTGTGGAAGTCACCCTTGCCATCCAACTATGTCAATGCCACTCCGAATCTCATTGAGCACCAGGGTCGGTTCTATTTTGTCTGCATGGACCAGGTCGGGTTGTTCGCCTACGTGATGCAGGTCGATGACGCTTCGGGAACGATCAGTGAAGTCAGTAATTTCCCTGGGATCATTTACCCGACATGTGCTTACAGCAATGGGACGTCATTTTTTATCCAGAATTATGAACGTTACACGTTCCAGACCGGGATTCACCAGCTGGATGCTTCACTTACCGGGATCGCCCAGTCGGGAAGCTTGAACATCCTTACAGACATCGAGGAAAGGATCGTCGATCACATCAATTATACCGGGCGCAGAATGCCTTTTTCGATTCATTCCACCCCGGAAAACGATCGCCTTGTAATGAGCTGTTTTTATAATTACAGCTTTTCGCTTGTTTTCCTGGATCCGAACCTGCAATTCTCAGGAGTTTACAACGGGGCGAATTTCAACGGTGGCGTAAATGCTGTTTTGCCAAAGGGGAACGCTGTGTATTCGGTGGCACGATTCTCATTTGACAACCTGTATTTCAATCCCGGCGCAACTTTGAATCCTGCGGGGATAGACATCGCGGAAAACATTCCGGCACAAGGTTTTTCCGAGCTTGATCCTGCCCGACCGGTAGTGATCAGGTCCGTTGAGGTAAGCGGAACACCGTATGTTGCCATGATGGCTTCAACAAGAAGCAACCAGCTGCTGATCAGCTTTTTCGATGGTTCCGGTGAATTGAAAGCGAAAAAATACATCGGCAAAAATATTCCGTATACGATCTGTGATGCCCATCCTACCGGAGATGGCGGCCTGATGCTGTTGATCCAGGCAAAGATCATGGGAAGCTACAACCGCATAGCCACGATCCGTCTTTCTGATGAGGAGCTGGAAGAGCTGTTTGAATAACCATCCGGCAGCTGATCTTCATTCCTTATTTATTTTGTACTTTTTAACAAATCAACTGTAACAACTTTCAGGTAAATACGAATCAGTTGCTCATTGTTTTTTTAACTTTGCTTGTTTAGACAAACAGCAAACAGTGAAAGTTAAGATAATCAATCAGTCAAAACACCCGTTGCCACAGTATGAAACGGCGTTTTCTGCCGGGATGGATGTGCGTGCGAACCTGGATGCCCCGGTCGTGCTCAAACCATTGGAAAGAACGCTTGTAAAGACAGGGTTGTTCCTGGAACTGCCACAGGGCTGTGAATGCCAGGTAAGGCCCCGCAGCGGACTGGCGCTGAAAAAAGGAATCACGGTGCTTAATTCACCCGGGACGATCGATGCCGATTACCGGGGAGAGGTAGGAGTGATCCTGATCAATCTTTCCAATGAGGAGTTTGTTATTGAAGACGGAGAACGCGTCGCTCAATTGGTATTTGCCAAACACAAGCAGGCAAAATTTAAAGTTGTAGAATCCCTTTCAGAAACAGAGCGGGGAGCAGGAGGTTTCGGAAGCACGGGAGTGAAATAAAAACCAGAAGATAATGAACATAATCATCCCAATGGCGGGGAGAGGAAGCCGCCTCAGACCACATACGTTAACCGTTCCGAAACCATTGGTCCCGGTTGGTGGAAAACCGATCGTTCACCGGCTGGTGGAGGACATTGCAGGTGTCCTGAATAATAAAATTGATAACATTGCCTTTGTCGTCGGAGATTTCGGAACGGAAGTTGAACAGGAATTAATCCGTGTAGCTGAAAAACTGGGAGCAAAAGGATCGATTCATTATCAGACAGAACCACTGGGGACGGCACATGCCGTCTTGTGTGCTAAAGAACACCTCGTTGGACCTACTGTCGTGGCATTTGCCGACACCTTATTCAAAGCGGACTTCAAAATTGATCCGGACGATGACGGGATTTTATGGGTGAAACAAATCGCCGACCCGTCTGCTTTTGGTGTCATAAAAATGAATGAGCAGGGAGAGATCGTGGATTTTGTGGAAAAGCCGAAAGAATTTGTTTCCGACCTGGCAATGATCGGGATCTACTATTTCAGGGATGGAGAACGCTTACGGAAAGAGCTGGAATACCTGATCGACAACCATGTCATCAAAGGGGGAGAATACCAATTGCCGGATGCTTTGCGTCGTCTGACAGAAGCAGGATATAAGTTCAAACCGGGGAAAGTCATCGAATGGCTGGATTGCGGAAACAAGGAAGTGACTGTTTTTACCAATCAGCGTGTACTGGAATACGACAAAGAACGGCATTCACTTTTCCAGGCGGCATCCGCGACCATTGAAAACTCGATCATCATTGAACCGTGCTTTATCGGTGAAAATGTGAAGATCGTTGACTCGGTGGTTGGTCCGCACGTTTCCGTGGGAGAAAACAGTGCTATTGTACATTCCGTAGTGAAAAACACGATCATACAGGAACATTCTTCGATCAGGAATGCAGTAGTAGCGGATTCCATGGTTGGTTCACACGCGCATTTCGAATCCGTGGCCCAGGATTTGAGTATCGGAGATTATACAACAATAAAAGGATGAGATTTTTAACCATCATATCACTAGTCCTGGGATTGATTTTTGCTTCCTGCGGAACAAAGAAATCGGCTCAGAAAGATGCTTCTTCCTCTAAAAAAGGGAAACAGCAGGAACAGGTTCAGGTGCATTCGCAGGCCGATTTCCCATACATCGAAGCCTTTCACAATGGAATGCGTCTGAAAATCAAAGGAGATAAGGAAGCAGCGATCGAAGCATTCCAGAAATGCCTGGTGATGCGCCAGGATGACGATGCGGTGTATTACGCGCTAGCACAGTTGTACACGGAAAAGGAAGACCTGCCACAAGCCATCCAGATGATCACCAAAGCACACCAGATTGACCCGAAGAACATCTGGTATACCGAGGAGCTGGCTGTTTTGTATTACGACACCCGGCAGTTTGAAAAGGCTGTTCCTTATTTCAAAAAGCTGGTAGAGCACGAACCCAAGAACCTGGCGTGGCTGTATGGATACGGTGATTGCCTGCTTCGTACGGGGAAAGTGGATGAATCCATACAGGTGCTGAACAAAGCGGAGGATGTAATGGGAAGAAACCCGAGCCTTTCCCTGGAGAAATACAACCTGTATATGTCGCTCAAAAAAGAAAAAGAAGCAGTTGCGGAGCTGGATGCGATCCTGGCTGAATTTCCGAAAGAGCCACAGATCATTGCTACCATGGTCGACCATTATTTCAAGAAAGGAGACATGGACAAAGGAGTTGAATTCCTGAAAAAGCTGGTAGAAGCCGATCCGTCCAACGGGAGAGCACACCTGGCATTGGGTGAGATCTACCGCCAGAAAGGAAACACGAAAGAAGCATTCAAAGAATACAAGGCGGCATTTATGTGTGAAGATGTGGATGTTGATACGAAAATGAGTTTGCTGATCAGCCTGCAGGATACGCCGGAAGCAAGAGCTCCCGAAACAATGGAGCTGGTGGACATGATGATACTGGCACACCCGGATGATGCGAAATCCTATTCCATCAAGGGAGATTATTTAATGGCAAAGGAAGATGAAAGCGGTGCGCTGGAAAATTACCGGAAGGCCCTGCAATTTGAAAAGAAACAATTCCCGATCTGGAACCAGGTGATGTTACTGGAATACCAGAATTCACAATGGGATCTGCTTTACCAGGACAGCAAGGAATGCTTGGAATACTTTACGACCATGCCGATCGTATACCTGCTCAACGGAGTGAGTGCCATTCAGCTGAAAAAAGCCGATGAAGCGATCGAATCACTCACAGCCGGGAAATCAATGGTCATTAATGACAAAAAGATGGAAGCGGAGTTCCTGGGGCAGATCGGAGAAGCTTATTTTACCGCAAAGGACTATAAGCAAGGGAAGAAATATTACCAGGATGCCATCCGGCTGGATGCGGAAAGCAATTTGCTGAAAAATAATTTCGCCTACCGCCTGGCACATGCAAAGATGGACCTGGAGCTGGCACTGAGCCTGATCAACCAGGCAATTGAGAAATCACCACAGCAATACAATTATTACGACACAAGGGGATGGGTTTATTTCCGGCTGGGGAAATACGAAGAAGCATTGAAAGATATCAATAAGGCATTTGAGCTGGACGATACACAATACCTGGTCGCAGAACACCTGGGAGACGTTTATTCAAAGCTGAACCAAAAGGATAAAGCGGTCGAATACTGGGAAAAAGCACTGAAATTGGGAGCGAAAGGAAGTACAATAGAGAAAAAAATTGCAACGAGGACGTATCATGAAGAGGTGGATTAATGCGTTAGTGATTGTTCTGGCGGTCAGTGGCATTCATTCCTGTGGTAAAAAGCTTTCAGGAGGACAGGACAAGCTTCCGAAAGTGAAAGAAGAACGGCTGATCGAAGTACTGGACAGCATCCACCGTTCCACATTATCATTCTTCTCTGCAAGAATCGATACGAAATATTCGGACAACAAGCAGAACATCAGCTTCCGGACATCTTTGAAGATCGAAAAGGATGCTGCCGTTCATGCATTGATTTCCTTTGCGGGGATCCCGATCATTACGGCGATGGTAACGACCGATTCCGTTAAGATCTCCAACAAGCGGGAAAAATGCTACATTCTTGAAGACCTGGATTTTTTCAAAGCACAGTTTGGAGTGGATTTTTCTTACCTGAATGTAGAAGAGCTGCTTCTGGGAAGGCCGCTCAGCTTTGATCCGGAAAGGGAATATTTCCTTATTCACGATCCGTACAACTACATCCTGTCGACACAAAAAGAACGGGAAGACGAAGGCCGGTTATTGATTTCCTATCACCTTACGCCTGACCTGAAACACCTGAAACGAGTAGAGGTCACCAGCTTCAGGGATGAGGTGACCATTTCCGTTAATTACCCGGAATATATGGTCAACCCGGTCTTTTCAGCTCCTAAGGTCGTTCATGTGGAGATCAAGTCGCCTAAGAATGAGATTTCCCTGACGATGGCATACGATAAAGCAGAGTTAAACGTTCCAAAAGAAATGGTCATTGTAATACCTGATTCTTATGAAAATTGCAAGTAAAGTCATATTGGGATTATTCATTGCACTGGCATCGCATTCCATCGCGCAATCTACCAGTGAGAAGCTGAAAAAAGAACAGCAGCAGCTGGAGAAGAATATCGCCAATACAAAGCAGTTACTTGAAAAAACGAAATCGAGTGCGGAATCATCGTTGAATGAACTGAAGCTCCTCAGCAACCAGATCGCCTACAGGGAGCAGCTGGTGCGTAACTTTGACAACCAGATCCGTGGAGCCGAGTTGAAAATAAAAGAAAAACAGCTCCAGATCGAAGAGCTGAGTGAAGAAATGAAAACGCTCCGGGAGCAATACAAAAAATTGCTGCTTTACGCCTACAAGCACCGGAACAAATACGGAAAGATGATGTATATCTTTTCTTCCGAAAGCTATTACGAAGCGATCAAGCGTGCAAAGTACCTTGAAAAGATCCAGGAGCTGATCAAAAAACAATTCCTTGTCATCGAACAGCATCAGAAGCTGATTTCCGAAGAAATGGAAAACATTGAGAAAGAGCGGCAGTACAAAACAAAGATGCTGGCTGAGAAAAAAGCCGAAAGGGAACAGATCATGGCCGACCAGCAAAAACAGCAGGTGGTTTACCAGCAATTAAAAACACAGGAATCTGAAATTCTGGCGAAGCTGAGAGAAGAAGAGCGCAAGCGTGCCAACCTGAAATCCCAGATCGACGCGGCTATCAAAAAAGAAATCGCGGAGGCGGAAGCCCGCAGGAAGAAGGCAGAAGAAGAGGCCCGGCGTAAAGCGGAGGCAGATGCTAAAAAGAACCCGAAACCGGCCAATCCATCAACAAAGCCGGCAGAACCGGCTACCAAGCCCGTAACGGAATTGCCAAGTACGGTAGAAGTAGCGTTGGGCAAAAGTTTTGAAGGAAACAGGGGAAAGCTGCCCTGGCCGGTTGAAAAAGGGAACATTACGGAGGGATACGGAACGAATCCGCACCCGACCATTCCGGGTGTAACGACCAAAAATAACGGGATTGATATTGCCGCGCCGAAAAATGCGCAGGTAAGAGCGGTTTTTGAAGGAGAGGTCACTTCAGTGATCAGCATTTCCGGTTCGGGAAAAGTTGTGATCATCAAACATGGGAATTACCGTACGGTATACAGTAATCTTCAAAATGTGTTTGTGAATGTCGGTTCCAAAGTAACGACCAAACAGGTCATCGGATCGCTTGTTTCCAGTGACGGGCAGCCGCTTTCAACCTCTCACTTTGAGATCCATCAGGTTACAGGTGCAAGTGTCAATAGCCTGAACCCCGGTTTATGGCTGGCGAAGTAACGATGCGGTTCAAACGATTCTTCTAATTAATAATCTTTCTAAATAAGCTCGGTTTTTTGAGTAAAAAGGTTAACTTTACAACGATTTCAAAACAATAACAGATGGGAAGTTCGGTAAAGCTGACGCAGGCAGAGAAGGGAGTTGATGTTAAAATACAATCAATTGACGGAGATGAGCTGCGTTCCAAATTACTTGAGCTGGGATTAACGTCCGGAAGTACACTCCGTATACTGTACACTGCTCCTTTTGGAGACCCCATTGCTGTAGATGTAGAAGGATTCGTTCTATCACTGCGTAAATCCGAAGCAGATCTGATCCGGGTGATTGCCTGACACATTCACCGAATTAAAACCTTGAGAAATGAAGATTGCCCTTTTAGGAAATCCCAATACGGGAAAAAGTTCAGTTTTTAACCTATTGACAGGATTGCGGCAGCACGTGGGAAATTTCCCCGGAGTTACCGTTGAGAAAAAGACAGGAACACTGAAAATAAATGATGAAAACCACACAATCATTGATTTTCCGGGAACATACAGTGTGTATCCGCATTCCGAAGATGAGCAGGTCGTGTACACGGTTTTATCCGATCCTTCTCATGCAGACTACCCCGATGTCTGTGTAGTAGTGCTGGATGCATCCAATCTGCGGCGAAACCTGTTTTTGTTCTCCCAGATCTATGATCTAGGGATGCCGGTGGTAATGGTATTGAACATGATCGATATTGCCGATAAGCAGCAACTGAATATTTCAACGGAAGCGCTTCAGCAGCAGTTTCCGGATGCTGTTATCGTTGCCAGCAATGCACGTGTGAAATTGGGTAAGGACAGGATCCTTGAAGCGATCGTATCTGCTAAAAAGACGGAAAACAGGGCGTTGTTCCTGGAAGAAGCGACAATGGTTGCCATTGATGACAAGGCCATGCAAGAGCAAGAGGCGGAAAAACGGTTTGCTAAAATTGATGCCCTGATACCGTTGGCCGTTACTCAAAAGCCTGAAAATAAGACGGAGGAAAGCAAAAGCACAAAACTGGACAGAATCCTTACACATCCTGTATTCGGATACCTCATTTTTGCGGGGATTCTTCTGCTCATTTTCCAGTTCATCTTTTCCTTTGCTTCGGTACCGATGGATTTTATTGATGAGCAATTCGGGAACTTGGCGGATTGGACATCCCAGGTGCTGCCGGAGGGAATTTTCAATGACCTGCTCACCCAGGGAATCATCCCGGGAATTGGCGGAGTGGTCATTTTCGTCCCCCAGATCGCTATTTTGTTCTTCTTCCTGGCCGTTCTGGAGGAAACAGGCTATATGGCGCGGGTGGTCTTCATAATGGACCGGCTGATGCGCCCGTTCGGACTCAACGGAAAAAGCGTTGTCCCACTGATGTCAGGTGTTGCCTGTGCCATTCCGGGGGTAATGGCGGCACGTACGATCTCCGACTGGAAAGAGCGGATGATCACTATTTTTGTTACTCCCCTGATGAGCTGCTCTGCCCGCATTCCAGTCTATACATTGTTGATCGCGTTGGTGATCCCCGAAGAAAAGGTACTGGGGCTTAACGTGCAGGGACTGGTCCTGTTCGGGCTTTATGCACTGGGGATTGTTGCAGCTCTTGGCGTTGCAGCACTCATGAAATTGTTCATCCGATCCAGGAATAAAGGATACCTGTTGCTGGAAATGCCGGCATACAAAGCTCCCAGGTGGGGAAATGTCGGGATCACTGTATTTGAGAAAGTGAAGTTGTTCGTCGTGAACGCAGGTAAGATCATCCTGGCAATATCGATCATTTTGTGGGCGCTCGCATCTTACGGCCCCGGGAACAGGATGGAGGATGCCGTGGTTGCTGCTGAGCAGTACGGGGAAGAGAATAACCTGGACGAAGAAGAATTGGCTGACAGGATTGCCGGTGCGCAACTGGAGAATTCGTACATCGGTATCATGGGAAAAACGATTGAGCCGGTCATTTCCCCGTTAGGATATGACTGGAAAATGGGCGTTTCGCTCATTACCTCATTTGCGGCCCGGGAAGTGTTCGTAGGTTCCCTGGCGACGATTTACTCCGTCCACGATGATGGAGCGGAGAACAAACCTTTACGGAAAAAGCTACTGAAAGAAAAGCGGGCTGACGGAACGCCTGTATATACATTGGCAACAGGAGTTTCATTAATGGTATTTTATGTGTTTGCCATGCAGTGTATGGCAACAATGGCAGTCGTAAAACGTGAAACAGGAAGCTGGAAATGGACCTTTATGCAGCTGGGATTCTTCGGGATACTGGCTTATTTGGGTGCTTTTATTTCATTTCAATTATTATCGTAGTATGCAGGTAGTGTTGGTAATCGTATGTATCGGAGCGGCGGCAGGATTCCTCGGCTGGAGGTTGATCAAACAATTCAGCAGGAAAAAAAAGGACGACTGCGGTTGCGGAAAGTGTGAGTGACGGGGGGTATTGATGATAAATTACCGGGCCTTTTTCAATTTATTGTATTACATTTGGCCCCATGAAAAATTTAAAACTCTTTACCTTACTTATTTTCACAGGATTTTATGCCCTTGCATTTTCCCAGAAAGACAAAGAAATAACAGATCTGGCCAGAGCCAATAATGTTAAAGTTAAAAAAGGAACCCCTTATTCTGTAATTGATTCCCATTCTAAAAGCTATTTTGTTACGGATGGAAAAATCTTGAGTATTAAGACGATCAAAGGATCGAAATTTATTTTCCAGGTTTTTGACCAGGGAAAACTGAATGAGCTTAGCCGCAAAGAAGAAATCCTGAAAGAACCGGGATTTTCAAATGAAGCGACGTTAAGGATCGGGAACAGGCTGTTCCTGTTTTACTCCGTATACGATAAGCCGAATACAACAGAGCAATTGTTCGCACGTGAGATCAGCCTTGAAAAAGGCGGGTTCATCGGATCTCCCAGGAATATCCTGAAGATTTCTGAAAAGATCAAATCATTCATGGGATATGACAAATTCAATTTCGACATTTCAGCAGATGAATCAAAGCTGGTAGTGAAGTACAAGTATATGCCTGATTCAAGGCTGGATTCAAAGAATACGGACCGTGTCGGGATGGTCGTTTATGATGATAACCTGGATGTGCTGTTGAAGCAGGATGTGAACATGCCGGATGTGGAAGCGAAGATCGATAATTTTGATTTTACGGTCGATTCGAAAGGGAACGGTTACTTTTTACTGAAAAAATACAAAGAAGCCGTTAATCCTATGAACAAGAAAACCGCACGTGATCCGGATAATTATACGATCTCTATCCTGAAAGTGAGTGTTGACGGTGCTGTGAGTGAGTCTGAGTTCCAGTTACAGAATTACCTGGTACAGGACATGGCTTTCAAAGAAAACGAGAACAACGAGATCATCTGTGCAGGATATTACCGTCAGCCGAAAGTGACCAGTACAAAAGGAGTATTTGTCGCTAAAATGAACCAGAATGGAGAGATGTCCACTCCGAACCTGTATGATTTTTCTTTGGATTTCATCAAACAATACCGGAAAGTAAACGACAGGGCTCAGAAAAAACTGGAAAAAGCGGAAGAAGAAGGAGCAGCGGGAATCCACAACCTGGAGATTACGGACATTGTAATGTTAAATGGCGGTGGTATACTGCTGGCAGGAAATATCTACTACATCACGACACGTACCGATTCAAAAGGGAACACGTATGTGATAAATCACTGGGATGACATCATCCTGACGAAAATCGATGCGAACGGTGAGCTGAACTGGATGAAAAAGATCCCGAAACGTTCGACCTTTGAAAGCTTTAAACTGCTCGTTTCTGACAGGTACCTGTACACCGTCTTCACCGATAACCCGGATAATTCTCAGCTGGCTGTTGACACGCGTCCTTCTCCAAGCAAGACATCCGGTTATGTGATCGCGTACAGGATCGACATTGAAGAAGGAGTAAGTGATTACCTGCCACTGTTCCAGCGTGAAAAAATCGACAATATTTCTGTTTACCAGTTCAGTCTGTCCCGGTTGATCGGTATTTCCGATACCTCTTTTGCGGCTGAGCTGTATATCAAGAAAAAGCAGGATATGATGTTCAGGATCGATTTTGAAGAACGGGATTAGTTAAAATTGACAGCTGTATGAGAATTTGAGATAATTTTGCGGTTTCAAATTCTCATACACGTGTCACTATGCGTCAAAAACTCATTACATCGGCAATCATCTGGACAGGGCTTTACCCGGTATTACTCATTGTTTCCACATTACTTTACCCATTTATCGGTTCGTGGCATTTCGCTTTAAAAACCTTGATCACGACCTTGATCGTTGTCCCGGTAATGGTTTTTTTCGTCATTCCGCTGGTCAGAAAGCTGTTTACCGTTTTGGGGATCATAAAGCAATAATTCCCTGGATATTGATCTGTATTTCACAGGCTCCCGGCAGGAATAACCTGTACGTTCGGGAAGAGTGACGGGTGTGTTTTCTGCGTAAATAATTTTTTCGTTTCAGGATAAATAGTTTACTTTTAGCCCAACTAACTAAAAGTGAAACAATGCATAAAATTTTATTTTCCTTTTTCTCCATAATGGTAAGTTGGGGAATGTTGTCCCAGGAAACGACAGCCCATTGCTCCAAAAGAAAAAATCATTCCAACCAGCTAAAAGTAAGTCCTTATGTAGATGAGGCACAGGTGCAGCAACAGAAAAAATACGATGTTACATTCTACAAGCTGGATCTTAGCATGACGAATACAACAACGGCATTGTCGGGTGTTGTTGAAATTCATGCGACAGCGACACAGGCAATTGATTCCGCGTTGCTGGAATTTTTCAGCGGGTTTACGCTCAATGATGTCAGGGTAAACGGCACAAGTACGGCTTACGGGCGGTACGGCTCTCTCCTGTCTGTTCCTGTGGATCTTCCGCAAGGAAGCCAGTTCGTGATAACGGTAGACTATACGGGAACTCCTCCTACGGCGGCTACGAACCCGCTGGGAGGCTCGGGAATGACAAATGCGGTATCTCCATCCTGGGGAAACCAGGTCACATGGTCATTGTCAGAACCGTTTTCCGCACTGGAATGGTTTCCGTGTAAACAGGATCTGAAAGACAAAGCGGATTCGGTACAGGTGAATGTAACGGTTCCAGAGCATTTAATGGCAGGCTCTAATGGTGTCCTGGACAGTGTTACAACCGCAGGAGGATTCAAAACATTCCACTGGATGCACCGCCACCCGATCGCTTATTACCTGGTCTCAGTTGCCGTTTCAGATTATTATGAGTACACAATTTATGCAAACCCCGCAGGAGCGTCACAGCCGGTAATGATCCAGAATTTCATTTACAATAATACCACCTACCTGGACAATTTCCAGGATGATATAGATGAAACAGCAGATATGATGGAACTGTTCGCTGATTTATTCGGGCCATATCCTTACCAGGATGAAAAGTACGGCCATTCACTGGCTCCATTGTCCGGTGGAATGGAGCACCAGACCATGACCACACAGGGATTCTTTGATCGTTCGCTGACGGCTCATGAGCTGGCACACCAGTGGTGGGGAAATCACGTCACATGCGGCTCCTGGGCCGATATCTGGATCAATGAAGGATTTGCATCCTATTCGGAATACCTGATGCTGTACAATCTTTACTCACCGAGTACGGCGCAGAACAATATGCAGAATGTGCACAACAATGTGATGTCGCAACCGGGAGGGAGCACCTGGGTGGCAGACAGCCTGAATGAAAACGCGATTTTCAACGGAAGGCTGGTGTACGACAAAGGAGGCGCGATCGTCCATACACTCCGCTACATCATTAACGATGATGAGGTATTTTTCGATCTGCTGAAAGCATTCCAGGTCCAGTTTGCAAACAGTACGGCGACAGGGCTTGAATTCAAGGAATTTGCCGAAGGTTTCACCGGAATGGACTTTACCGCTTTCTTCGAAGAATGGTATTTCGGAGAAGGATACCCGACCTATTCGGTTCAGTACAACGAAGCAGGGACCGATGTGTTCGTCATGATTTCACAAGGGACTTCTGCTCCTGCCGTGACACCATTGTTTTCCAACCCGGTTGACCTGAGGATCACCAGGAGTGGTGGGCTGGGAGATACGATTGTGCGTGTTCCCGTTTCATTTGAACAGACGTTCGTTGTTATTTCCGGGATTGAGAATTTCCAGTCCGTTAATGCGATCGACCCGCTGAATTACATCATTAACAAATCAGGAGGTATTATTCACAACCCTTCTTTATCACTGACAGATCCGGAAAAAGAAGAGCTTTCGGCGATTGTATACCCGAATCCGACCTCAGGACAGTTAACTGTTGAATTTCCGGGCAATGGGAAACGTTATCTGCGTGTGGTAGACCAAAAAGGAAAGGTTGTTGTGGAACAGGAAGTCTCTTCTTCCGATCGTGTTGATCTGACGCAGCTGAATGCAGGGCAGTACCTGGTAGAATTGACAGACAGCAGCAAGCATACAGTGACAAGAAAGGTAATCAAACGCTAGAACAAAACATTTTATAAAAAGAAACCCCGCTTCTTAAAATAGGAGCGGGGTTTGTATTTTTTTTCCGGTATTTTTTATAGTACCACGTTCACAATCTTACCAGGAACTACGATCACTTTTTTAGGAATTTTCCCTTCCAGGTATTTTCCAGCTTCCGGAGCTGAAAGTACAGCTTCTTCCACTTCTTTTGGAGTCAGTGTCAATGGCAGCTCTACCTTGTAGCGCATTTTTCCATTGAAAGAAACCGGGTAAGCGAAGTTGTCTTCTACCAGGTAGTGCTCATTGAAAACAGGCAGCTGTGCTTTGGAAACAGTTCCCGGGGTGTTTCCTAATCTTTCCCAGAGCTCTTCCGCAATGTGAGGAGCATAAGGAGAAACAAGGATGACCAATTGTTCCAGGATATGCCTGTTGGTACACTTCTGCTCAGTCAGTTCATTGACGCAGATCATAAAGTTAGATACACAGGTATTGAATGAATAACGCTCCAGGTCATCGCCCAGGCGCTTGATGGTTTTGTGTAGTGTCTTCAGGTTTTCTTTTGCCGGTTCTTCCGTGCTCAGTTGGGCGACACCGTTTTCATCGATATTGAACAAGCGCCACAGCTTTCGCAAGAAATTGGAAACTCCGTTGATCCCTTTCGTATCCCAGGGTTTTGCCTGTTCAATCGGTCCTAAGAACATTTCGTAGCAGCGTAATGTATCTGCCCCGAATTTCTCTACCAGCTCATCCGGAGTCTGAACGTTGAACTTGGACTTGGACATTTTCTCCACTTCATGCCCGCAGATGTATGTTCCGTCTTTTTCCAGGATGAACACGGCATCGGTATATTCCGGACGCCATTTTTTGAATCCTTCAATATCCAGCTTGTCGTTATCTGTCAAAGAAATGTCAACGTGGATCGGCATGGAATCCCCTAATTCGATCGCTACCCGGACATTCGGACGTGCGATCTTATCCAGTATCCCATTGATGATGCGTTCTTTCCCAGAATTAAATAATTCATCATTGAATGCATGCGGGTCTTTTTCGTAGGCCTGGTAGTATGGATAGGAAACGAATACCTGTGGCAGGCTGTTTTTGAACTCCGAATTCAGAGTCATATTGGCTTGCAGGTCCGTGATCATCGTTTCAGAACCGTCATGCGGGTTTACATCCACATAAAACAAAGTAGGTGTTATCCTTCTGACAAAGCTGCTTCTTCCAAGGATCATTCCCTGGTTGATCATTCGCTGAAACGGCTCTTCAAACGGAATATATCCCCTGTCGAACAGGAATTTTGTCCAGAAGCGGGAATACAGTAAATGCCCGGTAGCATGTTCGGATCCTCCGATGTATAAATCTACGTTTTTCCAGTAATCAATGTTTGCTTTGGAAGCGAATTCCTGTTCGTTTTTCGGGTCCGTGTAACGGATAAAATACCACGAGCTTCCAGCCCATCCCGGCATGGTATTCAGCTCCAGCGGGAAAATGGCCTGGTGGTCGATTTTTGAATTTTCAACCACTTTGTTATTTATCGTATCCCACGCCCATACAGTCGCGTTCCCCAATGGAGGTTGCCCGTCTTCCGTAGGAAGGTATTTTTCAACTTCCGGCAGCACGACCGGCAGGTGCTCAACCGCGATCGTTTTCGGAATCCCGTTCTTGTAATAAACAGGGAATGGTTCTCCCCAATAACGCTGGCGGGAAAATACAGCGTCGCGCAGGCGGTAATTCGTTTTTCCTTTCCCGATCCCCTTCTGCTCAATGGCTTCGATCGCTTTTTCGATCGCTTCCTTTGCTTCCAGCCCGTTCAGGAAATCACTGTTGGTGATCACAGCATCCTTTTCGGTATATGCTCCTTCGGAAATGTCCTTGTTCAGGAAAATATTCCTGATCTCCAGGTTGAAATGTGTTGCGAAATCCCAGTCGCGCTGATCACCGCACGGAACTGCCATTACAGCACCTGTTCCGTAGGTTGCCAGTACATAATCCGCGATCCAGATATCGACTTCTTCACCGGTGAACGGGTGAATGGCTTTTGCTCCTGTCTTCTGACCAGTAATGTTTTTCACATCCGACTGGCGGTCACGTTCCGACTTCAGCGAAGCTGCACGTTTGTATTCAGCTACTGCCGCGGCGAATTCAGGAGTTGTGATCTCATCTGTCAGCGGATGCTCCGGTGCAAGGACCAGGAACGAGACGCCGAAAATGGTGTCAGGACGGGTAGTGAATACTTCTATTTCAGCTCCATTCGGCTTTCCTGGCTCACTGCCGGAACCAACTGCAAACCGTACAGAGGCTCCTTTTGATTTCCCGATCCAGTTACGCTGCATGTCTTTGATGGAATCTGTCCAGTCCAGTCCTTCCAACCCTGTGAGCAAGCGTTCTGCATAGGCTTTGATGCGCATGGACCACTGCCGCATCAGCTTTTGCTCTACCGGATGGCCCCCACGCTCCGAAACTCCATTGATAACTTCATCATTGGCCAGGACCGTTCCCAGGGCAGGACACCAGTTTACCCAGGAATCCGCGAGATAGGTCAACCGGTAATTTTGTAAAATTTCTTCTTTTTTCAACTCAGAATAAGCGTTCCAATCTGCTGCGGTAAAGATCCCGGACTGGTCTGTCACCGCGTTCACACCACCATTTCCTTCCTGTTCAAAAATGGCAATCAGTGATGAAATGGATTCTGCTTTATCTGTTGTATTGTTGTACCAGCTGTCAAACAATTCGTTGAAGATCCATTGTGTCCATTTGTAGTATTCGGGTGAAGAAGTACGCACTTCTCTTTCCCAGTCAAATGAAAAGCCGATTTTATCCAATTGTTCCCGGTAGCGGGCAATGTTCTCTTTTGTTGTTTTTTCGGGATGTTGTCCTGTCTGGATGGCATATTGTTCAGCCGGCAGACCGAAAGAATCATACCCCATCGGGTGCAGTACGTTATAGCCTTGCAGGCGTTTGTAGCGTGCATACACATCGGAAGCAATGTACCCGAGCGGGTGGCCTACGTGTAATCCCGCTCCTGAGGGATAAGGAAACATGTCGAGCATATAGAATTTCTTTTTTCCCTGCTCTTCTGTTACCCTGTAGGTTTGGTTGCTAGCCCAGAATGCTCTCCACTTTTCTTCGATCGCTTTAAAATTGTAGTCCATGCCGTTGTCAAAATTTGAGCAAAGATACGTTTTAATTGAGAATTCCGAAGCACTTTGTTCCGGTAACAAGCGTTCAGAGCCGGATGAGTTTTTAACGTGGAATGATGGTTTTTCGCTGCAAATACCTGCATTTTCGACCGCTCAGATAAGAGATGGCATTATTCAAATTCTACCTCTACTTTTTTGCGGCTTTTCTCTTCCTGCTCCATCTTTTTGATGAAGTTATTCAGCTTTCCGTCCTTTTTCTTCTTTTCCCGCTCAAATTCTTCGGATTGCTTCTTGTCCTCTCCGTATTGAACTTCCAGCACTTCTTTCGGCTTTTTTACTTCTTCGTATTTTTGAATGGTCGAATCGTTTTTGAACAGCCCGAAATCCGATTTCAGCATGCTTTTAAGGGTTTGCTTTTCCTGTTCAATGTATTCTTTCCTGTCTGCCGCTTTGGTTTCTTTGTCCCACGAGAACTGAGGATTTTCGAGCATTCCGTACATGCGGAGATAAACTATCATCCCGGTATTGTCATCGATGATATCTCCGAACTCGGATGTTTTCTTTTCTTTCAGATCGCGCAAACGGAAAGAGAAGCGGTAGTCGATCTGGTTGTCGAAGGAATGCGTTCCGCTTGTTTCGATGTTCAGGGCTGATGAATTGATCTTCATCTGTGGAATGGTAATCACCCCGTCGCGGATAAGCAGCGTGTTTTCCAGTGTTTCAAATTTCAGGTCCGACAACTTTTCACCGAAGCTCTTGATGTTTCCTGCGCCCAGCACCAGTTTGGCTGCAGGTGTTTTCATACTTTCTATGATGCTGTTGAACGCTTCTACATTTTTCAGCCGGCCATTTTGTATCTTCAGCTGGAGATCTGATTTTACCTGTTTGATGCTGATGCCGTTTCTCAGGTCAAAAGGTGCTTCCAGGAATAGGCTGGCAGCAGCCTGTCCCGATACATTTTCATCACGGATGACACTCTGGGAAAAGTTATTCCAGTCTTTCATCAATTGTTTCAGCTGGATGTTGGACGAGCTCAAGGTGCTCACGGTATGGAAATATTCTTCCGATTGTTCCCTGATCTTTACAGAGCCGCTTACATTGGCCCCGGACGTTTTGAATTTGATGTCATTGAAGCTCAGCAAGCGGTCATTCAATGCCAGGTTCCCCTGTAATTGCTCGAATGTATGCCCCGCGTAACTGATCTTTCTGACAACCAGACTCAGGTTCCCGTCGATCAGGTGCGGCAATACGTAAGCACGGGGAGCTGCGGTCTGTTTCTGGACCTCTTTGCTGGTCGTTCCCAGGTCTTCAATGCGGATGTTGTTGCTTTGAACACTCATCCGTGCCTGTAATTTGCTTTCGGCTTTGAAGTACCCGATCAGGTTGGTGAACATTCCGTTCAGTTCCAGGTCTGAGCTTCCGAGCTTTACAGATAGGTTATTTACACCTACATCGTTGTTTTTCAGGTATACCGTTCCGTTAACCGAATGAAAATAGCGCTTGTCATCAATGAGCTGAACGTAATTGTTGACAAATTCGACTCCTCCTTCGCATTTAATGATATCCAGCTTTCCGTCCGGGTATGATTTTACATTAAAATCGGTATTTACGACCAGGTTTCCTCCCAGTTTATCGATCCCGGGAATGTTCATTAACTGATGTACAACCGTCAGATCCAGGTTTCCGTTTGCTTTTCCGGCGAATTTCGGCGCATTGAATTCGGAAATTT
Source organism: Crocinitomicaceae bacterium (assembly GCA_037189645.1). Taxonomy (GTDB): domain Bacteria; phylum Bacteroidota; class Bacteroidia; order Flavobacteriales_D; family Crocinitomicaceae; genus Taishania. The sequence goes on from JBBCIY010000002.1 coordinate 252,337, forward strand.
TCAGGTTTCCTTCGAAAGGACCTGTTTTTGTCCGGAAACGGATGTTATCCAGCGTCAGGAAATCCTGTCCGCCATTGCTGGAATAATACCCGTTCAGGCTCAGGGCGGATAATTGGATGTTTTGTGTCGGTTCAGTAAGCCTTCCGTTCACTACCCCAAATGTGCAGTCAACGGCCACTTTTTCCTTGTCGGTGCGGTCGTCCTCGATGACCAGCAGGAAATTTACATTCCCGGAACCCGAATAATTGGCAACCTGTTCAACCCCCTGCACCGTGAAGTTTTTTACAACGTCTGTCAGTGCCAGCTTCTTCGCCTCAATGGTAAATTTCATGTGTTCGGGACTCAGGAAACCTGAAAATTGAAAAGGAAGCTTCGCAATGTTGATCGTTGTCAGCGGAATGCTGAGTGTCCCTTTATTCTGGTCGACTTCCAGGTTGATGTCGAGGTCTACCGGCTTATTGGAAACGAAATTGACCTGTCCGCTCCTGGTTTCCCTTACAATCTGGCTGCTTTTTGCATGGAGCGTGAATACCTTTTCCGAAAATTTTCCTTCCAGCTCCGTATCAATCAGATCGGTCGCGTACCGGTGGTTGATCTGCCTGTTGGAATAGGAAAAACGCAGGTTGCTGATGCTGACTTTTTGCAAATCGAATTCAAAATTGGTCGCTGTTGTGTCGGCAGATTCCTTGAGGATGTCGTAATTGACCGCTCCGTGCTCGTTCACCTTTAATTTCAGGGTCCCCGGGTGGATATCAATCCGTTTCAACCGGTATTCTTCCCGCCATATATCCATGGGATTGAAGCGGAGCCTGATCTTATCCGAGTAGAACAACGTATCCTTTTCGGTAGCGTAATCATAGGTGTCCTGGATAAACACATGGTTGAAATCGACAGACAGGTTCGGGAAGCTGCTCCACAGGGCGATGTCCACGTTCTCTACCTGTACTTTTGCTTTGAGGTGGGTATTGACTTCTTCCAGAACCATTGCAATAATTTCGTCTTTGAAGTAATAAATCCCCCCGGTAATGAGCAACATGATCCCGGCAGTGATCCCAATAAACCACTTCAAAAACCGGAATACTCGTTTTTTTGTCATTGCTAGCAAAGGTATATGATTCAAATAAGGGATTTCTGGAGAACGATTTTAAGTTATTAACGCATAAATGTTGTTTTTATTGGGGGGTGACAATGGAAAGATGAACCATGTACCAATTAGTTTTATTGTTAAGTCAAAGTATATGATTAATTAATGTAACGAAATTCCGGATTACCCGTTATTGCTTTTAAATGATGCTCTTATGAAAACAATTATTTTTTGTGTAACGGTTCTTTTTGCAGGATTACTCATACAATCATCGACTCAAAAAGAAAAATTACCTTCTTTTGCGGTAGTGAATAAGAGGGTAAGCGAATATTACGGCTTTGTAAAATCAGGGCAGGTCTTATTGGAAAATGATACAGTTGCCGTACAGTCATTTTTGATGTCAAAGGGAGAAGTAACCAATTTTGAATATCAAATCTTTCTGAAAGATTTATTGGAGAGAGGAGAGCTGGAAAAATATGCAATTGCGAACATTGATTCAATGAACTGGAGAGGAGAAAATTGCTTTAATCAGCAATATGTGGAATATTACCATAAACACCCTGCATACAGAAATTATCCCGTTGTGAATATCTCCAAGGAAGGAGCTGAATTATATTGTGAATGGGCGACGGAGAAATTCAATCAGTTGCTTCCTGAGAAACAGCAACTCAAATTCCGGCTGCCGTTAAAAGCTGAGTGGCTGAGAGCTGCCTGTGGTGATGATTTTGATGCGGTTTACACGTGGAAAGGAGCATATCTGAGAAATTCCAAAGGATTGTTTCTTGCTAATTTTGTACGGGTAGGAGAAAGCTCCGTTGCGAGGGATGATAAGGGAGAGTTTGTTATTGTGCCATACGGTTATGCGCGGTATGACGAATATGAATCAGATATCATTGCTGCTTCCAAATCTTATTTCCCCAATGAGTTTGGAATATATAATATGAATGGAAATGTAGCTGAATTATTAGCTGACTCAGATGAAGTAATCGGCGGTTCATGGTATGATGCCGGATATGATATTCGCAACAGAAGCGTGAAAAAATATACAGGTTCCAACCCGACTGTCGGATTCAGAATCGTAGCAACTGTAGATCCTGATGATTTGAAATGGTTTAAACCGAAGACAAAATAATGGATAATTGACAATGAAATCAATGTACATCCAGCTGAATTGTCAATTGAACACTTAAAATGTTTCCTTGAGATTTTTTGCGGACAGTATGTTCTCCATGCTGAAGCTGAGGTTCCCGTAAAATTCAAATGTTTTGACGCTGTCAATTTTTACGGTGTATTGTGTTCCTTTATGCATCCACATCACATACGATTTTTTCGATTCTTCCAGTTTGGGGGGAGTTTGGGAGGCATAAAATGTATGTGAGAAGTCTTTATTTTTCTTAAAATTCAGAGGAGGGGACAGCAACAGGTGGTATTTATTCTCCTGCTCGGTCATGAACCCTCTTTTTTTCATGATCTCCAGTAATTCAACAGAAGAGGTTTTCAGGGAGTAATTGAGTGCAAACCCCGGGACTTTCACCTGCCGTGTCTTTATGACTTCGGTAATATTGAAATCATCGTCTATTTCTGATTCAATGTATTTCTCATCAATGCTGATCCATCCGCCCTGCTGAAAAGTAAGATCTCCGTTCCATTGGTCCAGGAATTCCTTCATCGGAAGGCGGATTCTCGAACTTTGCTTCACCAGGTAGGCATACAGAGGATGTTCCGGGTGGCTTTGCAGGTAGGAGGGGTCAATGTGCAGGTTGACCGCTTTTTTTGTAAAATCTCCCGTTTTGAAATCCATTCCACCCTGTTTCAGCTTAAACGGCAGGGTGTCCTTGCTCGACAGGTAGGTGTAAAAATAAACATGCGTGGAGTCTACCACAGGATAGGCGAGGGCCTGGTCAATCTGTACTTCTTTGAAATCACTTAACCGTGAATACAGAACAACGCTCTTGTTCAGGTATTTTTTCTGGTTGATCAGGTCGAGCCAGGTAGGGGAGATCTGGTTGGTCTTTGCTTCGGTGATCCGTTTTATCTGGCTTTTCAGGGAGTCACCTTTGTAAAAACAGATGTAATCACTTCCGTAAAAGATGTATGACTTGTATTCCTGGATCTTATAGACCTTTTGTTTGGCGATGGTAAGCTCTTTTACATCAAAAAAATGCTTCAGCTTCTCAATTCCCTGGCCCAGCTTGGTGCTGTCGGTCAGCTCTGCGAGAATACCGTATTCTCCGTCCTTGTTGGCAAAAAAGTAAGTGGGGTTCTGCAGGTGCAGCCCGTAGGCTTTTGCCTGGGAAAGGATGAATTCGGGAGACAGGAAATCACGGTAGGGAACCTTATAGTAATACAGCATTCCATTTACTTCCCTGGCCAGCCTGATGCAGTCCACCGTTGCCATGAAATCGGCATCCGGAAGCCGGTCTTCGATCGCAGGCGGTTCTTTTCCTTTTTTCAGATAGGGGTTGACGATCAGGAATGCTCCGAAGAGTATTGCCAGTACAAAAATAAATGTGAGCTTGCGCAGCATCGAACAAATTATTTTGAGATCAGGTAAATGCTGTTGACAAAATCCAGGATGTATTTGCTTGAATTGGCATAGCTTCCTTCAAATGAATAGACCGCATGGAATTTAGTATTCTGTTTTGTTGTTTTACTTGAAGTCAGCTTCAGGTTTCCTCCTCTTCCTCTCATGGCATCCACGATCTCGTTTTGTTCGGCGCTGAACAGGTCACGAGGCAGCTTATCAATGGTCTTTTGCCAGTCAACTTCGGCATACATGAATCCATTGGATCTTATTTCCTTTGCTTTTTTCCCTGTAATGCCATTCGAGCCGTACCCGTTGGAATGGTTTACCGCCAGGTCTTCGTCGTTTGAAATGATGAACAGGCCGTTCTTATTGATGAAATAAAGCGGTGCTGTTTCCAGGATGGCATCGTAGAAAACCCAGTAATTACCCCGGGATTCTATCTGGGTCGTAACGCGGCTCAGGCGTTTCAGTATCTTCTCTGCGATATCGGCCCTGTCGGTCGTAAAGCCAAGTGTGAAGATGGGCATGTCTTCTTCCGCTTCCACTTCTTCTTCGGTGTATTCCCATGTCTCTTCATCGTAATCGAAGATGATCTTTTTGGTTTTCACCTTTTTGATCCCGTTGAAGCTCCCGAACATACTTCCTTTATAGCTCCCGAACAACGCGTCTTTGTTGATGTATTCATCCAGGAGTTCGAGTACCAGCAGGTTCAGGGCTATGTCCATGCTCTTTTCTTTTTCAAGAATCGGCACGATTACGTCGTATGCCTGCTCGTATGCCTTGCGCAGGTTAATGTTGTAAGAGAAGAACGCGGCATTGTCCTTGTGGATGTATTTCAGGATGTTCTTGTCAAATTTTGAATCGTTCAGCTGCTGGTAAACAGACCCGAGCTTTTCTCCGTAATTGGAAGTGAATTTGAATTCAATGTTCTTTTCATTGAGGTAGATGTCTCCCAGGATCACATTTCCCGTGTACAGGTCGCTCAGTTCTTTGTAGAGGTTGGGAAACATGGTTCTTATGTACCAGAATCCCTGGTTCTTTTCCAGGTTACGGGAATTGTCCAGGTAAAAGATCCCGTCCGATTTGCTGTTTAACTGTTCCGCGAAGCGGGGATCGTTGTTCGGGAGGGATTCATTTCTCAGGAACAGGCCGTTCATTACCTCTGTCAGGTAAGTCGTCTGAAGGGAAAAGGATACGCTGTCTCTCAGTTCCCAGTAGGTTTTCCCGGAGATGATATCCCGTGCTTCTTCAAATACGGCTTCATCCGTGATGGAGATGGAATCATCGTATACCTGCTCTTCGTTGATGATCTCTTCGGTTTCGATTTCCAGGATTCCTTCTTCGATATTGTCGATCATGTAATCATCTTCGTAGCTGCCCCAGTGATAATCGTTGCCTCTTCCGTACCAGATCGAATCCGCTATGTCGGAGATCCGGTGGTGGATCGGTTCTACCCGGATCAGCAGGCCGCTGTTCCCTTTGATGATCAGTTGATTGAAGTAAGAGCTGTACCGTTCTACCGATGGATATCCCGCTGTTTCTTGTTCGAAATCATCGAACACCGTAAACAATTTATCCTTATCCGTTATTCCGAATGTAAATCCCGAGATCTCGTAATCGTATGTTTTTCCATAGAAGACATTCAGTTTCTGGTTGAAATCAATACCCGCATCTTTAATGGACTTACCAGCGGTGGAACCATCAAAAAGTTCCTGCTGAATGTCGATCATGAAATCATATTGGATCAGCTCATCCAAAGATACCTTCTGAAAAACAGTCATGTTGTTAATGCTCAGAACGGTAACGGCATCTTTCGGAATAAGTTCGTGTGATTGTTGTCCAAAAGTGAGGTTACAGATCAATGCAGGGAATAGTAAAACCCAGTGCTTCATAGAAATGATTATTTTTAGGACAAAGCTAATTAAAAATAACGTATTACCACTCAATTGCAGCTTCTATTTCTTGAACGGATAAAATGTAAAATTTGTTAAAAATCAAGGTCGGAAATTACTTTCTCTCCCAGTATTTACCGTGGTATATTTTTTCATTGTATATTTGTCGAACTAAAAAAAATATTATGAAAAATCTAAATTTATTTTTATTCGCTGCAGGAGCGGCTGTATTGACCGCTTGTGGAGGTAATAAAGAAGAAGCTGCAACTGAACCGGTAGTAGCTACTTATACGTTGGATGCGTCTGCTTCTACATTGTCATGGACTGGTTACAAAAAAGGTGCGGAAGAAGGGAAGCACGAAGGAACAATCAATTTTACAAAAGGAAGCGTTGAAACGACTGATGACGTGATCACTTCCGGTTCTTTCACGCTTGATGCTGCGTCAATCAACGCAACTGATCTGCAGGGTGAATATGCCGGAATGCTGAATGGTCACCTGAAAAACCCTGATTTTTTCGATGTTGAGCAATATCCTACAATCGAAGTGACAGTCGGGGAGCTGAAAGATGGTAAACTGCCTACAACTGTAAAAGTAACAGGTGTTGACTTCACACAAGACGTTCCTGTTTCTGTAAAAACAGAGGGTGACAAGCTGATCGTACACGGTGAGTTTACCTATGATTTCGAAGGACTTAAATCTCCGGGATTTGTTGAAAAAGAAGGGACAAGAATCATCCCTCAGGTTGACTACAAACTGCACCTGGAGTTGAAAAAATAATGTTGATATAAACAACATGGAAAAGGTCGGTTATGCCGGCCTTTTTTATTTTTGTAAAATGAAGTTGAAAGAATTACTGGACGGATACGATACGGTTATCTTTGATCTGGGAGGTGTTGTCCTTGACCTGCATTACGAGGCCACAACCGAGGCGTTTCAGGCGATGGGCGCTGAAAATTTCGCAGAACTGTATTCCCAGGTCGTGCAGACAGACTTGTTTGACCGGTATGAGACCGGCGAGGTTTCCAGCATGCATTTTGTCAATAAGATAAAAGAGCTGCTGCCGGCTGCGATCTCACCGAATGAAGTCGTTTCAGCCTGGAATGCAATGATAAAAGAGTTTCAGCCTGGCAAGCTGGCATTTCTGGAACAGCTCATGCAAACGCATACAACTGCGCTTTTGAGCAATACCAATGATCTGCACATGGATTGTGTGAGGAGAAAGCTGAAGAAAGTGACCGGAAAACCGCTTGAAGCATATTTTCATCATACATTTCTTTCCCAGGAGCTGAACATGCGGAAACCCCATGAAGAGACATTTCTGTCGGTGTGCGAAAGAATGGCTGTAGCGCCTGAGCGGGTTTTATTTATTGATGACAGTCCTCAGCATGTAGAAGGCGCGAAGAAAGCAGGGTTGAATGCCGTCTTGTTTCCCCGGAATCATCCGTTTCTATAGAGCTTAATGTGATTTCCGGAGGATCAGTTCGCATTTCCTCAGGTTGTGCTTGCCCGGATCCTGGCCTTCTTTCAGCCGGGCAAAAAGCCGGTCAACGGCATGCATGCCTATCTCGATAATCGGCTGCCTGAGCGCTGTGATCGGTGGATCTACGAACGCAAAGGATTCATCGTCGTCAAAGCAGATCAGCCTGGCTTGTTTTCCCAGCTCGATGCCATTGTTCTTTAATCCTGCCAGTATTTTCAGCACAACTACATTGTTGAGCACCAGGTAGGAATCAAACCCCCGTTTTGCAAGCGAACGGATCGTTTCATTGATTTTTTTCTCTTCTGTCGGCAATTGCACCAGCTCCATCGGAATCTCCAGCTCGTCACAGGCCGCCTGCGCGCCTCTTATGCGGTCTTCCAGCGTGATCACCATGCTGTCATGTTTGAGCACTACAGCCAGCTTGTTGGGCTTTTTGGAAAACTTGTATACCAGCTGTTTCGCTTCTTCAAAGTTGTTTACTCCTACAAAATCGGCATTTTCATCTCCTTGTCTGTCGGCAAAGACGACCGGGATGTGCGTTTCATGTAAGATGGGGATAAGAGAGTCGATCTTATTGCTGGGAGAGATGATCATTCCGTCAACTGAACGCTGGATCAGCTCCCGCATCAGTATTTTTTCCAGGTCCTTGTCTTCATCCGTATTTACGATGAATACATTGTATCCTCTTTTATGCAGCTCTTCCTGAATCGTTTTACACAGCTCTGCATAGAACGTATTTGAAATGTCCGATACCACCAGCCCGATGGTCTTGGTTTCCCCTTGACGCAGGCTCTTGGCAAAGAAATTCGGTACGTAAAGCAATTCCTTGGCTTTCTCCTGGATCAGCTTCTGCTTTTCCTTGCTGATATTGAATTCATCCCCTTTTCCGTTGAGAACAAAAGACACCGTAGCTTTTGAAACGCCGACTGCTTTTGCTATATCTTCCAGGGAAGTCCGTTTTTTTTTCATGAATAGAGTATAAATCTATGTTTAACAAAACCCGAAACAATTACTGCTTATTTGGCAACAGCCTTAGCATTTGCTGGTATTCTGCAGAATAGGTACTGCTACCTGTGCAACCCTTTGTTGTTTTCTGGTTGTGATAATTTTCGATGCGGTTATCGGGATTCGGATGGGTGCTGAGGAATTCCGGTGTGCTGGCACCTCCTGCTGCCTGGATCTTTTCAAAAAAACCTGCGCCTCCCGCGGCATTGTAATCCGTTCCGCACAGGTAATGCACGGAGCGTTCGTCAGCCTCTGTTTCGTGGTTCCTGGAAAACTTTAACCCGATCAGCCCGGAGGTGATCGTCTTGATCGATTGCCTGTCGCCTGCAAGTACGTCCAGCAATGTCTGAACTCCGTACATGGTGGTCATCTGCCGGGTAGAATGGCGCATGTCGGCATGGGCGATCTCATGGCCCAGTACTCCCGCCAGCTGGTCTTCGGATTCGAGGAACCTCAGGATTCCCGTGTAAACGTATATGTATCCGCCCGGTGTACAGAACGCATTGATGGTATTGTCATCGTTGATGACCTGGATTTTCCATGTGAAATCATTCCTGTGCGCTACGTTTCCGGAGTTCAGTATTTTGTCGCGTACCTTATAGATGTATTTGTAGACACCCGGGTATTTTGCCGAATCCAGGACAGGGTATGTAGCCGGGTCGGCAGCGATCTCTGCTGCAACCTGCTGCCCCAGTTCTTTATCCTGGCTTACGGTAAATAAATTGATGCCTTTTCCTCCTCCGTTTTTTCCTCCGCCACAACCGGCAGCAACCAGCGAAATGACAACGCCTGCAAATAATATCCCTTTTTTCATACGGTGTTTAATTTTTAAAAATACCTGACCCAGATAATGTCAACTATGAATGTAATAAAAAATCCCAATATAAACCCTATAAATAATTCAAAATTTGTATGCTTTTTCAACTGGATCCTGGAAGCGATTACAACCCCTCCGATGATGCATGCTACATACAACGGCCAAACGATTATCAAAGATTGTTCCAAATAATAGGAAAATAAAAATCCAAGCAAAATTCCGGCCCCTCCCGCGTGCAGGCTGATTTTAAATTGTGTGTTGATGGCCAGGTAGATAACCGCTACGATCATGCCCGAGAAAGCCAGCGCGAATAAATGGCGTGATAAGGTTACCTGGGCATTGAACTTGTATAAAAGTGTGATCAGCATCAGCGCATAAATTCCGGACAGCAGGAGCGGGATAAAGCGTTGTTTCTGGTTATCCAGCTCGATGGAATCTATTTGCCGGGTCATTTTTAAAATTAAAACAGACGTTGTCGGGAAGATCCAGCCGAAGAGGGCGAATGAATTGAAAAAGAATTTTTTAACGGAATGATCCAGATAATACAATGAGTTTGAAAACGTATTGAAATCAAGGTGCGTAGGAGTGTACATCACTATGATCAGCGCAATTAAAGGCATGGTGAGCGGCATGAACACCCAGGAAATAAGGTTGGCGAATGTTCTCATTGATTTACAGCTCTTTTCTTAACCTCGCCACCGGTATGTTCAATTGCTCTCTGTATTTTGCAATCGTCCTTCTGGCGATGTTATATCCTTTTTCATTCAACAATTCCGCTAATTTCTCATCTGTGAGCGGTCTTCTTTTGTCTTCCCCTTCGATTGCGTCGGAAAGGATCTTTTTCACTTCCCTGGTTGATACTTCCTCTCCCGAGTCAGTGGAAAGCGATTCCGAGAAAAAGTATTTCAACGGGTAGATGCCGTAATTTGTCTGAACGTATTTACTGTTCGCAACGCGGGAAATGGTAGATATATCCAGCCCTACCGCATCAGCGATGTCTTTCAGGATCATCGGGCGAAGCTGCGTTTCATCTCCCGTCAGGAAGAAATCACGCTGGTATTCCATAATGGAGGTCATGGTCAGCAGCAGGGTATTCTGGCGCTGCTTGATGGCATCGATGAACCATTTTGCTCCTTCCAGCTTCTGTTTTACGAACTGCATCGCTTCCTTATCCGATTTGCTTGTTTTCGCTCCTTCCGAATAAGTGCGCAGCATGTTTTCATATCCCTTGCTTATGCGTAGCTCAGGGGCGTTCCTGCCGTTGATGGAGAGTTCCAGCTTTCCTTCAAATTCGGTGATCATGAAGTCGGGAGTGATCTGCTGAACATTTTTGGCAGCTTCTTTCGAGGATCCTCCGGGCTTCGGGTTCAATTTTATGATTTCTTCGATGGCTTCTTTCAGGTCCTCTTCTTCGATCTCCAGCTTCTTCTGGATCTGGGCGTAGTGTTTCTTTGTAAATTCTTCAAAATGGTCTTCCAGGATCTTCCGAGCGGTAAATTTGGTAATGTCTCCATCCTGTTTGCGCTTGATCTGTAGCAGCAGGCATTCCTGCAGATCCCGGGCACCCACACCCGCAGGATCCAGGTCCTGGATGATCTCAAGGACATGCTCCACCTCTTCCTTTGTCACCATTACATTCATGGAGAAGGCGAGGTCGTCTACAATGGCTTCAATTTCCCTGTTCAGATACCCGGCGTCATCCAGGTTACCGATCAGCACATCGGCGATCAGGTACTGTGTGTCGTCCAGGTCGACGAGTGTGAGCTGGTTCATCATCCGTTCATGGAAAGACTGCTCTCCTGACAGCGGGATCACACGCTCTTCATCATCACGGGAATGATTGTTGACCTGTGTCTTGTAGTCAGGTGTATCTTCGTCGAAATAGTCGGAAATATCGAAATCAACATCGTCGTTATCGAATTCATCGCTGTCATCGTAGTCGTCCTGGTTGTCAAAATCATCATTGGTCTCTTCGTTGCCTTCTTCCAGTGCAGGATTCTCTTCGATTTCCTGTTTGATCCGCTGGTCCAGTTCCATGGTCGGAACCTGCAGCAATTTCATCAATTGAATCTGCTGAGGAGACAGACGCTGCTCTAACTTTTGTGCCAGATGTTGTTTTAATGCCATAAATTTTTTTTACAACTTCAATCCCGATCCCGCTTTTTAAGACAGGATGTTCTTAGTAAATATAATTAATATTTTTTTCAACTAATGAAAGATTTACCAATTCGTAAATTTTCTTTTGGAACAGGGGTAAATTTCCGGCAAAGATACACCAAATCTTTTATTCCGGGAAAAAGACAGAATTGTACGAAAATGAAAAAGCCACCTGCTGACTACGGGTGGCTTTTCATTTTTTCTTTGGTAAGAAATTAATTCAGGTGAATTAATATTTTTTGTTTTTTTATTGCTTTTACGTCCAAAGACTTGCTATAGTTCAAAATCGTGTTTAAAACTGTCTGGCTCGGTCCGTTTTTTTCTTCCTTTTTTACAGGAGTCTTTAAGGGTAAACTGTTTAACATAGGCGTATAATATTTTGGTTTCTTACTAAATTTAACGCTGTAAATTATACTTTATTGCCCGTTGATGAAGATTTTTTTACCCATTTACAAAAGTATGGATTTTTCCCGAACCGATGGACAAAATTAACATAAAAAACAGGTTCGTATTGAAAGTGAACAATACGAACCTGTTTGTAAATTGTTGTTTTTCAATGCAACAATTTTTACCTGACTACCTAAAAATTGAATTGTTTAACCTAAAAAATCAGAAGATTCCTGTTCTGGAAGGTGCTGCCATTTTGATCATTGTAAAAACCAGTACGGCTACTTTTATAATCTCCAGGAGAACATAATAAAAATGGAAACCGGACGAAGGCAATGACTGTCCGCTGATGAGCAGTTCGGCGCGGGCGTCCAGGACGGGCAGGAACCAGAATGTTTGTATCAGCAGTACAAGAAGCAACGCTCCCATTGTGACCCATTGAATGTTGACCGTAGATTTCCGGCCGATAAAAAGCTGCAACACTATCAATGCAAAGCAAACCCACTCTACTTTGTTCAGCGCGTTGAAAACAAGCCTGCCGATGCCCAGCCCTAACGGTACATCAATCCCCGGAGCCCTGAATTTCAGCCAGGCTTCCATAAAGCTGATCGCACAGACAAAACCCAGCCAGATCCCGGTCAGCGCGAATACGTAAGGAAATTTATGAAGTAACATGATTATAGTACCTGATTGTTACGCATGTACGCAATTTTAGATTGAAAAATAGAAGCCATCCGTTCTCCCTGCCCCTTCGCCTTCTCTGCATTCTCTCCCTCGAACAACGAGTCTATTGTGGAATGAAATATGCTGATCCACCTGTCAAAATGTGCCTGCTCTAACGGCATCTGCGCATGCGGAGGAAACGGAGCACCATAGTAGGTGTGCTCATCCAGCAGCACTGTCTGCCAGAAACGGTACATTTTTTCCAGGTGTTCTTCCCACCGATCCTGTATAATTTCCTCGAATAAAGGGCCTATCAGGTCATCCTTCCGCACAGTTGCATAAAACGTATCCACCAACAGCCGGATGTCTTCTATTTTTTTTATTTCGTTTTTCACACTAGATGAACATATTTGCGACAATGATCAGTGTATTTACCACCAGACCCGCGTAAAAGAATACCAGGCATAATTTCGGCGATATCTGGGCAATGAATGCCGCATTGGATGCCATTGTCACCACCGCGGAAAGGATCAGTCCGAGGTAGAACTGGTTTTTGATGGAATACATCGCACCAATAGAACCGTAGCAGCTCAGAAAGGTCATCATTAATGTCATCGCTCCGAAACGTGAAACTTCGAACCAGTCTGCCTGCTTTTTAAACCAACTTACATTTTCCATATTTATTGAATTTAAGATAAAAAAATCGTAAATAAAATTAAACCTCTGCTATTTCCCTGTTCTGCTGATAGTTAATTTGCCAGGATCGTTTCGCCTTTCTGAATCCCGATGGTCAGCTCGTAGATACTGGTCTCTTCCAGCACCTTCTTCAGATTGGACCGTATCCGGAGGAATTTATGATGGAGCGGGCATGGCTTGAGGTTATTGCATTCTTTGAGCCCGAGCGCGCATCCGTTGAACAGGCTGTTGCCGTCAATGGCGACAACAATATCGCTGACCGGGATCTTCCTCATTCGTTCTTTGTCGATGTAAAATCCTCCGTTTGGCCCCGTCTGGGATTGAACAATGTTTTGCTTGACCAGGGAACCCAGCACTTTTGCTGTAAACGCTTCGGGTGAATCGGTATTCTTTGCGATATCTCCGATCTTTACACGCTCGTCCTGGAGTGACCGGGATGCAATGTAGATAATTGCCTTGATACCATATTCACATGCTTTGGAGAACATACTCATTGTGTTTTACAGTACAAATGTAAGTAAATATTTTATTTAAGACAAAACTATCCGAAATTATTTTTATGATTGAGGCATGGGATTACAATCCGGTCAGGGTATCAGTTGTATTGTTTCTTTGCTCTTGAGATTGCGCGACATACCTCTCTTTATTTCATAGAAAGAACGCCACTGGTAAGTAGGGTTTTCAGTGAATGTTTCTTCTTTATCCGCTCCTTTGATCCGGAATTCATCGGCTGTGTCCGTAAGAAACTGCTGGCTTCCTTCAATGGTCCTGACCGCTGAGTGAGCATGCAGGTAGATTTTTTTCCCGGTGGGATTGAAATGCAGCACTTCCTGCGTTTCTCCCGGACTGAGCTTTACCCATCCTTTGGAGATCCACCCGGTAAATGTCGTGCCGCTCTGGTAATAGGCTACGGCCACATAAAAATCAACATCGTACCTGTTCTCAACATAAAGCTGCGCGTGTGCTGCATTGTATGAAAAGAAGAATAAAGCGGAAACCAGAAATGCGTTCATTGGATGGTGTTTAAGTGTCTGGCTAAGTTAGCTTAATTTCCTGAATAAACCGGAGAACTGCTTGTGATCTGTGAGCGATCTGAAGGTTTTTTATCACAACCTTGTGCATTGAAAATACATAGTTGTGTGATCTTATTCAGCGTAACCGCCTGCAATTTTCCGCAAGTGTGTTAGTGGCAGTTTTTTAATTTCCTGTTGAACCAATCGATCAGAATCGCATCCAATTCTGATTTTTTGTCAGAAAAGAAATGATCGGTTTCAACCTTTTTCAATTCAAAATCATAGTCAATTTTCCTCAATTTTTCCGCGATCTCATCTGCCTGGTCCGGGTTGACAGCTTTATCATTCGTTCCTGAGAGTATCAGCAGGCTGCTGTTTTTATTCAATTCGTCAGGCCAAAATACAACGGACCGGTTTCTGAGCTCAGTTTCTTTATCCTGCCAGTAGTTTGGAATGCATTCGGCAAAAACCTTCGATTCCATTTCAGGCCGTTCTTCAATAACCTCAAATAGATTGGTTGGCCCGTTTCCAACGACCGCTGTTTTGATCTTATCCGTTTTTTTCAACGCTATGTAGGTCATCATTCCGCCTCTCGACCAGCCCAGCATTCCCAATTTACTTCCATCGGCTTTACTGATTCCTTTGACCGTTTCAATGAGGTTTAGCACATCATCAATGTCCTTTCCTCCAAATTCGTCCTGCTTCCTGTAATTACTGCCAATGATGATGTACCCCTGGGAAGCAAGTTTTGAAGTGTAATTGATCAAAGTGCCGATTGATAAGCCTGAAAAATCTCTGTTTCCACCACGATTGAAGATGATAACGGGATAGTTGCCATCTGCTTTCGGTTCAATCATAAATCCATTTACTTCAACAGAATCGCTTTGATATGCTATTTCAAAGAAATCCAGGTCATATAAGTATTTGTAGCTTGTTTTGAGTGTATCATTTTCCGAGATTCCTTCCCAGAAAAATTCCTGTTTCAGATCAATGTTTTTCTTAAATAAGAGCTTTCCATTTTGAGAGAAAACGCAATTCAGCTGAATGACTAATAAAAAGGATAAGAATGCTTTCATTTTTTCATTTGATTTTTCTCTTTGTTTTATGCCTGTTAACTTATGAAATTATATGCAAACGTTTTTCTTTACAGTCTTTATTTTCTTACTGTTTGTATCCACGTTTCTATTTCTTGAAAAGTTTGGTCTGAGTTTTCAATCCACGGAAAATGTCCCGCTTTATCAATTAATACAAGTTTTGAGTCTGGTAAAACGTTGTGTAATTCTTCCACGTAATCAGGCGGATTGTTTGTATCGTATTTTCCATTGATAATTAGAATGTTTGTTGTTATTGTTGGAAATTGTTTTTGATAATCCAGGTATTTTTGTCTTTCAGCTTCAGTTTCGATGGGAAATTTTCCGTTAATTGGTTTTCTTCTCCCTGTATTTGTGATTTCCTTTACGACGGGAATTACTTTTTGTGAACTTTCTTCATTGTAACACCACCATTTTATTGGTGCATCTGAAAGGTCTTTTCCGTTCTTGTCTGTTGGGGTTTTATGCTCAATCATATAATCCCAGTCTTTAATGACCTGAGCAAACCAAGGTGATTCTTTTTCACGTTTGTTTTCGGATTCCTCTCGTCTTTCATGAGATTCTTGCTGAGTTCCGACAAAACTTGTTCCTGTTAAGATCAGTCCGGAAGTTTGTCCGGGAAATTTCAAAGCATATTCCAACGCAACTGCACTTTGATCAGAATGCCCAAAAATCCAGATTTTTTCAGCGTTTAGTTTCTTTCTTAAATGCTCGATTTCTTCAACAATAAATTCCTGATTATATTCTTCGATTGTATTTGGAACTTCAGACTTTCCCGTTCCTCTTGGTTCGTAATAAACCATAGTGAAATATTTTTCCAATGGTTTTAAAGTCAATTCATAACCGATTTTTCCGGAGCTTAAATGTCCGGCAATCATTACTGGACCTTTACCACGAACTGTGTAATTCAGTTTTAAATTTCCGATTTCTTCAAAATAATTTCCGTTTGGAATCTCTTGACAACCAGTAAAATTTAAAGAAAAAAGGATTATGACAATTAAACGTAAGATGTTAGTATTCAATTTTATATACTTTTTCGGTAAGATTGCACGCAACGCCTTGTTATATGCCGTTTTTCTTTTTCAGTATTAATGTTTGCCTGTTCACGGTTAGTTTTTCGTTTCTGTTTTTCTTATACACAATTGTAAATAGTATGGCAGTTAAAATTGTCAAACCTCTAAAAAGATTTGCTTTTACATCGCCTAATGCGGAACTATCAACTTCAAACAAATTCCACGAAAGATTCATTAAAGTATGTGTCAGAATGGGAACCCATAAATTGTAATTCCATTCAACATATAACCAGGCGAAAAAGACGGCACCAAAAAAGGTAATCATAAAAATTCCAACCAACTCGCTTATGTTTTCACTTTGATATAAATGTCCGAAAGCAAAAATTAGCGCACCAAAAAGGATAGAAGGCATGAAGCCAAAATTTGTCTTTCTGAATAGTTGCCCAAATAAAAACCCCCTAAAAAAAAGTTCTTCCATAAATCCTGCTATTAGAGTTGCGGCAATTAAATTCTCAATATCAATTTGTCGGCTGAATTTGAAAAAAGAAAAGCCTCCTATAAACATTGGCAATGTAAATAAAATGCTTGCCCACATTGCAGTCAAAATGTTTGTCGAAAGTCCAAGACTTTTAATAACACTGGCCCTTTTGTTGATTAAAAATGTTCCTAAGAAAATGGGGATACCGACTATAAAGTAAGTCAGAATATAACTAACCAGACCTTGTTGGGTTATTGTGTCGATTCCAACTTTTATAGGCTTAAAATACAAAAAGAGAAAATAATGAGTCGCAAAACTTAAAACAATGAGAATTATTATTTTTTTAGTCTGGTCTGATTTCATTTGTTGCTCTGTCTGTGTGCGGTTGGTCAAAATGTCCTGTAACGTTCAAATATACGCAACCAATAACTACTTGTAACTGATTATTGTGGTTTTCTTATTGATTTACAAAATGATTCTATCGTATCTGTTACAAAACCGCTTGTTACAGGCAGTTTATTTTGTATTGTCTAGTATCCATTCTTTAAATGCAGAAATCCTTGTCCAGGACATTATTTGTCCGTAATAACCAGTCGCCATTAATTGTTGAAAGTCTATTGGAGAACCCGAGCATATACCTATAAGCTCCCAACGGTTGTTCTTCTTTCTGAAAAGACCGCCACCACTGTCTCCACCACCGCATATATACTCTAATGGTTCTGGTTTTGAACTCCCCAATTTATTGCAGTCAACCCTGGTTGGATGGTCAAAATCGGCAAATAACAATGTCGATTTTCCAAAATATTCAAAGCCGCCGATGCTATCAATAACATTTTGACCCGCTATCTTTTTATTTAGCGGTGTAACAGTTTCAGGTTTATCTGCTATACCTGAAACGCCAAAACCAACACCTACGACACTGGAATTTTTTTCGTCCGTATCCCAGTTTAAATGTGCATGTTTCACTTTATTAAATGGTATTTCTAATTCTAATATGGCTAAATCACAAGAACCTGCGGAAACACTGTCAAGATAGTTCGGGTGAAGTGTTATTTTTTTGATGTTGAGCTTTTGCCCCTTAACTAGTATGCTTACCTTTGAAATATCTACCAATCGTTCGTTAATGGGCTGATGAACTACAATCGTCTGCCCTTCATGAGTTACTGTATCCAGGCGAGTATCACTCTCAATAAATACGTGTGCGGCAGATAACACAAATTTTTCGCTTATCAGAACTGATGAGCCCACCGAAGATGTGTCAATATACACTTGTCCAACAGCATCAAACTGCTTTCCGGAGGCAAGTTTTGTGTATTCTTCTTCATTAATGTCGTGTCTGATGATACCAGAGGAAAAGAGTGTGATAATTGCTGTTGATAATACTAATATGAAAACTTTTTTATTCATTACTTGTTTTTTAATGGTCTGCAACGGTTCGGGGTTTGGCGTTCGGATGGGTTATGCCCTGTGCTTTTTGTTAATCCGTTTTTCAACTTCATTTTTTAATTGTTCAAAGTTCCCTAACTCAACTACTTTCACTTTGTCTGAACTTTCAAGTCCACAAGCTATTGTCGTGATTACAGGAATACCTTTTGAAATTGCTTTAAAAATTTGTCTTGGCTGATGTTCAACATAAGTAGGATAAACAACTAGCCCAACTTCATCAAAGTTACCGTTAAATTTTTCAATTTTCACGTTGCCCCAAAAGTTATTGTTTTCTATTGTTTTGCCTGTAACTGTCAAGTCAAAATTTAATTCTTGTGCGAGTCGCTTGATTTCGTAAGCACCTTTTCTGCCAACCGCAGATGCAGGGAAAAGTATTTTATTTCCTTTTGTCTGTCCGTTTGTTGGTGTCGGGATTTGCCAACTTAACTTTTTAACCTTGTTCTTAAAAATTTCTGCAATTTCGGAATGAGGCGTTATGATCTTTCTTGCTTTCGTTAGTGCTTTGTTTTCAAGTTTCGTCAATTGGTTTGATGCTCTGAAATCGTTCAACGTTGGACTTTCTGGGTGTTGAGAATGAGCAAAATCAAGTCTTTCGTGAAGTTTTTCAATAGGCAGTCTTGTCATCAGAACGTCAAATGTCCTGCCCCCTAAAACTCCTGTTTCATAAATGAATGGAAGCAAGTTTTGGGAAATAACCAAATGAGTTGCTTCAACAGGAATTTGTCGTGCGGCTGCTTTTGCAATTTTCTTGTCTAACTGTAAATTCAATTCAAATACGTTGTTCTGTTTCGGTGCAAATCTCAATTTAATTGCACGATAAATACCTTGTAGTATTGTCGCACTTGTGTTTTGTGATTTTATTGCTTCCCAAGAATAACGGTCTGTTTTGATAAAACCATTTTTTTTAAGGGGCAAAATAAAATTATCGCTTTCGGTTACTATTGATTTTATATAATCATCAAACTCGTTCCATCTTTCGTCAAGAATAAAAGTTGTCTTTGCAATTTCTTGTTTTACAGAATTTCTATCTGGGTATTTGAAACATGAAAAGTTCCCGCAAGAATAACAGTCGTTAAGTTTGTCAGATTGTTGCTGATTGAAATTGTTGTCTGCCGATTTTAGGTTCTTTTGTTTGCTTCTGAAATTTACGATTAACTTGTCTGAACTCAATTCAGTTTCTATTCTAAAATCAAAATTTGATTTGAAACGCAGGTCAATGTAATTCCACTTTACTGTGGCATCACGGTCTTGCTCTGCAAGAGAACCTTGAATGACTTTTGTATGTTTGTGTCGCTCAACAATGTCAAAGTTAGCGTTAAGTGCGGCGTCATAAAGAGCATTTGAAAGTTGGCAGAGCCCACCTGCAATTTTTGGCACAATACAACCTTCTCTAATTTCTCGTCCGGTTACATAGCCTTGTCCAAAATTTGGATTTCCGATGTGTCGCCAAAAACTAAAAACTTCGTTCGCTTTAATTTCAAGTCCGTTAAGTTTTTTCGCTGCAATTCGTAAGTTTTCAACTTTTCCTGCGGTCAAAATCCAATTTTCCTTGTTGTCAAGAGGGTTCCAAAGGTCACTTTCTGAAAAAGCAATTACAGGTTCGTTTGTCAGTTGTTTGTTATCTGTGAATTTCCTTGTTGGCGAAAAAAAATTGTTAAAAAAGCGTTTCCCTATCAGCGCAAAAGTTTTCAGCCGAAATATTGTGTCGTTTACGAAACTGTGTTTTTCTGTCAATTGCTGTCTCTGTCTGTTCACGGTGTCATTTTAGCACTGGTATAACTTGTTTATTGACGAAGATAATAAGTTTTTAGTATTAATCCTAAATTTATATAATTACTTGTTTTTCAATAATTTGAATTTAAATGCTGTTGTTGCGTGAAAAATGAAGTCAGAATGGATCAAATCACATCACGTTTACAGAAATATATAGAAATCAAAAAGCACCCTACTATCTGTCATGGTCTTTTTTATGACCTTAACCGAACAACTTCTAACTAAAAAACCAAAAAGTTCTAACTCTTTTTAATCATCCGAGAGTGTTGAAAACATTAGTGTATAGAAAAAAGCTAACCCTTTCCGGATTGACTTAACCCTGTGACCCCAACAGGAAAAATTTCGATTTTTTTGATGGAGGATTTGGAACAGTTTCAACAAGTGAAAGTTATTGTTTTCAAAGGCTTCCATTCGTGTTCTATGTTTTCCATTAAAATTGCGTTGTCAAATTTTATGGTTCCTTCTGGAAATATATTTTTGTCTTCAAAAAAACTTGATTTTACGTTTTCGACTTCAAGTGGTTTTACTTCCCATGTATAAGTTTCCAATTTTAGACCGTCAAAATCTTTTCCATTTGGTGAATATCCTATCGAACCTTTTTCAAAGAACTCCGAAACATTCTTGAGTGTCTTGAAAATAGAATTTTCGTTTAGTTTGTCTGTCAGTTTTGCATCAATTTCGATGGTTGTATTGTCCGAACTCGTAAAGTCTAAATGAAAATGATTGTTTTGTTCTAAGACATGGAATTTTGCTAAATGATGTTTTCCGGGAAATATTTTTCCTCCAACAATTGCATTTAGTTTTAATGATGTATCTCGTCTCGGAATAAAAACTCCTTGTTTAGTTTCTCCGTTTTCGTCCCATTCAACAGCAATTCTGTGAGCTCCATTTTCGGAATTTACTCCAAGAAAGTTTGGAAGTCCTTTAGGTTTAATGTTTTTAAGTCTTATTAAGCAAATTCCTACGATTGCTTTGTTGTTATAAAGTTTTGGGCGAAAAGGTTTTGGTAAAATTTTCTCTACGAACTCGGGCTCTGCAACATAATTTATGAGCATTCGTCTTTCAATAATTCCGTGTATTGTTGGTGTTTTCATTTTGTTGGGAAGGTTCTGTTTACGTTATTTCTTCTTTTTCTTATGTAATACAAATTCTATTCATCTTACAAAGCGGCCTGTAAAGGGTATAAATAATTGAAATTCAAAATCATAAAATCAAATAATCAACAGTAAGGTTGATACTGATCTTAATCTGAGAGTCCTGTATTTCAAAATAATTTCATAATTTTGGCTAAAGTTTATTATAAATAATTAATACGCTTAGTAATCAACCAAATATATGGATTATTCCGGTTTTTAAAAGTTAAAAATTAGGACAGATCTATAAAATGTCTGTACGTTTGTACCATAAAATCAAAAAATTAATGATTCGAAGAGTAGCATACTATTCCTTCCATGTATCTGAATTGGTTTATCTTTTTCAAATGAAAAAAGAATTTAAGCAATTCAAACCTTCAGAGCATCGCCTGAAAGATTTATCTCACTTAACAGATGATTTAAATTATTGCTATGAAGCACTGAAAAAAGTTTCACGTTCTTTCTCTGTTGTGATTCAGCAATTACCGGATGATTTAAAAAATCCGGTTTGTTTGTTCTACCTCATTTTACGGGGCCTTGATACCATTGAGGATGACATGAACATCGATAATTCTGTAAAGAAAGATATGTTGCTTACGTTTGCCGACCGCATCAACAACGAAGAATTTACGCTTGAAAATGTTGGAGATACCGAGGATTATCGGGATTTAATGCTTCATTTCGACAAAGTAATCCGCGAATATCAAAAACTTGGACCTGAATACAAAGAGGTTATTACCGATATAACCAATGAGATGGCAGTCGGGATGAATAAGTATGCACATAAGACTGTTGAAAGTTACGAAGACTGGAACGATTATTGCTATTATGTCGCAGGATTGGTTGGAATTGGTTTAAGCAGGTTGTTTCTTGCTTCAAAATTGGAAACAAGTGCCAGGCTTTCCAACAAAGAACTCAGTAATGAAATGGGATTGTTCCTTCAGAAAACAAATATAATTCGTGATTTTGCAGAGGATTTGGAGCAGGGACGGATTTTCTGGCCGGAGGAATCCTGGAAAAATAAAGTAAGTGCGTTAAACGAACTGCAGGCAGATGAAAAGAGCGGACTTGCTGCATTGAATGAAGTTGTTCTCAATGCGCTTGGCCATGTTCCGGCTTGTCTTGAATTTTTAGAATGTTTAGAAAATCAAAAGGTTTTTCGTTTTTGTGCCATCCCGCAATTAATGGCGGTTGCAACATTGAAAGCACTGTACAATAACCCTCGGGTTTTGCATGAAAACGTTAAAATAAGAAAAGGAAAAACCGCTAAATATTTTATTGCTATTCAGGATTTTAACAGTACGAAAAAAGAATTTATTTCCATTCTGAACAGCCTGGAGAAAAAAGACAATACAGGTAAAATCAAATCAATATTAGCCAACATTCAAAAATGAGTACAGGTGAATTTGATATCATCGTTATAGGTGCCGGAGTTGCCGGGGGGGTGTTTGCTGCTTCTCAGCCTGCCGGTACCCGTATTCTTGTGGTAGAGCGTGATTTTTCAGAGCCGGACAGAATAATCGGGGAGCTGATGCAGCCCGGAGGAATTCAGGCGTTGGAAAAACTTAAGTTGAGTCATTTATTGGAAGGTATTGATGCGCAGGAAGTCAACGGGTATAATCTTATCAAAGGAAATGAACGTTTTACCATTCACTACGATGAAGTTCAGAAAGGCATCAAAGGAGTTGGTTTGAGAAACGGGAAGTTGCTGACCAATATCCGAAAGGAGCTTGAAAAAAGGGAAAACATCACTTTAGTTCAGGGAAATGTCACTCAAATTTTAGAGGAAAATAATACAATCATTGGTGTAAGCTACACACAGGAAGACGGAACGAATGTATCGCAATATGCCAGGCTGACTATCGTTTGTGATGGAACAATGTCCATGTTGCGTGAAAAATTGAGTAAAGTCAACAAAAAAATCACTTCTCATTTCATGGGTCTGGTTCTGAAAGATTTAAACCTGGAATTTCCTTCTTACGGTCACATGATTGTCAGTGGTGATTTCCCGATCTTAGTTTATCCCATTCATACAAATGCCTACCGGATCTTAATTGATTATCCGGGAGGAAAAGCTCCGAAAATGGGGAAAGAATCAATTGAGCGACTGAAAGAAGAGGTTGTAAAAATATTACCCGAAGAAATGATTGCTTCGTTTTTAAAGGCAATGGATGAAGATCAATTGAAAGTGATGCCGAATCATTCCATGAAAGGCCAGGCATTTCGCAAGAAAGGAGCCGTGCTTTTAGGTGATTCATTAAATATGAGGCATCCGTTAACGGGAGGAGGAATGACAGCAACTTTTTCAGATATTCTTTGTCTAAATGGCGAATTGGCAGGAATCGATTTTCAAAATGAAAAAAAGCTGGAAGAAGCTGTTAAGGCCTATTATGAGAACAGAGGGAAAGGAGTTGAAACAATCAATATTCTGGCAAATGCTTTGTACAAAGTATTTACAGATGATGAATTAAAAGAAGCATGCTTTGAATATTTGCAGAAAGGAGGAGAACAGGCTGCCGGTCCGCTTTCCATTCTGTCGGGAATAAACAAAAACAAACAATTCCTGCTGAAGCACTTTTTTAAAGTGGCAATGCAGCACCCGATACATTTTATTACCAAACCGGCGAAGCAAATACGTTTATATAAAAATGCAACAAGGATCATTCGTCCTATACTGAAGGATGAAGAAATTCCGGCAATGATATAATGGAAAAGATTGAACACGAATCGCTTGAAGCGGCAGACTTGAGAAAACAGAATCATCTGGATTTGGCTTTTGCTTCGCAAAGTGCCTTATCGGATGGTCGTTTTTATTACGAACCGATGTTGGAGGGGCATCCTCAGCAATCGGATTTACCTGTTCGGTTAGGGGAAAAAACAATGCGTTATCCTATCTGGATTTCCAGCATGACAGGCGGGACGTCCGCTGCCGGTCCGATCAATAAAATGCTGGCAAAAACAGCCGGTAAATATGGTTTCGGTATGGGCTTGGGTTCTTGCCGGATCATTTTGGAAGACAATACCTATTTCGATGATTTTAACCTGCGTCCGATTCTTGGAGATGCTTCTCCTCTGTATGCCAACGTGGGAATTGCCCAGATTGAACGATTAATAGACAAAGGTCAGGCCTCCAAATTAAAATCACTCGTAGATAAACTGGATGCGGACGGATTAATTGTGCACGTAAATCCCTTGCAGGAATGGCTGCAGCCGGAAGGCGATATCATTCAACGTTCTCCGCTTGTTACTATTCAACAGCTGTTGAATGAAATCGACACCAATATCATAGTGAAAGAAGTAGGACAGGGATTTGGTCCGGAAAGCATGAAAGAGCTGCTGAAATTACCGATTCTGGCAATTGATTTTGCGGCAAATGGCGGAACAAATTTCTCGAAACTGGAATTATTGCGTAACGAACCATTAAAAGCGCATTATGAAGATGTGATCGCTTTGGGACATTCTGCAACTGAAATGGTCGGGTTTTTAAATACAGCAATTAAGGAACTGGGAGCTGAACGCAAATGCAATAATGTCATCATAAGCGGTGGAATAAAAAACTTTTTAGACGGTTATTATTTAACTTCTAAGGCAGCTGTCCCTGCGATTTACGGTCAGGCAGCGCCATTCTTAAAGCACGCAAATGAATCACAGGAAGCCTTGGATACATTTGCCGAAATACAAATAAAAGGGTTGTTAATGGCTCAAAAATTTCTAAAAATAAGATAATGGAAATACTAATAGAAGGATTCTCAAAAAAGAACAAGCAAGAGAAGCTGGAAGCGATTACGAAGTTTTTTAAGTCTCCGGAAAAAACACTGGAAATATTTAAAAGCTTTGACCATCCTGATGCTGCTATTCAGGAGGTGATTAACGAATTCAGTGAAAATACGATATCGAATTTTCATTTGCCTTACAGTATTGCTCCGAACTTCTTAATCAATGGAAAGACCTTTGCTGTTCCGATGGTGATTGAAGAAAGTTCCGTTGTTGCCGCTGCATCAAAAAGTGCAAAGTTCTGGTATGCTTTCGGAGGCTTTCATACAGAGATTGTCGATACGGAAAAAGTAGGGCAAGTACATTTCTTATGGCACGATGACATTGAAAAGCTGACAAAACGTTTTGGTGAGCTAAAGGAGCTTTTCATGAACGGTTCGGAAGACATTACCGTAAATATGCGCAACCGTGGCGGTGGTATAAAAGACATTGTCCTGAAAGATCTTTCGGACAAAGAGCCGGGATTAATGCAATTATTTGTAACATTTGAAACAATCGATTCAATGGGTGCGAATTTTGTGAATTCCTGTCTGGAACGGTTTGCCGAAATCTTCAGGAACTGGCACCAAAATCAACCGGAATTTAAAAAAGACGGATTGGAAATCATCATGTCCATTCTATCCAACCTTACTCCGAATTGCGTTGTTAAATGCTGGGTGGAAACAGAAGTTAAAAATCTGGATGGAATTGTTGCAGGTGTTTCCGGGAAGGAATTTGCCAAAAAATTCCATACTGCCGTAAGAATTGCGCAAGTGGATCCGTATCGTGCAACGACACACAATAAAGGAATTTACAACGGTGTGGATGCAGTCGTATTGGCAACAGGAAACGACTTCAGAGCAGTTGAAGCGTGCGGTCATGCTTATGCGAGCATCAACGGGTGTGGTTATTCTTCGTTAACGAATTGTACCATTGAGAATGACATCTTCCGTTTTGAGCTGACCCTGCCTATCGCAATGGGCGTGGTTGGCGGACTGACGAACTTACACCCATTGGTGAAGCTGTCGCATGAGCTTTTAAATTTCCCGAATGCAAGGGAATTGATGGGAATAGCAGCAGCAGCAGGACTGGCAAATAATTTTGGTGCCGTTAAATCATTGACAACAACAGGAATTCAACAGGGACACATGAAAATGCACCTGTTCAATATTATGAATCAATTGGAGGTGAAAAAAGAAGACCGCGATAAAGTGATCGCTTATTTCAAAGACAAAAATGTCTCTGTGTCAGCAGTTCGCACGTATGTTGAATCCTTTCAGTTAGCTTAATTGACAGTTGCAGAAAATATGATAATGACCTATCAGGCATCAGGAAAACTGATGCTTTTTGGTGAATATTTGGTTCTGAACGGGTCGGATTGCCTGGCTTTTCCCTTAAAATTCGGGCAGACACTTTCGGTAACAAAGTCTGAAGAGATCATCTGGGAAAGCTATTCCAAACACGGAATGTGGTTTTCTGCTTCTATGAATGGTGATTTTAAAATTTTAAACACCAATAACGAAGAAGTTGCCGAAATTTTGCGCCGGTTATTCGTTGTGATACGAGAAGAAAAACCCAATCTTGATTTCAATCAACACTTCAAGGCAGAAGCGAACTTTGAATTGAATTGGGGACTTGGGTCCAGCTCTACTTTAATCAGCCTGCTGAGCCAGTGGTCGGGTGTGGAAGCGATAAAACTGTCAGCCGCTTCTTTTGGTGGTTCGGGTTATGATGTAGCTTGCGCAACAGCAAAAAATCCGATTTTATATGCAAACGGAAAAGTAAAAGGAGATGTGCATTTTTCCAAATCGATAACAGACAAACTATTGTTTATTTATCTGGGAAATAAGCAAAATTCACGGGAGGAAATCAAGCGGTTTAAAAAGACGGCTATTCGCCAGGAACAAATTGATGCAATGAATGCAATTATCTCAAACGCCATACAAACAGATGAAATTGAGGTATTTGAGCAACAATTGAATCTTTCTGAAGCATTAATTTCCTCAATTATAGGGACTGATAAGCTAAAACAACGTTTCTTTGCCGATTATCCGTATAGTATTAAATCATTAGGGGCCTGGGGAGGAGATTTTTTTCTTGCAACATACAGAGATCTGAAAACAGCAAAAATCTATTTTCGGGAAAAAGGATATGATGTACTATTTACGTATCAGGAATTAATAAAATAAATGGAAACAGATAAGGAATTGATGAACAAAGTAAAAGTAACGTGGTCTTGCCCGTCTAATATTGCTATTGTAAAATACTGGGGAAAAAAAGGAAATCAGATACCCTGTAATTCTTCACTGAGCCTGACACTGTCAGATTCATTTACAAAAGTCGAAGCCGAATTGTCGGAAAAGACATCGGATGAAGTGGTGCAGCTGTCTTACTATTTTGAAGGAGAAATCAATGAAAAATTCGGTCAGCGTGTTGCCGGATTTTTAATTGACAACCGTGATTTTTTCCCTTTTCTGGATGAGCATGCAATTACGATTCATTCTTCCAACAGCTTTCCGCACTCCGCGGGAATTGCCTCTTCCGCATCTGCATTCGGTGCAATTTCTTTGGCACTTTTAGACATTGCCTATACCTTACAGGGAAAAGAAAAAGATGAAGAATTTTACACAAAGGCAAGCTATTTAGCCCGATTGGGAAGCGGAAGCGCATCACGCAGCATGTTTCCCGGGTTTGCTTTGTGGGGAGAAAATAATGAAATCCCCAACTCTTCGAATGAGCATGCGATTGAAATCAAAGATGTGCATCCGACATTTCAAAACATGAAAGATGCGATTCTGATCATCGAAGACGAGCCCAAAAAAGTATCCAGCTCCGTCGGTCACTCATTGATGAATAACCATCCTTATGCGGAAAACCGTTTCCAACAGGCAAACGAGCGCACAGCCGAACTGGTTGACATCCTGAAGACGGGAAACATGGAAGCGTTTATTCAGTTGTGCGAGTCGGAAGCACTGACATTACATGCCATGATGATGACATCCTCGGATTATTATTTACTGGTAAAACCGGGAA
Source organism: Crocinitomicaceae bacterium (assembly GCA_037189645.1). Taxonomy (GTDB): domain Bacteria; phylum Bacteroidota; class Bacteroidia; order Flavobacteriales_D; family Crocinitomicaceae; genus Taishania. The sequence goes on from JBBCIY010000002.1 coordinate 279,780, forward strand.
CAATAACAGCCATTGAACAATTGATGGAATTCCGCAGGGAAAGCAACGTTCCCGTTTGCTTTACATTGGATGCGGGACCGAATGTTCACGTTCTTTACCCGAAAGCGTATGAAGCGCAGGTAGAAGCGTTTATCAACAACGATTTACGTGACACTTACAAAAAGGTCATTTTCGATGAAGAAGGAAATGGACCGATAAAAATGAATAGTTAACAGATGGAAAAAGTTCATTCAAAAGTTCTTGTATTTGGAGAATACAGCGTTTTGCACAACAGCATGGCTCTGACGATCCCATTCAATAAATTTTCAGGAAGCTTGTGCTATCCTAAAAATGTAGAAGAAAGCGCAATCGCAGTATTATCGAACAAAGGCATTCGGGAATTTTGCAAGCACATTTTAGAAAATCACACGGACGATACATTCAAGCTGAATGTTACTAAGCTATCCAGTGAATTGGACAGAGGCTTGTTTTTCAGAAGCGACATTCCACAAGGCTTTGGACTGGGAAGCTCCGGTGCGTTGGTTGCTGCAATATTCTTGCGTTATCTGGAAAAAGCAGGTGATTTCAAAGATGAATTGAAGCATTTGACAATGGATCGCATTCAAAACCTGAAAAACTATCTGGGTACGTTGGAAGCACATTTTCACGGAAAGAGCTCAGGGATTGATCCGTTGAGCATCATTATCAATAAGCCGTTATTGTTAAAATCCAACAAAGAAATTGTAAAGGTTGATATTCCCGTTTACAATGAAGACGGGAAAAACGTGCTGTTTTTATTGAACACCGGTTTGGCGAGAAATTCCGAAGAACTGATTAAACAGTTTAACAGTGCGTGTGAAAAAGAAGATTTTAAGCAAAAATTAGACACCAAATTAATTGAATATACAAATGCCGGGATTAATGATTTCTTAAGTGGAAATACCGAAAGCTTTTATATAAGCCTTGAAAAATTAGTGCGGTTCCAGTTACAGGAAATGGATTATCTGATCCCAAAAAAATACCGCAGCATTGTTCAGCAAGGCCTGGATACGAAAGATTATTACCTGAAAATTTGTGGCTCCGGTGGCGGCGGATACATGATCGGATTTACGCAAAGCTGGGAAAAGACACAACAATTACTAAAAGGAGAAGATTTAGAAGCTCTCTATAGATTTTAAAATTATGACGACAACAATACAACAGGATTTGGAAATCCAAAAAGAAGCGATTATTCAGTTTTTGGAGACAAAAGCATTGGAAGGTTTCCCGAGTAATTTAGCCGATTCCACACATCATATCATGACACTTCAGGGAAAGCGTTTACGTCCTATTGTCGTGCTGATGGTTGCTCAGGGATTTGGCGTAAGCAATGAAACAGCTATGCCTGCCGCAATTTCTATCGAAGTATTCCATAATTTTACGTTAGTGCACGATGATATTATGGATAAAGCTCCGTTGCGCAGAGGAAAAGTTACCGTTCACGAAAAATACGGAATAGACAAAGCCATTGTAACAGGAGACGCCATGTTGCCACATTCCATTGGCCTGCTAATCAGAGGAAACGAAGATAAATCAGCGGATTTAATAAAAAGCTTCCTGAAAATGGCCCAGGAAGTGATGGAAGGACAGCAATACGACATGGAGTTTGAAACACAGGAAATTGTAACTGTGGAAGAATACATGAACATGATTCGCCTGAAAACATCTGTTCTGTTCGGATGTGCCTGTGAAATCGGAGCAATTTTGGGCAATGCCTCTGTCGAAGACCGCAAAAAACTGTACGACTTCGGGCTTTATTCCGGATTGGCATTCCAGATTATGGACGATTACCTGGATACATTTGGCGATGACACATTTGGCAAACGGATCGGAGGTGATATTTTATTGAATAAAAAGACCTTTTTGTTAATCAACGCCATGCAACATGCCAATGCCGAACAAAAAGCACGGATAACGGAACTGTTTAATGAAACAGATGAAGAAGCAAAAATCAGTGGATTTCAAACCATCTATAAAGAAATCGGGGTCGTTCAGATTGCTTTGGACACAATGGAAGAATTGCATGATAAATCCGTAGAGGCCGTTATGTCTTCCAGTCTTTCGGAAGAAAATAAAATGAAGCTGATTGAATTTGGTGAGATCATGCTTCGCAGAACAACTTGACAGGTTATGAATTTCGATCAAAAAGACCAGGCTTATTTTTGGGATACCTGGAAGTTTACGTCAAAAAACGGACGACAATTCTGGCAATTTCAGCTTCCCGATGATCTGAAAGGAATCATTCAGTCTGAATCTGACTGGGACAAACCCGAAGGAAAAGCATTTTTAGAGGCTTTCGATCAGGCATTTATTTTCGACAAAAAAGTTAACCCAAATTCCGCAGACCGTGTTTTTCGTTACTTGCGAAACAAGCAAACCGGAGATCCGGAAATTATACCTTCGGATGATTCACTTTCGCTCAACGAACGGGCAAAAATCGGCTTATTAAACGGCTTTTCATTTTACGAAACATTGCAGGAACCTGACGGAAACTGGGCAGGAGATTACGGAGGCCCGCTTTTTCTGATTCCAGGGTTAATCATTACGTCTTATATTACCGATACACCTTTCGAAAAACCGATGCAGGTGCTGATGAAGCGCAATTTATGGAATCACCAGAACGAAGACGGCGGATGGGGATTGCATATCGAAGGACATTCAACCATGTTTGGAACAGTGATGCAATATGTCACCCTGCGGATTTTGGGAGAAGATCTTTCAAATCCCGATATGAAACGGGCGCAAGACTGGATTTTAAATCATGGCGGGGCAATTAAAATTCCGCAGTGGGGCAAATTCTACCTTTCGGTGCTGAATGTGTATGACTGGAAAGGGAATGATGCGCTTTTGCCCGAAATGTGGAAATTCCCGAAATGGATGCCTTTTCATCCCGGAAAATACTGGTGTCACAACAGAATGCTTTTTCTTCCGATGTCGTATTGCTTTGGCAAAAAAGTGAAGTCGGAATTAACACCGTTGGTGAAGGAATTAAGAAAAGAGCTTTATACAACCGATTACGATGCTATCAACTGGAAAAAAGCACGTCGTGAAGCGTGTGAAATAGATATTTTCAACCCTGTCAGTAAATGGTATCGCCGTTTGAGTAAAATCATAAACGGGTATGAGCGCATTCACTCAAAATGGTTCAGAAAGAAAGCACTTCAGTATGTTGAAGATTACATTGATCATGAAGATCTTCATACGCGATACATCAATATCGGCCCCGTAAACCAGGCGATCAACTCTATTTGTGTCTGGCATAAGTACGGAAAGGATTCGGAGCAATTTAAAAATCACGTTCAGCGGTGGAAAGATTATCTGTGGATTGCTGAAGACGGTGCTAAAATGGGAGGGTACAACGGTTCCCAGTTATGGGATACGGCATTTGCCGGTCAGGCGTTGATTGAAGCGAATATGGAGACCGATTTTGCAAAAATGGCGGAAAAAATCTATCATTTCATTGATATTACACAAATTGACCGGAACCCGAAGGATTATAACAAATACTGCCGGGATGTAACACTCGGCTGCTGGCCTTTTTCAACGATTGATCACGCATGGGCGGTAACGGATTGTACATCGGAAGGAATGAAAACGGCTCTTTTGTACAACAATAAAGAGCACATCAAAAAGCAAAGCTTAATTGATGTGGAGCGTTTGAAACCTGCAATTGATTGGTTGTTATTCATGCAAAATAAAAATGGAGGCTGGGCTTCGTATGAAAAGCAAAGAGCCCCGAAATGGATCGAGGTATTGAATCCTTCTTTGTTATTCGAAAACATCATGACGGAAGTAACTTATACGGAGTGTTCTTCCGCTACCATGCAGGGATTGAAGGAATTTTCAAAAAATCATGATTACCGAAGGAAAGACATAGAAGCTGCACTTAATCGCGGGGGTAAATTTTTGCAGTCAAAGCAGGATGATGACGGCTCATGGTATGGCTGTTGGGGCGTTTGTTACACGTATGGAACATGGTTCGGAATTGAGGGCTTACTGGCTGCCGGTTTTAAGGATTATAAAAATGGTACTCCTTCGGCGGAAATTCAAAAAGCGTGTGATTTTTTGTTGAGCAAGCAACGCACTGACGGTAGCTGGGGCGAATCTTTTGAATCGTGTGTACAGCATAGATACATTGAGCATGAAGACGGACAAATCATCAATACCGCATGGGCACTTCTTGCTTTAATGAAGGCAAAGCATCCCAATAAAGCCGCCATTGAAAACGGAATTTCGTTTATTCTTTCCCGCCAGGAATCAAATGGTGATTTTCCTCAGGAAGGAATTTCGGGTGTATTCAACGGGAACTGTATGGAAACATATACTTCTTATCGAAATGTTTTTCCTTTGTGGGCAATAGCACGTTATTGTCGTTGTTATTTCTGAAGAGAATTTTCTTTTGTACTAAAATAAAAAAGGAGAAATTACCGGGTTTGATAATTTCTCCTTTTTGGTGACCTCAAGCGGGGAAACTTCTAACTTAATGGAGGATTTGGAGCAAGTTTACCAACTTGATACTATTAAATTTCAAGAGATATGAAAAAGAAAATGGAAGCAATTAAAATTGAATTTCTAAAGAGGTTGGAGGATTAAGTTTTAGAGATGATAACGGGCCGCGTATTGGCGATGGGCGGGATTTTTAGCACTAACGCTGACACAAAGGACAAAAGTTGAATTTTGCACTTCCGTTGATACGAAGCCGTTCAACCCGCCTATGGCCAATACCTTGTTGTGCGTTCGGCTTTTTATTCAGTTTTGTTTAATGTCCAAATAATTGCTTTTTCTTTTGTTGCTCTGAAAATAGTGTTGTGTTTTTCTTTCGGCTCATCAGAATAATTCCATTTTATATTTGCGGAGTTTTCTGTTTTGAAAGTATTTGCCAATTCCTTTGTGTGTGGAAAAATATCTTTTGCATCTGAGCTTGCAAACCACAGTCGTTTTTCACTTGTTGGAAATTGAGCTAAGTGTTCTTTTGCTGTTCTGACCAAATAATGATTGTTCCACCACAGCGAAGGGTCAAAAGCGATGTAATTGTCGAACATTTCGGGAGTAAGGAAAAAAGTTTCCATTACAAAAAGTCCCGATGCGGATTCTCCGATAATGCTTTTTTCGGTTGTTGTTCTGTATCGTTTGTTGATTTCGGGAAAAAGTTCATCGTTAATAAACGCTCTGAATTTTTCCGAACCTCCAACAACTGGGGCAATTTCTTTGTCTTTTGCAACTTCGGTAAATCCTGTCAGATCTCTTCTTCTTTGTGTATTTTCAATACCCACAAGAATGAGCGGTTTGATTTTTTTCCCTTTGATAAGTTTTGCCAAAGTATTCGCAATATGAGGAAAATCTTCTTTTATTCCACCGTCTGCCATATACATTACTGGCAATGAGTCCGAATGAATTTTGTAGTCTGCCGGTGTCCAAACGTTAATTACTCTTTCTTCTCCAACTTGCTTAGAGAGAATTTTAAAAGTTTCGTGTTCTGGAATTGGGTCGTTAGGTTGAGATGCATTTGAGCAACTTGTCAATGTTACAAGTATAAAAAGTAGGTTGTAATAAATGAATTTCATATTTACTGTTTTTTCTGTTAGTAATTTATACACTGTCCTTTTAATTTGATGCAAAACGGTTTGGGGCTTGGCGTTCGGGCGGGATTTTCTGCCGAAAATTTCGAGCGAGCGACAAAGTCCAAATTTACGAAAAAGTGTCGAACGGGAAAGTTCGCCCCGCCTGACGCCAAACCCTTGTTAGTGGCAGTTTTTTTGATTAAAAGTTGAGTGCTTGTTTTACAACGCCAAATATCATTACCATTTTGCCTCTGTCATATAGATTGAGGGTTTGGTCGGCAACATCAAAGCGGAGTTTTTTATCTGAAAGAAGTTGTCAGCCAAAATCAAATTCATTATTCGGGTTTTAATCTGTAAGCATTATCTCCCTTGTATGTGAATATTTTCGGACATATATCCAAAAGCTGACGGATATAACTCTGAAAATTACGGCTGTTGAAATTATCCTGATTATTGGTCAGAAAATCTAAACATTTCGAGAGATTATTTTCAGGAAAAATGTCAAACATTATTTCTTTTCCCGATTCAATGTTTGTAAGAATCAGCGTTAATAAATCTTTCTCTATGGAATATTCGATAAGCAACTCCATATTTTTGTTTTTGTATATCATCCCAATTTCAGGCTCTTCCCATTGGTCGTCTTCAAACCAACTCATATCGCCGTCATAGTGCCAGTTTCTTTTCGACAAATAATTGATCGTAGAATGAAATAGTTCCGTTTGGCTTTTATCCATTTCTGATTTTCTCATAAACTTTATTTTGAAACTTTTGTCAGTATATTTATGCTGTTAACCTGTAAAACCGATGAGGGATTATATTTTTTCGTGTTATGCTGCCCACTTTATTGTCCTTTTCTGTTGTGTTTTTTGTGTCGGTCGGATTGTAGCGGTCGGTTCTAAAATTGCCACTAACAATCAAATATACGCAACAAATAACTACTTGTAATTGATTGTCATCAGTTTTCTCATTGATTTATAGTCAAGTTAAATAATTATCGTTTGCCCCAAAACTAATAATCTTTATCAAAAGAAAACACGTATAAATACCCATTTTAATAAATTTACAATCTCACATTCAAAAGATTAACAAGTAAAATCTGGATTAGTACCTGATCCCATTAGATCGATACGCAGTAGATAAAAGACATCAAGGCCTTAACGGGTATTTTCGTTCTTTTATCCCTCATTCGAACACAATCGGTTCGCTTTAAACAAAAAAGCACTCGCTTCGCGAATGCTTTTTATCAGAGTGACCTTGAGCGGGGAAACTTCTAACTTTTTGTGGGGGATTTGGAAAGTCTCTTGGTAAATGAATATATTCTAGCGCAGGCTTATTGAATTTTAATTACAACTGCTTATTAGCCATGTGATCTTATTTGTGAAGAAAATTATTACATCGCTCACATGGTATATGATAAAGACTACTTGGGATATGAGAATGTTTGGTTATTGAAAAATTGGTCATCTTGTTAAATTCAAACATATAGTTTCTTTCAGATTTAAAATTATATAAAAACAAGTAGTTTCTTGTTTGACCAATATACATTGCGGTGTCATTGGATGAAATCTGACTACCTTCATATGAGAAGGACACCTTTGTTTGAATCCATTTTTTTTCAATTGATAAGCGTTTATCAGAATAGTATCCTGTTCCAGATATATAAAACAGAATCACAAATAATATTTGTCCATATGGTTTAGGAATAAATTGATAGAATGTTATTAAAATTCCAAGAAAGAACATAGGAATCCGACTATATGTAAGAAAGGTGTCTGGATTCGACTTATGTGACAGAAAAAACGCAATAATTAATAAGAATAAAATGAATCCTATTATTGCTTTTTCAATTTCGTTTTTTTGATTCCAATTAATCAGTTCTACCATTATGTATCCTACAAACGTGTAAGGAATGATAATTTCCATAAAAGGCAGAAAAGCAGTTAGAATTTCTTTGACATCGAGATAAATTAAAATATCAATTCCAAAATAAGCGTAGTATGCGCTTACAAACAGATAACCAAAAAATATCATAATGATACTTAGTACTGGCACTATCTTTACTACGAAATCTATCTTGGCTTTCATTTGTTTAGAAAGTATTTCCATAATGCTATTTTACTTCGAATATCATTTTTTCTGAGACAAATACAATGAAAATAAGTCATCTTTGTTTAATCAAAATCTTTTGGGCTGAATATTACACTATGCGGATCGACCGAAATAAAAAACAAATACCGCCTACTATGTCTGCTAACAATCATCTATAAAAATGAAAAATCTGGGATAATAAAACAGCCGTCTGCGTTTCAATTGGCGTTTATGCCTTTGTGACGTCTCAAATCCTTCTTTACTACGTGTAGTGGATGAAAGCACATTAATCTGCTATCCTGACAGCAAGATACCGGACTTACTGAAACGAAAAAGCATCCCGACATAGTCGAAATGCTTTCCTTTCGTGACCCCGGAGGGATTCTAACCCCCAACCGCTGGAGCCGAAATCCAGTGCTCTATACAGTTGAGCTACGGAGCCAGTGCAGTTCTGTTCGCTGAAATCATTCGAAAATAACCGGCGAACGGACAATTGCGGCAACAAAAGTAACATTATCCTTTTTTTAAAACAACCCCTGAGCGATTAAAATGTTAATTAATTGTTTACTTCAGATTTTTTTTATAATTTCATTCCAATCTTTTCACAATAGATTATGAAAAATGTTCGGAGGTTTCAACGGGTTACATTGGTCAGTTTTGTAGGAATTAACTCTATTGTTTACACGGAAATGAAAGAATTTCTGTTTTCAAAACAGTTGCTTTTCATTGTGGCGTCGGTAGCTGTCGCAACCCTCCTTGTCCTTTCGGCATCGCTTATCAAAAAGACCATTTCCAGGAAGATCAATAAGTCTGTCTGACAAAATGCTGCAATTGCTTCTCTCACAACAATTCTGAAAAACAATATTTTTTTTCGTAAATCTTCATAATATTTGCCTGCAATTCAGCAATTCATTTATTTTTGCTCAAAAAAAGATTAGATGAATTCTGAATTTAAACTGGTGGAAAAAGAAGAAGTTGCTGATTTTCAATTTCCTAAAGCGGATGTAGCCATCAGCGACGATGATCGTAAATTGTTAAAATCCCAGTTGCAGCGAGCTAATACTTTGGGAAACATTGAACATCATAAAGTGAAGATTTACTTTGAGGATGCAGAAGGGAAAAAAATGGTGTATACAACCATCTGGGGGATGACGGAAGAATTTATTTTGTTGAAGCAAAATGTATTTATACCTATACAAAGAATCGTTAAATTAGAAATTTGATTGAGAGATGACAAAGAGAAGATCAATTATTAGTTATGATAAGTTGACCGTTGAGCAAAAGAAAAAGCTGGAGCAAGATTTTCCGGATGGTTTCCTGGGTAACCTGACAACTATCAAGACACCGACAGGTGAGGTGCTGGATGCGTTAATCTGGGAGACGGAAGAAATCATTTATCTTGTCAAAATTAATAAAGCATCTTTTACTTCTTCTTTGGACGATGACGATGACGATTTTGTTGATGACACACTCGGTGCCGATATCCCTGTAGGAGAGGATGACGATACAGAGGACGATGACGATGATACGGAGGACGAACCGGCAGAAGAGGACGATGAGGAGGATGAAGATTGACGTTCGGTAATAAGACACAGATCCCGGGATTCCCGGGATTTTTTATGCCGGATAATTATTGTAATAAAATTTGTTACAATTAATTTTATTACTACTTTTGTAATGATATTTTTATAAAGAATGAATAATTTACGTTTTTCCACAGCGCTGCATATCCTGGTTCTTCTTGACTATTTTCGTGAAGAATGGCTGAGTTCTGATATGATCGCTTTGAGTATTGGCGTGAACCCGGCAGTGGTCAGGAAAGAAACCGGTGCGCTTCGGGAGGCAGGATTTATAGAATGCAAGAGAGGGAAGGTAGGAGGCTACAGGTTGAAAAAGGATGCCTCATCCATTTTGCTGTCGGAAATCTACCGGGCTGTGCATCCTTCAAACAGGGGGAAATACAATGAAACCAACCCGAAATGCCCTGTTGGGTTGCAGATGAACAACCGCCTGGAACAGGTTTTCACTACCATTGAATCAAGCATCTCCTCTGAATTGTCCAACCAGACATTGCGCTCATTCAGAGAATCATTTACGTAAAATTTTTTTAACTCAAATTGTAACAATTTTAATAACAATAAAAATGAAAAAAGTAGCACTAATAGGAGCGACAGGATTTGTAGGAACGCAGATCCTGAAAGAGCTTGTCGATAGGAACGTAGCGGTGAAGGCGATTGCCCGGAATGCGGGAAAAGTCGGTGAAAACCCTCTTGTTGAAGCGGTTTCGGTCGATATCAATAATAGCGATGAGCTGGCAGAGGCATTGAAAGGAGTGGATGCTGTTGTCAGCAGTTTTAATGCAGGGTGGACCAACCCGGATCTTTATGACGATTTTCTTGCAGGTTCGCAATCCATTGAAAACGCGGTGAAAAAAGCGGGAATAAAACGATATGTGGTTATTGGCGGGGCAGGCAGCCTTTACATCGATGAGAAGACCCAGCTGGTAGATACACCTGAATTTCCCGCTGAGATCAAGCCGGGTGCGCTGGCAGCGCGTGATTACCTGGAACACCTGAGGGGAGAGCAGGACCTGGAATGGACATTTTTCAGCCCGGCGATCGAGATGCACCAGGGAACAGCAGGAGTAAGAAGAGGAGTGTACAGAACAGCTTTGGAAAACCCTGTTTTTGATGAAAACAACCGAAGTGTCTTATCCGTGGAAGACGTCGCGGTAGCCATCGCAGATGAGCTGGAACATCCAAAACACATCCGTCAGCGTTTTACGGCTGCTTACTGATGAGGATGGCTTAAATGAGTAGTTGCGGAACGCGGGTCCGGCAGGTTGAATGGATAACGGGGTTGCTGGTTTTATTCATCCACCCGGCTCATACCGGCGTTCCGCTTACCAGGAAGTAATAAAAGAACCGGATCAGATCATCGCACGGATATCTTTGATATTCAGTTGCAAGCTTTCTCTTCCGTTCCAGGTGTTGGATTCCAGCGTATAGATCATTTCAAAAGGAACCCCTTCCGCCACATCAAGCACCTTGTCCGCGAAATTAAACCCGATCGCATCTGCGACCACATCGGTGTCTGGTTGGGTAACCTGTAGCTTGAGGTGCTTTTCTTTTAGAATCCTTACACTTTTGGAATAGACGTTTTTGGTATAGAAAACAGGCTTCATGTTCCCCGGTCCGTGAGGTTCCATTTGTTTCAGGATGCGTTTGAGCCTGGGCAGCAACAACCTGTTTTCCTGCCGCTCATAGATTTCGTTGAAATTCAGCTCCAGATCAACCGTCTCATTCGGGATTTCATCTTCGATTGCCAGTGTCTCTTTGACAATGGAATCAAACCGTATTTTGAACGCCTCAAAATTTTCTTTTTTCAAGGTAAGTCCGGCCGCGAACGTGTGCCCTCCGAATTGTTCAAGCAGATCTTCACACGAAAGAATGGCATTGTAGATGTCAAAATTATTGATGGTGCGTGCGGAACCGGTCAGCTTTCCGTCGTTCTCCGTGAGTACGATGGTCGGTTTGAAGTGATTTTCAATCAGGCGGGAAGCCACGATCCCAACCACTCCTTTGTGCCAGTTCCCGTTGTACACAACAGTCGACTTCGCATTTGCATACCAGCTGTCAGCTTCCATGATTTCCAGCGCCTCGTTTGTAGTGGATTCATCCAGTTCCCGTCGTTCCTGGTTATACCGGTCAATGGATTGTGCCAGTTCTTCGATCAGCGCATGGTCTTCGGTGATCATCAGCTCAACTGCATGCCGTCCGGAATATAACCTCCCTGCGGAATTGATTCTCGGCGCGATGGTGAAGACCACGTCGGTGAGTGTAACGGGGAAGCTCCGTCTGGCAAGCGTGAGCAACCGTTTGAAGGAAGTACGGGGAAATTCATTCAGTAACCGCATTCCGTTGTGGGCAAGGATCCTGTTCTCCCCGGTAACGGGTACAATATCTGCCCCGATCGCCACCGCCAAGAAATCCAGGAGCTTATACAGCTCTTCCAGCTTCCATTCGTTCCGCCCGCAAAGTCCCTGAAGCAGCTTGAATCCTACTCCACAACCGCACAATTCTTTATAAGGGTACGCGCAATCCTGTTGTTTCGGATCAAGGACAATCGTATCCGGGATCACATCACCGGGCTGATGATGGTCACAGATGATGAAATCGATTCCCAGGCTGTTCCCGTATGCGATCAATTCTACTGATTTGATTCCGCAATCCAGTAAGATGACCAGTGAATAGCCGTGCTCATGTGCAAAATCGATCCCCTGCCGGCTTAGTCCGTATCCTTCCGTATAGCGGTCGGGGATGTAATAATCCAGCCTGGAGTGATGTTTGCTTAAAAAAGAATACATCAAAGCGACAGCGGTTGTACCGTCTACATCATAATCACCAAAGAGCAGGATGTTTTCGTTTCCTTCAAGCGCTTTGTTCAGCCGGCTGACCGCTTTGTCCATGTTCTTCATAAGGAACGGATCGTGCAGGTCTTCCAGCCTGGGCCTGAAAAAACGTTCGGCTTTTTCGTAGGTATCGATTCCCCGTTGCAATAATAGCTCGGCAACAACGGAATTTACCTTGAGCTCTGAACGGAATTTCTCTACAGTTGTACTGTCTGTCGGTTGTCTGATGATCCATTTTTTTTCCATTGTTCTGGTATTGTTTTTGGAAATACTCGCACAAATGAATGGAAATATTTCCGGGTAATCGGCATCGGTTTTTAATAAAGTTCTATACTTTTAAGTTATGAAAAAATATTCAGTCAGTTTCAGAGTGATCAAATTATTTTTAATTTCCTGTTTTGTATCGGGTTACACTTTTTCCCAGAATTCGTATGAATTTGCTTCGGTACTTCCTGTTCAAGGAACGGTTCTCAATACGACGGAGCAACAGCATTTCGGAACGTATGACGGATCGACTGCGCAGCTGAAATACGAAGTAAACGGACAGGGAATCTTTGTTCATACGATCAACATCCAGGCGATTTCGAAGGAAACGATTCGTGAAACAGGGCAGTATTTTGTGAGAAATGAGCACATTTTCGGAGTAACGGAAGACTCCATTCCCTGTGTTTTCCAGGACGACAATTATTATTTCGGGGTGAGGAATTCCGTACAGCTTACAGGTGAGGGAATTGAAAACAAGCTCGTTCAGAACGGTGACGGAAGCTATATTTTAAACTTCCGGTCAGAGTTTGGATTCATTCCTTCCTTGCTTGAATTTCGCAATAATCAATTAACTATCTCGTATTTTGACTATGATTCCGAAGGAAAGCTCTTCAAAAAGATCCGGGAGAAGCAGGTGATCGAATCAAAAGATACTCAGTTGACAACTGTTGTATTACAGCCTACACTGAAAGAATGGCAGAAGATTTCAAGGAAAGAATTGTTTGGTGAAGCCCAGGTATTCCGGAAGCTGTAAAATAAAAATGGCCGTCCGCAGACAGCCATCCGATTCCAAAATTTCTTCTTTCTTAGTTTTTAGCGAGATCTTCAGCAGGTGTTAATTCCACACTTCCGTAAGCATCACAATGCCCGCCACGGGAAGAACCACAAGATGATACCGTTGCTACTAATCCAAATCCAACGAGCATTAAGGCCAAAAATTTTCTCATTTGTTGTTGTTTTAAAATATTAAAAGGTCTTGATTGAACTTGAACAAAAATATAAAAAAAAGAATAAGAAATACAATATTCTTTTCCACATTTCATTATTTATAACAGAATTAACGTAAATTTCATCCCGTTATTATAAATGATGCGTGTTTTTATTTTCTTTATAGTACTGATGTTTCCGCTCATTTCGAATGGTCAGAAAAAATACACGCTTTTTTTTATCAACAATGATCATAAAGTTATAAAAAAACACCCCGAAACAAAGTTCAGGGATTCTATTTTGCTGAAAAATTACCTGAATGATTTTCAGATGATTGCCTATAAAAAAGGTTACCTGCTCTCTTCTTTCGATACCATAAAAAAGACGGGTGAAACCAGCTACCAGGTACTGTTTTCTGCCGGGGAACGGTTTCAGCATGCCGTTTTGAGAATGGATCCACAGGAGCTCAGGTTTGTCCGGAAAAAAGGGAGCATTTCCGAAAAGATGTTGCTGAAAGCACCGCTTACTCCCCAGGAATTTACAAGTACATTGTCCTCCATCCAGCAGGTGTACCTGGAAAATGGCTACCCGTTTGTGAGCGTCCGGCTGGATTCGGTGGAAATCCTCAATGGCGCTGTTGAAGCAGCTGTAGTAGTGGAGAAGGGAGCACAGCTGAACTGGAGCAAGCTGCACGTAAAAGGCGACTCAAGCATTTCAAAGAAATTCGTGGCCAGCCTGATCGGGATCAAAGAAAAGGCGCTTTACAACGAGTCCGATTTTTACAGGATCAGCCAGAAGATCAGGCAGATTAATTTTTTTGAAGAGTTGAAACCCGCGGAGGTGTTGTTTACTCCCGAAGGAGTTGAATTATACACCTACCTCAAGTCAAAGCCGATGAGTTCTGTGAACGGGATCATCGGTTTGCAGCCCAATCCAGTTACTTCCAAATTGTCATTGACAGGTGAGCTGACCTTAAAGCTCCACAACATCCTCAAAAGAGGAGAGCTGCTGCACATTGACTGGCGGAGCATCCAGGCACAGACACAATCGCTGAGAACCCAGCTGAGCTATCCTTATCTTTTCAATACCAATTTCGGGCTGGACGGTACATTCGACCTGTACAAACGCGATTCCACTTTCCTGGAAATCAATGCAACAGCCGGAGTGAATTACTACCTGAACGGAGGAAGCTACATCAAGGTCTTTTACCAGAATAACAGCTCCAATCTGCTGTCTGGTGCGGCAAATTCGGGGATGCAGAACCTGGGGAGTGTAAAGACCAATGCCTACGGGATCTCTTTTTTCTACAACAAGGTGGACTATATCCCCAACCCCTCACGGGGATTGATTCTGGAAACAAAATTTTCAGCGGGGACACGTACAGCACAGGTTTCCGATACGAGTTCGGCCGAAAAAAGTACGGTTTACCGGGGAATTATCCATGTAACCGGGTTTGTCCCGATCGCGAAACGGCATGTACTGATGCTCCGGAACAGAACGAACCTGTACAGTGCGCCGGTCATCTATGCCAATGAAGCATATCGTTACGGAGGACTCAGCACCCAGCGTGGATTCAACGAAGAGGAGCTGTATGCAACAGCCCAGACTACCTTTTCGGTGGAATATCGTTTCCTGGTCGACAGGAATTCATTTGCTTTTTTGTTCTTCGACCAGAGCTGGTATGAGAATAATGCGCAGGTGTATTACAACGATGCACCTTATGGTTTTGGTGCCGGCTTTTCTTTCGGGACGAACATTGGCGTTTTTTCAATTTCGTATGCCCTTGGAAAACAGTTCAGCAACCCGATCATGTTCAGGAACGGAAAGATCCATTTTGGATACATTGCTTATTTTTAGAGGTAGTACCCCTCACCCTATACTTTTTGTGCCGCGTATATAAATTGTCACTATTTTTGGAGTATGATTGAACTGATTGCCGTCATTGCCGTCGTGATACTTTGTATCGTCATTGTTATTCTGCTCAGACAATTACAGTCTGTGAGAGCGGAATCCGCTTCATTTTTGCTCCAGGCCGAAGAGCAGAAACGGTTGCAGGATGAGATGAAGATGGAGAACGTGCGCCTGCAGACGCAGGTTGCTTCACTACAGGAACGGATAGAGCAGAACCAGTCTAATTTTACAGCCCAGGAAAAAAGCCTGAAAGAGCAGCTGGAACTGATGGCAAAATCATTTGTGCAGCAGGGGACACAGCAATTGAAGGTTGAGAACGAGCAGCATTTGCAGCAATTGCTGAAGCCGTTCCAGGAAAACCTGGTAACATTCAGAAGGGAGATCCAGGATCAGAAAGAAAAAGGAATCGAACAGTATTCCTCGATGCGTGAGATGATCGGGAACCTGCACAAGCAGCATGCGGAAATGCATTCTACGGCACAGAACCTGGTCGACGCGTTGCGTGGCGAACAGAAAATGCAGGGAGACTGGGGTGAATTTTCCCTGGAACGGATTTTGGAGACCAGCGGACTGGAAAAAGGAATTGACTATAAAACGCAGGATTCATTCCGGGATGAGTCGGGCAGGCACCAGCGGCCCGATGTTGTGGTATACCTTCCCGATAATAAACACATCATCATCGACTCGAAAGTGTCAATGGTAGCGTTCGAACGTTTTATAAATGCGGAGGACGAACAGACAAAGAAAGCAGAGCTTGCCAGGCATATTTTGTCGGTCAAAACCCACATCAAACTGTTGGGAGACAAGAATTACAGTGCGTTGGACGGAATTTCTTCCCCTGACTTTGTACTGCTGTTCATTCCTCTGGAATCATCTTTTGCGCTGGCGATAAAAGAAGAACCGGCCTTGTATGAGCAGGCCCTGTCAAAAAAGGTCGTATTGGTGACGCCTTCGACCTTGCTTGCGACGTTGAAAACAGTATCGAGTATCTGGAAACATGAAAAGCAGACCAGGAATGCCATTGAGATCGCGGATCAGGCGTCGCGGTTGTATGATAAGTTCGTAGGATTTATCGAGGATATGGAAAAAATAGGCCAGAAGCAGCTGGATGCGCAGAAAGCTTATTCGGATGCGATGAACAAGCTCAGTGAAGGGAAAGGAAACCTTATCCGGAGTGCGGAAAAACTAAAAGAGCTGGGGATCAAATCACGCAAAGACATCGATAAGAAATACCTCGAAGAATAACCGGTGGATAACTCATTGACAGGTTCATACGTACAGAGCCCTTCTGTAAAGCGACCTGCCTTACCCTGAAAATATTGCCTGAGATCCCATTTATGGCGGTATTCATTGCACGCTTTTGATAAAAAAGTACTATTTTTGTAATATACCAAGCCCCCCGAATGGCTGAATAGACTGACTGGGAATGAACTTCATTCATTTCAGTGTGTAGGATATAGAATTAAAATGCCAAAACAAGACAAGGAACATTTATATTGCATTCTTTGCGGACACGATGAGTTGATCCCGCTGGAACGTTATAGTAAAGCATATTTGTGTCAGTGTCTTAAGTGTAACCTGGTATTTTCTGACCAAAAGCCCTCCAGAGAAGAAATCGACCTGTTACAGATCAAACGGAAATGGAAGGAGCACATTACACAGGACACACAAAGGCGTTATGCGCATATCCTGGACAGGTTTGAGCACTTCCGGAAAAATAACCGGATCCTGGACCTGGATTGCAGCCACGGGGAATTTCTTGAAATGGCGAAAGAGCGGGGCTGGAAGGTCTACGGAACTGCCGATACGGAAGAATCGCTGGAATTGTGCAGAAGCAAAGGGCTGGAAATGTTCGAAGGTGCCCTGAATACAGCTATTTTCGCCGAGGACAGTTTTGATATCGTCTGCATGCGGAATGTGCTGGAACATATTGTCAACCCGAACGAGGAACTCCAGAAGATCAGGAAAATCGTAAGAAGCGGAGGACTGGTTTATGTAACAACCCCCAACTTCAATTCTTTTTTGCGCTACCGGCTGAAAGAAAGATACAGCATTATTTCCTACCCGCTGCGCCTGGTCTATTACAGCCGCGGGCCTTTCAAACGATTATTCAGACAGAATGACTTCAGGGTGCTCGAAACCGAGGCTACCGGCGTGAGCTTCTCCAAACGGAAAATCGTCCGTGCCAGGACCCAGGTGCCGATCACCGAAGAATCGGATTTCATTGAATGGGAAGAGAACGGGAAAGAAAGCTGGTTCTCACGTTTCCAGAGAAAGAACCTGAGCCCGGTATTCAGCTTTTTCGGGATAGGCGATTTTCTGAAGGGTTGGTTTATAAAACCTTAGAAGGTCATTCAAGCTCCCGGTTTATTCCTGTTGGATAAATAATCTGTTTCCGGATTGCCGAAATACTGCGAGAAGGATTATCTTTACGGCAAATTCTTACAACATCGAATGAACAATATCCTGGTCAGAACGTTATCCGGAGCTGTTTTTATCAGCTTGATACTGGTACCGTTGTTCTTAGATAGCCCGTATGTTGCTTTTGGAGTGTTTTTCTGCTTTATGATCCTGGGGATTGCAGAGTACGGGAGATTGTTTCAGAGTAGCCGGGATGTAAGGATCAATCCTGCTGTTAATACTTTTTTTTCCATCCTGATAAGCAGTATTTTCATAGTGTTCATCGGTACGGGCTGGGCGTGGGTATTGTCGTTTGTTTTTCCGCTTTTCCTGATCTGGAACCTTACCGAATTATGGAGGAGAAAGGATAAGCCCCTGCTGGACATCGGTGTTTCTGTTTTCGGGTTCATGTACGTGTGCGTGCCACTGCTGATCGCGATTTTTATCCACTACCACGATACCAATACATTTCCCCTCCTGGCAGGAATGTTCATCCTGATCTGGACAAACGACACATTCGCTTTTCTGAGCGGTAAGTTCTTTGGAAAGACAAAGCTGTTTGAGCGGATTTCCCCGAAAAAAACCTGGGAAGGTACCATCGGAGGAGCTGTTCTCACTGGTTTAATGGCCGTAGGCATGAGCTTGCTGTTTGACCAGGCCAATCTCCTGTTCTGGGTACTTTCGGTTTTCTTCATTGTTCCCGCAGCTATTTTCGGCGACCTGCTGGAATCGTTGTTCAAACGCAGCCTGGGAGTAAAGGATTCCGGGAAGATCATGCCCGGGCACGGAGGAATCCTGGACCGTTTTGACGCTTCCCTTTTTACGATCCCGTTCTTTTTGATGTGGATTAACTTTTATGAATACTTTTTAAAATTTTACTTATGACGTTTCACAGAGAAGGTTATCTGATCATGCTGATCGGCTTTATTTCCGTAGCGCTTTTGCAGTTTGGAAATTTTATGCTGTACCGTACATTGGGCTGGTTGTGGCTGTACGTTATTTTATCTCTTGGGCTTTTTGTGCTGCTGTACCTGATCATCCAGTTTTTCCGGATCCCGAACCGGAAAGCAGTGTTCGGCGACCTGGATATCTTGTGCCCGGCCGACGGAAAAGTAGTGGTGATCGAAGAAGTGGAAGAGACGGAATATTTCAACGATAAACGCATTCAGATTTCCGTGTTTATGTCGCCGTTGAACGTACACGCCAATTACAACCCGGTCTCAGGGATCATCAAATATGTAAAGTACCACAAAGGATTGTTCCTTGTAGCCTGGCATCCGAAAAGCAGTACGGACAACGAGCGATCAACATTTGTCATTGAGCATAAGACCGGGCAGGAAGTGCTGTTCAGGCAGATTGCGGGAGCAATGGCCAGAAGGATCTGCTATTACGTGAAAGAAGGGCAGCAGGTGACTACAGGAGAAGAATTCGGGTTCATTAAATTTGGATCGCGGATTGATATTTTTCTTCCGGTGGGGACTAAGATCAACGTGAAGATCGGAGATGTCGTAAGGGCCAAGCTGACGAAAATCGGAGAATTGACGGAGCAACGATAAGCGTAAAACAATGATACATTTTATCCGGTTGATTTTAGTCGTTATTCTCAGCTCTTCCTGCTCCGTATCGGCGGTTAAAGATAAGCAGGCGAGTAATGCACAGCATTTCAACGTAACACTGGAGGTTTTCCATAACAGGATGCCTTTGTCCGGCGATGAATCATACGTTGCGATAAGCATTACCCCGAAAGGAACGGGAGCCAAAGAAAATTACAGGGTACTGTCATTGAGCGCTTCCGGTGAAAAAGGAAGCTGGCAGGCGGTAACCTTTGATGTGAATGAATTCCAGGATGGATCAACCCCTCATCAGAATAATGCCCGCAATTTTGACCTGTCGATCGGGACGGTATACAACTTTAGACTGGTTATTCAATACGTATCCGGTGAAACGGAAACCTACGAGGTAACAAACGTTTCTCCACAGGTGGTCTATTGATCCTCCCGGACTTTATCCTTCCCGTAGAGAACCCGGTAAAAAGGCATTGTAATTCCTGTTTTGGCAAGGAAAAAGAACACGACGCAATAAATCGTACTGAACAGAATGACGGAAAAACAGATGGATTGAATGATCAGTCCGTCCGGGTGCCCTCCCTGTATGGGCAAAGTGGCAATCACGGCAGCTCCGAGCCCTTTCGGAACCATGAATGACATGACGGATTTATCCAGCAGCGGTGTTTCACGCGAAATCACGAATTTTACCACAAGAAGCCGGGAAATGTACACAAACAGCGTGATCAATGCTCCCCACATCAGCCAGTCCATGCGGTTGATCTGGATGCTGATCCCGATGAAAACGAAAAAGAAGGTCCGCAACAGAAATACGATCTCTCCAAAGAAGATCCGTTCTTTTCTCGGTAATACGATGTTCTGGTTGGGAATGATCTTCTCCAGGATCCTGGGTTCGATGTACTGCAGGTTTCCGATAGCGATCCCGAAAGACAGTGCAGTCAGCGCCCCGCTTAAATTCAGGTATTCCGTCACTCCGTAGAGAATGAACAGGAACGCGGGAGTGGAAAACTTTGTTGATTTGAGGCTGGGAATCTTATTTAAAATGAACGACCAGGCAAACGCGCCGAAAACGCCAATAATGACGGCAAACACCAATGAGGCTGCAAACTGGAAGATCACCGTCTGAGGTGAAATATCTCCTTTCAGCATCAGTCCCAGGATGCTCAGGGGAATTGCCAACGTAAACACATCCGTTTCGGCAGATTCCATGATGAGCGTTGTAGCGGTTTTGGGCTTCACATTGACTTTCCGCACCAGTCCCACAACAACCGCGGATGAGGTTCCTCCCAGGGTTGCCCCGATGAATACGCTGGTGAGAAAAGACAAGTCAAAAATGTACATGCATGAAACAGTAATTGTGATGCAGGTAACAATGAAGCCGACAGTAGTGATGGCAGCCGAATCCTTGAACGAAGACCTCACTTCCGATATTTTCAGATCCGTTCCGCTTTCAAAGAGGATGAACAACAGTACGAGATTGCTGAACAGTGAGCCGAATCTTCCGAATGACGCGGGGTCGACCAGTTGAAAAACAGGTCCGATGAGGATCCCGATCAGCATCAGTCCCAGCACATCAGGAATATTTCTTCTTTCGAAAACGCCGTTCAGGAAATTTCCCCAGAAAATAAATAACCCAATAATGATGATAACGATCGGCGTTTCCATAAAAACCAGTTTTAGTTGTTTAGTCACATACTGTTTGTAACTGAAAGATAGTTTTTTTTTGAAAACGAATCCTTTTGGTTAAGGAATTTTGTGATAAAAAGAAGCAGAAGGACGGACCTCTTTTTCCCGTGTAAATTCAATAGTGCGGGATGACAACATAAAAAATCCCGGCTTGTTCAGGCCGGGATCTTAGTTTTATGAACGGTACTGAAATTATTCAGCAACAACTTCAAATTTGAAAGTAGGAGTTACTCCTTTGTGCAAGTTGGCAACAGCTTCAAAAGAACCGATCTCTTTGATTGGTTCGTTTTTAATTGTCAGTGACTTGCGGTCGATTTCGAATCCTTCTTTTTTCAATGCTTCAGCCAATTGCAATGTATTGATTGAACCGAAGATTTTTCCGTTTTCACCAGCTTTCGTAGTGATCGTTACGGAAACATTTTCCAGTTTTGAAGCCAGTTCCTGCGCTTCAGCCAGGATTTTAGATTCTTTGTGTGCTTTTTGGCGCATCACTTCTTCGTGTGCTTTTTTCGCAGAAGCAGTTGCCAAAACGGCATAACCTTGAGGAATCAAGAAGTTACGTCCGTATCCTGGTTTTACAGTAACGATTTCGTTAGCGTAACCCAATTTATCTACGTTTTTCTTTAAAATTACTTCCATTTTTCTAATGTTTTAAATGCAAATTCGAATTGCGTTAAGGCTTATTTCAACAAGTCTCCTACATAAGGAAGAAGCGCGATGTGACGAGCTCTTTTGATTGCCTTGTTCACTCTTTTCTGGTACTTCGCTGAAGTTCCTGTAATGCGGCGAGGTAAGATCTTACCTTGTTCGTTTACCAGCTTCAACAAGAAATCTGCATCCTTGTAATCGATGAACTTGATCCCTGTTTTTTTGAATCTGCAGTATTTGTCTTTTCTAATCTCGATATTGATCGGAGTTAGATAACGAATGTCATTTTGAGCCATTTTTTTCGTTTTTTAATGATTAATGATTAAGCATTTGCCAGTTTTGCTCTTCTTCTTTCCGAATAAGCGACGTGGTCTTTGTCCATTTTCACTGTCAGGAAACGGATAACACGTTCATCACGCTTTAATTGTACTTCGAAATCAGCAACAGTAGAACCTTCTGCTTCGAATTCTACCAAAAAGTAGAAACCGGTAGATTTCTTCTGGATCGGGTATGCCAGTTTGCGCAATCCCCAGTTCTCCGAGTGCTTAACATTACCACCGAATGACTTGATGTCATTTTCGATTTTTTGCACTGCTTCCTTTGCCTGATCATCAGACAAAACGGGAGTTAAAATGAAAACAGTTTCGTAAAAACTCATAATAAATAATAAATTAATTAAAAATTCAAGGGTGCAAAGATAATACTTTCGTTGAACATTACAAATTTTTTGACTGCAATCGGTTCAATTACCGTATTCTTTGCATTCTCCCGGAAATGGTCAGCTATTTCGAAGACATGTACCTGTTCCGGATCACAATGGTATTTTTACTTCACTGTTCACCTTCATCTTGAGCTTTCCTATGTTTTCTTCCGGGTATTCCATCAGCATCATTGCGTCTTCCGGTCGGGCCAGGGCCGGCATCCAGGATTTCGGGAGCTGTTTCAACAGGCCGGAAATGTAGTGCTGTAATTCCCTGTGATCTGTTCTGTCCAGTGTTACTTTGCTGACGCTGCCATTCGACAGGACAATGACACGAATGGTGTCGTTTGACAGGTCAGTGCCTTTAAAACGGGATTTCTGGATGGCTACGGAAAGGTATTCACGGAGATATGCCGTGCTTTCCTGCTGGGTCTTAAACCGTTTACTGTCATAAATAGCTGAGTCGGTTAATTGCCGGGTAATGGTTGGGGTCCAGTAATTCGTGTGTTCGGTGTTCATCCATTTGTTCTCCGCCAGTTGATGGTGTGGATGTTCAGCATTTTTTTCGCACACGGCCCATGAGATCAGGGGCTCCAGGCTTTTGTCGTCATATTGCTTTATCCCGAAGAAACCGGCATAGATCTCTATTTCCTTTGTTTCGTTCTTGAAATAATTGTTCCATACCAGTGGAACCTGTGAGATTCCCGAGGGAAAATTATCCGTTGATAATTCCGACAGCAGGTAATCGGAGCTGTTCATGTAGGGATTGGGCGTATAAATTTCAGTTACAATCCTGAGTCCTGATTCTTCGACATACACTTCTTCGTCTCCCAGCTTTTTGATATAAGGGAAAAATTTAATGATCCATCCTGAAACATAATAGGCATTGTATTCGGTGGAATTTTTAAAGATGTCTTTCCAGAATTCCTTGTTTTGCCTTCCTTCGGACGCATTGATAAATTCCTGGATAACGGGCTTTAATTCCCCGGCCCAGTCTTTCAATCCGATCTTATTCAGTGTTTCAAGCTTTGAATAGATCAGTTTCCAGTCTTCGGCTGTTCCGGCTATATGAACCGAAGGGATTCCGCATCCCGTATCTCCGATATATTGAAAGGTTTTTTTGTAGCTTTCCAACAGCGTTACCTGGTAAGCCGTTCGTTCGATGGGTGTTGTGGTGGAAAATTCGGATACGAAAAACGAATAGTAATCCGCTTTCGTATATTGCCTTGTTTGTTCGGAAAGCGATGCGATCAGGCTGTTCCAGTGTTTTGAGGAAAATTCCAGGCTGTCATTCCTTACTACCAGCTTATCAGGCTTTTCCTTTTTAAAAATAGCCTGTTCCAGGCTTTTGTGGTTTTCATTGATATGGATGGAAACACCCTGGCAGATCGCCATCCAGATGACATCCGGGGTCAGCACCAGCGGACGGTGCGCATCATAACATTCCTGTATGGTCTGGATCAGTCCGTTGTTATCGGAAGGTACTATTTTTTGCCGGGATAATTCCTCCGGGAAGAAAACGATCCGTTTCCCGATCTTGTTTTCGAATACCTTTCCGGCTTCATTTGTTTTCAGGAATGTGTCTGCAATTTTTACATCATCTACCTGGAAGGAAACCCCTTTGGGTTTTTGGAATCCGGTGGGAAATTCTGTTGGTTGCTCAATTGTTTTGTGGGCTGTATATACAACTGTTCCATCCGGTGCGTTACTCTGTCTGGGATTGGTGTTTATTCCACAAGACAGGAGGAGCAATACAGGTGAAAGAAGGAGAAATCGTTTCATACTATTTGAAATTCAGAGAGATGATCAAAGATAAGAAAAAATGAATTGAAAAACACCGTGTGGCATCCAAGCCGGAATTTTATTTTGATGACAATCACTTCCTGCTTTTTAAACCAGATCCTTTTTTAAGGAATGATCAGCTGTTGAATGGTAGTGAAATCATTCCCTGAAACTTTTACGAAGTAATTTCCTGCCTGCAGATGCTGAATGTCCATTTGGCGGATATTCTCCTGTACGACTCCTGAGACGATGCGCCCCTGCATGTCCGTGATCACAACTTCATTGACCGGTTTTTCAGATTGAATAAAAACCAGGTCGGAAGCCGGGTTGGGAAAAATGCGGAGAGCTGCCAATTCTTTTTGAGGAACAGACAAAGAGGCCTCATGCTGGCTGAAAAAACGCCATATTTCAGTAGTGGCGTCAAAATCCATACAGGTTACTTCGGAAGAGCCGGGCATGGGGGAACCCGGCCAGCTGTGCCCTCCTCCGGTAACTTTAAATAGCTCTACGGTATGCCCGTTGGTCCCGCCGGTGTAAAGATACCGTTCAGCAGTAGCGCCGTCACTGGTGTTTGTATTAGGTACCGGTGTGATAACGGGAATGGTATCGCAGCCGTTCTGATCCACCCAGAACCGGGAAACGGCTTCTATCCCTTTCATAGTTGAATTTCCCGCATAAGGGTTGGTTGAATCGCCTGTTCCGTGTATGTGGATCGTAGGAATTGGCCGTTGTGGATTGCACGAATTGTACATGTTTACGGACATGGATCCCGTGACACAGCCTATGGCTGCGAACCGGTCGCTTTGACAGGCCATGTAATAGCTCATGAAGCTTCCATTGGACATGCCCACGCAGTAAACCCGCTGCGGGTTAATGGTATACTGGGCCGATATGGTATCGATCAGCGCTTCCAGGAACCCGGCATCGTCCACAGTTGATCCCATCACGCTCCCATAGTTCCAGTACCTGATTCCCAGCATGGTCGACCCGTCCGGGTTTACGACGATGAAGTTGGCGGTATCCGCGATTGACCTGAAGTCACGGTATTGCGCAAAATCCGAACCGCTGGAGCTAAGCCCGTGCAGCCCGATCACCATCGGGACAGCTTCTCCGGGAACATACGCCGCAGGAACATAGAATGAGTAGGTGCGGGTGATTCCACCGTGGACAAATGAACCACTGATCGTTGTTTGTGCTTGTGAAGTGCTTGATAATGAACTGATCAGAAAAAGTAAAAATAAACGGATGAAGAGGAAGTACTGGTTCATAAGTGCGCGAAAATGAGTTACTGCAAATTTACACTATTTCAGCTGATTATTATTTTCCGGTTATTTATTTCTTTATTTCCCCGGTACCTGCTCGATGATATTATCTTAACTTTGCCCTATGCGTATAGACATTCTTACCATTTTACCGCAATTGATGGAGAGCCCGTTCTCTGCTTCCATTATGAAACGCGCCCAGGACAAAGGACATGTTGAGATCCATATGCACAATATCCGGGACTATTCCACGAATAAGCAGAAAAGCGTGGATGATTACCAGTATGGAGGCGGAGCAGGAATGGTCATGTCGATTGAGCCGATCGCGATCCTGATCGAGAAACTGAAATCGGAAAGAGCATACGATGAGATCATTTACATGACTCCCGACGGAGATGTGCTGGAGCAGGGATTGTGCAACCAGCTTTCGCTGAAAAAGAACCTGATGATCTTATGCGGGCATTACAAAGGGGTGGATGAACGTGTACGTGAGCACTACATTACCAGGGAGATCTCGATCGGATCGTTTGTCTTGTCGGGAGGAGAAGTTGCCGCTTCTGTCCTGGTGGATGCGGTCGTCCGTTTGATTCCGGGGGTTCTGAACGATGAAACTTCGGCATTGACAGACAGTTTCCAGGATAACCTGCTGGCGCCTCCTGTTTATACACGCCCGCCCGAATACAATGGCTGGAAGGTGCCGGATATATTGTTATCGGGAGATTTTGGCAAAATTGAGAAATGGCGTGAAGAACAGGCGCTGGAGCGGACGAAAAAAAGACGGCCGGACCTGCTGGAATAGAGCTATGCAGCACAGCAGGGAATGAAACCCGGGTGATCAGGTGTTGTTCAGGATGTTCAACACCCGTTCAAATTCACTCGAAATACCTGCCTGTATCGTAATTGTTTCCGTTGTATGAGGATGGGTAAATGACACTTCCGAAGCATGTAATAACATCGTGTTCATTTGAAAATTTTCCAGCCAGAATTTATTTTGCTTATTGCATCCATGAGGGCGGTCGCCTATGATCGGGTGGAAGATATGTGCGAAATGACGCCTCAGCTGGTGCATCCTTCCTGTTTCAGGGTTTGCCTCTACCAGCGAGTAGCGGGATGTTGTGTGCTTCCCCGAAGGAACGTTCAGCTCGAACTGCTTTAATGTTCTGAAATGTGTGACGGCCTCCTGCTCCACACCATCCTCTTTTTTCAGCGGGTAGTCGATGGTCATTTCCAAGGGGGCAAAACCACGAAGCAAAGCCAGGTATTTTTTACAAATCACTTTATTCCGGAACTTTTGCTGCATCAGCCGGTCGGTTGGTTTGTCCAGTGAAAAAATCAGGACTCCTGAGGTTTTCCTGTCCAGCCGGTGTGCAGGATAGACTGTTTGGTTCAGTTGATCCCGCAAGAGCTGCAGTGCGAATTCTTCCGCGTCTCTTGCGATCGGGGATTGATGTACCAGCAGCCCGTGTGGCTTGTTAATGGCCACCATGTATTGGTCCTGGTAAATTAGTTCTAGCATTGTTTATTATCCCGGTAAACTGGCAAAGATAAGCATCCATTTGATGGTTTAACCTATTCCTCCGGGATTATCCGCCTTTCTGACCAGTCCGTCCACCCTCGCAGGCTGATAGAGCAGGGGGAAATGTTCGATCAGTACATCGGACCTGTCCAGCCCGAATGCTTTTCTTTCTTTCTGAGCGAAGCGTTTCAGGAAGAAATACGCTTTTAAGATAAATCCTTCTTTCAGTGCAAATTCATTGTCAACAGACAGGTACTTGGCAAGGATGATGAACTTGAAGTCCATAATGGTATTGTACCTGGTCGTTACATTGCTTCTCAGGTGTAAGTTCAGCTCTTTATTGGCGATGAGGTCATCGATGATCTTCTGGAAATACAGTTCCGTTTTCGGCTGGATCCTGAACCCGATGTTCAGCACGATTTTGATGATTTTATCGTCTACCAGCTCGAATACTTCATAATTAAGTGTGTAGGGATGATTGGTCCTGTTGATGTGGAAGAACCAGTATACATCCGCGCGTTTCGGCTTTTTATCGAAAATGGACTGGATGATCCTTGCTTCAATGAAATCCCTTCGTTCGGCTTTGGTCAGGTAGATCAGGTGCGTTGAAAATTTCGGGATCTCTTCATCATTGCTCAGCTCCACGATTTTACCGGAATAATTACCCAGATCAACGTACTTTGTATAACGGTTGTGGAATTTCTTCCCGAAGTAGCTGATGTACATAACAGAAAAGAAGAGCCCGCCCAAAAAGACGGTAATGTATCCTCCTTCGCTGAATTTTACAATGTTCGCAACGAAAAATGATACCTCAATGACACAGAATATGAGCAGCAGGAAGTAGACGAACAGCCTGTTCCATTTCAGCTTGTACAGCAGGTAAAAAGAAAGCAGGTAAGTTGTCATCATCATCGCCAGTGTGATTGCCAGTCCGTAAGCCGCTTCCATTCGTGAAGACGTCTGGAAGTACAGGATGATCAGGATACAGCCGATCCACAGAATGGCGTTGATGCTCGGAATGTAGATCTGCCCTTTGGTTTCCGTAGGCTGCTTCACAGCGACTTTTTGCCAGAAATTGAGGTTGATGGCTTCATTGATCAGCGTATATGAGCCGCTGATGAGTGCCTGGGAGGCCGTAATGGCAGCTAACGTCGCAATGATGATCCCCGGGAAGAGGAACCAGTCCGGCATCGCTTCGAAAAACGGGTTTCTTCCCCGGAGAACAGTATCTCCGCTGTTTAAGATCCACGCTGCCTGCCCCAGGTAATTGGTGACAAGGCATATTTTTACAAAGATCCAGGTGATGCGGATGTTCTTTTTGCCACAGTGCCCTAAATCGGAATAAAGCGCTTCTGCTCCCGTGGCGCATAAAAATACGGCGCCGAGCAGCCAGAAGCCGTGCGGATAATTGACCAGTAAATTATAGGCATAATAAGGATTCAATCCTTTGATGACGGACGGAGCATGAATGATCTGCCCGATCCCGATGAGGAACAGGACCGAAAACCAGATTGCCATAATGGGCCCGAATGCTTTTCCTACGTTTTGTGAGCCGAAACGCTGGAGTGAAAAAACAACGGTAATGATCCCGATCACGATGGGCACGATGGATATTTCCTCAAAGCCTTTCAGCATGGTCAATCCTTCA
This sequence comes from Crocinitomicaceae bacterium, assembly GCA_037189645.1. Classification (GTDB taxonomy): domain Bacteria; phylum Bacteroidota; class Bacteroidia; order Flavobacteriales_D; family Crocinitomicaceae; genus Taishania. The sequence continues at coordinate 308,167 of JBBCIY010000002.1, forward strand.
ACCGCGGAAGTCACGGAAACGGCAGGAGTGATCATGCCATCTGCCAGCAGCGCCGCGGCACCGATCATTGTAGGGACAATCATTTGCTTTCCGTACCGTTTTACAAGGGAATACAAGGAGAAGATCCCGCCCTCTCCCTGGTTGTCCGCTTTCAATGTGAGCCAGACATATTTAACGGTTGTCTGCAGCACCAATGTCCAGAAAATACACGAAATACCACCCAGGACAATCGTTTCAGAGATCTCAGCGCTGCCAATGATCGCTTTGAATACATACAGGGGGCTTGTCCCGATGTCACCGTAAATGATCCCGAGTGCGACTAATAACGATCCCGCTGTGATTTTATTGATGCTGTTATTCAATTGTTTAGTATTAAAAGTAAAGCAATTCTGGTGGAAATCTAACGAGAAAAGAGATAGCTTGTACCGGAATTTGAAAATTTAACAATCCGGTACCGGAACCCGGATTATTCCGAAGCAAGAAGCGAGATTAACCGGGTTATTTCCGCTTTCGTGTTAAAAGCGTGAATGCACACACGGATGGCTTCATCGCCCGGCTTTACGGTAGGAGGAACGATTGCTTTTACCAACAATCCGTTGTGGCGTAAAAATGCCGCTTTTTGTTCTGTTTCATCTGTATTCCCGATACGGATCATCTGGATGGGAGCATTCACTTCTGAGGTGGAAACTATCGCGTTTTCTTCTGTCAGGTCCCGGAAAAAGCGAATGTTTTCAAACAGTTGTTTGCGCAATTCCCCGAATTCTTCCCGGTTGATGGTTTCCCGGATATGGGCGACGGATTGCGGGGGAAGCGCGGTTGTATAGATAAACGAACGGCTGTAATTGATGAGGTATTCTTTTAACTGGCCTGATCCTACAACAGCGGCTCCATGCCGGCCGAATGCTTTTCCAAAGGTAAAGATCCGCGCAAAGATGCTGTTTTCAAGCTTCAATGCTGCTGAGATGCCTTCTCCGGATTCTCCGTAAACGCCTCCTGAATGAGCTTCATCAAGGATCAGGAGAGCCTGGTATTGTTCACACAGCCTGATGATCTGGAAAAGCGGAGACAGGTCTCCCCCCATTGAATACAAGGATTCGATACAGACAAATTTCACCCCGTTTTCCCCGGGCTGGATGCACAGTTTCTTTTCCAGGTCTTCCAGGGAATTGTGCCGGAACCCGTAGCTTTTCGCAAAGGACAGGCGGATTCCGTCGCGCATGCTGGCGTGTATGTGCTCATCGTAGATGACAATATCGTTTTTCTGAGGCAGGCAGGAAAGCAATCCTAAGTTGGCATCGTAACCGGAATTGAAAAGCAAAGCTGCTTCTCCTCTGAAAAAATCCGCCAGCTCCTGTTCAACCTGTTCGGTCAAACCGGAATTTCCTGAAATCAGGCGTGAGCCGGTACTTCCTGCTTTTTCAGGAACAGCTGAAGATGCAATGCGTGCATATCCCAGGTAGTCATTGGACCAGAAATCGACCCCGGAATCGAGCGAGAAAAGCGAACGGAATGTTCCGTCCTGTTTTCGCTGCTCTAACCTGGATGCTATGCGTGTGTTTAAATTCATGGTCGTTTTTGAACTGCAAAGGAACAAGGATAAAAAGAAGGCCTTGTTTGTCTTTGCGGTTGATGCTACCTCAATTCAGCTCCTAACTGCTCCTCCAGACCTTTGCGGATCTTATTCATGATTCCGTCGATCTGGGCGTCCTGCAATGTTTTCTCCGCATCCTGGAAAGTGAAGGAAACAGCATACGATTTTTTCCCTTCCGGAAGATTTTTTCCTTCATATACATCGAACAGGCCGATGTCTTTCAACAAGTGCTTGTCTGCATTCCTGGCGATTTCTTCAATTTGTGCGTACTTTACAGTTGTATCCAGCAATAGGGAGAAATCACGGCGGACAGCAAATGTTTTCGGCAATTCCTTGTAAACGATCTTGTTCATCTTCAGGGAGGAAAGGATTGCATCCCAGTCCAGGTCTGCAATGAATATGTCGTTTTTGATTCCGAACTGCTTTTTCAGCTTCCCGGAAACAAGTCCCATTTCCCCGATCTTATTTTTCAGGAGACAGAGCTGGACACCATCGAGCAAATCTCCTTTTTCAATTGCTTTTTCTTTCAGGAACTTGTCCAGTCCTAACCGTTTGAGTATCGAAAGCACACTTCCTTTCAGGCTGTAAAAACTGTGTGATTCAGAAGCATCGTTCCAGTTTTCAGCAGATTTTTTACCGGTCACGGCTATCAGCAGCCGCTTGTTTTCCGTGTACTGGGCATATTTATGGTATACTTTACCGAATTCGAACAGGCGTAAGTCGGGATTCTGGCGGTTCTGGTTGTATTCAATCGTTTCAAGTGCGTTGAAGATGAGCGACTGACGCATTACATCCAGGTCCTGGGAAAGCGGGTTGAGGATCGGAACGTTGTGCTCCGCGTTCAGCAGCTCTCCTCCCAGTTTTTCAACATAAGCCGATTTTGTCAGTGAATTGTTGAGTGTTTCGTGAAATCCTTTTCCGGCCAGGAACTCACTGATCGTTGCTTGTATTTTTTCAGGGTCCGGCTTCGGGAAAACTCCTACCGACATGTTCATTTTCTCAGGGAGCGGGATATTGTTGAAACCGTAAATACGCAATACTTCCTCGATGATATCTGCTTCACGCGTTACATCCACCCGGTAAGCAGGAACAATAAGGACTGCATCGTTACCATTGGACGATTTTACCCGGATGCCGAGGTTTTTCAGGATCCGGTCAATCGTTTCCTTCGGAATTTCAGATCCGATCAGTTGATTGCAACGATCGTAATTGAAATGTGCTTCACGTTCTGTTTCGGCCGTCCCGACAATTGTTTCGTTCATTGCAATTGCTCCTCCCGCTACTTCGAGAATCAATGAGGCACAGCGCCTCAATGCGTATTCAGTCAATGCAGGATCGACGCCACGCTCAAAACGGAACGAAGCATCTGTATTCAGCCCGTGCTCTTTTGCCGTCTTGCGTACGGAAACGGGGTTAAAATAAGCCGATTCAATGAAAACGGTGGTTGTCGTGTCTTTTACACCGGAGTCCAGTCCTCCGTAAACCCCCGCGATGCATAAGTTTTTCTCCCCGTTGGTGATCATCAGGTTCTGTGACGATAATGTGCGTTCAACGCCATCCAGTGTCACGAATTTCTCTCCGTCTTTTGCTGTTCTTACAACGATTTTTCCATTCAGCTCATCACCGTCAAACGCGTGCAGAGGTGTTCCCAGCTCACGCATTACGAAGTTGGTGATATCCACTACGTTATTGATCGGGGAAAGTCCAACCGTTCTTAATCGTTTTTGCAGCCATGCGGGAGAAGGTTTGACTTCGATTCCGGAAATGGTGATCCCCGCATATTTGGGGCACAACTCCGCATTTTCTACCGAGATGGAAACAACAGCTGATTGGTTCGCTGGTTCCAGGTTTTTTAATTCCGGCAGCGCCAGTGATAACTGCTTTCCATGGTGCACATTCTCATAGGCAATGTAATCCCTTACCACGCCAATATGTCCCATTGCATCGGCACGATTGGGTGTCAGACCTATTTCAATGGTGTAATCATCTTCCAGCTCAAACACGGTAGCGGCAGGAGTTCCGGGTTTCAGGGAATTGTCCAGTACGAGGATTCCTTCATGGCCTTTTCCCAGCCCTAGTTCGTCTTCGGCGCACAGCATTCCGAACGATTCCACTCCCCGGATCTTGGATACTTTGATCCTGAACGCTTCTTCGGGAGTAGGGTACAAGGTTGTTCCGACAGTTGCAACAACTACTTTTTGTCCTTTGGCTACATTCGGCGCGCCGCATACAATCTGTAAAAGCTCACCTGTTCCTGCATCCACTTTTGTTACTTTCAGCTTGTCGGCATCGGGATGCTTTTCACATTCCACTACTTCACCTACTACCACTCCGGCAAGTCCGCCTTTGATCGCTTCGATTTTTTCAACTCCTTCAACTTCCAGCCCTGTATCTGTAAGGATTTTATCCAGCTCTTCGGGAGTCGCGGTAATAGCTGTGTATTGCTTCAGCCAATTGTAAGAAACCTTCATTGTATTGTAATTGCCGTTTTATTAAGAATGCGAATTTACGATTATTTGAGTAATTATGAATGCTTCGTGGTACAATTGGCAATGAAGTGACTGAGACAATACCGGATGATTCGATTTGCTGTGCGGCGTTTATTCCTGGAAGCAATACTCTGCAAGAGGTTAATAATTCCTGTTGAACCATTGTCAATTATCAATTCTGACGTAACTTTGCAGGATAAAAATTGATGAGGTGAACGTAAAACAGATTAACGAGTATTTGGCTTCGGAGGATGAAAAGCAGATCAAAAAAGCGTTGAGCGGGTTAAAAGCCGACGGTGATTCAACGGTCATCGTCCCACTGGCAGATTTATTGTTGAGGGATCGGGAACATGAAAAATACAGGAAAGACATTCTTGAAATTTTTTCCAGTCTGAAAGATACTTCAGCGGTCAATGCCATGATCGAAGTCATTCGTAACGAACGCTATCTGCCTGTCAGGCAATTGTTGTTGTCCACGATCTGGAATACATCGCTTGATTACACGGATTACCTGTCTGATTTTGTGCTGATTGCCTGTGAAGGTGATTTCCTGGAGGCGCTGGATTGCCTTACCATCCTGGAAAATCTGCCGGGAGAGATCGAAGAACGGCACATACTGGAAGCTCAGTGGCATTTGAAAGAATACCTGGAAGATACAGCGCCTAAAGAAGAGCGAAAAGCACAGATCATTTCTGAAATAGCACTGTTTATCAAAGATGCCGACCAGGGAATCGAAGGATAGGTACACATTTCCAATCGAAGCTGTGAAATAAAAAAGGGCAACCAACCGGAGTTGTTTACCCTTTCTTTTATTAACCAGTAATCTGCTTTATTTCATTTTTACAGTCAGCAGGTCGCCTTCTTTGGTCACCTGTGCGACTCCCATTTTTGTAAGCCCTTTTATCCCGAGGTCCCATTGTTTATTGCTCAGGGCTGCCTGGTTTTTCAGCTCGTTCAGGTCTATTTCCTTTGCTTTGGACAGGATGTCGTAGATTGCTTTTTCATTGTCCGAAAGTGTCAGCTTTTTTGCTTCAGGCCGCATCTGAGGGAAGAACAGTACCTCCTGAATAGAAGGGTTGTTCGTCAGGAACATGACCAGGCGGTCCATGCCGATTCCCAGCCCGGATGTCGGGGGCATTCCATATTCCAGCGCACGTAGGAAATCCTGGTCGATGAACTGGCCTGCTTCATCGTCACCTTTTTCTGCCAGGCGCACCTGCTCTTCAAAGCGTTCCCGCTGGTCGATCGGGTCGTTGAGCTCAGAATAGGCGTTCGCGATCTCTTTCCCGCACACCATCAGTTCAAACCGTTCCGTCAGTTCCGGGTCGTTGCGGTGTGATTTGCACAAAGGAGACATTTCTTTCGGGTAATCAATGATGAATGTCGGCTGAATGTAATTTCCTTCGCATTTTTCTCCGAATAGTTCGTCAATGATCTTTCCTTTCCCCATGGTTTCATCCACTTCGATTCCCATTCCTTTTGCTGCGGCACGTAATTCATCTTCTGTTTTACCGGCAATGTCAAATCCGGTGAAGTCCAGTATCGCCTGGCGCATTGTTACGCGTGCATAAGGAGCCTTGAAGTTGATCTTATGTTCACCAAACTGTGCCTCTGTTGTTCCGTTAACGGCAATGGCGCAGTGTTCCAGCAAGCGCTCCGTGAAATCCATCATCCAGTTGTAATCCTTGTACGAAACATAGATTTCCATGGCTGTGAATTCCGGGTTGTGTGTACGGTCCATTCCTTCGTTCCGGAAGTTCTTGGAAAATTCGTACACACCATCAAAACCGCCAACGATCAGGCGTTTTAAATACAGCTCGTTCGCGATACGCATGTACAGCGGAATATCCAGCGCGTTGTGATGTGTAATGAACGGACGGGCAGCAGCTCCTCCCGGTATGGATTGCAGAATCGGCGTTTCTACTTCCATGTATCCCGCGTCATTGAAGAACTGGCGCATGGCGTTGAACAGCTTTGTGCGTTTGATGAAGATTTCCTTTACATGAGGATTGACCACCAGGTCGGCATAACGCTGACGGTAGCGCATTTCAGGGTCGGTGAACGCGTCATGCACTTTTCCTTCCGCATCTGTTTTTGGCAGCGGAAGCGGTTTCAGAGATTTGCTCAATAACGTAAATTCCTTCACGTTGACGGAAACCTCACCAACCTGTGTTTTGAAAACGGTCCCTTTGACACCGATGAAATCGCCGAGGTCGAGTAACTTTTTAAATACCTCGTTGTAAAGGGTCTTATCTTCTCCCGGGCAGATTTCATCCCGGTTGAAATATACCTGGATCCGTCCTGTTGAATCCTGTAATTCGATGAAGCTTGCTTTTCCCATTACCCGCTGGCTCATCATACGCCCGGCAATGCAAACCTGTTTGTTTTCTTCGAACTTGTCCTTTATATCCTTTGCATGATCCGTTACGGGATACAATGCGGCCGGATATGGGTCAATGCCCATTTCACGAATCTTATTCAGCGTTTCTCTACGTTGAATTTCTTGATCAGACAGTTCGATAAAACTCATAATTCTTTAACTTAATTTTTGTAGGATTGCAAATTTATGCATTTTGAAAGATAAAAGCGGATATTTGATTAGATAAATTTAACCTTTCAGCAACTTGCAAATATCGAATTAAATGCTATTTTTGCTGACTTAATCAAACAGAGGATATTTGTACGAATATTCTAAAATGGAGAGAGATATGAAAGAAACTACTAGATATTCGGATGCGGATCTGGAGGAATTCAGAGAGTTGATTGAGCAAAAACTGGCGGAAGCGCAAGAGCACCTGAGATTATTGAAGGGTACTTTGTCACATACGGATGATCACGGCACGAATGATACTGGTCGTACTTTCAATATGATGGAGGATGGTTCAGATACTTTGTCCCGTGAAGAGGTCGCTCAGCTGGCAGTGCGCCAGGAAAAATTCATCCAAAGTTTGCAGAATGCTTTGATTCGTATTGAGAACAAAACGTATGGAATCTGCCGTGTAACAGGAAAGAAGATCCAGAAAGAACGTTTGTTGTTAGTTCCTCACGCAACATTGAGCATCGAAGCAAAGAATAATGAGCAAAAGTAATTCAATCAGGCGCCCGGCTTTAATTGTAGGAGGGATCGTTCTGTTGCTTCTTCTGCTCGACCAATGGTTGAAAATCTATGTCAAAACCCACTTTGAACTGGGGGTGGAATACCCGGTTCTGGGAGACTGGTTTGTAATGGAATACATTGAGAACAGGGGAATGGCTTTCGGAACGTCCTTTGGCAACAAAGCATGGCACAAGCTGGCGCTGAGCATTTTCAGAATCGTAGCGGTAACGGTATTGATTTACTATTGGTTCAAATACGCTAGAGCGGGCAGGAAACTGAGCTTTTTAATTCCGTTCGGCCTGGTCATTGCCGGAGCAGCGGGGAATCTTCTTGATTCGATGTATTACGATTATTATTTTCCGTATGATCCTTGTTTTCCCTATAACCTGCAACCTGGTTCAGGCATCATGGCCGATTGTGGTTTCTGGGGGGAACTGGAGACGAAACCGAGAGGGTTCCTGTATGGGAATGTTGTCGATATGTTCAAGTTTGACGCTACCTGGCCGCAGGGCATGCCCTGGTTGGGGGGACAACCCGTCTTTCCCGCGATCTGGAACCTGGCGGATGCTGCCATTACAACCGGTTTGCTGATCATTCTGTTCTGGAACAGAAAGTTCTTTCCAAAAGAACAGAAAACGGCGTCAGGGCAGGTAACTGATTCCGAGCAAAACGATTGACAGGTCAATCAGCCCAAAATAAAGCAGTGTCTTACTTTCACTCACCAGCAGTAGCAGGATCACCTGTATCGCCACAGCTGCATGAAACACCCGGTTTTCAAACGATACGATTCCCATTAGCAGGCTTCCGGCAAAAAAGCTGAACAGCAACAACGTCCCCAGTAATTTGGTCGAAACGATACCGATCAGTTGCGGAATGGTGCTCTGGCTCAGGTTATCTGTGTGCACATCGCGGATGTCAAAGGGAAGGATGATCGCGATAAAGTAGAGGAACAATAATCCTGAAAATAATCCTGCGCTGTCAACAGGGATGCCTTCATTCACCAAAGGGAAAAAAGCACACGCATATACCCATGTTAAAGCCGTTACGATGATCTTGATCCCGGGGATCTCTCGTAGTTTTTTCCCAAAAACAGGGATGGTGTACCAGCAGCAGATAAAGGAAAACAGCAGGGTCAGCAGGATGAGCAGAAGATTTGAGTTAAAGCAGTATATTCCTAACGCAATTGCTGTGATTAATGATCCCGCGCTCAGGATGACGGATAGGACAGTGATGTTTTTTAAGGTTGGATTGCTGAGGTTTGCAAACCCTGGCTTATCTGCAATGCGCTGTAACGTATATACGGAGAACGTGAGCAGTGCAACGATCACAGCATAAGCAGAGCTATGTTCCAATGAAAAATGCCGGGCGATACCGTACGTCAGGAATCCCCCGGAACTGCTGATCACCAGGTCGTTCCGGGTGAAAAAATATGCGGATCTTCTCAACAACTGCATGCAATGAAACGTTCATCAAAAATACGTAATCATTTACTTATTTTGCTGCCTGTACTTCTGTTTGTATTTATTGTACAGTTCTTTTTGCTTGTTTCCCAGATCCACAATTTTCCCGTTGATCAGCGCGAAAGTAACATTGTTTGTGCGCATGTCGAGTGCGTTTCCGTCGGATACGAATAATGTAGCCGATTTTCCTGTTTCAATGCTTCCGTACTCCTTATCGATCCCGATGATTTTGCATGTGTTCAGCGTAATTGCGGCGACCGCCTGCTCTTCCGTTAAACCGTAGGCATAAGCTGTTCCGGCCAGGAAAGGTAGGTTGCGGGCGTTCATGGCTTCCATATCCCCTTCATTCTGCAGGCAAAACAAAACGCCTTCTTCCTGTAACCGGGTCGCGGTAGAGTAGGGTTGATGGACCGGTTCGTCCTCTCTTTTGGGCAAGCTGTGTGTTCTGTACAGCATCACGGAGATCTTCGCGTCTTTCAGCTTCCTGGCAACCAAAGCAGCATCATAACCACCCACAATGACAGGAGCAGCCAACTTAAAGTAGTTTACAAAATCGATGATGTCATTCAATTGCTGCAGATCATCTGCGTGGAAGTAAACACGTTTTTTGCCTTGAAAACAATCTTTCATTGCTTCGTATCGCAGGTCCGTTTCCGCTTTTTTATTTCCGGAATGAGCAGATGCTGCTTCAAAGAACGCGTACAATTCCTGTTTTTTTGAGGTGTAATCTTTTGATTTTTCCTGGATTGCCCGGTTGTCTTTCATGCGTTGTGTGCTGTTGGGCCAGTTGACATGTATTCCGTCATTTGCCAGGATGGTAGCATCTTCCCAGTTCCATCCGTCCATTGCCATGATGGATGAAGCCCCCGAAACGATCCCTCCTCTCGGAGTGGGCTGGCACAGCAGAACACCGTTTGCCCGCACTGTCCGGATCACTTCAGATTCTACATTGTAAGCGATCTGCGAACGGATGTGCGGATTGTAATCTCCCACTTCCGCAAAATCCCTTGTAGCACGAACCGCGTCCACCTCGGTGATTCCCAGGGTTGTGTTCGGAGCAACGAAACCCGGGTAGACGTGCTTCCCTTTCAGATCAATGATCGTGTCCCAGTCGGAAACCGAATAGCTGTATGCAAGGGAATTTTTAATCAGAGTGATCTTCCCGTTCCTGATCCCAATGGCAGCGCTTTGCATTACTTCTCCGTTTCCTACGTGCAGGTGTGCATTCTTGAGAAGCATTGTTTTCTCCTGGGCTGCTGAAGAAAACCAGCAGATGACTGCCAGGCAGATAAAAATAGTGTGTTTAATAAATCGGTTCATGTCTCTATCATTCATTTTTTATGTGTCACCCTTCGTACCTCGTAGATTGATCTTCCTAGTGCCCGTTATGGCCACAGCTTCCTTCTTCGCCCAGTGTATCACAGTGGAAGAATTTTGGTTCGGCAGGCTCAAATGTCCGTTTATCTCCTCCTTTGCTGTTTGATTCGAGCATCCTGGAAATGATCCGGGCTTTTTCTTTTTGGTTCCGGGCCTGTCTTTCCAGGTCTTGCTTTCTGTCGAAGAATAAGATACCGTCTATAAAAACGGTCTCAGGAACGGCGGTGATCGTAAGCGGATTGTCGGTCCATAGTACCAGGTCGGCATCTTTTCCTGCTTTCATGCTGCCTAACCGGTTGTCCAGGTGAAGCAGTTTTGCCGGGTTGAGGGTTACCATTTTCCAGGCATCTTCTTCGCTCATTCCTCCGTATTTCATTGCTTTGGCTGCCTCCTGGTTCAACCGCCGGCCCATTTCGGCGTCGTCGGAGTTGATGGCAACAACGAGGCCTTGCTCATTCATCAGTGAAGCATTGTAGGGAATGGCATCCAGCACTTCGTATTTGTACGCCCACCAGTCGGAGAAGGTAGAGGCTCCGGCTCCATGCCTGAGCATTTTATCTGCCACTTTGTATCCTTCCAGGATATGTGTAAATGTATTGACGGAAAACCCGAAGGTGTCCGCTACTTTCATCAGCATGTTGATCTCTGACTGGATGTAGGAGTGGCAGGTAATAAAACGTTCTTTGTTCAGGATTTCAGCCAGTGCTTCCAGCTCAAGATCGGTGCGGTGTGTCCCTTTTTTCGCTTTGGATTTTTCGTCCATGTATTTTCTTGCCCGTGTAAACGCGTCCATGTATACTTGTTCCACTCCCATTCTTGTCTGCGGGAAGCGGATGGTCTGGTGTTCTCCCCAATTAGCCTGCTTGACATTTTCACCCAATGCGAATTTGATGAATTCGGGAGCGTCGGGAATCAGCATGTCTTCGGGAGGAAATCCCCATTTCAGCTTGATGATCGCCGATTGCCCGCCTACAGCGTTTGCGGAGCCGTGCAATAGCTGGGAAGTTGTCACTCCACCTGCCAGCTGGCGGTAAATATTGATGTCATTGTTTCTTACAACGTCCCGGATGGACACTTCTGCGGAGACAGACTGCCCGCTTTCATTCACACCTTTTGAAATAGCAATGTGAGAATGTTCGTCTATGATCCCTGTCGTCAGGTGCATCCCGGTTCCGTCGATTTCAACAGCATTGGCGGGTTTTTTGAAATTTCCTGTTCCGGCGTAGCTGATTTTCCCGTTTTCAACCACAACGGTTGCGTTTTTCAGGATCCCTTCTGCTTCGTTTGTCCAGGCAGTAACGTTCTTGATGATATAGGATTGAGGCTGGGGCAGGGAATCATACCCGTAGGCCATATTCGGAAACCATATTTTGTCCTGGTAAACCGAATCAATGACAGGAATTTTTGATTTTTGCTCTCCGTCCAGCTTTTTATGCTTGATCGCGTTCCATTTCACCCACCGGCCATTCACTGTTGTCCCTTCACCTTCAAAAACCCCCACTTTCGTATTGATCTTTCCGTGAAGGAGGTTTATTCCCGTCATTCCGTCAAGTGAATCCCTGATGTGCAGTGTAATGTCATTTGAGCTGACATTCACCAGTACTTTTTCATATTCTTTCTTCAGCGCATTGGTTAATTTCCCTTCGTATCCGTTTCCTTTCCTGGTAATGTCCACATTGTAGGTTTTGTTTTCCACCAATACCCGGTAGCTGCCCTGTACACCTTCCAATGCCGGTTCTTTGATAACTTTCGGATGCCCGAATGTCCAGGTTTCCAGCAGATCGGCTTCTTCTTTGAACGGATTCCCGCTGTAAACCGAGAACGATGCTGTTTTCCCGATATCTAGTGTTCCCAGGTCCTTTTCCATCCCGATGATTTTTGCAGGATTGACGGTAAGGGAAGCCAGCGCTTGCTCGAAGGATAACCCGCGTTCCATTGCTTTACGGATATTGGTCCAGAATTCTTTTTCGGATTTATTTTTTCCAAAGGAAAGGCAGATCGGGATTCCGTTGGAAGCGAGCAGGTAAGGATTGCTGGGTGCCAGCTCCCAGTGTTTCAGTTCCTTTAACGGGATTTCCATATTGATGTATGGATCTGACACATCGTAAGCGGCCGGAAAGTATGCCGGGATCACTACTGTCGCTCCGGTTTTCTTAATCGCTTCGATCTGCTGGTATTCATTCCCGGAACCGTAGAAATGAAATTCCAGGTCAAATTCAGCTGCGATTTTTGCTCCCCGGAGGATTTCTAATGCTTCTGATGTGGAAAAGAAGATGGGTTTGTTCAATTGCCCGGACAGCGCGTTCAGGGATAAATTAACCTGTGCTTTGTCCGGATTTTTCTGGTACCACAGAACGTCGTACAGTGTTTGGCGCAATAAAGCGATACAACCCATCTGGGAGGAAGGATACGTTTGCTTCGAGCTTCCTTTTTCGATCGAAAAGTGCGTTGAAACATCGGCAGAAAACAAAGCGGGCAGGACAGGATGGGTTCCAAGAGAAATTAGCGACCCGGTCCCTCTTACAATCCCATCGTTCAGATGAGTAAGCGCAAAACCGAACCCTGCTCTGGAAAGCTTTTCATTTTCTGTGGGATTTGTCTTATACTGTTCTGCTGATGAAAATTCCGGCCTTACCGCCTCATTCCATGAGAAAAAGCCTTCTTTTCTTGAATCTAACTGGGGAGTTCTGTCCCTTTTTTCTTCCGGTTTCGGTTTCTCAATGCCGAGCTCTGTATGGAGGTCAATGAAAGCAGGAACAATGGTTTTTCCTTTACAGTCTATCTCAACCGCGTTCACAGATTTTAGAAGAACCGTTCCCGTTTCTTTGATCTTCCCGTGTTCGATGAGCAGATAACCGTTGTTGATCGTTTTCTGAGGAGAAACTATAATGGTTGCGTTTTTCAGGATGTAGGATCCGGGAAAAGAAGGAGCCACGCCATTTTGGGGCCTGTCCTGGGCAACCGCAGAATACCATCCGATGCCTGCCAGCAAAATAAGGAGAACACATTTCATATAGCTGATGTAAATTTTAGCGGGCTAAGTTATAAAATAGTATGGCAATGGACAATTGAAAACCAGGAATAAAGTCACCAATTGTAAATTGCCAATTTGATCATTAACAATTAGAAACAGGGCAAATAAAAAAGAGGTTCTCAATGAAAACCTCCTTTCCTGGTATAATAGGGTTGCCGGTATTTATTTCCCGATTTGCTTCACAAAGAATGCTGCCAGCTTTTTCCCTGCCAGCGCGTAAGATTCACTGATGCGGAGACCTGTGTCGTAATCATTCATACCGTAAGATCTTCCGGGATTTGCTTTGCTGACGATTTTTGCCACAACTTTTCCGGGATTGTCTGTTTCAACGATTGTAATAGTCAGATCTACACTTGCAGGTTTTTTCGTCACATACACATTGAATCCGGGCTCAATGAAAGTTGTCTTTACGATCGCAGTGTATTTAGCTGCTTTTTCATTTCCCAGGTAAAGATTTAATTTACCGCTGTATTTATTGAACAGTTTTTCAAACTCCGGTTGAAATCTTCCGATCTTATCTCCGTTCCATGCTTCACGCCATTTATCTCCTCTTCCCGGTTCTTTTTCATTGTATTCGGAAACTTTTTTGTTGACGTAATCTTCTTCTTTAGAGAATTTTCCTACGGCGATGTCGTCCCAATCGTACTGGACGTTTAAAACGGTTTCTCCTTTCAGTACTTTTAGATCACCTTCCAGTACAGCGATTTTTTGCGCGAAGCCAGCAGATAAAATCCCTGAAAATAATGCGATTAGTGCAAATTTGATTGTTTTCATGTGCTATCAATAATTTAAGTTTGAAACAAATATAGCAGATTGTATTTTATTACAGGCAGTTAGGTGAAAAAATACGAAGAATGCAGTAGCTGATCCGTTGCTCCTTATCCTTGCGCTGGTACTTAGGGGTTCATAATTCAAAAAGTAGTATATTTACTCTCAATTTTTAACGGATGAACAAAATTAGGAAAGACTGGAACGAGATAAAGATAAACGATAGCTGGGCGATTTTCAAGATCATGGCGGAGTTTGTGGAAGGATATGAAAAAATGGCAAAGATAGGACCGTGTATCTCTGTTTTTGGTTCTGCCAGGACATCGGAAGACAATAAATATTACAAAATAGGAGTGGAAATTTCCCGTCGTTTGGGAGAAGCAGGATACGGAGTGATTACCGGAGGAGGCCCCGGTATTATGGAAGCAGGAAACAAAGGTGCCCAGATGGGAGGAGGAAAATCCGTCGGACTGAACATTGATCTGCCGTTTGAGCAGTTCCATAACAGGTACATTGATGAGGAATCCAACCTGAAATTTGATTATTTCTTTGTACGGAAAGTTGTATTTGTCAAGTATTCCCAGGGGTTTGTGATCCTTCCCGGAGGATTCGGAACAATGGATGAACTGTTCGAGGCACTGACACTGATCCAGACCAATAAGATCAATAAACGTCCGGTGGTGCTGATTGGAAGCGAGTACTGGACAGGATTGATCGAGTGGATCAAGAACGTGATGCTCAAAGAAGAGAACAATATCTCTGAAAAAGACCTGAACCTGTTCAAGATTGTGGACACGGCGGAAGAAGCATACAATTACATCGACGATTTCTACAAAACACACGAGCTGACACCGAACTTTTAAGAATGGACAATGGGATCACACAGAATCTGCTTATCGTTTCAAAACAGTAAACGCGGTAAAATTTTCTTTTCATTTCGTCCTGTATCTTTTATCTGATGTCTAACGTCTAATATCTCAAAATGAAAATCAAAGAAATTATCCACTATTTGGAATCACTTGCTCCGTTAAGCAGCCAGGAAAGCTATGACAATTCAGGATTGATCACGGGAGATGTCAATGTGGAAATAACACAAGCGCTGATTTGCCTGGATAGTACGGAAGAGGTTGTTGACGAAGCGATTGCTGCCGGATGTAATTTGATTATCGCTCACCACCCGGTTGTTTTCAAAGGATTGAAGTCACTCACGGGAAAAAATTACGTGGAACGTGTGGTCGTGAAATGCATTAAAAACGACATTGCCCTTTATGCAATTCATACCAACCTTGACAACTTCCGCTTTGGTGTAAATCATGAGATAGGGCGGAGACTGGGATTGAAAGACCTCAGGATCCTGGAACCCAAGAAAGGAGTTCTCAACAAGATCAGTGTATTTGTTCCGCTGGAGAACAGGGAACAGGTGGCGCAGGCCATGTTCAGCGCAGGAGCCGGGTTTATCGGCGACTACAAAGAATGCAGCTTTTACGGAGAAGGAACGGGGACATTCACCCCGGTTGAGGGCGCCAATCCGTATATCGGTCAATTGGGAGAAGCAGAGCATGTACGGGAAAACCGTCTGGAGATGGTTGTCTCTTCCCACCGGGTACCGGGAGTATTAAAGGCGATGAAAGAAAGCCATCCGTATGAAGAAGTAGCTTATGATGTTGTTGAACTGCAAAATACCAACCCGTACGAAGGAGCGGGGATGATCGGGAAATTAGTACAGCCGATACCGGTTACGGAGTTTTTGACTTTTGTCAAGAAGCAGTTTAACTGCGGAATCATCCGCCACACGAAATTTGTGAAAGAAACCATTGAAACCGTCGCTTTTTGCGGAGGATCCGGTGCTTTCCTGCTGAGCAGTGCCATTCGCTCCGGAGCGGATGTTTACATAACGGGAGACTTCAAATACCATGAGTTTTTCGATGCCGAAGACAAGATTGTTGTTGCCGATATCGGACATTTTGAAAGCGAACAATATACGATTAATTTATTAAGTGATGTTTTGACAAAAAAATTTCCTAACTTTGCGCTTCGTTTAACGAAGATTAATACGAATCCGATAAATTATTTTTAAGAATATATGGCAACTGCAACAAAGAAAGAGGCAACGGTAGCGGAAAAATTGGACGCGCTTTACGAATTACAGAAAATTGATTCTGAGATTGATAGAATCCGTACGGTTCGTGGAGAATTACCTTTGGAAGTACAAGATCTTGAAGATGAGATTGAAGGATTGGAAACACGCATTGCTAAGATTCAGGAAGAGGTCAAAGAAATAGAGGTGGAGATTTCCGACAGGAAAAACGCGTCAAAAGATGCGGAACTGGCGATCGGGAAATACAAAGAGCAGCAAAAGAACGTTCGTAACAACCGTGAGTACGAATCACTTTCCAAGGAAATTGAATTCCAGGAGCTGGAGATCAAATTGCACGAGAAAAAATCCAAAGAAGCGAAAGCCCGCATCGCTCAGAAAAAAGAATTGCTGGAAGAAACAAAAGAGCGTTTGAATTTTAGAAAAGAAGATTTGAAAAATAAGAAATCTGAACTGGATGAAATCATCGCTGAAACGCAAAAAGACGAGGACAGCCTGGTTGCTTCTTCTGAAAAAGCGAAAGCAAAAATTGAAGACCGTCTGCTGGTAGCTTATACACGCCTTCGCCAAAATGCGAAAAACGGGTTGGCAGTTGTTCCGGTAGAGCGTGATTCCTGCGGGGGATGCTTCAACCAGATTCCGCCGCAACGCCAGCTGGATATCGAAATGAAGAAAAAAGTGATCGTTTGTGAGCACTGTGGACGTATCCTGGTTCCTTCGATCAAAGAATAAGCAGAATAAAAATTATATGAAAGGTGGTTGAGCAAGTCTGAACCACCTTTTTTGTTTTTCTCATTTACCTTCGTTTAGAATTATGAACCAAAATTGGAGCAATCCTTCTTATATCTTGTCGTAAAAGTTCAACAATAAAATCTTTAGAAACCAAAGTGTCATCGATTGTTTGGTCAGTGCTTGTCTGATACCAATAATTTTCTGCTTTCAAAATATGTAAGTTTTTCGGTAATTCTTTGAGAATAATGAAAGTTGCCTTTCCGTCAATAGGAATGATCTTTTCAGCATAAGAATTGCCCGTATCTTCTTTGTATAAACTTTCCACATACCTGTTCTTCTGTTGAGGGACCATTCCCCACTTTGTTTCATATAAAAAACCTATATTAGATTTTTCTGAATAACATAATGTATTAATATACACACTATCATTGACTTTTACAATTCTATTGTTGAACACCCATTCATATCCCAGTTTCTGCATTTCTTCAGATACAATGTTAGCGACTTCAAACGTTTCCAAGAAGTGGGTTGAAATATTAGAATTTTGATAATGTGCTCCCATATTGTAAAAATTACAATAATTAGAGGAATCTATTATTCTTTCTTGAGCATAAGTTTGTCCTATATATAATAATGAGAATACAATTAGAATTTTTTGTTTTGTCATCTTTCCTATCTTTGCGTTGCTGTTATAAAACAAAGGTATAAAAATCCCCAATTAATGAAATTCAAAGACTACAACATCAATAAGGCCATACTGGAACAACTGGATGCAATGGGCTTTGTCCGCGCCACCGATATTCAATACAAAGCCATTAAGCCGATCCTCGACGGAGAAGACGTGATGGCAATCGCGCAGACAGGTACGGGGAAAACAGCAGCCTTTGCCATTCCCGTGCTTCATTTTCTTTCCGGGAAATCAAAATATACGAAAAGAAATGTCCGTTGCCTGGTGATGGTTCCGACAAGGGAATTGTCACAGCAGATCGCGGATGTCTTTGCGCAGATCGGGAAAAAGACTGATGTGAGAGTTATGGGACTATACGGAGGTGTGGAACAGGACCGCCAGATTGAAGCCTTGAAAAAGGGAGTGGACGTTCTGGTTGCCACTCCCGGAAGGATGTTCGACCTGATCGCACAGGGGCACCTCGATGTTTCAAATGTTGAATTTTTGATTCTTGATGAAGCAGACCTGATGCTGAGCCTCGGGTTTAACAAAGATATACAGGATATTCTTGCAAAAATCCCCAGGAAACGACAGACCTTATTCTTTTCCGCAACAATTGACAAAAAGATCAAATCATTGGCGTATGATGTGGTGAAGAATGCGATCAGGATCCAGATTTCACCTAAGAATCCGGTCGCTAAATCGGTAGAGCATGTGGTTGCCTTCATCGAAATGGACGATAAGCGCTTTTTCCTGGAAAATATCCTGAAAGAATACCCCGATAAACGGATCCTGGTGTTTGTCCGTACGAAAGTTCGCGCGGGAAGGGTAGTCGCGGCAATGAAGCGCGTAGGGATCGATTCAGAGGAAATACATGGAGGCATTGAGCAAAAACAACGGTTCGCTATCCTGGAGAGATTCCGTTCCGGAGCAAATAATGTGCTGATCACAACCGATGTATCGGCCCGGGGAATTGATATTCCGAACGTCGATTATGTGATCAACTACGATCTGCCTGATGATCCCGAAAATTATGTGCACCGATGCGGGCGTACAGGCAGGGGTGAGAAGAACGGGCAGGCACTGAGTTTCTGTTCTCCTTCGGAAAAGGCACTTCTGGAAGAAATTGAAGCCTATACAGGTGAAGAGATCACACGTTATGAGATTCACCCGGATGATTACAAAGAGATCCTTTCCGATACGGAAGACCCGACCTACAACTGGCAGAAGCTGATCAATGACGCCAATAAGGAGGACGGTACGGAAGAGAAATGGTGATTATAATTTTGAATGTTGAATGACTGAATTTTGAATACAAGATTTTTCAATTCAAAATTCAGTATTCCCAACTATGCCCTGTTCGCTTCCCGTACTTCTTTCACTGAGTAATAAAATACCATTCCGAAACCGATCCCAAGCATCAGGTGAAAAGGAACCATTCCCAAATCACCGTAAATGGCACGGTTGATCGCCGTAAACAGGAATATGACAGCAAAGATCCCTTCCAGGATATTGATAATTGAAAGCTTCTTTTTATCGTATTTGTTCTGCTTGAATTCAGACTTTCTGGACACGTTGAATTTCGGTGTTCGTACAAACGAGCTTTTGATGCCCAGGTATCCTTCGATGACAGCAACCGTGTTGTTGATCGACATCCCCATTGACATGATCAGGAATGTAAAGAACCGTCCGATGAACTGGAAAAATGATTTTTTACCGTTTTCTTTCCTGTCTTTGAAGGAAAACCAGTAATACACCATCAGGAACAAGGTGCTGATAATGAAGATGCTCATAAACCGCAAAATGTAATTCAGGTCAGAGAAGCTGTCTTTCACGTGCAGCACGACCAGGCTCAGCAGGGCCACCATCAGGATGAACAGGAATACAGACGAGTTGAACAGGTGAGACACACCATGCACCCTGTCTGAAAATTTCACGCCTTTTGTGGTCAGCAAACGTTTCCACATCTTTTTGAAACACTCCACACCACCTTTCATCCAGCGGTGCTGCTGGCTTTTCAGCGCCGACATCGTGATCGGCAGCTCCGCAGGAGAAATGACATCTTCCAGGTACTGGAATTTCCATCCTTTCATTTGGGCGCGGTAGCTCAGGTCAAGGTCTTCTGTCAACGTATCGTGTTCCCATCCTCCTGCATCTTCAATGCATGTTTTTCTCCAGATACCACCCGTTCCGTTGAAGTTAATGAAGTGGCCTGCGGAGTTCCTTCCACCCTGCTCAATGGCAAAATGGCCGTTCAGTCCGAAAGCCTGGAGTTCCGTCAGCAAAGAATAGTCTTTATTGAGATGCCCCCAGCGGGTCTGTACAACACCTACTTTCTCATCCTGGAAATAAGGCATGGTTCTTTTCAGGAAATCGGGCTCAGGAATGAAATCCGCGTCAAAGATAGCGATGAAATCACCTTCTACCCGGTCCATAGCGGCATCCAGCGCTCCGGCTTTGTATCCTGTCCTGTCTACCCGGTGAATGTGCTGTATGTTGACACCGGTAGCGGCTACTTCAGCTACTTTTTTGGCGATCAGGTCTTTCGTTTCATCCGTTGAATCATCCAATACCTGGATTTGCAGCTTGTCTTTCGGGTAGTCAAAAGCAGCACACGCATCAATGATCCGTTCCGCTACGTACATTTCATTGAACATCGGGAGCTGTACCGTAACTTTTGGAGCGGTCTCCGGGTCGAATTCAGGCTCCTGCAAAGATTTTTTCTTTTTATTCCTGGCGTATGTAATTGCCAGGTTGAACTGCAGAACACTGTAAAAGAAAATCAGTAAGAGAAAAAGCCCGTACAGTGTCAATACGATCTTTCCGACCAAATGCGACCAGTAATGTTCCTGGACATACACCTTCCCGTTCGCGTCTGTCATTTTCCTGTCTCCCCAGTTAAATAACCAGGAAACTTTCAGGCTGGCAGGAATGGGGGTGCCGAATGTATAATTCTCCAGGTGATCCTGTGTAATATCGAACGTAAATGTACTGTCTTTCTTATACGTGTTGTCGGAAATTTTGAACTCATAATTTCCCAGTGGTACATCCTTGAACTGAAAATGCCCGGCTGCATCTGTCTTTACGATGAATGAGTCTTTCGTTTCGGTATTCTGAATGACAACACCAACATCCTCTATTGCTTTCTTGTTCCTTTCATCAATGAGGTTCCCCTGAACAAGTTTGGAGACCTGAGAAAAGACAGTACCTGAACAAGTAATCAGCAGTACTGTAAGGAAATGTATACGCATAAGTCAAAAATTATTACCAAAGGTGGGCGCAAAGTTATTCAATTCTCGAATAATATAACAGAAAAGTAAATTAAATCCTGAGTTCAGTCAAAAAAATAGTAACTTTAGTCGCAAACTATTGTATAATTTTTTCCTTATGAATAAACTATTACTCTTTATTCTCACCCTTTTTGTGTGGTGTATGGCCGGGGTTATCAATGCCCAGACCGGCAAGAATCATTTTGATAATAAACCGTATGTCGAAGGAGAATTTTTAATCCAGCTGACTTCTGAAAGCGGTCTGAAAGAAGTACTGGATGCTGTTCCGTCAGAATACCAGCTTGAAGTAGTGGAATTCCTTTCACCACCCATGCTGATCTGGCTGGTAAAATTCGACCATCATGCGATCTCTCATGAAGCAATGCAATACTGGTTCTATTCTCAGAAGAATGTCACAGTGGCTGATTATAACTATTATGTTCAGATGCGTTCGACCATTCCGGGCGATCCCAGCTTTAGCCAGCAGTGGCATCACAACAATACCGGACAGACGGGAGGTACACCGGATGCGGATATTGATTCGGACCTGGCATGGGACATCACAACCGGAGGTACCACTGCTACCAATGACGATATTGTTATCTGCCTGATCGAGAGCGGGAACCTGGATCACCAGGACATCAGTCCCAACAGGTGGAGAAATACGGCAGAGATCCCGGGAAATGGCATTGACGATGATGGAAACGGTTATGTAGATGACTACAACGGGTGGAATCCCGTACAAGGGAACGATAATTACGGAACGGGTGCCCATGGTACGAACTGCCTGGGAATGATGGGTGCGAAAGGAGACAACGGCCTGAATGTCGCAGGAGCAAATTGGGATGTGAAGCTGATGGTCGTAGGAGATTACCAGATCAATACCCAGGCGAACGCGATTTCGGCATATACCTATCCCCTGGTGATGCGCAAGCGGTGGAACCAATCGAATGGTACACAAGGCGCGCTCGTTGTGGCAACAAGCTCTTCCTGGGGGATTGATGGTGCAAACCCGGCAAATTACCCGCTGTGGTGCCAGTTTTATGATACGCTGGGCTACCATGGGATCTTGAACATCGGTGCAACAACCAATTCCAACCTGAATGTGGACACGGCAGGAGATATGCCGACAGCTTGCCCGAGTGATTATATGATCGGTGTAGGACGTACAGACCACAACGATAATACAGCCGGAGGATACGGAGTGAATACGATTCCGCTGGGAGCTCCGGGAATCAACGTTGTGACAACTGCAGGTACAAATGGCATTACTACAACTACCGGGACATCGTTCTCATGTCCGCTGACGGCAGGAGTTGTTGGCCTCGCGTATTCCATTCCCTGCCCGAGCTTTATGTCGATTGTAAGATCAAACCCGAGACTGGGAGCAGACCTGGTAAGGGAAGCCCTGATCGGAGGTGTGGATGTTAAATCACAATTGGCAACGAGGTTTACTACAAGCGGGCGCCTCAATTCCAGGAATACACTGGATCTTTTAATGGCTGAAACATGCAGTTCCTGTTTTGCTACGGATGTCAATGCTTCATCAACAGAAACAAATGCGACGATTACTTTTAACGCGGATGCAGAAGTGAATGCAACCAGTCTGCATTGGAGACAGGTCGGAAGCAGCTCGTGGAATACGGTGAGTGGAGTGTCATCTCCTTACCAGCTGAATGGTCTGAATGAATGTACTGCCTATGAATATTACCTGGAATTTACTTGTTCTGCTGAAACAGGAGAATCTTCTGTGGGAACATTTAATACGACCGGGTGCGGAAATTGCGTGGATCTGACATACTGTGATTCCAGGGCGACAGGTTCAGGTCAGTCCCGTATCGCATTTATTTCTCCCTCGGGAGTTGTAAGTACAATTACGAATTACACGGAGACGGATAACTGGGGAGGAGATGTGGAAGATGGATATGTGTATGGAAACCTGGTATTGATGAACGGAACAGGTGCTAATCCCAACGAAGGTTGCGGGACAATTTCCAATGCGGCTGCTATTTCAGGAAACATTGCAGTTGCAGTAAGAGGTAACTGTGAGTTTGCTGCCAAGGCTTTAAATGCGCAGAATGCAGGAGCAACCGCTTTGATCATTATCAATAACCAGGGAACGGCACCGCCATTGTTAGGCGCGGGAACAGGATCAGGAGGAATTACCATTCCGGTTGTGATGATCAGCCAGAGCCAGGGAGCTGGTTTGCTGTCCACGCTGACAAACGGACAGGCGGCTACGGGACTGATGGGAGTCCAGCATGAGTGGATCGAATCATTTACATTGGATAATGTTACAACCGCAAGCGGTGACAATAACGGCTATGCGGCGGCAAACGGAACAACCTCGCTTTCACTGGAAGCAGGAAACAACTACCTGTTCACACTGGTTCCGGGATTTGACGCGCAGGCGCTTCCGGAATATACGCGAATATGGCTGGATGCCAACCAGAACGGATCTTTTGAAACAAATGAGCTCATTTACGATCAGGGTGCCACATCTGTTGGAACATTGACGGGGGTAGTAACGATCCCTCCTTCTGCACTGGCAGGAAGCACCCGTTTACGTGTCCAGATGGCTTACCAGGGAACAGGGCAGACGACTCTTCCCGCTGTGTGTGGTGATTTTACGTGGGGAGAAGTGGAAGATTACTGTGTAACGATAGGAGCAGCTGAAATTTGTAATTATGTGGTAACATCAGTAACCTCGGATCCGACCTGTAACGGAGCTGCGGATGGAAGCATTGCTGTAACTGTAAGCGGTGGAACACCTCCATACACGTACAGCTGGAATCCTTCAAATGGAAATGCATCTTCGCTGACCGGGCTGGGAGCAGGCAGCTACAGCATTACCATAACCGATGCGACCGGATGCGATACGACGATCTTCTATACATTAACTGAACCTGTTACTGTAGTTTCTTCATTTACTTCGTCTGTCAGCCAGTTAACGGTGGCATTCACCAATACTTCGTCGCCTGGAACATACAGCTGGAATTTCGGAGACGGGAATACAAGCACTCAAACCGATCCCGTACATACATATGCCGCACCAGGTGATTACAACGTATGCCTGGATGTGACAACTGCATGTGGAACAGTGACTACGTGCAATACTATTGGGGTTTCAAATGTGGGACTGGATGACATGACCGTAAATCAGCTGTCAGTTTACCCGAATCCGTCAAAAGGTGTGGTAAACTTCAGGCTGGAGGATCACACCAGTCTTTCCGGTATCAGCATTGTTGACCTGGTGGGTAAAGAATTGTTCAGTGTTCCTGTCGATTCGGAACAGACAACGGTTAATATGGCCGGTATGTCAGCAGGAACCTACCTGTACCGGGTGATTTCGGAAACCGGGGTGACCGTTTACAGTGGTAAGTTAATTATTGAAGATTAAGGAAGATTAAATTATTAACAGATGAGGGGGCTTCGGCTCCCTTTTTTGTGCGACACTATTTACCATGAATGAAGCAGAAAGCAACCGGGATTTTCCTGGTTACTGGTCATTGCTTTGCCAGGCATTATCACAGCGACACTCGGTACTGATAGACAGACAGCAAATTTTTAAGAAAATAGTCCTTTTTAGGTGTAAGTTCAATATTTTTTATACTTTTAGATTATTCTATAAGGTTAACTATTAACCGATTATGGTTTATTTAAAGTGGAAATAACCTGCTCACAAGGTATAAATTGTGGGGGCGGATCTGAAAAGCCTTACGAGTAAGATCATAAAATTACAATTAAACATGAAAAAGTATTTAGCAGAGTTTATCGGTACATTCTGGCTGGTTCTGGGCGGATGTGGTAGTGCGGTTTTGGCGGCAGGTTTCCCTGAAGTTGGAATCGGGCTGGTTGGCGTTTCCATTGCATTTGGATTGACAGTCTTGACAATCGCGTATTCTTTCGGGCACATTTCCGGAGCACATCTGAATCCGGCTGTAACAATCGGGTTATGGGCAGGTGGCCGGATAGACGCAAAGGAAATAGTTCCTTACATCATCTCACAGGTATTGGGGGCCATTACCGCAGCGGGTGTCCTGTATGTTATTGTGAGTGGAAACGGCAGTGAGATCGGAAATTTTGCCGCCAATGGATATGGAGAGCATTCTCCTGGAGGTTACAGCATGAATGCCGCCATTGTGACGGAACTGGTAATGACATTCATATTCTTGCTGGTCATCCTTGGAGCTACGGATAGCAAGGCGCCGGGCGGATTTGCAGGAATTGCGATCGGGTTGGCCTTAACGTTGATCCACCTGATCAGCATACCGGTTACAAATACATCGGTCAATCCTGCAAGAAGTATCAGCCAGGCTGTATTTGTCGGTGATTGGGCATTGTCACAGCTTTGGCTGTTTATTGTCATCCCTACGATCGGAGCAGCCATTGCCGGTCTGGTTTACAAGTTCTGCTTTAAATCAGAATGATCGCTGAGGTAACATAGTGAACATCGACATAACCTTATTCTAAGAAGGGGAATACCTGTTTCTGTGGTGTTTCCCTTTTTAGTTCATTGTTCAGATTTCACAGGAAAGCAATTTAGTTGAGCCGGCTCCCTTTTTACTGCTTTTTGTGAGGCCGTTCAAATTTAATGGGCAGCACAACGTATGATTCTACCTCCTTTTTTTCCGGGTAAGAGTAGGCAGGTTTCCAGTTAGGCATTTTCTTCAGGACCTTTATTGCCGATTCACTGCAGGTAGCACATCCTTCGATACCTCTCCGCACCTGGATGTCTTTTATCACTCCTGTTTCACTGACAGTAAAACGCAGGTTGACACGATCAACACCGTAAAAATCGTCCGGGATTTCAAGGTGATCATTGATAAACCGGATCATTTCGGAATACCCTCCCGGGTAGGTTGCTTCACTGATCAGGGAACGTGACGGATGATTGACCTGCTTTTCCTGGGAATACAGGGAAAAAGAAACAAAATATACAATGAGTAACTGCCAGTTTTTCATACCGTACAAATTACTACATTCTCCGGGAAATGAAAAATAAAATGAACGAACGGTGGTAGTTATTGAGTAAAAGGCCGGACTACCAGCAGGATCAATTGTCGAATAAAGGAGCGATATAGCCTCTGAATGAGTTCTTTCCTGCATTTAACATTATTCCCTTCTGCCGGTTTTTGACCCATTTTTGAAAATTCTTTGATTAACCGTCAAACAGTTAATTCAAGATAAAAATTTTTCACGTACCTTTGCAAGTCTTTGCCCAAAAGCAACTTTAAAATAGTTTATGAAGCACATTCGAAATTTCTGTATTATCGCCCACATCGACCATGGTAAAAGCACCTTGGCGGACCGTTTACTGCAAACAACCGGAACCATTGCGGACCGGGATATGCAAGCACAGGCCCTGGACGATATGGATTTGGAACGTGAACGTGGTATTACGATCAAGTCGCATGCCATTCAGATGAACTATAAGCACGAAGGGCAGGATTATATCCTGAACCTGATCGACACCCCGGGACACGTAGACTTTTCTTATGAAGTTTCGCGTTCTATCGCTGCGTGCGAGGGTGCTTTGCTGATCGTGGATGCTTCGCAGGGGATTGAGGCGCAGACCATTTCCAACCTGTACCTGGCCCTGGAGCACGACCTGGAGATTATCCCGGTCCTGAATAAAATGGACCTGCCGGGAGCGATGCCGGAGGAAGTTTCCGACCAGATCGTGGACCTGATCGGCTGCAGCCTGGATGATATCATTCCTGCTTCCGGTAAAACAGGTTTGGGTGTAGACAGAATACTGGAAGCTGTTGTGAACCGTATTCCTGCTCCGAAAGGTGATGAAAATGCACCATTGCAGGCGATGATTTTCGACTCTGTTTTTAATTCATTCCGGGGAATCATTGCTTATTTCCGGGTGAAGAACGGAGTGATCCGGAAAGGCCAGAAAGTTAAATTTTTCAATACGGGAAGGGAATACAATGCCGATGAAATCGGTATTCTTAAAATGGACCTCGTCCCCAAAAATGAAGTCAGGGCAGGTGATGTCGGTTATATTATTTCAGGAATCAAGCAGGCAAATGAAGTTAAAGTAGGGGATACCATTACGTCAAAAGATAATCCGTGCAGTGAGGCGATCAAAGGATTTGAGGATGTCAAGCCGATGGTATTCGCGGGTATTTATCCGGTCGATACGGAAGATTACGAAGAGCTGCGTTACTCCATGGAGAAATTGCAGTTGAATGATTCCTCCCTGGTCTTTGAACCGGAGTCTTCACAGGCTCTGGGCTTTGGTTTCCGTTGTGGATTCCTGGGAATGCTGCACATGGAGATCATCCAGGAGCGCCTGGAAAGAGAATTCAAGATGACGGTAATTACAACCGTTCCGAACGTGTCTTACCATGCGTATATGAAGAAAGACCCGGATGAGTTGCTGATTGTCAATAACCCCTCAGAATTGCCAGATCCTTCAGGGATGGACAGGATCGAGGAGCCGTACATCAATTCCCAGGTAATTACGAAAGCGGAATATGTCGGTGCGATCATGACGCTCTGCATCGAGAAAAGAGGCGAGCTGAAAAATCAGGTGTACCTGACACAGGACCGTGTGGAGCTGACATTTGAAATGCCGCTGGCTGAGATCGTATTCGATTTCTACGATCGCCTGAAAACAGTTTCACGTGGTTATGCTTCGTTTGATTATCACCCGATCGGCTACAAACCGTCTGACCTGATCAAGATGGATCTGCTGCTGAACGGAGAACAGGTGGATGCGCTTTCCGCCCTGGTGCACCGTTCAAACGCTTTTGATCTGGGAAAACGCATTTGTCTGAAATTAAAGGACCTCATTCCAAGACAACAATTTGAGATTCCTATCCAGGCAGCGATCGGTGCGAAAGTCATTGCCCGTGAAACGATCAAAGCCTTGAGAAAAGACGTAACGGCAAAATGTTACGGTGGGGATATCACACGGAAGCGGAAACTGCTCGAAAAGCAGAAAGAAGGGAAAAAGAGAATGCGCCAGGTCGGACGGGTAGAAGTTCCGCAGGAAGCGTTCCTTGCCGTCTTGAAGCTCAATGATTAAGAGATTAAATTGATATGTTTAAAATCTTCGCCTGACAGGCGGAGATTTTTTGTTTTGAGCCGGACCTTTTATACCTTTATACTTTATTTTACAACAAGACAATGGATCCCAAGCAATATTTCTACCGCCACGAATCATCCGAAAGTATGGTTTCCAGGATCGTGAAACGTTACCTCATTTCAACCGACCGGAAAAATTCGCTGCTGAAAATCTTTGAAACAAAAGAATTTAACCGCACTCCCGCCCCGATTCATAAATCGCTGAAAAACAGGTGCCGGATTGATGAGGTGCTGGTACAGAACCGCCCGGTCTGGACACTGACTCCCGGAGACAAGTCCGACAGGGTTATTTTCTTTTCGCATGGCGGAGGGCATATGAACAATATCACTTCCCATCACTGGAGGATGGTGGAATACCTGGTGAGAAAAACGGGTGCGACGTTCATTGTTCCTGATTACCCTTTATTGCCGGAGCACAATTACAGGGATACGTATAACATGGTGGAAGAAACATTTGACCGGCTGGTAACCAATGTCGCTTCTGAGAACCTGATCTTTCTCGGAGATTCCGCCGGCGGTGCTATTTCCCTGGCATTTGCACAGCTGTTGCGGGACAGGAACAACGCTGTCCAGCCTTCCCAGCTCATTTTGATTTCGCCGGAACTGGATGCTTCCAGGCTGCATGAGGACATTCCGCAGTACGAGCCGTACGATGTCATGCTTACGGGAGAAATTTTTAACGTGATCAGCCCGCATTATGTAGGGGATTGCCCCCGGGATCATTTTCTGGTAAGTCCCGCGCTGGGAAACCTGGAACAATTAGGAAAGATCTCTGTTTTTTCAGGCACACATGACATCCTGTTCCCCTACGCACTGGATTTCAAAAAACGATTGGAAACGGAAGGACATTCATTTAATTTTTACGAGTACCCGAAAATGATGCACGTCTGGACAGCGATTACTCTTATGAAAGAAGCACGGTCAGCGTTGAACCAGATGGCGGCATTGATCAATGAGTGATAATAACCGCAAAAATTAATTTTATTTTACGGGATATTTCACATTCCTGTTTCCAGTACTTTGAACGCAGCAGGGAGCTTTCCGGTAACATCGCTGATCAGGATGCTTTCCATGCTCATATCCTTTGCACACAGGTCGGCAGCCATACCGTGAATATAGGTTCCGATCAAAGCAGCTTTAGCGGGAGCGTAGCCCCTGGTCAGCAGGCCAAGAATAATTCCTGTCAGGCAGTCTCCGCTTCCTCCTTTTGCCAGGCCGGGATTTCCTGTTGAATTGAACACAACACTTCCGTCAGGCATGCAAACATGTGTGTATGTATCTTTCAAAATAAGGATGCATCCATGCCGGGTTGAAAAATGCTTCGCTTTTTGCAGGCGGTCAAAATCATTCTCAAAAGATCCGGCCAATCGTTCAAATTCTTTCGGATGGGGCGTGAGGATGGTACCTGCTGGTAAGAATTCCAGCCAGGTTTTGTTTTCCGAAAGAATGTTCAGCCCGTCGGCATCAATCACCAGGTTTCCCCGGAATTGCTGTATAACTGACTTCAATGTATGCTGTGTTTCTTCCGCTGTTCCTGTTCCCGGTCCGAAACCGATTGCACGACAGGTTTCCAGGTTGCCGCATGAAGTAATGAACGAATCGTGTTCGTCCGTTTGTGTCATCGCTTCAGGTAAACGGAAAGACAGGATACCGGTAACCTGCTGGGTAGAATGAACGGTCAGCAACCCCGCCCCGCTTCTTAAGCAGGCTTCCGCGGCAATAATGGCAGCACCTGGCTTTCCTTTGCTTCCGGCAAACAGCAGTGCATGGCCGTAGGTTCCTTTGTGGGAGAATTTATTTCTGGGAGTGAGCAACGCCCGGATTTCTTTCTCTACGGCGTAATAATAAACCGATTTCTGTTCTGCAATGGCGTGTTCATCCAACCCGATGTCAACGATCCTGAAATCCGGGACGATGGACCTGTTTTCCGGCATCAGGTAAGCCAGTTTGGGCAATTGCAGGCTCAAAACCAGATCTGCATGCACGCAGGATTCTGTAAATTCCGCTGAAGAACCATCGGTCAGTAACCCGCTCGGAACGTCAATGCTGATCACGTGGCAGGGAGAGGTGTTGATCTTACCTGCCATTGCTTTAAGGATACCTGTCATTGGCTTATTGATCCCTGTTCCGAGCAACGCATCAATTACCGTATGCCGTTCCGTTAATTCGATCCGGTCGATATCTTTTTCCGAACGGATCTCAACCAGGTTGGCTTTCAATTCACTGCTTAAACGGCCGAAATTGATCTGTGCATCGTCTGAAAACCGTTCTGTATGATGGACCAGTATCACTGTTATAGCATATCCCCTGGCTTTCAGCAAACGTGCGATTGCCAGCCCGTCACCGCCATTGTTGCCTTTTCCGCAGCACACTACTATTGGAGCTTCAAAGGGGATTTCCCGGGAAATTATATCTGTGCACCGTTCTGCAGCCCGTTCCATCAGGTCGGTGGAAGAAATGGCCTGCCTTTCGATGGTCAGCGCATCGACGGTCTTGATCTGCGAGGATGAAAGTATGTTCATGCTGGTCTGTTCAGTTGTAAAGTTCGGTAAGAATATGTAAAGTAGAAAGCATTTTCCGGTTTTTATTCTTATTTTGCAGTAATGGAAAACGCGGTCAGAACATACAAGTCAAAAATAGGGATAGGCCTGTCTGTGTTCATCATTGTTGCGTTGGTCGGAACCACTATCCCGATGCTGATCGGGGAGGAGATCGTCTGGCTGGGGCTGGCGATCAATGTGGCGACAGGGTTGTTCATCCTGTATACCTTTACCAATACCGTTTATATCATCGAAGGTGAAATTTTGCACATCAGGTGCGGCCCTTTATACAATAAGAAGATAGCTGTTTCAGAGATCAGACGGATTGAAGAATCAAGAAGCCCGTTGAGTTCCCCGGCAGCTTCACTGGATCGCCTGGAGATCATTTACAACAAATTCGACAGTGTGCTCATTTCCCCGAAGGAAAAAAAGGAATTTATTGAAGACATGCTTAAAATCAATCCTGCCATTGTGGTCAGGTACCGGAAAAAATAAAATCTTCGTGCAATCTGCACCTCTGTGGTTGAAACCTTATTTGTAATTTTGTACCGGTAATTTGTAAATCCAAGCGGCAACCACTGTCCCGCAATTTGCAATTTGTAACTTTCCAACCTGCAATTTAAATAATGGAAGAAATCGAAATATACGGAGCAAGGGAACACAACCTGAAAAACATTGACCTGAAAATACCCAGGAATCAACTGGTAGTGTTTACGGGATTGAGCGGGAGCGGAAAATCTTCCCTGGCGTTTGATACCATCTTCGCGGAAGGGCAACGTCGCTACCTGGAAACTTTTTCAGCGTATGCCCGCCAGTTCCTGGGGGGACTGGAGCGCCCGGATGTGGATAAGATCGACGGATTGAGCCCTGTCATTGCGATTGAGCAGAAAACGGTTTCCAGAAGTCCGCGGTCTACCGTCGGGACAATCACCGAGCTGTACGATTTTCTCCGTTTGCTGTTTGCCCGTGTGGGAACGGCTTATTCATATGTTTCGGGTGAAAAGATGGTGAAGTATTCCGATGAGCAGATCGTTGACCTGATCCTGGAATACTATCACGGGAAACGCATTATCCTGCTGGCCCCGGTAGTGAAAGGACGGAAAGGACATTACCGTGAATTGTTTGAGCAGATACTGAAAATGGGCTTCACGAAAGTGCGTGTGGACGGGGAAGTCCGGGATATTGAACGGGGAATGAAGCTGGACCGCTATAAGATTCACGACATTGACATCGTCATTGACCGGCTGGCCATTGATAAAAAAGATAAAAAACGCATTTACGATGCCGTGATCCTATCCATGAAGCATGGCAATAAGGAAATGATGGTAATGGATTTCGAAACGGAAGAGGTCCGCCATTTTTCACGCTTGTTGATGTGTCCTGTTTCCGGGATCAGCTACCCGGAGCCGGAGCCCAACCTGTTTTCCTTCAATACACCGTATGGAGCATGTCCGCGCTGCAATGGGCTTGGTTTTGTTTCGGAAGCATCCCTGGATAAGATCATTCCGAACCCTGAAAAGAACATTCGCCAGGGAGGACTGGCTCCCCTTGGAGATTATAAAAGCAACTGGATCTTTGACCGGATCGAAAATTACCTGCAGTCCGAGGGGTTTTCCATTCGTACACCATTAAAAGACATTCCGGAAGAGGTGATGAACGTGATCCTGTATGGTAACTCCGATATGGAAATTGCAGGGAAGAACGCGGTTAAATTCGATGGAATCGTGAATGTGATCGGGCGTCATTCGGAAGAAAGTTCGGCAGCGATCCAGCGATGGGCGCAAAGCTTTATGAACCAGATTACCTGCCCGGCTTGTGAAGGAACACGCCTGAAAAAAGAAGCCCTGTACTTCCGCATTGCGGATAAGAACATCGGAGAGCTGGCATCCATGGATCTGTCCGAGCTGGATGTTTATTTTCAGACGATAGAGCGGCATCTGAACGATGACCAGCAGGCGATCGCGACTGAAATCCTGAAAGAGATCCGTGCACGGCTGGGATTCATCCTGGAGGTGGGACTGGAATACCTGACTCTGCACCGTTCCGCAAAAACACTTTCGGGAGGAGAAGCACAGCGCATCCGGCTGGCGACACAGATCGGTTCGGAATTGATGAATGTGCTGTATGTGCTCGACGAGCCTTCCATCGGACTGCACCAGCGTGACAATACCCGGCTGATCAATTCCCTGAAGCGTTTGCGCGATACCGGGAATTCGGTAATCGTTGTAGAGCACGACAAGGAAATGATCGAAGCGGCGGATTTTGTAGTGGATATCGGACCGGGTGCCGGAAAGCACGGGGGACAGATCCTCAATGCGACAACGGTTGATAAGCTGCTGGCAACGGATTCTCTGACCACACAGTACCTGAAAGGGATCAAAAACATTGAAATTCCGAAGGAACGAAGGAAAGGGAACGGGAAATTCCTGGAAGTCATTGGTGCGACGGGCCACAATTTACAGAATGTCAGCCTGAAAATTCCGCTGGGAACATTCACCTGCGTAACGGGAGTTTCCGGGAGTGGAAAATCATCACTGATCAACCAGACGCTGTACCCGATCCTTCTCGCTGAAATATACAACGGGGTTAAGAAACCATTGCCTTACAAAACAATAAAAGGGCTGGAGCACCTGGATAAGGTCATTGAAATCGACCAGGCGCCCATCGGCCGGACGCCGCGTTCCAACCCGGCGACCTATACCAAAGTCTTCGATGAGATCAGAACACTGTTCAGCGCCTTGCCCGAAGCACAGATCCGGGGGTACAAACCGGGCAGGTTTTCATTCAACGTGGCCGGAGGACGTTGTGAAACGTGCAAGGGAGGCGGAATGAAGCTGATTGAAATGAACTTCCTGCCTGATGTTTATGTGGAATGTGAAACGTGTAACGGAAAACGCTACAATCGCGAAACGCTGGAGGTGCGCTACAAAGGAAAATCCATCAGCGATGTCCTGGAAATGACGATTGAGGAGGCCGTAAAGTTCTTTGAGCCTGTTCCGAAAATACACCGCATCCTGGAAACCTTGCATTCGGTTGGTTTGGGATATATTTCCATTGGTCAGTCCTCAACAACGTTGTCAGGCGGAGAAGCACAACGGATCAAACTGGCATCTGAGCTGTCCAAAAAAGGAACGGGAAAGACCATTTATATCCTGGACGAACCTTCAACAGGTCTGCATTTTGAAGACATTCACAACCTGCTGGACGTATTGCAGCGCCTGGTCAATGAAGGAAATACGGTTTTGGTGATTGAGCACAACCTGGACATTATCAAAGTGGCAGATCACATCATCGATGTTGGTCCCGAAGGAGGAAAAGGCGGTGGTAAAATCATAGCGGAAGGTACGCCGGAACACGTTGTGAAAAAGTACAAAAAGGTATCACACACGGCAAAGTACCTGGAAACAGAATTGTAGATTTATTCTTTGGATTTGATACAGGTCCGTTTACGAAAAAATTACGGCTGTTTACAGGAAATAGAACCCCAATTAGCGGAATGGCTGCATACAATACCTAAATGGACTCCCGCTTTTTTCAATGGAGAGCCTGTTGCGTGCGTGCATCATTTATCTATGTGTATTCACTTGAAATAACAGGGATTAAGAAGTCTGATCATTCATCGTCATCGAACCATCCCGAAATTTCAAACTCGAATTCGCTTTTTTCGGAAGGGTCTATTGTGATGTGTTCACCCACATACACCTGGTTGACCACTGCCTGGCTTTCCCAGTCTCCCCGTGTAAATACGAGTTGTACAGGAGCCCTGACCTCCAGCTCGATCGCTCTATCCGTACCTGTTATCTTTTTCAGCTCAATCAAAGAAGGATTCCAGTTTCCCAGGTTTTCCTGGTTCCCGGTGATAAAGACCGTATTTTTTTCGTCCGGGACTTTTACCCTGATTTTTATACGGTAGGTTTCTTCTGAAAGATGTTGTTGCAGGCCTTTCTCGTAGTCAAAGTAGCTCTTCAACGCGTCTCTTATCGCAGGTGCGTAGCCCATCCAGTGATCCTCGCCGGGATATGCTGAAAGGTCCACATGCAGTTTTTCAACGGAGTTTGCTTTATTACCCAGAAAAGCATATACCCGCTCCCTGGCTTCCGCCCATCCTTTCCATTGTTCATTCGCATGGCTGATAAACAGGTAGCGCTTATCTTTTAACGAGTTAAAATCATGATTGATAAAAGCCGAAGCCAGCTGTTCTTTGTCGTATGCAAAGTTGGGAGAAATTGCCAGGCAGGCGTCGAAACAGTCATCTGTTAACATGAAATCAATGATAAAAGAAGCGCTTAAGGAATGCCCGACACTTATTTTACGTTTTGTCGTCCTGTAATTTTTTTCGATGAAAGGCATTACTTCGGATGTTACAAACTTCTTAAAGTTAGAGGAATTACAGCAGTATCCGCCGAAAAATTTTTCTTTCTCCGTGTGGACAGGATCGGGCAGGTAATCATGATTCCTGGCGTAGTCCGTTTCTTCATAATACGGAGATGCGATTCCTACAACAATATAACGCCTGCTTAAATCCGTAAACCTTATCAGGGAGTGTACCAGGTCGAACAATTCCCTGTTCTGAGCATCGAATACATAGATGACATCGTAGCGTACCAGCAGGTTTTCATCATAAAGTTTCGGCGTATAGATCAGAAGAGGCCGTTCCTGGTTGAGAATGGATGACGTCAGCTCTTTTTTCTCTATTGTGGCGATTTCCTGGGAAATTGCCCGACTGGTGAAAAAGCACACAGCTGCAATGATTAATAGTGTTTTCATAATCGTCTATAGAATAGTTAATTGTCTTGTTTTCACAGGAGCTAATTTATAAAAAATCCGGCGAATGTGAAAACGAAGTTTTATCCATTTCTCAGAGAAAAATAATAAATTCATTGACAAACACATTCGGTGGCAAAAAATGCAGAAACCCTCAACTTAGCCGTTACTCCGCCATTTTCCCAATGCACTGTTAGCAGGCGTATCATTTTATGCTTTCATTCAATAGATATTCGATGCTTTTGTCGGAATGATATTGTGATTTTGTTTCTGTCATTTTTAATAATGCAGAGGTGTGATTTGTATCAAACCAAACATACGTAACGAGTGTCAAATCATTTGTCGAGCTATATTGTTTTAAAATGTCAGATTGGTTTTGAGTTATTTTTATTCGTAATGTATTCGCGTAAGTTTTATTTGGAAGAATAAGTGTACCAAAACCATCTGCTTCAATAATTACAGTTCCTTTTCCCGAAAAATCCATCCCGTTTACAGTGTAGGTTGTGGTGTAAGATTCTGTTATTTTTTGATTGTATGAAAAAGGACGATTGGCAATCAATACAGGTTGAGGATATTTAATTTGCACTTTCGATTTTTCATCTACAAATCCTAATAAATAGGTTTTGTTTTCATCGGCTTTTAGAAAAACATACTTTCCGTTAGAATATTTTTCTACCAATGTTGCTTCGGGATAATCTACTGCTTCCTTAATTCCTTTTGGGGAAACAATCCATTGAGTGGTTGTTTCATCTGATTTTTTTAAATCGGAATAATCCCAAGTTATATTTTTGCCTGAATTCTCTGTTTCAAATCCATCTGTTTCACAATTTTGGAAAACCAAAACAGTTCCGTCTTTAAAGTCTTCAATGTTTTTATAATTTTCTTGTGCATAAATGCTACCAAATGTAAAAGAAGTAATAGGTTGGGTTGATATAAATATTTTTTTCATTTTAAATGGATGTATTGTTTGATATTGTTGACATATTTTTCAAAGGCTTTAATTCCTTCTTGCGTTATTTTGCAGGTTGTTACAGGGTAATTACCTTTAAAACCTTTTGTAATGGTAATATAACCTGCTTTTTTTAGTTTGTCTAATTGCAAGCTTAAGTTTCCGGCTGTTGTATTTGTTTTTTCTTTTAAGTAAACAAATTCTGCTTCTTCAAGACCTATTAAAAGGGAAACTATTGCCAGTCGAAGTTGAGAATGAAGAATAGGATCTAAATCGCTGAACATTTCTATTTTTTCATTAAAATTCCAGGTAAAAGACAAGTAATCAAAGATGCTAACGAAGCCAACAAATATTGATATTCTACTAATGTATTTAAACTTATCCCCGTCAGAATAATACTTAAAACTCCACCAACTAATGACATTTTATGTTTGGTAATTCCGCCTACTGTAAAAACCGTCAGACCAAGTAAAAGAGGAAAAAGAGATATAAATAAACTGGATTGTTGGATATTGGATGCTATAAAAATAACTCCATAAGCTAAAGCAAAACCTCCAAAAGCGTATAGATAGACTTTCTCATAAAACGATAAAACATTTTCTGTTCTGTCGTCCTTTTTACCTCGTAAATAAGAAAGTAATCCACCGATTGGAAAGACACTCCAGATTATTGTTGTCAAAACTCCACTTTTATAGTCAGGAAATTTACTGATTAAAAAAAAGAGGAGATAATGAATACACAGTAAAGTGCCCCATAAAATATAATAATAGTGAGCTCCTGTTTTTTGTGACTTCGCTTGGGCTAAGGCATCTTCTATGATTTTAATTGAATCGATTGGATTGAAATTATCTGTTTCCATGTTTCATGTATTAATTAGTTGCAAATGTAAAGTAGTTAATTTTATTAACCAAATTTTCTAAAAAAAAATAGCGATTATTTTAGGAAGATATTGCCACTAACGGTTTGTCGCTGGGGCTGGAAAGTCCGCAGGAACTTTCACGCTTGAACGTCAGTCCGCCTGTTGTTTTATCAATTGCTATTCTCTCGTTTCCTCAATTCCTGTTGGATCAATCCTGAATCCGGTGGCATTTTGCCCGTCTGCGCTGCCAATAATAATTCCATAAAAAATAGTTCCTTTGACAGCAACTTTTTTGCCTTCAAAGGACTGGTAATTAATTTTCCCGTATGTGCTCTTTACAGGTACAGTCAAACCATCTTCCAGCATAATCTCCCAGTCCCAGAACATGTGATTGGCTCCTTTTCCAGTCTTGTTCGGAGTATATTTTTGAAAAACACCTTTTATAATCGCCTTTTGGTTTTTATTTTTCTCAAGGCAATCCCAGGTACTGCAATGCACGCAATTTACGTTTGTATTTACAGACTGAGCCTTTATTATCTGTATCGTAAATAATAATCCTACAAGTATTAGAAACTTATTTTTCATGTTCATCATTTTATGATTTAATGCCTATCCATGTATAATTTCACGCGTGAACGTCAGCCCGCTTGATGCCAGACCTGTGTTGCGCCTTCGTGCTT
Source organism: Crocinitomicaceae bacterium (assembly GCA_037189645.1). Taxonomy (GTDB): domain Bacteria; phylum Bacteroidota; class Bacteroidia; order Flavobacteriales_D; family Crocinitomicaceae; genus Taishania. The sequence continues at coordinate 345,639 of JBBCIY010000002.1, forward strand.
TCATTTTTTCAATTCATAGTGTCCACCGTTGGGATGATTAAATCCGCTGATGTCAAAGGTTAAAAATTGACTGCTTGCCACCCAGAATAAGTTTGCTTTGTTTTTATCATACCAGTCAGCTACTGCGACCTTGAATTTTCTTCTGTTTTTGATGTCCTTCCGTAAGTAGTTCCAGTACGAACAATAACCACAACCTTTTGTGTCGAATTTGATTTTTAAAAGTTCAAATGTTGGAATGTCCTTTATGATTTCTTGTAAAGCAGTGTATGCAATGTCAGCAACCGTATACTGTCCGCCAAAGTAAGGAACAGGTGCTTCGGTCTGAGTTGTGTCGTCAAGTTTATCCAGAAGTAATGGAATAATTTCTTGTTTGCCTTTCACTACTTGCCAAAAATATTTGTCGCCACAACCAATATTATAAATCATCGTGTCACGGTTATATGTATCTTTTATATCAAAAATCATTTCACAGGCATAAGGCATCTCTGTCACAAACCTTAAACTGTCAATGAGTTTTTTGTTGTCTGTAACTTGAACTTGAGCAAATATCAATAATGGAAAAATCGTCAATATTAAAGTTACAATCTTCATCTTTTATGTTGTCTTTTTAGTTTTTAACATGGGGCATAACAGACCGGGGCTATGCAAAGTAGCGGAAAACCGAAGCTTTCGACTTCGGTTTTGCATGAACGTAGCCAACGCTGTGAGCCGTTAGCTAAATTACAGAAAAAAAGCCAATGCTCACAGCATTGGCGGCAATCGAAGCACAGACGTTGAATTTTGCACTAACTCCGCTCTTTTGCCAAACGCTTGTTACCTGCTGTTTTTTCTTTCAGTCGTTCAATTTCTTTTGTCAGCGTTTGTTTTTCTGTCCTGGATTTTGTCAGTCCGATTGCTTGTTCGTAATGGAAAACCGCTTTATCTATGTCTGTAGCTGCATACAGGTAACCCAGCAATTCGTGGTAATAATTGCTGTCTGTCAGTTTCAGTTTTTCGGCTTCGGAAATTGCTTTGTCGTGTCCGTAAACTTTGGCAAATGCAAATGTTCTGTTCAACGCTGTTATGGGCGAATACTCGATCAGAATAAGCTGGTTGTATAGCTGTAAAATATGTTGCCATTTTTGGTCTGTCGGTGTGGTATGCCAATAAGCGATGCCTGCTTCCAAATGATATTTTGAAACTTCGTTTCCGTTGCAGGCATTTGTCAAATAGTAATTTCCTTTTTCAATCAGCGTTTTGTCCCACAGGCTTTTGTCCTGTTCGTCAAACAAAACAGCCTCGCCCTTGTCGTTTGCCCTTGCTTCAAGCCGTGAACTTTGAAAGCACATCAGAGCAAGCAAAGCGTTTGTCTGCGGTATGTTTGTATAGTCGTTGTCTGTTAAGATCAGCGTTAGTCTTACGGCTTCCGAACAAAAGTCTTTTCGGATTTGCTGATTGTTCGTTTTAGAAAAATACCCCTCGTTAAACAGCAAATACAACGTTTTCAGAACGGTATCTAACCGTGATTTGATTTCCGTTTCGCTTAACGCTTTGATTTGAAAATTGTCGTTCCGAAGATTGGTTCTGGCGCGCAGTAACCGCTTTTTAATGGTTTCTGTTTTTGCCAGGAAAGCGCTGGCGATTTCTTCCACGCTGAAACCGCAAAGAATTTGAAGTGCCAGACAGATTTGGCTTTCGGTTGGATTTGCCGGATTACATACGGCAAAAATCATTGCTAACTGACTGTCCGAAATGGTTTGACTGCTGAACTCAAAATTTTGTTCTGTTTCAAGTTCAGTTGGTTTTATGGCTTCTTTGATTTGCGTTTCAAAAACGGCAATGTGTTTGAAATAATCTTTGGTTTTGTTTTTGGCAACTGTGTAAAGCCACGCTGCCGGGTTTTCGGGTATTCCGTTGATTTCCCAATGTTCCGATGCTTTTAGAAACGTATCGCTGGCAATGTCTTCGGCAATTTCAATGTGCTTTAAACCAAAATGACGGCATAAAACAGCCGTCATTTTCACATATTCCTGCCGGAATAAATGCGGTAAAAGTTCGTTATGTGATTTTGTCCGGGACAATACTATACGATTGTTTTCCTTGTGCTTATTGCAATCCTGTTCCACGCATTTATGGTAACAACTGCCATTATGATTTGCGCAATATAATTTTCGTCAAAAAGTTTTTCGGCTTGCTGATAAGTTTTGTCACTTAATCCGTTGGCTGTGATTAAAGTTACTTCTTCCGTTATGGCTAAAACCGTTTTTTCTTCTTCGGTAAACAATTCTGTTTCGTGCCAGGCGTTGAGCAAGAAAATACGTTGTGCAGTTTCACCTTGTTTTAATGCGTCTGAAGTGTGCATATTAATACAAAAGGCACAACCATTGATTTGTGAAGCTCGTATCTTGATCAGCTCTAAATGGGTTTTTGATAATTGGCTGTTTTGTAAATAGTTTTCCAATGAAAACATTGCTTTGTATGCGCTCGGTTCGAGCTTTTGTATGTCTATTCTTTGTTTCATCTGTATTGTATTTTATATTATTACACAACTAATCACGTTTTAAAACTTCTCTCACTTCAATGTTTCCGCCTGTCTGGTCAAAAATAGGGTTGCCTTTTGCCATTTCTACCGCTTCGTCAATGGTGTCGGCTTTTACAACAATGTAACCGCTGATAAATTCCTTGATTTCGGTGTAAGGTCCGTCCGTTACCACGTTGTTAGGCTTTACGGTTTTCGCACTTCCCGGAATTGGCAAAAGCGTGTTGCCTTTGTCGACCAACTTGTTTTGTGAAGCAATGCCTGCCAACCAATTCATTCGTTCCTGCATTTGTTCAGGCGATGGTTTAAAGTCGGAAATGTCTTTCAGTCTGAAAATTAGTGCAAATTCTTTCATTGTTTAAAATTTTATTGTTCAACTTAATGACGATTGAAGTTTCAGAACAGGGACAAAGTTCGTGATTTTTTTCTGGATGTGAATTTTGGTAAAATAGCAGTTAACGGTTTGTCGTTCGGGAGGGAAAGTCCGCAGGAACTTTCACGTTTGAATGTCAGCCAGCCTATAACATCGTATTGGCAATAGACTGGCAATTTTTCAATAAGCAATTGCTACTTTTTGTCTGACAAATTTAGTAGAATTTATTTGCTTGGTTATGAAGCCCGCTAAATCTTTTCGGCTGATTTTTCCGCCACCTTTTGGGCAATGGTTTTGCTGAATCCGATAGTTGCTTTTTTCCTGTCCGTTGGTTAGCCGGCTTGGGCGAATGATTGTCCAATCAATGTCGTTGGTGTTTTCCAGAATGGTTTCCCACTGTTGCATATCGGCATAGATGTTCTTAAATAATGGTTGAACAATATATTTTATTATCACACTTTGTGTTGCCGGGTCTGTTGGGTCAAATGCTCCGGCTGTCAAAGTAATCAGCCGTTTTTTACTGGCTTTCTGCATTGCCGATATGATTTTTTGTCCGCCTTTTGAATAAATTTCCGTCGGCTTTCTTGAAGTTCCGGTTCCCAATGCGGAAATAACAATGTCGCAATTTGCTAATTCGTCTTGATAGGTTTCCGGGTTGTAGATGTTTCCTTTTAGAATTTTCAGATTGCTGTCTGATACGCTTATTGCGTCAGGGTTTCTTGCCAAAGCAACAACTTGGTGCTTTTCTTCTAATAGTTTTGTGAGAATTTCAATTCCTGTTTTACCTGTTGCACCAAAAAGAAATACTTTCATATCGTTTTATATTTTAGTGCAAAATTGAGAACTTCAACACAAAGAAATATGGATGGAGAGTTCCATTACTTGGACAAATCGTGCATTATATGTGAACGGTATACTTGTGGCGAAACGCCGATGATTTTTTTGAATAATCTGCTGAAATATGCCGGGTCGTTGAAGTTGAGTTGATATGCAATGTCAGAAATGGATTTTGTAAAATCCAGCATGTATTTTTGTGATTGCACAATGGAAACTTCCTGCGTAAATTGTTTGGCGGATTTGTTCCAGACGCTCTGAACACAGCGGTTTAAATAGTTGGATGAAATGTTGAGCTGGTTGGCGTAATCGCTTATGCTGAATTGTTCGGGATAATTTTGATAAACCAGTTTTCTGAACGAAATGGCAATGTCAAACTGTCGGGATAGTCCTTGCCTGAGTTCAGATGATTTTAAAAATTTCAACAACAACGATTGGAAAAGATGCAACACGATTTGTTCATCTTGTTTAGGCGTTTCCAGTTCTTTTATTATCAGTTTGTTTACCTGTTTTACAAATTCACTGTCGTTTTCGTGAAGCTGGATAATTGGCGAAGTTGTAAACAACTTCAGAAAATAACTGTGATCTTTGAATTGCTGTAAAATTTTGTCTTCAAAAAGGATGTAATACCCTTTTATGTTTTTGGAATGTCGTAACAAAGCCGACACTTCGCCTTGCACAACTAACAAGGCCTGGTTAGCTGATACTTTTTTAATTTCATTGCCTACCTGTTGTTCAAAATTTCCGTTAGTCAGAAAGATGATATAATTGAAGTCCGCTTTTAGTAAAGGCGTTGGTGTTGATATATTTTCGGATGATAAATTTTCTAAAGTATAAATCTGAACAGGCGTTTCAAAATAGCGGAATTTATCAGGAAAATTCCGGATGTGTTTTTTTGTAAATTCCTTAAATGTGATGTCTTTCTGTTTCACTTTCTGTCATTGCACGGTGTCGTCATCTTGTCTTTATAGGTTTTAATGTCTTACGGTTGTTGTTAATCATTACAGATTTTATTTCTGGGATATCTTTGTCTTTCATAACTGTCAAATGGTAAGTCAGACCAAAACAACAATCGCAGGAACAGTATGTCCCATAACCATAAGTGATTAAATTTAATGTCCCTAAAGTGTCAACCGAAATGTCGCAAAGAAAGTCATAACAACAATTGTCATAAATATTTATATCAATTGTCAAAGTGCTGTCGGTTGTCAAAATTGAATTTATATGACTTTGCAATTCTCCGCCAGACTCCGTCACATCTTTTTGACAGTCCGATTTTTTTATCTTAACGAAATCAAGTCCATATTCCTTTGCGCCTGTTTGGTTACTTGTCGAAGGCAAAATGGCTGTTCCTGTCAAAATATGTCGTCTCATACCTGTTTCAAAAATGACGGTATCTGTCACGTAGTTAATTTTATCGTCTGACCAGTCCTTGTTGTATTTGATAAAAACCGTGTCTTGATATTTTGTCAAGTCGTCACTTTGTCCATATGTTTTTACGGACAAAATTAAACCTGTTAAAATGTAAAATATCAGTCTCATTGTGTCGCTCTTAAAGTGATGCAAAAACCCGTGTTATGTGTAGCCTTTCTTCTCATTGTCTGTATTTGCAGCTGTCAAATTTAGAAGTGTCAAACTTCATTTCCTTAATTTCTTGTCGTCTGTCTTTTATTAAGTCGTTAAGTTGTTCCCAGTAATTTTTATTGTCGTCCCAAAACTTAGTCTCCACCTCTAAAACACTTTTCAATAAGTCGCCTTCATACATATCGCCTTCTGCAAACAAATTTTCTGTCAAAGTTTCAATTGCTAAAGGCATTAAAAAATAAACACCGATTTCCTGACCAATCATTATCCTCAGGTCTTCGGTAGTAAAGTCTTGAAGTTGTTTTTTTCGTAACGAGTTACAAGTCTTTATTAAATATGAGCCTTCGTCAGAACTCAACGAAGGCCAGGCTTTCTTTTCAAGTCTTTCAAGTGATTGTTGCCGCCAATTATTTTCGAGTTTCATTGCTTGTCATTTTAACTGATAAGTCACTTATTTGATTTGCTAAGTCCTGATGACCGTCAACTCCTGCGAAATTGTCCCGACAAGAAGCCGGCAAAAACCATATGTTAAGTTTGTCAAGCTGTGAACTGTCTCCGCTTTTGTTTTCATTTTGTCAGAGTATAGAATTTATCATCAAACAGCATATAGGTTCTTCCCTTTTCCAATCGTATGAACGAAATATAACAGTGATTGCTCAATCTTATTTTATAAAAAGTTAAACTCTCTCGTATGGTTTTCAGTTTTTCGAGTTTCTTTCTAAATTCATCTTCGTATACGTTATCTTCTGTTTCTGAAAAATAGTATTTCAAAAATAACCTGTTGTCCGGTAGTTCAATTGATGAAATGATTTCAATTGGGATCGAATTTCCGTTTATAGAAATTGAGTCTGTGCGAAGAATGATTTTTGCTTGTTCTGAAAGGAAATTATTACAGTCGCTTTGGGAATACTGGCTTTGGGGATGGTTGTTTCTTATTTGGATTGGAGAATTAGTATTCCATTTTCCTTTTATTCCACTAATTGTTGCGTCATCATTTTTACAACGGCAATATGTAAATCCCGATACAGAGTCAAGGTTTGTTGATTGTGGATGAAAATTGAAGTTCTTATTGAATATTTGCGTTAGTTCTTTTATCCGATGGCCATACGAATGTTCTAAATGATGCCAAAATACTCGATTGCTGTCTAATAAAATATGGTTAGGTCGTTTATTAAGACCAAATTGAACAATCAATTCTTGTGTTTTCAATTCATTAAAGAAATCTGTTGCTTCTGACTTTGTTGAAAATGTGAATATGTCATATGAGATTAATCCGTTTGTTTTTTGCGTATTTGTCCTGACGGTAATTGTGATTTTAGTATAGTTGTCTTTTTGAATTGTATCTAGCGTTGTTTCATAACTTTTAATTTTATATCCGGCATGCTCTTTGAAGTATGCAATTATTGAGTCGCCAAATTCATTTATTTTTTCTTCCGAAAATTGACTATGTACGTTTATTTCGTTCGTGTCGAGCCTATTCATTTGTACTGCCTCCTCAACGGACTTCTCCGTTTTTTGGTTGGAAGTTTTAGCATTATCACAGCCCAGACAATGGAATAAAATCAATAAGGTCAGTATTTGTTTTATCTGTTTCAATGCTGTCTATGTTAATTTTTTCTCCGGCTTGGCTCAGATCGCTAACGAAATATAGCCGATATGCTTTCACAGAAGCTAACTTACAAATAAAAAGCTGAATGTGCATTGAAAAATCTCCGGTTCCTTTAAAAAAATAAAATGACAGGGGTAAATACATTCGGTGGAAAAAATGCAGACCACGAAGCAGCACCGGAGGTAAATTTTCAATTCAGCTTTTAACCCGCCTTTTGTCAATTACTGCAAGTTGTCCAACTCCATACTTTTCGTATTGATCATAGTTCGCCAGGAAGTCTGTTGCGGCCTGTAAATCTGTAAACGGTTTGTATCCTGTGAATTTTAATACTTCTTCGACAAGATTTAAACGATGGAAATCGGCTGCGTCTTCTTTTGTAAGTTTACGCATGAAAGTTCTTTCCGTTTCTATATGCTCAATTTCTTTCATCTATTCTGATGACGATCTGCTAAAATGGATCATCTGGGTCAGTCAGCAATTTATCTTACGGATTGTAGCAGAGGACTTGTTTCCGGGATTATTCATCATCAAAAACAACCCGCATCAGGTTGCCGAAATACAGTTCTTTTCCGCTGGTGGTCTTCATCCACAATTCTTTCAATTCAACGGTCTGATCGGCGAAATAAAGTTCGGATAAATTTTTTAATTCTTCCAGTGTCAGCTGAGGTGAATACGTATTGACGATCAAAAAACCTCCGGGTTCTATCAGCGAAGCTGTGGCAGAGAACAGTTCGTCGATTTTCTCCTCCAGCTTCCATTTTTCTCCTTTGGCCCCGATTCCCCACGCGGGTGGGTCCATAATGATGCCTTTGTACGTATGTCCTCTTTTTTCCTCTCTTTTTGCAAATTTCAAGGCATCCTCCGCTACCCATTTGATATTGAGCAGCCGTGACAGGTCCATGTTGTCCTTTGCCCAGGAGATCAGCTGTCTGACAGAGTCAACATGAAATGTTTCCGCACCTTTGTTTCTTGCGACAAGCGAAGCTGCCCCGGTGTATGCGAACAGATTCAGGAAACGGTCGTCTTCGGAGATGCGTTCATTGATAAAATCCCAGTTGGTGCGTTGTTCAGGGAACAGGCCAAGATGCTTGAATTTTGTCAGCGCCAGTTTGAATTTCAGCCGTTGGTAGCTGATCTCCCAGCTTTGAGGTGCATTTTGTTGCAGGGCTTTCCATTTTCCGGAATTGCCTTTCTGGATAAATTCCCAATGCGCGCGCTCATACCACTTCTCAAATGGCAGCTCACTTTTGAAATACGCCTGTACTTCAGGACGAATGGTAATGATCTTACCCCAGCGTTCCAGCTTTTTTCCGCCTCCCGCATCCATCAGCTCGTAATCTGACCACCCTTCCGTGAGCAATTTCTTCTGGCTCATGTTATCTGTTGCGAGGCATTTTCTTACGTCCGCCCATCATCTGGGCCATGCGCATCTGGTTGGCAGAAGGAGCCATTTTCAGCTGGTTCTGGAGCATGTTGATCTGGTCTTTTAACATCCCCGAAGTGTCGATCTTCTTCGCTTCAGCCAACAGCTGAAGTGCTTCCTGTCTTCTTCCTGTCTGTGCGCAGACTCCAGCAAGGTGCATCCGTGCGATGGCATTGTCATGCTTTGTCCTCAGCCCGATGGATAAGGCTTTGCGCAGGGATTGCTCCGTTTTTGAAAACCCGCTTTCCTGCGCGTTCAGCACTGCCTGCATGTACAGCACATAAGCACGCTGTCTTTTCGGCAGGAATTGCGGCGCCGTAATTTTGTTAAAATGGTATTTTGCTTTTTCCTGGTTCCCCAGCCGCATCTGGTAGAATGCCAGGATGATCCGTTCATGGCGGAAGAAGAAAATCCCGATGAAGGCAGTCACAAAAATCATCACAATTCCCCATCCCCAAGACCCGTTTGCGAATAAGCTGATCGTTGCCCAGAGGGAACCTAGTGCCAGCGCACATTTAATAAAAAATCCAATCATAACTTGTTTATAACTTAATCAAATAGTTGCAATACATTTTAATTCAATAGCAATCGGTGTCGGAAGCGAGCTGATCTCCACCGTTGTCCTGCAAGGCTGGTTATCCTTGAAATATTCGGCATATAACCGGTTGTATGTGTGAAAGTCACGTTTCATGTTCGTCAGGAACACGGTCACATCCACCAGGTTCTCCCAGGAAGAGCCTGATTCTTCGAGGATAATGCGAACATTGTCAAACACGCTCCGGCATTGTGCTTCGAAGTCAAATTCTGAAAAATTCCCGTTTTTGTCCAGTGTAAGTCCCGGCACACCGGAATCCGTTGCGTCAGATCCGGCTGTTCTTGGTCCCACACCGGAAAGAAACAATAGGTTCCCGACCTTTCGGGCGTGAGGGTACAATCCTACCGGTTTCGGAGCTTTGCTTGTTGAAATTTTAGAATGATCCATGTCAGAATTTTGCACAAAGATAGCCTTTTTAAGAAAGTAGGAAGCGACTAAATAGATACAAAAATCAGATTGTTTGTTTTAAAACAGGTAACTTTAGTTCCGGAACGGCTAAAAATTGTATTTTTAACTTTCTGAAATTGAAAACAAGGAATGATTCGGATACTCTTTTTTCTCTCCTTTATACTGATAGAGGTATCGGTTGTCGGGCAAACTGTTAACAAACGGGAAGCCCAGCTGAAAGAAGCGTACCTGAAAGAGAAGAATTCCACTCAGAAATTCAATTCCCTGCTGGAGTTAGGTAAATTGTACCAGGCTACAAGCGTACGGAAAGCTGATTCCCTGGTAGAACCGCTGATCAACGCAAGCATTGTTCTGAATGACTCCATCCGTTTGTCTGCCCTGATCTTTAAAGCAGAAGTAGACTGGATGAAAGGGGACAGGAATTCTTATTTCACGACAGTGCTGGGATGCCAGCCTTTCCTGAACAGGGTGAGTGGTGAGGCCATACAAATGGAGATCTACAAGCACCTGGGAAATTACCACCTGTTGACCAAGGAACCCGAAACAGCGGATTTCTACCTGAGAAGGATGCTGAAAACCGCTAAATCGCTCAACTCAAAGCAGGATGTGACCCGTGCGCATTTATTGATCAGCCAGAATTTTACCATGAGCAACCTCAAAGATTCTTCTCTGGTGCATGTCGATCTCGCCATTCAAAATGCGAGAAGAACTTCCAACAAGGCGCTCCTGGCAGAATGTTTTCACCAGCAGGCAACGACTTATAAAACTTTCGGACAGCTGGAACTCGGAGTGGCAAAGGATATCCTGGCATTACAGATCGCAACAGAGATACGGAATTACCGGCTCATTTCTATTTTTTCCATAGAGATCGGGAGGGCGCAGTTCTCGATTCACAACCTGCAGGAAGCCGAATATTATTTTAAACAGGCACTGGAAAACGCATACAAAGTAGACGATGACAGGTACCGGGGAACGGCATTGGTAGAGCTGTCTACCATCTATTTTTCAAAAAAGAAATACACCGATGCCGTTCAGAACTGCCAGAAAGCGATCGCCATTTTTGAAAATCTGAACAACCAGGAAGGATTGGGCGGAGCGTACAACATCCTGGGGATCATTTACCGTGAGCAGAAAGAATTCGTAAAAGCCGGATCCCAGTTCAATAAGGCGCTGATCTACTATGAATCAATTGGCGATATGAAGCAGATCGCGAATGTATTTCACAACGTGGGAACGGTTTTCTATGCACAGAAGAAATACGAAAACGCACTGCATTACCTGAACAGGTCCATCGAAATAAGCAAAGTCAACGGGCCCGTTTCCCAGATGTACAATACCTACCGGGTCATCTCCAATGTATACAAGGACCTCGGGCAATCCCAGAAAGCGCTGGAATACATGAACAGCTATGTCAATTACATCGATAGCAGCGCAACGGAGCAGGCGACCGGGAAGATCGCAGAACTGAATGAGCTGTACCGTGCAGAGCAGCGTGACCGGCTTATCCTGTCGCAATCCGATTCGTTGGAGCGCCAGCGCCAGGAGAAAGAATTGACTTCCGCGCAATTGGAGAACGTCCAGCTGAAAAGTAATTTTCAGATGTACGTCATTCTCGGGTTCATATTGATCATCATTTTGTCAGGGGTTATCTTTTACAACAGGTGGAACCAGGCGAAGATCAAGCAGCAGCAGCGGGAAGCGGAAATGTCACAGACCCTTTTGCGGACGCAGATGAATCCCCATTTCGTATTCAATGCCATGTCGGTGATCCAGAGCTATATCTACGAGAACGACACGAAGAATTCATCTAAATTCCTGGTTAATTTTTCCCGTTTGATGCGTTTGATCCTGGAAAATTCGTCGAAAGAGGAGATCCCGATAGAGCTGGAAGAAGAAATTTTGCAAAAATACCTGGAAACACAGAAACTTCGTTTTGAAGATCGGTTTGAATTCCGTATATTTATATCGGACGATTTAAGAGCGGAGAATGCAATGATTCCTCCTATGATTACACAGCCGTTTATCGAAAATTCGATAGAGCACGGCCAGTTGCATACCATCGGAGAAGGAGGATTCATCCATGTGCATTTCCGTAAAAATAACAACATGCTGGAAGTGATCATCGAAGACAACGGGATCGGCCGTAAAGGAGCGGAGAAGAACAAGAAAAGCAGGGACCATAAAAGTATGGCTATGAACATCACGTACGAGCGGATAAGCAATTTGAATAAAAAATATAAAACCGACGGGTATCTGGCAGTGGAAGATTACGATAAAATCTTGCAAACAGGAACAAAAGTGTTAATTTCGCTGCCGTATAGAACAGAAAGTCAATCTCTTTAATTCAACCAGGAAATGAAAAAAGCGATAATTATTGATGACGAGAACCGGACGAGGGATCTGATTGCGAAGATGATCAATTCATTCGGACTGGATATCGAAGCGATTCCGGCGGGAGATAATGTGCAGTCTGGAATTAAAGCAATTGAGGAACATCAGCCCGATATTGTTTTTCTGGATATACAAATGCCTGACGGAACAGGGTTTGACCTGCTGAAAGCCATACCGCATAAGAACTTTGAGGTGATCTTCATTACCGCCCACGAAGAGTTTGCGATCAAAGCGATTAAATTCAGCGCGCTGGACTATATCCTTAAGCCGGTTGACCCGGAAGAATTGAGAGCTGCTGTTGAAAATGCGCTTAATACCATGGGGAATAAGCGGGATGAAAGCCAGTTCGAAGCATTGCAGAACAATATCTCTGCCCAGCAGAAACGCCGCCTGGTGCTGAAAACGCAGGAAAGCGTGCATGTTGTGGACCTCGACCAGATCATCCGGTGCGAGTCGGACAGGAATTATACATCGTTTTACCTGACTGAAAACCGTAAAATTCTCGTTTCAAAAACATTAAAGGAATTTGAGACACTGCTGATCGGTTATAACTTTATCCGGGTGCAGCAGTCACACTTGATCAACCTGGACTATGTTGACCGTTACAACAAAGGAAACGGAGGTTCCGTTGTAATGAGAGACGGCTCGGAAGTTCCGCTTTCTCCGGCAAAACGGGAAATCTTCTTTAAGATACTGGAAAACCTGTAAAGCTTAGAAAGGATGCTGTGTGAATAACGATTGAAGAGACCTCGTCATTCCTCATTTCCTCACTTCGTCAGCTCAATTGCGTTGAGAATCAGTGCTCCCGCTTTCCTGATTTCCTCTTCCGTAATCGTCAAGGGTGGAGAAAGCCTGAAACTGTATGGGTGTGACAGGAACCAAAAGCTGATCAGGCCATCTTCTAGGCATTTTTTTACGACCTTTTCTACCCGTTCAAACGATTCCATGTCGAATGCGAACATCATCCCGATCCGGCGGGATTCCCTTATCTCATCCGATTGGCAAATGATGGATTGAAGCAAATCGCCCAGCCGTTCCACTTCATTGAAGTTTACAGCCTCTTCCATCACTTCCAGTCCTGCAAGTGCTGCGGCAGCGATGACCGGATTCCCTCCAAAAGTGGTGATGTGTCCCAGCATAGGGTTGTAGGTAAACTCCCATAGATTTTCCTGTGAGGAAACAACTGCTCCGATCGGCATTCCCCCACCCAGCGCTTTTCCCAGCGTCAGGATATCCGGTACGATCCCGAAATGCTCGAATGCGAATAATTTTCCCGTGCGCCCCATCCCGCATTGGATCTCATCGAAGATCAGCATCGCGCCGACCTCAGAACAACGCTTTCTCAATGCGGTAAGGAATTCTTTTGTCGGGATGCGCACCCCTGCATCGCCCTGAATCGTTTCGATGATCACTCCTGCCGTTTTGGTAGTGATCTGTTCGAGCATACCAATGTCATTGTGCCGGAGAAACCGGACATCCGGCAATAACGGGCGAAATGCTTCTTTCTTTATTTCATTTCCCGAAACGCTCATCGATCCGTGGGTGCTTCCATGGTAAGATCCCCTGAATGAAACCAGCTCGGTTCTTCCCGTTACACGTTTTGCAAGCTTTAAGGCTGCTTCGTTTGCTTCTGTTCCTGAATTGACAGTATAGACGCAGTCCAGCTGTTCCGGAAGGAAAGAAATTAATTTTTTACAGAAATGGAGATGTGCATCCTGGATGTATTCCCCGTACACCATAACGTGCATATACTTTTCAGCCTGCTCCTGGACCGCTTTCACAATCCGGGGATGGCTGTGGCCGAGGTTATTTACCGATACTCCGGAGATCATATCCATGTATTTTTTCCCTTGCTTGTCTGTGATGTAGATTCCGTTTGCCCGTTCTACATCAATTAAATACGGAAACTGGTTTGTCTGCCCGGTGTGGTGTATAAACTCCTTTATCCTGTTCATCCTCCTTTCTTGTTGATTACAAAGTTTTCTTTTGCTATTGTCAAAATTAGCTTTTTTAGGTAATTTTGCTCGTCTGAATTTTATCTTTTTAGTTAACGAACAGCATTTACTTTAATATCACAGTTATTTATGTTTGATCAGGAAAAAATATTTGGATATACACTGGATGAAATTTTTCAGATAGCCATACAATACGGAACCAGGTTTATTTCTGCCGTTGCCCTTCTGGTGATTGGTTTCTGGTTGTCAAATGTATTATCCCGGACACTCCGGAAAGTGTTGACAAGACGTGAAGTCGATGCCGGGCTGGTCGGATTCCTGTCGTCACTGGTATCGGCTTTGATCAAAACACTGGTGATCGTCACCTCTATTACGCAGTTAGGGGTGGAGATGACCTCGTTTGTGGCGATTTTAGCATCTGCCGGTCTGGCGATCGGGATGGCGTTTTCAGGAACATTGTCCAACTTCGCGGGAGGTGTGATGATACTGCTCTTCAAACCTTTCCGGGCAGGAGATTATGTGCATGTTCAGAACCAGGAGGGGACAATTCGTGAAGTTACCATTTTCAATACCATCCTGACAACCTCCGACAATAAAGTGGTGATCTTACCCAATGGCCCTGTTTCTAACGGAAACATCGTCAATTTTTCAAAAAGCCACAACAGAAGGGTTGAGTGGAGAATCCCGTTGGCGGATGCAAACGACTTCCCGCAAGTGAAGTCAGTCATTTCAAAGGTGCTGGACAGCAGGGAAGATGTTCTGAAACAGCCGGCTTATTTCATCGGGTTAGGAGACCTGTCTGCTTCTACACTCCTTGTGGTTGTCCAGGCATGGACAAAAAACGGAAATCATAACAAGCTGTTCTACGAGCTGAATGAAGCATTCTTCAATGAGATAACGAAAGCAGGAATTGCCTTCCCTTCTCCTTCCATGGAGGTAAAACTGACAAAAAATGATTGAACAGAGCATTATTGATCTATACAGGCAAAGTAACCAGTTCGGAAAAGAGATTGAACTGGAATATGATTTTTTACCCGATGATACTGTCATCAACCGTATAACGATCGGGAAAAAACACCTGGCGACACCGATAGCTGCGCATGGAGGAGTAATGGCATCCCTGGCAGATTCCACCCTGGGAGTGGCAGCGCTGGCGGTTTCTCATAAAAACGGGAACTTAGTGTCAACAGTTGAATTCAAGATCAGTTATCTGAAACCTGCTTTACTGGGAGATACCATTACGGGTGTGCCCCGTATCCGGCAGATCGGGAAGAAAATTATTTTCGTTGATGCGGATTTTTTCAATCAGAAAGACGAACTGGTAGCAACGGCAAGCGGAACATTCAATCAATACCCGTTTTCGAAGGTTTTTTAACAGGGAAATACAAAAAAATCAATTTCCATACAGTTGATTTTTTCGCAAAATTTTACTTTTGCGTATGGATAAATTCCCTGAAGCGTTTACTCAATACGTTGAAGATGATGCCCATTTGGGCAATAAGTTGCTGACAGCATTAAATTCCGTTTCTCCCATATCAGTTCGTAAAAACCCTAAAAAACACAACATTTCCTTTCCCGGAGAGCGCCCGGTCGGATGGTGTGAACATGCAGTTTTCCTGGAAGAACGCCCGGTTTTTACGCTGAATCCGTTATTCCATGCAGGCACATTTTACCCGCAGGAAGCAGGATCAATGCTGCTGGATCACATCCTGAGAAAACTGGATCTTCCTGCAGCTCCTGTTGTACTGGACCTGTGCGCCGCTCCCGGAGGAAAAAGCACATTGATCGCTTCTTTCCTGGATGGAAACGGGCTGCTGGTCGCGAATGAGGTCATCAATCAGCGTGCGAGGATCTTAAAAGAAAATGCTTCGAAATGGGGATATGCCAATACCATTGTAACGAACAACGATCCATCGGATTTTAGCCGCGTTCCGTCTTTTTTTGATGTGATCGTCGTAGATGCGCCCTGCTCGGGAGAAGGAATGTTTCGCAAGGATGAGCAGGCACGCAACGAATGGTCACCTGAAAATGTAAGGCTATGTGCAGGCCGTCAGAAACGGATTGTGGCAGATGTATGGGATTCACTTCGTGAGGGAGGCTACCTGGTTTATTCTACCTGTACGTTCAATCCTTATGAAAACGAAGAGAATGTACGCTGGATGGAAGAAAACCTGGATGCGGCGTACATCCACATCGAAGCGCCGTTTGATTTTGTGCAGGGCAGGAACGGTGTAGGCATCTATGGAATCCCGGGAACCTCCGAAACAGAAGGATTTTTCATTGCCGTTTTGAGAAAACAAAGCCACTCTTCCCGGCAAGCGTCATTGGGCAAAAATGCCAACAAAGGACTTGTGAAAATAAAAGACCCCGGGTTTTTGAAGGACTGGGTACGACCGGGGAACACCGCTTTTTATGCATGGAATGAATCCGTCCTTGCTGTTCCTTCGGAATGGGAGAAAGAATGCCGGGTGGTCCAGGATAATTTACACATTATTAAATGGGGAGTTACCATAGGTGAGCATGCCCGGAAAGGACTGATCCCCGATCATGACCTGTTGATGTGCCATGACCTGAGATTACCATATCCCGGCATTGAACTGGAAGAAAAACAGGCATTGCTTTACCTTCATGGCGATACATTCCCCCTTTCCGGGACAATTGCGAATGGTTTTGTCCGGGTAACCTTTCAAAACGAACCATTGGGTTGGATCAAGTACATCGGGAACAGGTTTAATAACCTGTATCCGAAAGAATACAGGATAAGAATGAGGGTCGATTGAAATTATACATTGTAGTGTCAATCGCCTGCTATTTCGCGAAAAAAATCTAATTTCACGTAAAATTATACCCATGCGTTTTCTGTTTTTTATATCCATTCTCTTTGTTTTTGGTTGTCATTCCGAAACGAAAACCGTTTCACAGGAACGTTCTCCGGAAAATCAACCTGTGCAATACGCAAAGCACTTCCGGTTTTCAGAAGATAAAAACGGGAACAAGATCGTCGAGATCATCCACCCGGATACAAAGAAGGTAGTCGCTCAGCTGGAACCATTGAGGGAAAATAAGAATGTCATCGCTTTATCCGGTACGTTTATCGGGATGATGGACAAACTTGAACTAGCTTCATACATTACAGGAGTGTCTGAAATGAAGTATGTACACAATGAAACCGTGAAGAAGAATCACGCGAATAAAAAAGTCATGGAAGCAGGATACGATACGCAGCTTTCGCTGGAATTGATTGTGGCTTCAAAACCGGCAATGATCCTTCACAGTGGTTACAGCGCGGAATTTCCCCATGAAAAACAGTTTGAGAACGTGGGGATCCGGTGCATCCCGGTCTATGACTGGAGAGAAGAAACACCGTTGGGAAAAGCAGAATGGATCAAAGTATATGGATTCCTTTACGGGAAACCGGAGCTGGCGGAAGAACTGTTTGCTTCCATTGAAAAAAAATACAATCAGCTGAAAGAAGAAGCGAAAGACCTGGATCCGTCGGAACTGGTGTTGAGCGGAAATGTAATGGGGAGTGAATGGTACCTGCCCGCAGGAAACAGTTTTTATGCCCGGCTGTTGAAAGATGCCAATATTACCTACAATTACTATACGTCGGAAGGAACCGGGAGCATAGGCCTGACACAGGAAAAGATCCTGTCCGATAACCGGCATGCAGCCTACTGGATCAATCCCGGAGCAGCCTCATTAAAGGAACTGAAAATCCTGAATCCGAAAGCAGTCTTGTTCGATGCATTCAACAACGGCCAGGTTTATTGCCACTCACTGAATGAAAATTTCTATTGGGAAGTTTCATCCATTGAACCGGATAAATTACTTTCCGATCTGATACAGATCACTCATCCTGATTATCAGAAGAAAGAAGGATTGTATTTTTACACACGTCTGGAATAAATTTCTGCCGGATATTTAGCTGGTAGTCAGTTTTAAATCAGTAGTATGGTTGTATTGCTCAATAAGTCCTACGTTTAGGACAATCAGCTGAAAAACCGGGTTATTTTATCATAATTTTCAAACAACTTTAAAACTGAATAATTATGAAAAAAATTACTACGATTTTAGTCAGTATGCTGTTATACGGAAGTATCTATTCACAATCCTGGTCTCCTCTTCCGAATGTGGTATATAGCGGCCGTTACGATGATATCTTTTTTATAAATGAACAGATAGGATGGGCGGCAAATGGCAGTGGAGCCACTGTTTATAAAACGACGGATAGTGGTCTGACATGGAATGAACAGTTTTCTGC
Source organism: Crocinitomicaceae bacterium (assembly GCA_037189645.1). Classification (GTDB taxonomy): domain Bacteria; phylum Bacteroidota; class Bacteroidia; order Flavobacteriales_D; family Crocinitomicaceae; genus Taishania. The sequence continues at coordinate 363,593 of JBBCIY010000002.1, forward strand.
GCCTGAATCCTATTTCAGGAACATTGAATTTCTGGATGAAAATATCGGGTTTCTGGGTACGTTGGAAGACCGGTTTTATAAAACGACGGATGGCGGTGAAAACTGGGAGCTTGTTTCCATTTCTCCTTATCCTGCCGCAATTTGCGGGTTGGATGCTGTCGGTTCGTCCACTGTTTACGGGTGTGGAGCCTACTTTTCTCCTGCATGTATCATTAAATCAGTTGATAGCGGAGAAACCTGGGAATACATTGATATGTCGGCCCATGCCACTGGATTGGTAGAAATTCTGTTCATCGATGAGCAGGTCGGGTATGTTTCCGGAAACAACAGTTCCGGTGGTGTGATCCTGAAAACAACGGATGGCGGGAGCAGCTGGACTGAAATCTATAATTCACAGGTAGCAGGTGATTATGTTTGGAAACTCCAGCTGCTTGAAAACAACACACACATTTATGGCTCGATACAGTCCAATATCATGGGGCAGTTGGTAAAATCAACAGATGAAGGGCAGACATGGGAAGTGAAACCCTTTGTTGACAATTGGGTACAGGCGGTAGGCTTCATTTCTCCGTTACACGGGTGGATGGGAGGACACAATTCCGGTTTCTACGAAACGACGGATGGCGGGGACACATGGGATTCATTAGGTATAGGTAGTTATCTGAACAGGATTTTCATCATTCATCCGGGACTGGCATATGCATCCGGGAAATCCCTGTACCGGTTCGGACACGGATTTCTCGCCACATCGGCTCCGGAAATTCCAAAGGACGATATCCCTGTTGTCATCGCACCGAATCCGCTTTCAGACCAGCTGAATATAACCATTGATTTTCAGCATACGGACAACCTTGTAGCAGAACTGTACGACAACAGCGGGAAGTTTATCAAATGTCTGGTGATTGACAAAGTTGAAAGTGCCCAGTTGCGGAACTATTCCTTTGACTTCCCCTATGAACCTGGATCTTATTCGGTCAATATTCATACCAATAATGGCCGGAGGTCTTTTGCCATTGTAAAACAATAGTGTTTTTCTGAGCAGAAAAGCGGGGCATGTTTGTTTTTGAGGTAAAATCGATGGGAATTCAGCCTTAAATCTTACCTTTGCCGCATGAGTTTTGAGACGATAAAAGCATTGCACATCATTTTTATGGTAAGCTGGTTTGCAGGGCTTTTCTATATTGTTCGTTTGTTTATTTATCATACCGAAGCACAGGAACGACCCGTAACAGAACGCAATATTCTCTCAGAACAGTTTGTTGAGATGGAAAAAAAACTGTGGTGGATCATCACGACTCCCGCCATGATCCTCACTGCTGCTTGCGGCGTGGCGATGTTCCTGTACCCTGGTCACGGTTACCTGATCTACCAGCCGTGGATGCATGTAAAGCTTGTGTTTGTCGTATTGCTGCTGATTTACCACTTCGCGTGCCAGAAGATCCTGTTTGATTTAAAGAACGGGAAATTCAAATGGACTTCGCAGGGACTTCGTATCTGGAATGAAGTTGCTACCCTGGCGCTGGTTGCGATCGTGTTCATTGCCATCACCAAAGGTGCGATGAACTGGTGGAAAGGAACCATCGGTTTCTTTGGAGTAGCAGTTGGATTAATGCTGCTGATTAAGTTGTACAAGCGGTTGAGAAAATGATGAAATATATCCTGTCTTTCATCCTGTTGCTTCCTCTTGTTACTAACGCCCAATTGTCGGTCAGAGATACCGAATTGTTGCGAGCTGAACTTGCAGGGAAAATCAATCACCTGAGAAATAGTTTGGGACTTAGATCATTGATTTTTAATGATACATTAAGGAAAGCAGCTGAATTCCACAGTGAATACATGGTGAAAAACAATGTGCTGACACATGATCAAAAACAAAGTAACTATAAAACACCGGAAAAACGGGTTCATGCTTTTGGAGGTGAAGTGTTTGAACTAATCGGGGAAAATGTTTTGTATTCCAGGCCTCAGAAATTTCCCGCGACTAAAAAAAGTATTGCTATACTGGCAGATGAGATGTTTAACAGCTGGAAAAATTCTCCTCCACATTATGCCAATATGACACATCCGGAATATGTTTATGGTGACTTAGGGTTTGGTGTCACTGAGAATCAGGTCGTTTACGCCACCCATGTGTTCGGTAAGAAAGGGTATATTGTCTGGGGGCAGATCTCATCAAATGCGTTCGGGTTAAAAAAAGCTGGAGATGACTGTGGTAAAGGATATGAACGTTACCAGAATATAATGATGAATATGGGGAACAAACTTCACATTGAAGGCAATGAAGTTACCTTGCGGTATCACAATATTCATCTTTTATCCGAAATTATCTCGCAGCCGAACGACGGATTTGCAGTTGACCTCGTAGCAAGAGATCAGGTACCCTGCGGAAAAGAAAACCAGTTGGATGTTTCACAGATTTATGATGGAATATTACTCAAACCGGTTTACAGGCAGGAATTATTTTCCGGTAACAGGGCCGAAGGAAATCACAGGATAATAACGAAAGTAGGTGAGATTCCTCCGGAGTTGAATTCCAGTGATTATTCGCCATCACTTATTTTCATCAAGGACGGAAAGGCCTGTAACTACGTATATCCAGCCGAAGTCTATTCAAGAATATATGAGTTACGTGATTTTACGCCGATTGTAAAAGATGAACCTGATGTTGCTTTCCGAAAAGAGGGAATTATACGCTCCCGGCATATTCATTATGAATTCAGGACGAATCAGATTATCCCGGAAAAATTTCCGGTTATTGAACCGGGTGAAAACATTCATTCTGTGATAATCCATTCATATAGCTCGGTGGAGGGAGATTCCATCAATAATAAGAGGCTGCATTCTGCCCGTGCTGCAGCTGTAAAAAGACACATTCAATCTGGTGCAGCAGTTGCAGACGAATTATTTTCAGCGCAATCGGAAGAAAACTGGAGTTTGATGAGGTTTCAGCTGAATTACTTTAAACAAGACAGTCTTGCATTGCTCAGTGAGGATTCACTCAAAAAAATAATCAGGAACCGGAGCTATGATTTACCCTGGGATTCTTTGCTTTATGAGCAGAGGCGTTCCGTGGCAGTGATTAACTATTCCGGAAATTTTGAAGAAGATTTTGCAACAATAGGAGAATTTAACCTGAGGACAGCAGTGGCAACGGGAAATATTGATCTGGTAAATAAATCTTTGTATTCAATGTATATGAACCAGGATTATTATCCTTCGATCTTATTTGAACCCCAGATTATGGAGTTTTTTAAGAAAAATCCGGGTGCAGTTGCTAATTATACAGCTTTGCTGTCGCACGAATTTTATGCTGATCTGCATCAAACGGTTATATTTATGAACCACTGGTTGAATAACCCGGACGATTTAAGTGCAGATGCAAAAACAAATTTACTTCACCTTTATACCCTGCTTGGAGAATATTTTTTAGATAACTGGGACGTTTCCTCCGAGCGGTTGTCCAATGTAGTTCACCCCGCAAAGATGGAAAAGTTTATTACAAATAAACTACCGGATGAGCTGGTATTGAACCTTCATCTGGTTTTCATCAGCTACTTTGGACAAATCAACGACAGCCAGGGAATTTCCAGGTCATTCTATTTTATTTCAGATTATTTTAAACCAAAGACATTACATCCCGAAGATGATGTTTCCCTGGCTTTGTTTTTCAATAAATGGAGCATGTATCAGATGGCGGTAGAATATTTAATCCCGAAGTTCAAACAGAATCAACTGAATGAAGACGGTGTGTTTATTCTGGGTACAAACATGAATCTTTCTCAGATTGAAAATACATCGAAGTTATATCTGGATGTTCATAAAAAAGCAGTTTCCATGAACAGGGAAAGATGGTGTGAGTGGCTGGAACAGGATTTTCAAATCAGAAGAAACGCACATATAAAGCAGTTGTATTGTGAGACTTGTAACTAATTTGATCAATCTGTAACCTGATACTTCTGCGCTGTCCTCAAACAGGTATTACCTCTTATGAAATACATATTTTCCTTATACTTGTCTATATTGTTAACGATTCTGTTTTCGTACAATTGGAATGTGACGAGTTAAATTCTGCCTCACCTGTTTCAAATGTTGACGATCTAAAACGATACCCATTCAACTCATCGGATAGTACGTATCCGGATAATATCGAATTTCGTATTTCCAATTTTCCTATATTTGCATCTATGAAAAAAAGCGAAATACCTCAGGATGAAAGCGCTTTAAAAGGGTGGACAAGAGAGGTTTGTTATGCTAAAAATGAGAAAGGTAAGTACGAGCGTGGGCTCAGTACGGGCTGGAGCGTGAAGAAGGCTGCGCTGGACGGTGCATGGGATGAGGCGAACAGGAAAGTGGAGGAAGCCCTCGAGTTGGTGCGTTCAGGAAAGGCAAGCCCTATTTATTATTTCATGGAATTAAAGCTGATGGATCCCGGAGTTCTGGCGCATTACACCGGATTCTGGAAATGGCGGGTTAAGCGGCATTTCCATCCGTTGCGATTTAAAAAATTGTCAGACAGAGTATTGCAAAAGTATGCAGATGTGTTTGAGATGAGTGTTGAACAGTTGAAAAATTTTAAATAAATTGCAGGAATTCAAACATTATCAGGCTGCACATTGTGAGAATGGTGTAACGGTGGGGCTGCTTAAACAGGCAGGATTGGAGCAGATTACAGAACCATTGGCTTTTGGTATCGGCTCAGGGTTGTTCTATATAGAAATACCATTTTTAAAATTGCAGAGCGGGCCTGCGATTTCATTCCGGACATTTCCCGGGAATATTTTCAAACGCACGTGCAAGGCATTTGACGTAAAGCTGGTTACAAAAAAATACCGGAACGAAGAAAAAGCAATGTACGAGCTGGATGCGTTACTGGAACAGGGAATTTCGGTTGGCTGCCAGGTCGGTGTTTTCCATTTGTCCTATTATCCCAAAGAATACCGTTTCCATTTCAATGCACACAACCTGATCGTATTCGGACGGGAAGGAAATGATTACCTGGTCTCCGATCCGATCATGGAAGAAACCACTACTTTGTCAAGACAGGCAATGCGTAAAGTCCGTTTTGCAAAGGGAGTGCTTGCTCCGAAAGGGCACATTTATTACCCGGTTTCCATCGGTGAAGTGACCCGTGAAAAACTGGAGGCAGCCATCCGCAAAGGAATCAAACGCAATTGCAGGGACATGCTGCGGATTCCGGGGGGTGTTGCCGGCGCAAAAGGGATCAATTATACGGCTAAGAATATCCGTAAATGGAAAGAAAAACTGGGAGATAGAAAAGCAGCGCTTTACCTCGGGCAGATTGTACGCATGCAGGAAGAAATCGGTACTGGCGGAGGAGGATTTCGCTACTTGTATGGAGCGTTCCTGGAAGAAGCGGCGGCAATAACGGGTAAAGATGAATTGCTGATCGTTTCCGAAAAAATTACCAGAGCCGGAGATATGTGGCGCGACAGCGCCGTTCAGATGGCGGGAATTTACAAAGGAAGGTTGTCTTCACAGGCAGATTATGATCATTGTGCAGCTATTCTGAATGAGATCAGCGCAGTAGAAAAAGATGCCTTTATGCAGTTGGATAAGATTAAAATCTGATACTAATTATCGCTTAAAAATGATACAATTGACCTCAAAAAGCTACTTCAGGCAGTTAAATGTCCTCTTTTTTGCATTCGTTGCGGGACAGTTGTTATTAGCCGCTGTGTTCTTCTTTCTTATAAAGAATCAGGAAGCTGGCCCTGATTCATCTTCTGTAAATGTATTTATGATCGTGGTATCGATCCTGTTATTCAACGCGTTTATTGTCAGCCATTTTTTGTATAAAAGGCAGGTGGAAAGATTGAAAAAATACGATACACTTGTTCAAAAGATGACAGGATACAGAAGTGTGCTGATCATCAGACTGGCCATCGTCGAAACGGCAACGATCGTTTCTCTCATCGCCTTTTATTTAACCGGTGAGCAAGTGTTTTTAGGAACAGCGGGAATAGCACTTGCCTATTTCCTGTTTTTAAAACCTGTAAAGGAAAAAATAGGAAGAGACCTGGAACTGAATGCCGATGAACAAAGGAAAATCGGGAATCCGGAGGAGATCATCGCCATCTCCGGCCACCAGTAATAGCCAAAAATTATGCACCTGGCAGCGTCATCTGCGCTTCACTTTGATTATATTCGTCCTCAAAACAAACATTTTTGCAACCCATCATAGAGATACGGTCCCTTGTAAAGCAATATCCCAAAAGCACGATTCCTGCTGTGTCGGATGTGAGCTTTACCGTTCTGAAAGGAGAGAAATTCGGGATCTTCGGTCCGAACGGAGCAGGAAAAACCACATTGATCTCCATGATGTGTGGTATTCTGCAACCTTTGTCCGGAGAAGTCATCTATCATGTTGACGGATCAGCGCTTGATCCGAGATCAGCCTTACGGCACATCGGGTATGTTCCGCAGGATTTTGCTTTTTATCCCGAGCTGACCGCCCGCCAGAACCTGGTCTATTTCGGGAAAATGTATGGTATTCCAAACCCGGAATTGAACAAAAGAATGGACAACCTCCTTGAAAAGCTGGGGTTGAGCCATGTGAAAGATAAAAAGATCATGACATTTTCCGGGGGAATGAAACGCAGGATCAACCTGGCGATCGGGATTTTGAACGAGCCGAAGATATTGTTTCTTGACGAACCGACAGTAGGAGTGGATGTGCAGAGCAAACATGCCATTATCCAATTGCTGGAAGAATTGAACCAGAACGGAACAAGCATTCTCTATACTTCCCACCACCTGAAAGAAGCCGAAGATTTTTGTGACCGGATCGCGTTGATCGACAAAGGGCGGATCATTGGGCTGGGTACGCTGAATTCATTGACAGAGCAGCACCAGGTCGAAAACCTGGAAGAATTATTGATCCGTTTAACCGGGAAAACCATGCGCGATTAAAATGAGAAAACTGTTGGCATCCATAGTAAAAGAGTTGCAGTTGCTTGCCCACGACAAGGTCGGTCTGCTGCTTTTGTACCTGATGCCGGTGGTGCTCGTATTTATCATAACCGTAGTGCAGGACAGTGCATTCAAACTCGTCAACGACAATCAGCTGGAATTGCTGGTTACCAACGCTGACAAAGGCAACCTGGGGGATTCGCTGGTCGGCATGCTCAAAAGATCAGGGAATTTTTTAATAGATGAAAAGAATGACTTGTCGGAAAAGAAGCTGCAGGAAGAAGGGCTGTCGGGAGGAAAGCTGGCAAGCATCTATATCCCGGAGAATTTCTCTGAAGCCATTGAGAATAACACAGGAACCATTACAAAGCTTATTTTGACCGAATTTGGTGTTTCGGCGGATTCTGCTTCATCTTCCGTGCGGAAGGAAACCAGCCTGAACATCTACTTCGACCCGATCTTACAGGAAAATTTCCAGTATACACTGGTTACAAACCTCCAAACCATTGTTGCAGGACTGGAAAACAAGGTGATGCTCGAAAAACTGTTCGGAGAAATGGGATATGATGAGATACCGGAGCACATTGCATCCCGGATGACAGGAGAACAAACTCCCGTTCTTGCAAAGCCGGCTTCACTGGATGGAAAACAGAAGCTGACACCTAACTCTACTCAGCACAACGTACCGGCATGGTCCATTTTTGCCATGTTCTTTATGGTAGTGTCCTTAGGAGGAAACCTTGTCAAAGAACGACTTTCGGGCAGTTTTGTTCGCCTGATGACCATTCCCCCCGGATTTTCTTTCACACTGGTCAGTAAAATGGTCGTTTACCTGGGAGTTGCTGTCAGCCAGCTGTTTTTGTTATTCTGCATCGGGTACCTCATTTTCCCGTACATGGGATTGCCGCAATTGCAGCTCCCGGATGCTGTTTTGCAGCTGGTTGTAGTATCGGTGTTGTCTGGAATGGCCGCGGTGAGCTATGCCGTCCTGATCGGAACCTATGCCCGTTCACAGGAACAGGCAAACGGATTCGGTGCTGTTTCGATTGTTATTTTCGCAGCGATCGGGGGAATCTGGGTTCCTACCTTCGTCATGCCGGATTATATGCAAACCGTTGCATTGTTTTCTCCTTTGCACTGGTGTTTAGAAGGATACTACGTACTGTTCCTGAAAAATGGAGATTGGAATGCTTTGACTTCCAGCATAATTTTCCTTTCTTTGTTCAATGTAGTGTGTCAAATACTTACATTTGTGAAATTAAAAATTCAGAATTACTTGTAAATATGGAAATATCAAGAGATGATTTGAAACTTGAGTTTAAGCAACATTTAATTACCTACCTGAACTTACTGGACATTAAAGTTGAAGATATTAAAGACGACGAACCGCTTTTTGGAGGAGACCTGGGATTGGATTCGATCGATTCAGTGGAGATGATCGTGCTGTTGGACCGGGAATACGGGATTAAGATCAAAAATCCGACGGAAGGGCGCCAGGTGCTGGTGGATGTCAATACAATCGTTGATTATATTATTGCCAACCGGACAAAATAAAGTGAATGAGAAAGGTATTCATAACCGGGATCGGTTCGATATCTTCCTTAGGCTTAACCGTTGAGGAGCAATTGGAAAGTCTCAGAGCTGCTCGTTCGGGGATCGGAAAAGCAGTGCACTTTCAGTCGGTTTATACTTCTCAGCTTCCCTTTGCGGAAATCAATGCCAGCGATGACGAACTGAAAAAGCTGACAGGATTCTGCGATAAAGGAATCACCCGCACCACATTGATTGCTATGAAAGCGTTCCAGGAAGCTGTTGCGGACAGCAAGCTTTCGCAGGACGAAATCAGTGATACCCGTACCGCATTCATTTCTTCCAGTACGGTAGGAGGGATGTGCTATACGGATTCATTGTATGCAGACGCAAATAATAAAGGGGAGCCATCCGATTATTATTCTTCGTATGAAGGATCCAACCACACGTTGCAGATCATCAGAGCTTATAAGCTAAGAGGCTATACCGATACCATTAACACCGCTTGTTCCTCTTCTGCAAATGCTATTTTACTGGGTGCCCGCCTCATCCAGTCGGGGAGAGCAGACCGGGCAATTGTCGGCGGAGCTGATTGCCTGGCTAAATTTACCGTGAACGGGTTCAACTCGCTGCGTATTCTGAATGAAAAACCGTGTCGCCCGTTTGACGAGCACCGGGAAGGGTTGACGCTTGGAGAAGGTGCCGCATACCTGGTGCTGGAAGCGGAAGAGACCGCAGGTGAGAAACAGCCGTATGCGGAAGTAACGGGTTTCGGAAATGCCAATGATGCATTTCACCCATCGGCAACGTCAGATGATGCAAGAGGGCCTTTGCGCGCGATGAGGGAAGCGTTGCGGACAGCAGGATTGTCACCCGGGGACATCGATTATATCAACGCACACGGAACGGGAACGATCAATAATGATGAAACGGAATCCTTTGCGTTCCTTACCTTGTTCGGAGAGAAGGTACCATTATTCAGTTCTACCAAATCATATACCGGTCATACCCTGGCAGCTGCAGGAGCAGTCGAGGCGATCATCAGCCTGTTGAGCATCCGGCACGGAGAAATTTATCCGAACCTCAATTTTGAACAGGCCATTACGGGACGCGGGCTGATTCCTGTTACGGAGTGGAAGCGAAATGTGGCGATCAATCATGTCATGTCGAATTCATTTGGATTCGGAGGAAACGGAACGGCTTTAATTTTTTCAAGATGTACATAAAGGAAGTTCGTGCCATATCACCTCAATTGACCTACGGTAATGAGTTTGAGAAAGGAGATTTCCAGGTTCACGGTGAAGGGATTTTATATGCCATAGAGCCGTCTTACCTGGATTTTATCCCGGCTTCCCTGCTTCGGAGAATGGGAAAGGCGGTAAGAATGGGAATAGGAGCAGGCTTGCCTTTGGTTAAGAAATACCCGGGTATTGAAGGGATCATCATCGGAACGGCAAACGGAGGGCTGGAAGACTGTATCCGTTTTCTCAACCAGATCGTTGACTACGAAGAGGGAGTCCTGACGCCCACGAATTTTGTGCAGAGCACACCCAACGCTGTCGCGGGACAACTGGCGCTGATGGGTGAAAAAACGGGATACAACTCTACCCACACCAATGGTTCTCTCGCATTCGATAATGCGATGACAGATGCCAGGCTGGTGCTGGAAAATACTGAACAGCCGATGGAGCTATTGGTTGGAGCAGTGGAAGAGATTTCCGACTACAATTATAATATCGATACACTCAACAAGCATTATAAAGCAGAATCCGTTACGAACGAGGAGCTGATCCGGTCCACTACCGACGGATCATTGTGCGGAGAAGGAGCTACCATGTTTGTCGTTTCCAACCAGGCTGAAAATGCGGTAGCGGAGGTCGTCGATCAATTCCAGATCTGTTTTCCCGGACGGGAAGAGCTGGTAACCCTGGTTGCAGCGTTTCTTGCCGGAAATGGTATTCAACCTGCTGAGGTAGATGTTCTGGTATTTGGAAACTCAGGGGATGGCCGTACCGATTTCTGGTACAACGATCTGCAGGAGCAACTTTTTCCTGGAAAAGAAATAACCTCATTCAAACAATTTTCCGGTGATTACCGGACCGCAATTGCCTTTGGTTGTTACCTGGCGGTAAAAATTCTCCGTGGAAATCATTCCATTTACGGGTTGGAAAATGCAGGCAGACCTAAAAATATATTGGTTTATAATCAGTTTGCAGGGGAACGGCATGGGTTTTTCCTGCTGAGGGATGTGTGAGCATTTATTCTGATAATGAATTGGGAATGAAAATTGTATTCCCAAAAAACAGTGAAACCTAAAAACTGTTAAATAAATTGCTTATTTTTCAATTTTTTGTTATATTGTGTTCAATTAATTAACAACTAAATCCAAATTGTATGAAAAAAGTAATGATTATCATGGCAGCAGGATTACTATTTGCTTCATGTAAAAAAGACTGGTCATGTGAATGCACCGTAGGGGATTTAACCCACACATCCACTATCAAAAACAAAACATTAAAAGCAGCAACAGATGAATGCAACGATAGCGGAAGCGTCCTTGGTGTCGATTACGATTGTAAAGTGAACGTGTTCAAATAGTTTTATTTACAAAGCAGCATTTGGAGGCGGGATTGTCTGGAATCGGCAATCCCGCTTTTTAGGATAAAAATACAGCGGTTTTTTGCCTGGCAGGGCTTTTCAGATATCCTTTTTACTTTTGTGACCGGGATCGTTTCCACTTTCTCCGGATGCAAGCATCAGAACCGGAAAACTGCTTTCCGGGATGCTGCCAGTCAGGTGTAAGGCATTCTGCAGATCAGCTGCTGCGGTTTATTGTTGTCCTGCCAATAATAAAATCTGTTGATCGTTACAATAAACTTTAAACCACCTTCCCACTCTCCATTAAAAAAAGTACCTTTGTGCAAATTTTTTTTAGAATGAGCAGCAGTTTTATAAAACGCTTGAAATATTATGGAATTGGTTTTGGGTTGGGAGTCCTGATTGTTGCATTCCTTTTGCCCAACCGGAGCTGTTCGTGGACTCCTGCCAATCGTGTGAAAAACATGGTTCTGGGCAGGCTTCTGACTGTCAATGATGTTGAATGGAAGCTGATGGAATCAAAAGGACTGACAAAAGAGGATGTCATTTCTGTCCTGAACGACGGGAAGGTTAATTTTAAGATCAGCAAAAAAGACGGAGCCTCAAAGGTGTATGTCATCGATAAAACGTTCGAAGAGAAAGGAGCGTTCCGCTTTTACTTTACGCTGCCGGATGAGAGCTTTATCTCAGAGGTGAAGATAGGAGAGACGGATGCTAAGAAAGTTACAAATACATCCGGTGGGTATGGGCATTTTATTTCCGTTCCGAACGATGAATACCTGGTTTACCCGGATTCTACATCAAAAGTAAACTGCCAGATGGAACGCCTGGAAATCAAAGACGTGAAACAGATTTACAAAGACATCAGGAAGACCGGCAGGATCAATTTTGAAAAAACAAATTTTGAAGCGAAGCCGAAGGCGGAACATTTGATAGAATACGTGCAAGGAAAAGACACCGTTGCTTTTCAGTCGGTCTGGTACAAAAACAAGATATTCATATCCAATTTCATCTCTGAACGAACAAAAGACTGCCGTCAGGATGAAGGCAGCTAGGGAAAAAAGAGAACAGGCTGGGTGAACTGATTGAATTTTTTTTATTTTTGAAGCATGGAATTTTCAGCGGAACAGATAGCAGGGATTATTCAAGGTGAAATTGTTGGTAATTCAGCTGTTATAGTCAATGGTTTGGCAAAAATCGAAGAAGGAAGCGAAGGAAAACTATCTTTTCTGGCAAACCCGAAGTATGAAGAATACATTTACACGACAGGTTCCAGTATTTGTATCGTCAACGATACGTTTGTTCCGTCAAAAGACCTTCCGGCGACATTGACGCTGATCAAGGTTGAAAATGCCTATGCCTGCTTTGCGAAATTGCTGGAGTTTTATGATCAGATGAAGCGCAAGCAGCCTAAAATAGAGGCGAATTCCTATATTTCGGAATCTGCAACCGTTGGAAAAGACATCTATCTGGGCGCAAATGCGTACATTTCGGATGGCGTGGTGATTGGTGACAATGTTGTAATTTACCCCAACAGCTTTATCGGTGATAATGTAAAGATCGGGAACAATACGGTGATCTATCCGAATGTTTCCATATATGCCGATTGCCAGATCGGTAATAATTGTGTCATCCACGCGGGAGCGGTAATTGGCGCAGACGGATTTGGATTCAGCCCGGATGAGAACGGGGTGTTCAGCAAGGTTCCCCAGATCGGTATTGTGATCATTGAGGACAATGTCGATGTCGGTGCGAATACGACCATAGACAGAGCGACTATGGGAGCTACGATCATACGGAAAGGAGCAAAGATTGATAACCTTTGCCAGGTTGCCCACAATGTGGAAATCGGTGAAAATTCAGCTATGGCCGCGCAGGTCGGGATCGCAGGGTCTGCCAAGATCGGTAAACGTGTGCTGGTAGGAGGCCAGGCAGGGATCTCGGGACACATCACCATTGCTGACGGAACCATGATCGTGGCCCAGTCCGGAATTCCCAATTCGGTGAAAAAGCCGGAAACGTTGATGGGAGCACCCGGCATTCCTATCGAAGATTTCAAAAAATCTTATTTCGGGTTTAGAAAATTGCCTTTTATTTTGAATAAGATCCAGGAGCTGGAACAAAAGATCAAAGAATTAACTAAGTAAAATACATGTCTGAAAATCAAAGAACGCTGAAAAACAGCATCAAGTTATCCGGGATCGGGTTGCATACGGGGGAAAAGGTGAACATTGAGATTTGTCCGGCTCCGGACAATCATGGATATAAATTTCAGCGGGTGGACCTGGAAGGCGAACCTGTGATCAAGGCCGATGCTGATTTGGTTGTTGCAACAGACAGAGGTACTACGCTTGAAGCAAACGGCGCACGCGTGTATACGACCGAACACGTACTGGCGGCGCTTTATGGTTGCCAGATAGACAATGCACTGATTAAGCTGGACGCACCTGAGGTTCCGATCATGGATGGGTCATCTTATCCATTCGTCAAAGCGATTGAAGAAACCGGGTTTGAAGAACAGCAGGCAGAAAGAGAATATTTTGTGCTGGATGAGAACATCAAGTGGGAGGATGCTGAAAAAGGAATCGAATTCCTGGCTGTTCCTGACAATGAATACCGCCTGACGGTTATGGTGGATTACAATTCACCTGTTCTGGGAACTCAGCACGCCACGATTTATAACCTGACGGAATTTGTACCGAATATTTCTAAGTGCAGGACCTTCGTGTTCCTGCGTGAACTGGAATTTCTGGCAAAGAACAACCTGATCAAAGGAGGAGATCTGGATAATGCGATCGTTCTTGTAGAAAGGGATAATATTTCAAAAGCGGAGCTGGACAGCCTGGCAAAGCTGCTCGGAAAGGAAAATTTAGAGATTAAAGTAGATGGGATCGGGGTATTGAATAGTACCAAATTGCAATATGAGAATGAACCGGCCCGGCATAAATTGCTGGATATCGTAGGAGACCTGGCGCTGGTTGGAAAACCGATCAAGGCGCATATCCTGGCAGCACGCCCGGGACATTCGGGAAATGTACGCTTTGCAAAAGTATTGAAAGAACACATCAAAAAACAGGAAAAAGGAGGAGTTCACAAGTTTGATCTGACCAAAACGGTTTTTGATATCAATGCCATTGAAAAGATGTTGCCGCACCGGTTCCCGTTCCTGATGGTAGACCGGATCATTGACATTACTGAAAATTCCATTGTCGGGATCAAGAATATCACGATGAATGAACCCATTTTTACAGGGCATTTCCCCGGTAATCCTGTCTTCCCCGGAGTATTGCAGATTGAGGCAATGGCACAGGTAGGAGGGATCTTTGCATTGAACCAGGTAGATGAACCCCACTTGTATTCCACTTACTTCATGAAAATCGATAATGTGAAATTCAAGCAAAAAGTGATTCCCGGCGATACGGTTGTGTTTGAATTGATACTGATTTCTCCTATTCGCAGAGGACTGGTTAACATGGCAGGGAAAGCATACGTGAACGGACAGCTGGTCGGAGAAGCAGAGATGCTGGCACAGGTCATTAAAGATAAAGCTTAAAGCATGGTAAGTGAACTTGCTCAGATTTCCGAAAGAGCTCAGCTGGGAATTAATGTTGAGATAGGACCTTTTACAGTGATCCACGAGGATGTGGTCATCGGTGACAATACAAAGATCCATTCGAATGTTGCGATTTATCCCGGTACAAGGATTGGTAACAATTGTGAGGTTTTTCCGGGTGCGGTTATTGGTGCCGTTCCCCAGGATTTAAAATTTGAAGGAGAAGAAACGACCGTGGAGATCGGAGATCATACCATTATCCGGGAGTGTGTGACGATCCATCGTGCTACGAAAGATAAATGGGTAACGCGCATCGGGAAGAGTTGCCTGATCATGGCCTACGTGCATGTGGCACATGACTGCCAGATCGGGAATGGCGTGATCCTGGCATCCTATGTTGGATTATCAGGCCACTGTATCATTGATGACTTTGCCATTTTAGAAGGCTCAGTCGGCACGCAGCAGTTCATGCGGATAGGAAAGCATGCGTTTTTAGCGGGTGCTACACTTGTTCGCAAGGATGTTCCGCCTTATGTCAAAGCAGCCAGGGAACCGATCACATTTGCGGGAGTAAATTCAATCGGATTAAGGCGCCGGGGCTTCTCAGATGCCGACGTCCGTGAAATTGAAGATGTATACCGCCTGATTTTTGTGCTGAACGCCAATGTATCAAAAGGAGTTCAGGCCGTGAAGGAACAGATGCCCGGTTCTGTATTTGCAAAAGAGATCATTGATTTCATAGAATCTTCCGATAAAGGAATTATCCGCGGAATGATATAATGTATAAGGCTGAAGTAAGAGGCAGAACTTCGTACTTCACTTTCATACCTTTCAAAATCCAGTCAAATGTTTCACAGAGGAGAAATAATAACAGTAACGATTACAGGCTATGCATTCGGAGGGAACGGAGTAGCAAAGATTCCGACAGAGAATGGAGATTTTGTAGTGTTTGTAGGAAATGCTTTTCCCGGTCAGGTGGTCCAGGCAAAGGTCGATAAAAAGAAAAAGCGCTACTGTGAGGCGAAATTGATCCAGGTGCTGGAACGTTCTCCGCTGGAAAAAATATCCGGGTTCCAGGAAATATCCGGAGCGCCATATATCTACGTCCCTGTTGAAGAGCAGGAAAAGGAAAAACAGGAAAGCACGCTGGAGATCTACCGTAAGCTGGGCAACTTCCAGGATATCCGCGAGCGTTTTGATACCTTCATTTCGTCCCCTGTACACTATTTTTACAGGAATAAAATGGAATACAGCTTCTCCAGTATCGAGCACGATATGGAGACCGGCGAAGATCTTGACGACGCTTTTGCCGTAGGATTTAAGCGCCGCGGAACATGGTGGAAAGTAGAAAACCTGGCAAAGCCCAGCGGAATGTTCGATCAGGAATGGGAAACAAAGCTCATCCAGATCCGGGATTTCCTGAAAGCGACCGGGCATCCGGCATGGCATCCGCCGAAGAAAACCGGTTTTTTCCGTCATATCATTGTCCGGAAATCATTCGACCAGGACAGGCTGCTGGTGAATCTGGTGACTTCTTCGGAAGGACTGAAACAATTTGATGTAAATGCTTTTGGTGAGTTCTTAAAACAGTTGTTTGGCGAGCGGATTGCAGGGTTTCAGCACACCATCAACGATGATGTGGCAGACCGTTCCAAAATAGAGAATGGCAGTTGCAGGCTGATTTTTGGCCAACCTGTGGTGATTGAAAAGCTGCTCGGTCTTTCGTTTGAAATCTCCATGGAAAGCTTTTTCCAGACCAACCCGAAAAGCGCAGAATTACTGTATTCGAAAGCACTGGACTATGTGTTTGAAGAAAACATCCCTGAAAATGATATCGTAATGGACCTGTTCTGCGGAACAGGAACCATCGGGCAGATCCTGGCTTCCAGGAGAAAGGATGTAAAGATCGTCGGTGTGGATATCGTGGAAGAGGCCATCGAAGATGCCAGGAGAAATGCGCGTCACAATGGGTTGGATAATACTGTTGAGTTTTATGCTTCCGATGTGGGGAAATTCCTGCGGGAACATCCTGAATTTTCAGGCAGGATCTCAACCATTATCCTCGATCCTCCAAGAGCGGGAATCGCACCCAAAACATTACAGAAAGTGATTGGGCTGGGAGCGAAGAATATCGTTTATGTTTCGTGCAATCCAAGCACGCAGGCCCGTGACGCGGATAGCCTGAGAAATGCAGGGTACGAACTGGAAAAGCTCTCCCTGGTCGATCAGTTCCCGCATACCGGCCACATCGAAGCGATCGCGAAGTTCAGCAAGAAATAATCGGTTAAATCTCCGTTTTACCGAATTTGATGTTTACTTTTGAGCATTATTCTTTCACGTATGCAGGTTGAGATAATTTCCATTGGAGATGAGCTTCTTATCGGACAAACAATAAATATGAATGCCAGCTGGATGGGAGCAGAGCTTTCCAGGAGAGGCGCGTTTGTGTCACGGGTCGTTACCATTTCCGACAAAGCAGATGCCATCCGGACAGCAATTGACGAGGGGCTTAAAAACGCGGATGTTGTTTTGGTCACCGGAGGCCTGGGACCAACAAAAGATGATATCACTAAAAAAGTGATTGCGGATTACTTTGAAGATGAGCTGTATATTCACGAAGAAACCCTGGAACTTGTAAAAGGATTTTTCAGAAGACGGAACCGCCCGATGCTGGACGTGAATATTCAGCAGGCAGCTGTTCCGGGAAAATGTACCGTTCTGACCAACCGCCAGGGAACTGCCCCGGGGATGTGGCTGGAGAAAGACGGAAGGATTTTGATCAGCTTGCCCGGTGTTCCGTATGAAATGAAAGGGATCATGGAACAGGAGGTCTTTCCTCGTTTTGAACAACTGTTCGGGTTGCGTAAATTTTATTCTAAAACAGCGAATATACAGGGTGTAGGAGAATCATACATTGCCAATAAAATGGCAGACTGGGAAGACGATTTACGAAGCAAAGGACTGGAGCTGGCCTATTTGCCATCGCCCGGGGTCGTACGGTTACGGATTACTTCTCACAACGGAGAACAGGACGCTGACCTGATCGATGATTATTTCCGGAAGCTGGAACTTGCTTATCCTCATAACCTCTACGGGTATGGAGAAACAACGCTCACAGAAGTGGTTGGAAAGCTGCTGAAGGACAATAAGACGACGGTTGCCACAGCGGAAAGCTGTACGGGAGGGGCGCTTGCTGCGGAGCTTGTTTCCATAGCCGGCTCATCGGCCTATTTCCAGGGAGGGTTTTTAACCTATACCAATGAGCTGAAACACAAAATCCTGGGTGTGCAGAATGAGCATTTTCATACGGTGGGGGCGGTAAGCGAAGAAGTCGTAAAAGAAATGGCTGTCGGAGGCAGGGAAAAGTTGAAAGTTGATTATTGCGTTTCCCTTTCAGGGATTGCCGGACCGGATGGAGCAACGGAAGAAAAGCCTGTTGGTACCGTCTGGATCGGAATCGCATCTCCGGGAAGAGTCGTTGCAAAGAAATTCCTGTTTGAAGAGAACAGGGAAAGGAATATTCATCGTTCGGTACTGGCAGCATTGAATTTTCTCAGGAATGAGATCCTCCTCAATCAGTGATGGCTTTCACTCGGACAGGATATGCCGGGACAATTTCCTGTTGATTATTTCGTATCTTCATCCCGTAAAGGAATGAATAACAGTACACATATTCTCATCATCGGAGCCGGAGTTTCCGGGATTGCTGCGGCAGTTGCTGTTTCCCGTATGGGGAAAAAAGTGATGCTGATAGACAATCATGCCTACCCGGGAGGGACGGCGACAGCTTCAGAAGTGGGAACCATCTGCGGATTGTACTACAACGGGAAAGATACTACCTCAACTTTTTTGGTAGATGGATTTGCCCGGGAATTTGCATTGAAAATAGCGGAATACAGTACTGCAACACCCCGGTCGAACCAGTATGGACTGCATTACCTGCCATATAGAACAGACGCGTTAAAATCCCTGATCGGGGAATATATTTCGGAAACCGGGATCCGGTTTTGTCCGGGCTCAGTGCTGACAGACCTGGAAGAAGAGAACGGCTTGCTGAAAAAAGCGGTCATTAATCAAAACGGAGAGCAGATGGTGGTCGATTTTGAATCGATTATAGACTGTAGTGGAAAGGCGGTTGTTGCTGAGCTG
This sequence comes from Crocinitomicaceae bacterium, assembly GCA_037189645.1. Taxonomy (GTDB): domain Bacteria; phylum Bacteroidota; class Bacteroidia; order Flavobacteriales_D; family Crocinitomicaceae; genus Taishania. Next base: position 382,353 of record JBBCIY010000002.1, read on the forward strand.
ACGAATCATCCGTTTGTCGAAAGCCTTTATTACCAGGCAGCCTCCATTAATTTCTACGTAAAGAACAGTGCTGTCAGTGACGATGAAATCTCCAATTTTAAGCTGATCCGTGAATTGAAAACCGTTATCCGGCAGCATCATTTGCCGGATTACCTGAAAAACCTGTTCATCATCCCCGGGTCTCAGTCGCACCAGAAGATCGGGTTTAAATTTACTATTCCCTGGGAAGTTTCCCATGAGCAGGGGGCAATCGAAGAGCTGACGATCCGGGCGAAACAATTGGTGGTTGATTTTTTTGAAACGCTGAAAAACTATTCTCCCATGTTCTTCCATGCGTCGATTGATCACCTTGCAGATGATCTGGGGTGGAGAACAGGAAAACGCCCGCTTGGAAAATATGTGCTGACAGAGGAAGATGTTATTTCCGCGAGAAAGTGGGAACATCCGGTGGCGAAATCTTCCTGGCCTATAGAAGACTGGCTTCCCAACAAGTCGGTTGACCTTCGTTTTATAAAGGACAATGACTATTATGAGATTCCACGGGAATGCCTGGTGTCTTCGAAATATGAAAACCTGTTCTTTGGCGGGAGAATAATTTCTGCCACCGATCGTGCCATCGCGAGCGCGAGGGTGATGGGAGTGTGCCTTCAGACAGGTTATGCGGCAGGGGAGCTGGCTGTGGCATTTTCTTTAAAATAATGTATCTTTACCTGCGAAATCACAAATTGATGCAGGAAAGCAATATTTATACGGTTCTTGAGAATGCGAAGGAACAATGGCCGGATCATCCTGCTGTGTACGATGATTTCGGAATGCTGACCTTTTCGGAATTGTTCGAAGAAGCAGAAGCTGTACGGATCTGTCTTGCCGACCGTGGCATCGGGAAAGGGCAGGCTGTCGGAATGATGGCCCGCAACGGACGAAATTTCATAATCGGGATTTTTGCCGTCGCAGGTACAGGTGCCTGCGTCATGCCGATGTCGCATCAACTGAAACGGGAAGAGCTTGATTCAACCATCCGCGATGCACAATTGAGTTTTATCCTGGACGATCTGAGTGGAATTGACCCGTTGGGCAGCCAGGATTTCATTGAGCTGCGGAATGGCAGGATCCGTGTAGCAAAAACAACCAATAACATTCCTGTATTTGCACCGCATGTGAACAACCCGGCCTTTATGCGCTTTACTTCGGGAACAACGGGAACGGCCAAAGGAGTCATCATTTCACACCAATCAGCGATCGAACGGATTGAAGGCGCTAATACAGCATTGCAATTAGGCCCGGGTGATACCGTTATCTGGGTGCTGCCGATCGCTTATCATTTTGTGGTTTCGATCTTGCTGTATATCCGGTTTGGTGCTGCTATTGCCATCACCAGGGACTTTTTACCCCAGAGCATCATAGAAAGCATCAACCGTTTCAATGGCACATTGCTGTACGCTTCCCCAATGCAGATCCGCCTGATGGCGAGGTCTTTGGAGCAAGCGGAGATACCGACAATAAAGAAAGTCATTTCAACATCTGCGGCGATCACGTCGGACGTCTGCAACGAATTTTACGAAAAGTATAAGGTGCCGGTCAGCCAGGCATATGGAATCATTGAGATCGGCCTCCCGATTATTAATTTTGAGAAATCGAAAGAATTTCCCAATGCGGTCGGTTACCCGTTGAAAGGTTACGATGTTGCCATCCTGGATGAAAACAATGAACCGGTTGAGCATGGGCAGGTCGGACACCTGGCAATCAGGGGAAAGGGAATGTTTGATGCTTACCTGGATCCTCCGCTGACCAGGGATGAGGTGACTGAAAACGGCTATTTTCTTACGGCGGATTTCGCCCGGAAAGAGCAGGATGGGCTGATCATTGTGGAAGGAAGGCAAAAATCAGTCATCAATGTGTCGGGGAATAAAGTATTTCCGGAAGAAGTGGAAGGAATACTGGAAACCCGTCCGGAAATCGAGCTGGCAAGGATTTCTGGTGTTCCGCACCCGATCATGGGGCAGATCATCCAGGCGGAGGTCGTGCTGAAAGAGCACCAGGCAATGGATGCCGAAGAAGTCCTCACTTATTGCCGGAAACGCCTTTCAACTTATAAAGTTCCTCAGAAAATCATTGTTGTTGCCGCATTGCCGATGACAAAAACCGGGAAACTGATTCGTTAAGGAATTGTATCAGTCTGGTTTTCATTCTGTCAGTCGCTGATACTCCTCGTAAATAGTATCGCCGGGCTCTTCGTTGAAAAAGCTTTTTAGCAGCTCCTGGTTGTACCTGTAAATCCATGAAATTCCCCATTTCTTATAATAATGGTCAGCTGACCGGTAAACAGGGTCTTTCATCGCGTCATCCAGTGATATGAACGCATATCCGTCTTTTTTCAGCTCGCTGACAATCACCGGCAGGTAGTGTTCATTGATCAGGTTGTCATGGCACAAATAGATTTGCTTCACTTCCCGCTGGTAGATATTCCGGCAGCTGTTTTCTATGTACCGGAACATGCTCAGTGTCTGCTTCACATAACGGTTTCCGGTTTCTCTCGCTGCCGTTGTATCTCCTTTTGACAAATGATATTCGTAGAGCGTATTGTAGGCCCAGTCTTCACTTTCCACGGAAAATGGTGTAATGGTGATTCCTTTTTGTTTAAAATACGTTCTCATCCGGTGGTGTTGCAGGCTGTCCTTTCCCAGGCAGTTAAAGGGAAAACGAAAATAGCCGGTTTCCTTTCCGTGCTTTTTTGCAAGAGGAATGGTGATTGCCAATCCTTTTTCTATGTCTTTTATGTAAAAATCATACGTGGTATCACTGTAATACAGGTGGCTGAAAGTATGGCTTCCCACTGTAACCAACGGGTTACTGACCCATTTTTCGATGTTTTGGAACCGTTTGATGGTATCGTCCCTGAACAACCTCCCTTCGGAAATGAAAATAGCTACAGGTATGTTCAGAGCGGTAATGGTATCCAGCATCGAGGCTTTGAAGTCTTCGGGAAGAAAACTGTTTGTCTGCTCAATATCATCCATCGTAATGGCGACCTGCTTTTGAGCCGCCATAACAAAAGAAATACAGATACAGAAAGAAGAAATAAACAACCTCATGGCATTTCCCGTTCGTCTGAATGAACCGTGTGGACCAGGAAGGGTTCTGTTCATCTGGAATGACAACGGAAGTGTTTACTTGTTTTGTACTTCCACTTCGGCTGTGTCAGTATCATTTCCGTCTTTGTCATCACCTTTCAGATAGCTTGGAAGGCTCAGTCCTGCCATATTGAACAGGTCGTTTAAAGGAGGAACGGTTTTCATCATTCCGGACACAAAATTTGCCGTTGAGCTGTTTCCGTTTTCCGCATTATTGCCGGAATCCCAGACTGTAATTTTATCGATTTTGATGTTTTTAACCGCTTCAACCTGTGTTTTCACCAGCTCAGGAAGCTTTTCGATCAGTAATAGCTGGAATGCTTTTGTCGGATCTCCGCCGGCAGCAGAAACCACATCCCGGTAACCTTCCGCCTGCTTTGTCAGGATCTCGTATAAACCTTTTGCTTCCGCTTCCATCTTTGCATAGATCGCGTCTGCTTCTCCTTTTGCCTGCTCCCTCATCCGTTCCGCTTCTGCCTGTGCTTCTATGATTGCTCTTTGTTTTGCAATTTCAGCAGGAACGACAATATTGGCGATCTGGGTGGAGCGCTCTCTTTCCGAACGGGCTGATTCTGCCTTTTGTTCTGCCTGGTATGCTTCCTCCAAAGCCTTTGCCTGCTGAACTTTTTCAGCTGTAATGGCCACCCGTAGTGCTTCCGCTTCTTTTTCCCTGCGGGCAGCATCTGAATTGGCGATTTCTATGCGGGCCTCGTTTTCTCCTTTAACGGCGATCGCATTTGCATCGGAAGTTGCCACACGGGTATCCCGTTCGGCTTCTGCTTTACCGATGGATTCATCCCGGGATGCCGATGCGATGCTGACTTCCCTGTCTTTGTTGGTAATGGCGATCTTCACATCACGGTCACGGTGGGTTTCGGCAATCTGTACATCTCGTTCCCTGTCCGCCAGGGCTTTTCCTGTTTCTCCGATTTTTTCCTGTTCGGCAACGGAAATTTTAGCTTCGTTGATGGCTTTTGCGGCTGCTTCTTTCCCCAATGCCTCAATGTACCCGGATTCATCTTTGATGTCGGTCACGTTTACGTTGATCAGCTTCAGACCGATCTTTTTCAGTTCCGTGTCGACATTCTTGGAAATGTTGTCTAAGAATTTATCCCTGTCAGAATTGATCTCTTCGATCGTCATGGTAGCGATCACCAGTCGAAGCTGTCCGAAAAGGATGTCCTTTGAAAGCTCCTGGATATCTCCCGGAGAAAGCCCGAGCAAGCGCTCAGCGGCATTGTTCATGCTGTCCAGGTCGGTTGAGATGGCGATTGTAAAGCGGCAGGGAACATCTACACGAATGTTCTGTCTTGACAAGGCGTTTGTCAGGTTCGCTTCAATGGAGATGGGTTTTAAGTCCAGGTACGCATAATCCTGGATCACCGGCCAGATGAAGGCACCACCTCCGTGTACGCATTTGGCAGAACTTCCGCCTGTTTTTCCGTAAATTACCAGTATTTTATCAGACGGACAGCGTTTGAAACGGGATATGAGCGCAAGAAATATGACAAATCCTACGACTACCGCTATGACAATTAATAAAATTCCCTCCATTGTTGTATTTGGTTTTAAAGTTTTTCTACGATTAATAAATTTCCGGCTTCAACTGCAATGATGCGGATCACGTTCCCGGAAGGGATCCTTTCATTCTCCGTGATCGCGTCGAGTTCATGCGTCGTACCGTTCACGGAAACCTGCACTTTCCCTTTTCCCGTCTTTCTTTCGGGAATGGTAAGATAGACATTTCCTGTCTTTCCGACCGCATTGCTTATTTTGAATGTATTGTCCTCACCCAGGCGTAAAATCTGCCGGATCATCAGGAAGAATAAAAGCAGGAATGCGGCTCCTACGATCACAGCCAGACTGACCAGTAAGGCTTTGCTTGCTATCTTGTCATAAAAGAGTACACCGGTCCAGCTGAACCCGATCAGGAAATTGATTAAATTTCTTAATGAAAAAAGCTGAAATGTAGTATCTCCCCCATCCAGGTCTCCGTCGAAATCCGCTTCCAGCCCGTCAGCTGAATCGGCGCCTGCAAAGGTCATTATTGTCTGGATGATAAAGATGACACTTACGGGAATGGCAATGTACCAGAACGTTTGATGTAGTGAGTCTAAATCGTTTAAAAAATCAAACATAGTTTAGAAGGTTAATGTTTCCAAATATAGCAAGAATAAATTAAAAACAGATGGCTTTTAATATGGTTTTATCAAATAAAAATCACTTTGGCAACAGCTGTATTTTGTGTTATTCTCCGACAAATTCAAAACCGAACTGTTCTGCCATTTTTTGTTTGAGGATCCTGCTCACTTCTTCCATGTCAATTTCTCTTCCCAGCTCTTTTTTCAGAGAGGTAACGGCTTTGTCCTGGATTCCGCAGGGAACGATGTGCGAAAAATAGTCCAGGTCAGAGTTGATGTTGAAACCGATGCCGTGCATGGTCACCCAGCGTGAGCTTTTTACTCCCATTGCACAGATCTTGCGGGCGCTGGGCTTGTCTCCGTCCAGCCAGACCCCTGTCATGCCTTCCACTCTGCCGGATGCTATTCCGTATTCATTCAGTGTCTCAATAACGGATTCTTCCAGCAGGCGCATGTATTTATGAATGTCCGGGAAAAAATGGTCCAGGTCGAAGATCGGGTAGCCTACCAGCTGACCGGGGCCGTGATAAGTAATGTCTCCGCCACGGTTGATCTTGTAGAATTTGGCGTCGTGTTCGGAAAGCTCTTCATTGTTCAGCAGCAAATGGGAAACATCCCCGCTTTTTCCCAGGGTAAATACATGGGGGTGTTCACAGAAAAGCAGATAATTCTTTGTTTTTTCGGTTGTTTCCCCGTTCCGGGTACGGATTTTCAGGTCAATTGTCGCTTTGAATAATTTCTCCTGGTAATCCCATGCTTCCTGATAATCGATCAATCCGAGCGATTGAAAGATGACGTGTGGTTTCATTTTTCCTGAAAATTAGCCAATTCAGATTTTAAGCGTTCAATGATCTTGATTTCCATTGCGTCCGTCTGGTTGATTTCCGACAAGTAGAAAGAAGCCCAGTCAACTAAATGAATCATATAAACAGACCGTTCTGCCAGGTTGTTACCTTTTACATCGATGGTGAGCAGCTTTGTTTTTGAAGCCACCACTTCCAGGGTGATATCCACGCGTTTTTCGTTGCGGGGCAACAGGTCATTGGTATTGAAAAAAACGACTGAAAACCGGCTGTCACCGCCGCCCCAGCCGACCAGCTCATTGTGGTTCATTTCCGGGATGACATGCGTCCAGCACAATGTTTTGGCGTTTTCATTGAATTGTTGTCTGGCTCTTACAAGAACTGCTTCGTATAAGGCTGTCGCGTAAAATACGGGAACGGATCCTTTCAGGAATTCAGCGAGTTTTAACGCCTCGTTCCGGATCCGGACACTTTCTTGCTCGATCAGCTTCTGAGCGGAAGCAATATTTGTGAGGGTCGTCTCGGAAATTAACCCGGTACGGGTCAGTATGTTTGTCACCTGGATCACTGAAAATGCCAGCGCAGCCCGGGGAGGATTTCCTCCCGGAACGATCACGCAGTCAAAATGATGGCTGGTGCAGTATTCCTGTAACTCTCCTCCGGAGCAGACTCCGACAATATGAGCTCCTTTCTGGCGGGCTTCCTCAACAAAGAACAACGTTTCTTCGGTGTTTCCCGAATAAGAGGAGGCGATCACCAGGGTATGTTCGTTGATGTATGCAGGTGCTGTGTAATCATGGAAACATTGCACCGGGACGGTAATCTCGTTTTGTACCCAGAAAGAGACCAGCCTTCCACCGATACCGGATCCTCCCATCCCGCAGATGACCACGTTTCTGATCGGTTTTTCAGGTGCTTGAAAAGTTGAGTTTTTGGCGATAAGTAATGCTTCTTCAATATTTTTTGGAAAAGCCGCAATAAGTTTATCCATGTACTTAGATGAAATATGCTGTAAAGATAATAATCTGATTAAAAATAAACGTGAAATTAACTAAAAATAGATACAGGGCAATGCATTTTTACTGAATGCTTTATGTCGTTCCGTGAAATTAGTTGTAGTACCGGTTCACCATGTGCTCAAAAGAAAGTGTTTCATCAATGAACTCCAGCCTGCTTTCTCCGGAAGCGCCTGCTTCAATTCCAATGAGCTGAATATCAGAATGGCGGATGGTCTCAATGTCGTGGGTCGAAAACAAAATAGTGATGCTTATCTGCTTTGCCAGCTGCTCCAGGAGCTCCAGCAGTCTTCGCTTGTTCCGGTAATCCAGGAATCCTGTAGGCTCGTCCAGAAGAATGACAGGTGTTTGCTGTGCCAATGCCCGCGCAACTGCACACAGCTGACGCTCTCCATCACTCAGCTGGCTGGTGTAGTTGTGCTTCAGGTGACTGATCCCTACCTGGTTGATGACCTGCTCTACAATTGCCAGGTCTTCCCTGCTTAAACGACCCATGTGATTGAGGTAAGGAGTGCGTCCCAGCGAGATGAAATCAATGACGGACATGAAATCCGAATCAGGAAATTTCGATGGGACAAATGCGATCGTGGCGGCAAGTTCCAGGCGGTTCATTCCGGAAACAGTCTTGCCGTTAATGACGATGCTCCCGCTGACTGGCTTTTGCCTGCCGCAGATTGTCCTCAGGAATGTTGATTTCCCGCTTCCGTTGCTTCCGATGAGTGCATACATGTGACCGGGAACCAGCTTTTCCAGTGTGATCTTTGCCAGTGGCCTGTCATATCCGATGCTTACATTTCTGAATTCGATCACGACCAACGTTTTAAAATGATGTAAATGACAAACGGAGCCCCGATCATTGAAGTGACTGCATTAACAGGCATGAGCATGCTATCCGCCAGTAGCTGGATCACGGTATCGCAAAACAACAAGAATACCGCTCCAATGAGAATGGTTCCGGAAATTAATATCCTGTGATCATGTGTTTTGAAAATCATCTTTACAAGATTGGGAACTGCCATTCCGATAAAAGCGATCGGGCCGCAGAAAGCTGTGATCAGCCCGGTGAGCACAGCCGCTACCAGGATAACGAGGATGCGTATGTTCCTTACACTGATTCCGAGCATAGCGGCATTTTCCTGCCCGAGTACCAGCGCGTTGAGTGAACGGATGAGGAAAAAGCATGAAATGGTTCCTGCCAGGAATACTGCGATTACAATTGGGAGCTGCTGAAACGTGATTTGCTGTAAAGAACCCATTGCCCACAGGGTGTATAATTTGAGCTGATGTGCATTGCTCCAGGCCTGGATGACGCTGATGAAAGATGCTGAAAAGCTTCCCAGCATGATTCCGACCAAGAGCAACGAGCCATGGGAACGTACAAAGCGGGCAAAGAATAAAATGAGGATCCCGAACGCGAATGCACCTGTGAGTGCACTGGAAATGATTCCCCAATCCGAATGAAAGAAGGTGACTCCTGAGAGCAGCGTGAGCGCCACAAACAGGCTGGCTCCCGTGCTTACTCCTAAAATATTGGGTTCGGCCAGCGGATTGTTGAAGATGGTCTGCATTAATAACCCCGCCAGTGAAAGTCCTGCTCCGGCAATGATCGCAGTTGCCATTCTCGGGATGCGTAAATCCCTTGCGATTAAATGATTGGTATTCGAAGCATCGTAGTCTGCCAATGACTGGAAAAAATCAGTAAGAGAGATGTTCGTGCTTCCCACAAGCAGGTGAGTGATGGCAACGATTGCCAGAACAATACTCCCGATTAAGAATTTGATACGAATACTCATTTACATTCAGCTATATCCTGAAGCGAAGTTAGAAAAAGTTATTGTATTTCGTGAGATCCGCCTGTTTGTTTGAAGCCGTGGTTTGTCATCTGAAACCGATCCGTTTCCTGTCATGCTGTTGTTTTTGTGTTATAGCTCTTTAGCTTTATACCAACGTCGTAAAGCTCAGCCGGATCATTGTCTGACATTACTTTTCCCTCACGGATGGTATGGATTTACTTTTGAATGATCTGTGATTGCATACAGGTATTTTTTAAGTTAGTTTCCTTAAGTCAGGAAAAAATACCCATCCTGAAAACAGATAACGTTATTTTTGCATTCTACTAAAATGTTATTAAGATGGCACTAATAAAGGAATGCAGAGGTTTTTTCCCGAAATCCGGCTCAGATTGCTGGTTTGCGGAAAATGCGACGATTGTCGGAGATGTGGAGATGGGCAATGAATGTTCGGTGTGGTTCAACGCGGTTGTGCGCGGAGATGTGAATTCGATCCGAATGGGAAACCGTGTGAATGTACAGGATGGGGCAGTCATTCACTGTACGTATGAAAAAACGAAGACCAATCTCGGAAACAACGTTTCTATCGGTCACAATGCATTGGTGCATGGCTGTACGGTGGAGGACAATGTCCTGATCGGTATGGGGGCAATTGTAATGGACAACTGTTACATCGAATCGAATTGCATCATTGCTGCCGGAGCGGTTCTGCTGGAAAATACACGTGTAGAGAGCTGGAGTGTGTATGCGGGTGTTCCTGCCAGGAAAGTAAAAACGTTAAGTCCTGAACTGTTTGAAGGAGAAGTCCGGCGGATCGCCAGCAACTACGTGAAATATTCGGGATGGTTCAAGGAAAACAGCTGATTGAATAACCGGATAAAGCTTATTTTTCTTCCAGCAGTAAATCAATGTCCTTGATCAGTTGATCGACCTCTTCGGAATTGGTTCCGTCGTAATAACCACGGATCCTCATTTTTCTGTCGACGAGCACAAAATTATTGGTGTGGATGAAATCGCTTCCGGCATCCCCCAGGTTCTGCGCTTCTGCGGGCTTCAATACGAAGAATGATTTCCGGGCGAGCTCGTAGAGCTTATTTTTTTCTCCTGTCAGGAACCACCATTGCGTACCATCCGCTTTGTGCAGGCCGGCATAATGTTTCATCTGGGCCACATCGTCCACCTCAGGGTCTACTGTAAAGCTCAGGATTTTAAAGTCTTTTTCCCCGGAATGGGTTTCCTGCACACGTTGCATCTGCTTGTTCATAATGGGGCAGATCGTTCCGCAGGTGGTAAAGAAATATTCCACTACGTACACTTTTCCTTCGACGTCCTTTTCTGTAATTGTTTTTCCGTCCTGGTTGGAGAAACTGAACGATCCGATGCGGTGTCCCCGGCCTATCCGGAGCATTTCCGGATCCACAACGTCAGGATCCAGGTCAACCGGGTTGTAGATTGGTAACGGCTCATTTTTTGGCTTGCTGAAATGATAATAAAACAAGCTGATCCCTACGATGCAAAAAACAACTAAAAATACAATACGTGCCATGCTGCAAAGGTAGTTATTAATAATGGCAACGCGTCCCTGTTTTCCTGATCTTTTAAGGCTGATTCTCCGTGTTATCGGAGAAATCATTAAAATAAAGTGCACAGAACGATAATTCTTGAAATAAATAGGAATAAAACGATCATTTTCCTTTCATCATCATTATCTTTGTAGCTCATTTTAACAAGATAATACCGAAGAGATGAATAACTGGTTTACAGTAAAAGTAAAATATACAAAGCAGCTGGAAAACGGGACGTTTAAGCGTGTTTCAGAGCCTTACCTGCTTTCTGCGCTGACGTTTACAGATGCGGAAGCCCGTATTTACGAAGAATTGGGTGCGATCATTCGCGGCGAGTTCGACGTGGTAAGCATTTCCCGGACCGAGCTGCACGATATTTTTGCGTATGACGATACTTCTACCTGGTGGAAGTGTAAGGTAACTTACGAATCGGCTGAGCATGACTCCGAAAAGACAAAGAAAGTTTCACAAACGTTCCTGGTTTCTGCTGAGACCGCAAAGGAAGCGTATGAACGTATCCAGGAATCGTTGTCTACCCTGATGGTGGATTTCAATATCCCGTCGATCATTTTCTCACCGATTGTCGATATTTTTCCGCCAAGTGAAAACCTGGACAGGGAAATTTCCCGCCGTCCGGCAGAAGATTTTGAGCAGGAACAGAATTCACCGGGAAAAGGAGTTGTGTTTAGCGCGTCAGGATCTGATGTCGACGAGGAAGAAGAGACAGAAGAAGCGTTCGACAGCGAAATAGAAGACGAATACGCTGGTGAAGAATAATAATTCAGTCAGGTGGAAGATTTTTTAGAGGAACTTCGCAACGATCACAGCGACTTCGATCTGGGAAGGCTCGAAGAAGTTTTTGGCGATAACCCGTTTGATGTTTTTAACAAATGGATGAAACATGCTGTTGACAGTGAATGCCCGGAAGCAAATGCGTGTGTTGTATCAACTGTTGACGCTTCGGGACAGCCGTCGGGGAGAATTGTTTACCTGAAAGAATTGTTGGACGGGCAATTTATTTTTTACACCAATTATCATTCCCGCAAAGGAAAGGACCTGGAGCATAACCCCAACGTTTCAATGCTGTTTTTCTGGCCCGCTTTACAGCAGCAGATCCGTATTGAAGGGACCTGTAAAAAAGTGGAAGAAGCAGTCAGTGACGCTTATTTCCGGTCCAGGCCGAGAGGAAGCCAGATAGGAGCCTGGGCAAGTTTCCAGTCCGAAGAACTGGATTCAAGAGCTGACCTGGAAAAGCGGTTCCACGAATTTGCAGAGAAATTCCCGAATGAAGTTCCGCGACCTCCTCATTGGGGGGGATATGCCGTAATTCCCGGACGTGTGGAGTTCTGGCAGGGAAGGCCGTCCCGCTTACATGACAGAATTGTTTTTAAAAGAAACGGATCAGGCTGGGAAATAGTCCGGCTGAATCCATAAAGATTAACCGCAAAGGCGTATATGGCAACTAAATTGGAACTTCTGCTGTTGGTTCACTTTTGCGGTTAATTTTGTTATATTAATCCCCCGGAATGTACGATATTCATCCAGAAATAATCCATTTTCCAAACGGTTTGCGTTTGGTGTATTTGCACAAAGACTCTGTTGTGGGTCATTTCGGTGTGAATGTCCTCGCAGGTTCGCGATACGAGCAGGCGCATGAAGAAGGGCTGGCTCATTTTATTGAGCACAGTATTTTCAAAGGAACTGAAAAAAGAAGAGCGTTTCATATTTTATCCCGGCTGGACGCAGTGGGAGGGGAACTGAATGCTTACACGGCAAAGGAAGAGATTGTCATTTACGCTTCGTTTACCAATACGTACCTTCAGCGTGCGATAGAGCTGATCTCAGACATCACGTTCCATTCTACTTTTCCCGAGAAGGAATTGGAAAAAGAGAAAGAGGTGGTGCTGGATGAATTGAATTCTTACCTGGATTCTCCGAGCGACCGTATTTTTGATGATTTTGAAATGCACCTGTTCAAAGGGCACCCGCTTGGAGGAAATATACTGGGAACAGAGCAAACGATCCGGAGTTTTACGAAACAACATTTACAGGATTACATTTCCCGTTTTTTCACGCTCCGGAACATGGTTGTTTCCTATGTTGGAAGCGAACCGCTGAAAAAGGTGAAGTACCTGGTGGAAAAGTATTTTTCCAATGAAAACTCGAAGGAGATCACGCACGATCTGGAGCTGTTCCGGCCCAATCCTGTATTCAGGATCAAGGAGGCGCTGGGAAATTACCAGACACACGCCATTATCGGTGGGCTGGCTCCCGGGTATAACGAACATTCCCGCCGGGGAATGACGTTACTGACAAATATACTGGGAGGGCCTGCGCTCAATTCCCGCCTGACGCTTTCCATTCGGGAAAAACATGGTTATTCCTATAGTGTAGAAGCGAATTACACACCTTATGTCGATACAGGTTTCTGGACGATCTACCTGGGAACGGATTCCAAATACCTGGAAAAATCACTCCGCCTGGTTCAGAAAGAGCTCCGGCTGCTGCGGGAGAAGAAATTAAGCACGGTGCAGCTTAATAAAGCAAAAGAGCAGCTAAAGGGACAGATTGCGTTATCGCTGGAAGGAAATACGGGGCTGATGCTGGGGCTGGGCAAGAGCCTGCTGCTGTTTGACCAGATCGATACGATTTCGGATATTTATACAGAGATTGATTCCATTACCGCAGAAGACCTGCTGGAAATTGCCAATGAGTTCTTTCATGAAAGGAACCAGAACGAATTGATCTTTGACCTGAAATAGCCCGCAGAGGTTCACGGCAGATCAGCATTATTGCTTCTTTATGAGAAATCGGGCTCTTTCAGCTGAGCAACCCGGGTTTAAAGCAGTTTTTTGTAAAACAAAAAAGTCTGACAATTTTTGTCAGACTTTCTTTTGTGGGAAATGACGGATTCGAACCGCCGACCCTCTGCTTGTAAGGCAGATGCTCTAAACCAACTGAGCTAATTTCCCTCTTATTTTTTAATTAACTCGCTTGTTAATTGTGGGTGCAAATATAAGTGATGTTTTTGAATCAGCAAGCATTTTTTTTATTTTTTTTCAAAAAAATCTGAAATCAAAAAGAAGCTTCCGAATACCAGTATGGTATCTTCCTTATTAGCAATGTTTTTTGCGCCCGTTAAGGCATCAAGAGATTCTGAATAAAATGTTGCGGCCAGGTTATTTTTCAGTGAAAATTGCTTCAATTGTTCAATGGAGGCGGAACGTTCATTTTTAAATTCTGTGAAAAAATAACGTGCTTCCTGAGGAAATAACCGGAAAATGGCGTCCAGGTTCTTATCGGCACTCGTTCCGTATACGATAATCAGCTTGTCCGGTTCTTTAAAATAATCCAGGGTGGCTTTTATTCCTGCTTCGTTATGAGAAACGTCAAAGATGACCAGCGGATTTTTCTCTGCTACCTGCATGCGGCCATAAAACCCGGTATTTCCGGCTAAGTTTGCCAACCCGGAGGCAATCTCTTTTTCCGTTACGGGAAAGACAGGGTGGAGTACCTCCAGGGCTTTTCTCACCAGCCTGTAATTCGATTGCTGGTAACTTCCCAATAGAGGGAATGCAGGAGGAACCGGGATTGCTTCATCGGAAGCATAAACTAACGGGGCGTTCTTTTCTTTCGCTGTTTGATCAAAAATGCCGGAAGATGCTTCTTCACGTTCTCCTACAACCACCGGAATACCATTCTTGATGATCCCCGCTTTTTCCCGGGCAATTTCGCGGATAGTAGTTCCTAAAAATTGAGTGTGCTCGATGCTGATATTGGTGATTAACGAAATCAGAGGGGTAATGCAGTTGGTGGCGTCTAAACGTCCCCCCAGCCCTGTTTCAATGACACATACATTACAACCGGACTTTTTGAAGTACAGCAAGGCCATCAGGAAACTGATCTCAAAGAATGAGGGCTGGATTCCGAGATCAGCGGATTTGATCTGCTGTGTGCATGCGATAACGAATTCTTCACTTGCCATTTTCCCATTTACGCGGATACGCTCCCGGAAGTCCCGGATATGTGGTGAGGTAAATAATCCTACGGTATTCCCTGCTTCTGTCAGGATGGATGCAAGCATGGAGCAGGTAGAACCTTTCCCGTTTGTTCCTGCTACGTGGATAAATGTTAAATCCTGCTGAGGATTGCCAAAATGGGCAAGAAGCCGTTCTGTATTTTCCAGCCCCGGTTTATAGGCTTTCCCACCGATGTGCTGATAGGAAGGAAACTGCTGAAACAGCCAGCTGATCGTTTCCTGGTACGTTAAATCCGGCACGGAATGAATTATTGAGGTCTGATCAAAGCGGTGTAATACTCTTCTGTCATGGAAGGCCCTGGCTTGTAACGCAGCTGGCTTTTACACGCCGCTAAGACTTTCCCGATGATCTGCTGGTCACTGGTTGTCGTTCCCGCTCCGACGGTTCTGCCGCTCACAACTTTCCCTTCTTCGTTTACGTTCAGGATGAGCTGCACCTTGATTTCGGAGTTGGTATAAATATTATCGGTAGATATTTCATTGTAGCGTGTACGTGCTTTTCCTGTTCCGCTCCCTGTTCCGCTCCCGGCACCTGTTCCTTTTCCGCCTCTTCCGTTATCCGGCCCGAAAAGCCCTCCGCTTCCTCCTTCGGTTCCTCCGCCTTCTCCTCCTCTTGAGAAAGGGTTGTTGTTTTGAGCCGTTGTTGTTGCCGTGTTATTGGTTGGCTTGTCTGTATTTGTTTTGTTGGATTTTCCCGATTGAACGGCTGTTGCATTCGGATCATTGGTGGAAACCAGAGCCGTTTGCTGGGGCGGGTTCGTTTTATTCAACGGAGCTGAGGAAGGTGTTCCACTTCCCCCGGGAGATCCTCCTTCTTTTCCGTCCGGTGCTAATTTTATTTCCATGAATTCCAGCGGAACCTCTCTTGTGATCTCAGAATGTACGGGTGGATCAGTGACCGTTGAAATGTGGATCAGGCTGATCAGTAATAACAAAATAGCTATGATTACCAGCGAGAAGACTCTTGATTTAGTAATGTCTTGTTTATTCGATACAACCAGTAATTCCATAACACCAATAGTTTAACAGATTTATTGTTTCACACTTTTACGATCTTACAGCAAATTTGTTACCAAAAAATCAATGATTCTTTATTCAGATAACGATTTCAGACATAAAAAATTGTAAATCACTGTAAAATTACGACGTAACAGGATCATATCCGCAGTTTTTTCGGAATATCATTAACAGTGGAATGTTGGTAGAGCAGTGGCCGCTATGATCCTTTCAGCTCAACTGCTTTCAGTGTATTGATCATCAGGGAAGCGATCGTCATAGGACCTACACCCCCGGGAACAGGAGTAATAAATGAGCATTTGGGTGCTACATTCTCAAAGTCCACGTCTCCGCACAGGCGCCATCCGCGCTCACGGGTAGCGTCTTCAATGCGTGTCGTTCCGACATCGATCACTACGGCTCCTTCTTTTACCATTTCAGCTTTTACAAATCCCGGCCGGCCGATCGCAGCAATAATAATGTCTGCTTGCCTGCAGATCTCTTCGAGGTTTCTGGTTCTGCTGTGCGTGAGTGTAACGGTACAGTTTCCCGGGTTTTCGTTGCGTGCCAGCAGGATGCTCATCGGAGAACCGACGATGTTGCTTCTTCCGATCACAACGCAATGCTTTCCGGAAGTTTCAATGCCGTTTCGCCTTATCAGTTCCAGTATTCCTGCAGGTGTCGCGGGCAGAAAACCAGGTAAGTTCAATACCATGTTTCCCAGGTTCTGAGGATGAAAACCGTCCACGTCCTTGGAAGGATCGATCGCCTGGGTTACTTTCAGCTCATCAATATGCCCGGGCAATGGCAGCTGAACAATGAATCCGTCAATATTACTGTCTTCATTCAGCTCTTTGATCTTATCAAGAAGGGCCTGCTCGGTAATGGAATCGTCGTAACGGATCAGCGTGCTTTCAAAGCCGATGTCTTCGCAGGATTTTACCTTGGCGTTTACGTATGTAAGGGAACCCCCGTCGTTTCCGACTAAAATCGCTGCCAGGTGAGGGATCTTTTTTCCTTGTTCTTTCCTTGCACGGACTGCCTGTGCCAGTTCCGCCCTGATATCTGCTGCTGTTTGTTTACCGTCTAATAATTGCATGCCACTTCAAAATGAGGTACAAAGTTAGTCAAAAAATAAGAGAGGAAAACAGGAATTTTTGAAATTAAGCCGCTACTTAAACGATATAGCTTTTGAGTTAATTTTTGACCGATCCTGTTTGTTTTTGAAGCATCCTGTGTACCTTTGCCATCTTGTATCACTCAGGTACAATAATTGAAAAACAGATGAACACAACATTGATTAATCAGAATATCCGGCAGCAACGGGAAGTGCTGTTGAACCATCCTTTGTACGAAGCGATCCAGTCTGTTGACGATCTGAAAATTTTCCTGGAAGGGCACGTATTTGCTGTCTGGGACTTTATGTCACTTTTAAAATCCTTGCAGATCAAACTGACTTGTACAACCACTCCGTGGATACCGGTAGGAAATCCGCAGATAAGGTACCTGATCAATGAAATTGTCCTGGCGGAAGAAACAGATGTGGACAAAGAAGGCAACCGGTTCAGCCATTATGAGCTATACATTGACGCGATGGAAGATTTGGGCGCAGACACTTCCGTTGTGAAACGGTTCATAGCGTCGTTAGCTGAAAATACTGTCTTTGAAGCGATCGACAGGCTTGAAGTTCACTCTAATGTAAAAGCGTTTCTGCGGTTTACCTTTGAAGTGATACAAAACGGGAAGCCGCATGAGATTGCTGCTGCTTTTACGTTTGGAAGAGAAGACCTTATTCCGGACATGTTCACATCGATTTTGAGAAATTTCCAGGTCAATTTTCCGGAGGCAGGCCTTGAAAAACTGGTTTATTATTTTGAAAGGCATATTGAATTGGACGGAGATGAACACGGGCCGATGGCGATGAAGATGATTGAAGAATTGTGTGGGAGTGACTCCAATAAATGGGAAGAGCTCAACGCTGTTTCGATCGCTTCCCTGGAAAAAAGAATCGGACTATGGGACGGGATTTACGAACAAGTGCTGGCTGCTGAGCGCCAGTATTCAAATACCTAGATTACTCCGATCAGCTCAAGTGTTTCTTTTGCTGCTACCTGTTCGGCTGCTTTTTTCGAAGATCCGGCTCCAAGCCCGTATTTCTGCTCGTTCAGCAATACAATTACCTTGTATTCCCAGGAGCATCCGTTGTTCGTTTCGCTGACGATCTGGAAATCAATGCTCAGTTTGTTACGCTGGCTCCAGATAAAAAGCTTGGATTTGAAGTCAATTTCCTCTTCCAGTATTTTGTTGATGTTGACATATTTTCGGTAGACGTGCTGCTCAAGTGTCTTCTTTACCTGCTCAAATCCTCCGTCCAGGTAGATGGCGCCGATGATCGCTTCGAATGCATTTCCTTCCAGTGTGTTGATATTGATGGATCTTCCTTTGTGATAACGCAGTACTTGTCTGATCTCCATTTCCTCTGCGATCTCAGAAAGAGTTTTCCTGCTCACCAGCTTGGATTTTATCTTGGTAAGATAACCTTCATCTTCGTTCGGGAAACGTTTGTACAGGAATTCCGCAACAACGGCATCAATGATCGCATCTCCCAGGAACTCCAGCCGTTCATTGGACTCCAGGTACTTGCTGTTGGCATCTGATTTATGGGTAACTGCACGTTCAAAATGAACTAGTTTTTTAGGCCGGTAACCAAAACGGGAAATGATGAAGCGCGTCAACTCAAGTTGTGCTTCATTTTTACCACGATTAAAAAAACGACTAAAAATGTCCAATTACTTAGAAAATTTCTTAACTATCACACTTGTATTATGTCCACCAAAACCAAATGTGTTAGAAAGAGCAACGTTTACCGTTCTTTTCTGGGCAGTATTAAACGTAAAGTTCAACTTCGCATCCAACTCAGGATCATCTGTAAAATGATTGATAGTAGGAGGTACGATGTCATTCTGGACAGCGAGGATACATGCGATTGCTTCAATCGCGCCGGCAGCCCCCAGTAAGTGTCCGGTCATTGATTTGGTGGAACTAATATTTAGATCGTATGCATGTGCTCCGAATACCTGCTGGATCGCTTTGACCTCTGCGATGTCGCCCAGCGGCGTGGAAGTACCATGCACGTTGATGTAATCAACTTCTGACGGAGCAATATGTGCATCTTCCAATGCAGCCAGCATTGTATTTTTTGCTCCTAATCCGTCAGGGTGCGGTGCCGTGATGTGATATGCATCACCTGACATTCCTCCACCGATGACTTCGGCATAAATTTTAGCGCCTCTTGCCAAGGCATGTTCCAGCTCTTCTAAAATAAGCGCTCCGGAACCTTCTCCTAACACAAATCCATCTCGGTCTAAATCAAACGGGCGGGAAGCAGTTTCAGGAGAGTCGTTCCTGGTAGAAAGTGCTTTCAGGGCGTTGAACCCTCCCATTCCCATTTCGTTTACGCATGCTTCCGACCCACCGGTTACGATCGCATCTGCTTTCCCCAGGCGAATGGTATTGAAAGCGTCAATGATTGCGTTTGTGGACGATGCACAAGCGGAAACGGTTACATAGTTCGGACCTCTGAATCCATACTTAATGGAAATGTGCCCGGCCGCTATGTCGGCGATCATTTTCGGAATAAAGAACGGATTGAAGCGGGGAGTACCATCTCCTCCGAAAAATGCCTGAGCTTCATCCTGGAAAGTTTTCAATCCTCCGATTCCCGAACCCCAGATCACTCCGATCCGGTCCACATTCGGGTTGGATTCCATAATAGCAGAGTCTGCCACGGCTTCTGACGCAGAAACCATGGCATACTGTGCAAATGGATCTAGTTTTCTTGCTTCTTTGCGGTCAATGAAATCTTCAATGTTGAAGTTTTTCAGTTCGCATGCAAATTGTGTCTTGAATAATGATGCATCGTATTGTTGAATCGGAGCCGCACCGCTTTTGCCAGCAAGCAATCCCTCCCAATATTCATTTAAGGTATTACCAATCGGGGTAAGCGCCCCCATTCCAGTTACAACAACTCTTTTTAACTGCATAAATTATGATTCAAGAAAGTATTAATTCAATTAACGTGTTTGATTAAGCGTTTTTCTCAATGTAAGAAATTGCGTCACCTACAGTTTGAATGTTTTCTGCTTGATCGTCTGGAATAGCGATGTTAAATTCTTTTTCGAATTCCATGATCAACTCAACAGTGTCCAAAGAATCAGCTCCTAAGTCATTTGTAAAGCTTGCTCCGTTTGTTACTTCGCTTTCCTCTACTCCTAATTTATCAACGATAATCGCTACTACTCTTGTTTTAATATCAGACATCTTTTCTAATTTTAAAGGTTAATTCGGGAACAAAGAAAAAAACAAACATTCAATT
The DNA here is from genome assembly GCA_037189645.1 of Crocinitomicaceae bacterium. Lineage (GTDB taxonomy): Bacteria > Bacteroidota > Bacteroidia > Flavobacteriales_D > Crocinitomicaceae > Taishania. Next base: position 402,209 of record JBBCIY010000002.1, read on the forward strand.
ATCAAAATTATTTAAGCAGTTTTATCAATTTGGTTAACTGTTCTTGTTAGTAAATGCATTGATTTACAGTTTGTTTAATGTGAATATGAGGGGTGTGAAGGGGTGTTTTTATTTTTGTGCGGTAATTTTCGGCACAATCATCATTTTTTGTGAAAGAACACAACTTTCCGGGGTGTACGGTCCCGTTTTAGCAAGTTTGGAAGTATGCAAACGGTCTGTTATTGAACCAGTAAATTACAGCCCCTGATATCCGACAGGTCAATCCTCCCCAGGATCTGGAATGTATCGCCGTCTTTCCTCCCCAGGTCTTCCGTTGCGATAAAGCTGCAGCTGTTGACATTTGCCAGGTCGATCACGTTGATCCCGCCGCTTTTTCCATCTGCGGTAAATGTAAAAGGGTCATTGACATCACGGATGCATATTTTCATCCAGGGGGGACACTCGAAAACGCCGTTTTCATTGCTGTAAGCCTGTGACAGCAGTTCTGTCATTCCGTATTCTGATGAAATGTAAGGAACATCCAATCCTTTTTTCAGGATTGCGTGCAGCTCTTCTTTGGATAATTCTTTTCGTCGTCCCTTCATTCCCCCGGTTTCGATGATCCGTGCTTTGCGGAATGAAAAGCCTTTTTCGGCCAGGTCCAGGAGGGCGTAGGATACTCCGAAAATAACGATTTCTTTGTGCTGTGCCACCGCTTCTTTATACCGCTCAAGGATCTCTTCAGGCTGGTTGAGCAAAAAACCGGAAAGAGCAGTGTTGCTTTTCCTGATCAGGTGATCGACCATAAATACCAGGCTTGAGCTGCCTTGTTCCAGGTAATTGGGCAATAGCGCCAGGATCGCCTGTTCTTCCGGGTTTCCGATCAGTGACCGGTATGCTTGTTCAAATGAGCGTATGTATAATGAAATGTCTTCTACAAAATGCTGGCTCCGGATCTGCCCGGTTGTTCCACTGCTTTTGAAGACAATTTCTTCCCGGATATGTTCCCGGCAGATGCGGTGTGTCTTAAAAAACGAAACAGGCAGGAACGGAATCTCTGTGTAATGCAGGGGGTGTGGTTTGTTCAGTTGTTCAACAAATGCCCGGTAAACCGGTATGGAATGGCGTTGATGATGAAAGATCTCCAGGGCGGTCCTGTTGAAGCTCTCTTCATCATTGATTGTAAATATTCGGTTGTATAATTGTTCCATACAATGGTTTTCAATGCAAATGTAGCAAATGTTACGCGCATCAATAAGCATTTTTGAGATCGTTTTTCTTACCTTTAATTTTGCGAGGGAGTTATTTTGTTTGTGATTCAGAAAGTAAAAAAGTGTAATTTCGCACAATTGAAAATATGCTTTTTTGAATTATGTAAACTGGCATTTTCTTTGTTAACCTCTGTTTATGGATAAAATAAAAATGGCATTGTTACGCAGGTTTTTTAAAGTACTGGCTGCTTTTTTTTGTGGAGGAGCGGCTGCTTCTGTTCATGCCCAGGAAGTTCCTCCTGTGAACGTGTTATTTATAGGTAACAGCTTTACGCTGATGAACAGTATGCCGGTCATGTTTGAAAAGCTGGCTATTTCCAAAAGTATAAAGGCCAATGTATTGATGAGCGCGAAAGGGAACCATACCTTTAAAATGCACTCTGAACGGGCCGACATGTATGCCGATATTAAAAAAGCGACCTGGGACTATGTCATCCTGCAAGGGTTCAGCCGTGAGCTGAGCTACGGGAACGAGCACATTGATACAGCAGTTATTCCCTACTTCCAGAAGATCGTGGATACATTGCAACAGAACAACCCGTGTGTGAAGATCCTCCTGTACATGACCTGGGGATATGAGAACGGGTATTCCTACATGAATGAGATCGGGACGTATGAAGAAATGAGTGCTTCCATAGAAAGCGGATACCGTTACCTGGCTGAAAAGTATAATTTTCCCATAGTGCCTGTCGGGAATGTCTGGATGCAGGTACGCAGGCAGCATCCGGAGTATGGACTGTACCAGCCGGATGAGTTTCACCCGACCAAGATCGGTTCTTATATCGTCGCTACGTCTTTTTTCTCCGCTATTTTCAGGCAGACACCGGTAGGAGGATACACGGCGAGCATTGCGGACAAGGTGGCTTTGTCCATCCAGAAAATCGCCTATGATTATGTCAAAGGGCATCTGAATGAATACAAGCTGGACCGGGATGTATATGATATCAGCAGCACCTTTACCAAAGATGGAAGGTTTTCCCTTACAGGGCGTGCCAGTTTCCCCAACGCTAAATCGGTGAAATGGGATTTTGGCGACAGCACGTATTCAGAAAGCCCGGAAGTACAGCACTACTACAAAACCCATGGAAAGTACCTGGTGCGTCTGACAGTTGAAGATACATGCGGCATCCGGGATTACGTCAAAGAGGTTGCTTTCCCGAAACCATACCAGCCAAGCGCTCCACAGTCATCGATTCCCCAGTCAAAGGACACCAGTGTGAAAAAGAAAATTTAGAGAGGATCCGGTCAGCTCTTTGCTTTTACCTTTGCCTTGCCGGATAATTTGGCCTTAACAGACGACCACCAGTTCTCCACGTGATCCCAGTACTTGATCATAAGGACAAATGTTCCGATGAAAATTACTGCTCCTATGATGGATTCTATTCCGCTCAGCTTGGCGCTTAACACATTATTCAGGCCATATCCGAAGATTCCTCCGTACAGGATAATGACATGGATGATGTATATCGGCAAGGTGTTCTGTCCTACTTTCAGGAACAGGTTTTCCCGGATGGTCACAATCTTTTCGATAAAGATGAGAATTCCCAGTACAAGGAGGATTTGCCCGAAGCGGCTATACAGCCATGCGTTAGTTACAAAACTCAGGTTGTCGCTGATGTGTAATTTTTTTGCAGCGTTGTCAATGAATTCGCAGATCGGATAGGAGAGGCCATTAAGTACAATTCCAATACCTATGAATAAAAAGATAAAGAAGTAAGATTTGATGTTCTCTTTATGCTTTTTTACGATCGCTCCGATCATTCCGCCGTATAGGGTGAATGCCATCCACGGAATCACCGGGAATACGGAATGCGGGCCTTTGAATACATTCTGGATGATCGCGGGGGCGTTTTCCGGGAAATAGCTTCCCTGAGGCATTGCTTTGAAATCAGGGTACAGCACAAAAATGCTTGTTCCGGCAACAAAATAGTAGAATGCGAGGCTGCCTATCCTGATTGTGCTGTGGAGCCAGTAAATGAACAGCAACGAGGCGATGCCGACACCGATGCTTTGCAGTACATGGTATGCCGTTACCCAGGAGGAAAACTGGCCGGCAATATACTGGTCAAATGAGCGAAAATTAATCTGCAGCAGATAACCCCATAGGATCAGTTCAATGGAACGTCGGATTCCTTTCTTTACGCGTGGATTTTCAAAGAATTTTTTTTCGTTGATCAGCAAAAAGACAAAAACGATACCGGTTACCGTAAAGAACATCGGGGCGGTGAACCCTTTGATAAAATACCAGATATCGAAGAAAACATTACCGGAAGTCTGGTTAGCCTTGAACGTGTCGACCATCGGCCTGAATCCTTCGAAGACGATTTCAATAAAATGCCCTTCCAGCATCAGTAGAATGGCAATGGAACGGGCCATATCGATAAACATTAGCCGGGGTTTTTTCGCCAGAGGAACTTCAACAGCTTGATTGCTCATTTGATTAAATTGATTGGCAAAGGTACAAACTATTTCGATTTTTGCAGACAGTCGGAACAGGTCATATTTTAGTTTCAACCATTTCACGTTACCGGAAAAATACATTTCTGTGCACCAGCCAGATGAAATGATTGCCTGTTCGTTTAACAACTACAGTAGTATTAAATGTACGTATTGGCATTACAAGATTGCTGCAACCGGTGTATGAGCGACTGGAGACATAGAAAAAGATGACTTTTTAAGTTAAAAAATTGAATTTGAGGTTGTTGATTTTGTTTTGGTTTGGATGTTCAGCCCGGGATCTTCTGTAAAAGGGAGACGGATATATCTGTATGGGAATTGAAAAATAGTATTAAAATAATGTTAAATTAATTTATTTTTTATTGGATCAGTGTTGGATAATAATGTATTTTTAAAGTGAAACAAAAAACAACAGATTTATGATAAAAACTTACTTTAGGAAAATTGAGGTCCGTATTTTTTCAATTGCTTTCGCAGTAGTTGCAGCATTTTCGGCAAATGCGCAGACCTCTACCGGGACACAAACCTTTTCAGCGCAAGGGTACGATGATGATCCCACTACGATTACTGTTAATACCTCCTCGGATATTACGGTAAACCAGGGAATGCCGATCCAGGGCATTACCATTTCAGATTTCTTTGGAGGTAGCCTCTGGGGAGATGACTTCGATTGCGGAGACTGGTATGGCTTTACATTGAATGTGGATGGCGTCGATGTAGTGATCGATGGCTGTGCTGCTGATTTTATCGGGCAAGACCTCACGGGAGCTGCTGTAATTACAGTTGTTTCATCTGACCTGGATGCCTGGGGAGATGGAATAGAAATAAATCTGGAACTGGAAGTCGTATATGATACTCCGGCTTGTCCTTCGCCTGTTAACGCAATTATCAGCGCTTTAACAAGCTCAAGTATGGACGTTGCCTGGGATGCAGGCGGAACGGAAACCTCCTGGAATGTGGAGTGGGGTGCACCGGGTTTTACGCAAGGTAACGGAATCGGAACACAAACGGTTTCATCTGCATCTGTTTCCATTCCGGGATTGAGTGCAAATACAACATATGAAGTTAGAATAGTTGCGGATTGTGGTGCAGGAGAAGAAAGCTATCCTTTAACTGTTTTCGTTTTGACAGCATGTGATGCTATTCCGGCTGTTGCGTTCTGTGAAGGTTTTGAAGCTGACTCTCCTGCGTGGAACTGTTGGTCGATCATTGATGGAAACGGAGATGCATATATCGATAACGATCCTGTCTGGGGATATACAGACTATATATGGACCGTAAATAATTATGAGGCTAATACAGGGCTTCAGTCTGCATATATATATGCTAATGATTCTAATGACGATTATTTGATTTCTCCACCACTTATTCTGACAGGAAATGAAGTAATGACATTCAGCTATATGACTGAATCAGGATTCAAAGTTTTGATCTCAACAACCGGATCGAATCCTTCTGATTTTACGGATGAACTGTTAGATATAACAACATATACGGATTATGAATATGTTGAAACATCTGTTGATCTGTCCACGTATTCAGGTGAAGTTTACATTGCTTTTTATGTAAATTCAACTACCTATAACTACGTTCACATTGACGATGTATGTGTTGATATATGTACTCCAAACCCGGGAACGGATGGAACGGCTGATGTATGCCGGTTGGACAATACGATTGACCTGAGCACGGTTATTACGTCTGAATATACACATGGTGAGTGGCAGAACGAAGATCTGCAAAGCCTTGTGAACGGTTCTTCCCTGAATGTTTCTCCACTGGGGGCAGGAAGCTACACCTTTAATTATATCGTGACAACAGCATGTACTTCAGACACTACGTCAGCAATAATCACGATTTTCAATCCTTCTTCAGCTGGAGAAAACGGGATTATCACAACGTGCAAGAATCAAATGATTGACTTGTTCGGAGGACTGGAAGGAACAATTGATGCAGGAGGAACCTGGTACGACCCGAACGGGACAGCATTGTCTGGTTCCTATTTTTCTTCAGGAAATTTAGTAGGACAGAAGGTATACAAGTACATTGTTGATAATGGTGTCTGTGATGCAGATACGGCAGAGGTGCTTGTAGATGTGCAGAATTGTGATTTCCTTGGATTGGAGGACGCAGTGCTGGAAAATGTATCACTGTATCCCAACCCTACAAATGGCCTGTTCCATGTTGCGGGAATCCCGGCAAACGAAGGATTTAAAATTGAAGTGTCGGATCTGAACGGTCGAGTGGTACGTGGCCTGGAAGATGTTCATTCTTCAACGACGATCATTGATTTGACTGATTTGCAAGACGGGGTTTACCTGGTACGCCTCTCAGGAAATGAAAGTGAGAAGACTGTCAGAGTTATAAAGCAATAAAATAGATATCATAGAATGTTAAAGGCTCCGAATCATGTGATTCGGAGCCTTTATTTATTCCTTTAATTGCTATGATCCGGCACTGGCTGGTTTGATTTCTGTTTGTAATAGTTATAGAGCTCAAGCTGTGTATGAAAGACCTTCTTTTCAACCTTGCGGTATTTATTTTTCTGGTATTTCCCGATGATCCTGGTTTTGGAATTGCCTCTGAACTGATAATCAAAGATCAGGTCGATCTCTTCCTGTAATTGCCTGTCTTTAACAGGACAGGTGACTTCGATCCGTTTATCCAGGTTTCGTTCCATCCAGTCGGCACTGCTGATAAAATACAGCGGTTGGCCGCTATTGTGGAATCTCATTATCCGCGCATGTTCGAGGAAACGGTCAACGATCGAATAAACGACAATGTTTTCCGATTGTCCTGCGATTCCCGGTACCAGGCAGCAGATTCCCCGGATGATCATTTTTATCTTTACCCCGGCATTGCTTGCTTTGTACAGCCATTCGATGACCGAGGTATCAGTAAGGTTATTCAGCTTAATGAAAATTTCAGCTTTTTCTCCTTTCCTGGCACTGGTAATCTCATTTTTTATCAGGTTCACCAACCTGTAACGCGTGTTGATGGGTGAAACCATTAATTCTTTAAACCGTCTTTTCAGGTTCGGGGTTTCGCTTTCCAATAACTGAAATACTTTAGCTACCTCCAATCCGATTTTTTCGTCAGCGGTGAGCAAGCTGATGTCACCGTAAATCCGTGCGGTTTTCTCATGGAAATTCCCCGTTCCGATGTGCGTGATGAGCTGCTTTTTATTTCCATTCATCCGTGTGATCTGGATGAGCTTGGAATGTACTTTCATGTCCTGTGCGCCGTGCAAAACAGTTGCCCCGTTTTCTTTCAGGCGGTTGGACCAGTAAAGGTTATTTTCTTCGTCGAATCGTGCCATTAATTCTAAAAAAACGGTGACCTGCTTACCATTGCTGATAGCGCTCATCAGCGCCTTTAAAACCTGTGAATCACGCGTCACTCTGTACACATTTATTTTGATGGATTTTACCCGCGGATCGATGGATGCTTCCCGTAATAAATCCACCAGGTAATCAAATCGCTGGTAGGGATAGTGAATCAGGACATCTTGTTTTAATATCACTTTCATCAGGCTTTTCTGTCCTTCCAAAGCAGGGTGGCTGAGCGGAGGCAACGGAGTGTATACGAACTCCGGGTTTCCAAAGTCGGGAAAAGACATGAAATCCTTAAAATTATGATACCTTCCTCCTGCTATGGTGTTTACACCAAATTCAAGGTTCAGGTGCTTGAGCAGGTATTCCAGCAAGTCGTGAGGCATGTCCTGGTCATAAACAAAGCGGACAGGAGTACCTTTCTTTCTCAGCTTGATGCTCTGTTCGATTTTTTCCTTTAATGAAGTGGAAATATCGTCATCCAGGTTCAGCTCAGCATCTCTGGTAAACTTGAATGTATATGCCTCTATTTTGTGGTAGGTAAAGATTGAAAAGATCGCGTCTAAATTCAGCCGTATGATATCATCAATTAAAATGACCTTTTGTTTGTCTCCTTCTTTCATCAGGTAAAACCTGGAGATGATGGAAGGTATTTTAATGAGCGCGTAGCGCAGTTTTGTAGAGCGGAGGTTCGTCATTTTCACAGCCAGGTAAACCCCCGAATCTTTCAGCCTCGGGAAAGGAGTGGAGGGGCTTAAAATGATCGGGACAATAGCATGTTTTAGCTTGAGGTTAAAATACGATTTAAGTTCTTCTGCTTCTTCCGGTGTGATGCCGTTTTCGTCGATGTGAAAGATGTTGTGATTACCCAGCTCCCGTAAAATCTTCTGGTAAGCCAGTTCAAACTGTCGCTGCTGCTTCAGCACAACTAAACGGATTTCATTGAACAGCTCCTTCGGAGAACCATTGAAGCCTTGCACGGTCTTGTTCTTGATCACGATCATCCGCCGTACGTTGGCTACCCGTACACGAAAGAATTCGTCCATGTTATTGGAGTAAATTCCCAGGAACCGCATGCGTTCGATGACCGGATTCCTGGGGTCCAAAGCTTCTTGTAAAACGCGTTCGTTAAAAGAAAGCCAGCTCAATTCCCGGTTGAAAAATTCCATGTGCAAAAAAATCGAAAAAAACTTCCTTTTATGTTAACCCACGATTAAATCTTAAAAATTTTGAACACTAAATCGATTCACAATCCGACATTCAGAATTCAGTATTTCTTACACTCGCATTCCCTTTACAACACGGTCTTTGCGTTTTGTTCTTTGCAGCTTTTTCAGCATGACCATCAGGTATGCATTCCCCGCAGCAGACTGCACTGTATATTTTTCATTGCCGTATGTTAGTTCTCCACCGCGGTTCATATCCCAGCTTGCAACAAGGTAGTACCTGGATGATGAGCCTTCTTGCCTTACGTTGAAAGTGAGGAACCTTCCCTGTCCGACCTCGAAACGGATGATCATCTCACCATTTTTCCCGTAACCTTCAAAAACGGCAGGAGTCTGGGCCTGGATCGTTACGCGGTCTTCCTCTTTATTCCTGTTTGTTACCAGTACCCCGTTTTCAGCAGTACCTTGTGTGCCGGATTGTTTGACCCGTTGTAAAATAATGGTCTGTGAAATATAGAATTGCACTCTTTTCATTTGAGTTTCGGCGTCGAGGCCAAATTCATCTTTTATTTGATTGGTAAAGGGAACCTTGCTACCACAGGATGCCAGGATGATTGCCAAACAGATTATTGCAAAATATTTCATAGTATATAAATTTTGATTACAAATATAAATAAGGTTTGATTACCAAAAAGTATTCCGATTTTTTATTTCACTGCATAAAAAAACCGGAGCTGATTCATCGCTCCGGTTTTTTACCTTTTCAGGGGGTATATTTAATGCACGACTGTAATAAAGCCATGTCCTTCCAAAACATCTCCAAGCTGTCCCGTTACGATGTATTTATAGAAATAAACGCCTTCGGTTACAGTATTTCCCGATTTATCTTTTCCATCCCAGATTGGTGGGGAAGACTGGGACCCCATTCCTTCAAATACTACCATTCCCCAACGATCTACTATTGTCAGTTCGATGGAAGCGGCATATTCGGTTTTCAGGAAGTAGAAATCATTTACGTTGTCTCCGTTGATAGTGATCACATTCGGAGCATCGACAGTCGGGGTAGGATAAATACAGGATCCATCATCGATCACTGCCGCTATATTGTAGTTGACCGCAGTAGGATCTGTACAGCCGCAGACAACAATATCAACAACTACTTCTACAGTGTCGTTACAGGTTACATCCCCGTTTGAGGCTACCAGCTGAACAATCGAAGTCTGGTTGAACGTATGGCTTACGGAACTCAGATCACTTGTTGTAGTTGTGGTTCCGTCTCCGAAGTTCCAGAAATATTGATTGGAATTCTGACTTTGATTGGTAAATGTCACTCCCAACGGTGCGCAACCTGCTCCCGGGTCAGCATTCAGCACTGCTATCGGAACATCTACAACATCTACGAATACACTGTCGGATACCGTACAATTGATCACATTATCTGTCAGCTCTATGTAATACCAGCCTCCAGGTAAATCTTCCAGCGCGCTTTGATTCGGGAAGGTTATTAATGTATCGTTCTCATACGTCCAGTCAAATGTCAGGTTATACGAAGTGGGATTACCCGGGTTCTGAAGATGAGCCCCATACGGGAAGCTCTGGATGGAGACTGTTCCGATAGGGAGACAGGTAGCGGGTGTTGACAAAATGGTGTCAATTGCCAGTGTCTGGTTCATCGTCAGGTATGCAGTATCGGTAGCTGTATAGCCACAGGCGTCTGTTACCGTCAGAATATAGGTAGTAACGCCATTCTCGTTGATGTCTACATGAGTGGTGGCGGTAGTATCGCCGTGGTCCCAGAGGTATTCGTACGGAGCTATCCCACCCGTCACGGTTGAGGTGATCTGGGTATCGTGCTGCAGGCAATAGTAAGTGGCATCATGGGCCTGCAAAATAAGTTCAGGCTGGTCGTTGATATAGAATATTCCGGTACCGTATAATGTATCTCCCGTAATAGTAACGATTGTCATTACTTCGATCTCAATGGTTTCGATTCCTTCTGCCAACCCGTCTTCAATAGGATCAATAATCCAGACCACAGTATCTACACCCGGTATAAGGACAACAGAATCTTCAAGCAGGTTATAATCTACTCCATTGATTGCCGTTCCCCCGTATGTGATGTAAGCCACAAGCGTGTCATTCTCATTGCCGCATCCTGCACGGGTAAATATCAGTTCACCGGTTTGGTTACAGCCTTCATAAATAGTGTTGTCATTTGTAAAAGTGCTGAATGAAAATTGTACCGGGTTTGTCGTGAAACTACCTGCCTCAAGGAAAACACCAGAATCCCATCCTTCATCTCCTACGTTTGCAATTCCTAATTTGATGTGGTATGTTTCACCGCAGATCAATTCGGAAAATGCGGTCATGGTGATCGTGGTACCGTCATACTGGATCGCTGTTCCATATGCTAAACCCGCGGCATTGTTAACATAATATGTGTTGTTTGTAATTGCATTTACGTTATTAATGGATACAGGTGTCGTCGTTCCGGGAATGGTTGCTATATTCACAGCTCCGTTTGCATAGGGGCCGGAAATACCCGGTCCGGAAAGGAAAAATCCGAATACATCATTAAAAGCAGAGCTGTTTGGCGGGGCAAATTCCGGATATTCCTCTGATCCGAATATGTATTTGAATTCCAGTTGATTACCTGTTGCGACAAAATCAAATTCAACAACGATTCCGTTTTCAACATCTGCAGCTGCGATGGCGTCCATATCCGCATCATTGACAGATAATGTCCCTGAATTATCATCCGCTCCTGCCTGGTTGTTCGGTCCAATTGCTACCGTTCCTCTTCCTGTGGTGAGCAATACACCATCATAGATGGGGAATGTGGTCCCGTTCTGGTTGAAGTAGGTCGCGCTGGCTTGCACTGTTCCTGCATTTGCAGCACTTCCGTTCACGGTGATATTTGTAGCTGTCACACCACTCCCGACCAATACGTTTTCAACCAACTGAACAGGTGTCAATGTGTTGGTAACCTGGATCTGTGCTTGGAGCATAACCGGGGTAAGCAGTACTAGGAAAATAGATCTTAAAGTGTTGTAAAAAGGCCTGTCCATAATCAATTGTTTTAAAATTATGTTATCTAATCAATATTAAGTAAGACTGAATTTTTAAGCAGATGGTTGCTTCAGGCTTACTTTTTACTCAAAAATAAGATACTTTCTTTTAATCTTTATTGAAAAATAACCATTTTTGTAAAAAATCATCAAAAATGAATCAGACACAATCTTTCATCCATTCAAACAGGGAGCGGTTTTTAGAAGAATTGACAGAATTACTGAGAATACCTTCTATTTCTGCAGATAAAGCATACAGTGAGCATGTACACCGCACAGCTGAGGTGATTGCCAGTCAACTGAAAAATATCGGAATTGAAAATGTTGAAGTGTGCCAGACCGCCGGCTATCCTGTTGTTTATGGAGATAAGATTATAGATGCTTCGTTACCGACGGTCCTGGTTTACGGACATTATGATGTGCAGCCTGCGGATCCGCTGGAGCTGTGGACAAGTCCTCCGTTTGAACCGGTTATCAAGAAGACGGAAATTCATCCTGAAGGCGCAATTTTTGCCCGTGGAGCGTGCGATGATAAAGGACAGATGTACATGCATGTGAAAGCTGTCGAGGCAATGATCGCATCGAATGAGCTTCCTTGCAACGTTAAGTTTATGATCGAAGGGGAGGAGGAAGTAGGAAGTCCGAACCTGGCAATTTTTGTGAAGGAAAATGTTGAAAAGCTCAAAGCGGATATCATTCTTGTCTCCGATACGGGAATGCTGGCAAATGATGTTCCTTCCATTACAACGGGCTTGCGTGGACTGAGCTACGTAGAGGTTGAGGTGACCGGGCCGAATCGTGATTTACATTCGGGGTTGTATGGCGGATGTGTTGCCAACCCGATCAACATACTTACACAGATGATTGCTTCTTTGCACGATGAGAACAATCGTATTACCATACCTGGCTTTTACGACAAAGTAGTGGAGCTGTCTGATGAAGAGCGTGCTGAAATGGCAAAAGCCCCGTTTTCACTGGAAAAGTACTGTGAGGCTTTGGATATTCGCGAAGTTCATGGAGAAACAGGCTATTCGACACCCGAACGAGGTTCGATCCGTCCTACGCTGGACGTTAACGGAATCTGGGGAGGATATACCGGAGAAGGAGCCAAAACGGTGATTCCTTCCAAAGCATTTGCAAAAATATCTATGCGCCTGGTTCCTGATCAGCACCCGGATGAGATCACAGAGCTGTTTAAAAAACATTTTGAGTCCATTGCTCCCGCAAGCGTACGTGTGGCTGTTCACCCGCATCATGGAGGAGAAGCATCCGTAACACCGATCGATTCGGTTGGGTACAAAGCGGCCAGTTTAGCTTACGAACAGACATTCGGGAAGAAGCCGATTCCTGTAAGAAGCGGAGGGAGTATCCCGATCGTAGCGATGTTTGAAAAAGTCCTGGGATTAAAAACGATCCTAATGGGATTTGGGCTGGACAGCGATGCCATCCACTCACCAAACGAGCATTACGGGTTGTTCAACTATTTTAAAGGGATCGAAACAATTCCTTATTTTTATAAACATTTTACAGATCTGAATAAATCATGAATTTTTTCAAGAAAATGGGGTGCCTGCTGGTGCTTCTTTTTGTTTTTACAGCCTGCTCGTTCGAAGATGTTCAGTTCAGGGAAGCAGAAAACTTCAAATTGAATAAAATTGAAGGCCGTACTATTTCTGTCTCTTTCGATGCGATCTTAAATAACCCAAATGGATACAATCTCAAGGTAAAACCCTCTTCTTTCGACCTGTATATCAACGGGAGCCATGTAGGGATCATTCAACTGGATGAAAAGATCAAGATCATCAAACGGAGTGAATCTACGGTGGCTGTTCCCGTTACGGCGGAGCTTCTTAATGGTGCGCTGCCTAAACTGATTGCAGGTGCTTTGAAAAAAACAGCAACAGTCAGGATCGTAGGAACGGTAAAAGGAGGTGTTTCCATCTTTTCCACGAAGCGGAAAATTGATGAAACCAGAGAGATCCCGCTCCGGGATCTAAACCTGGGAGGGCTTCCTTTTTAACCAGGTAGGATTACTTAATTTCAATTTTCTCTCCCAGGAATCTGGGTTGCTTGCCTGTTAACTGATCTATAAATACCTTATTTCGGGCTAATATTTCCCGCATTTTTGTTTTAAACCCACCATAACTGGTTACATCGCCCGCGTTGTATCCGTAGGCTTCTATCCCGTTTTTCCTGGCAATGTATACAGCTCTCTGGTTATGGAATTCCTGGGAAATGATAATGAATGCTGTTTGCCCGAAGATTTCTTTTGCCCGAATGACAGAGTCAAATGTCCTGAAACCGGCATAATCCAGAATGATCCGGTCTTCAGGTATTCCTTTTTCCATTAACGCATTTTTCATGTCTTCCGGTTCGTTGTAGTCTTTTGTTCCGTTGTCACCACTCACAATGATATATTCGATCTTTTCTTCCCGGAACAATTCCGCGGCTGCTTCTATCCGCTTTACGAAATACTGATTCATGCGACCGTTTTTTAATTGCTTGCTGGTTCCCAGGAGAAGCCCCACCTTCTGCGAAGGAACCTGTTCACTCACATGAAAGATATACGGATCGGAGTCATGCGCTACCTTCCAGTTACAGAAAATAGTAAAGAGGATCATCGCCACAACCAGTATACATGCAATTTTCAAGAGTCGTTTTTTCTTCATAGAGTAAAATGATTTAAGGTCTGAAGATATCAAAAACAATACCAGAATGTATAATGATAAATCTTTATCGTTTGATTTTTGACGGTAAAATACATAAATAATATATGTAATTAACTATTTAATAATCAACAATAAAACCGATTTAAACTAATTACAAACGAATGTTAACCGAAACAAATCAGTTAAATACCGGATAAAATTTTAAGGCTGCTACAACTTTGCAGTGTCGATCGGTAAGAACATCGATACATACTTACAAATTTTTCAAACTTTTAAAATTTACATTATGAACAATTTAAGAAACAAAGTTAGTTTGATCGGACGTTTGGGAGCGCAGCCGGAAGTAGTAAAAACAGAAAACGGGAGAACACTTGCGCGGTTTTCGCTGGCAGTAAATTCGGGTTACAAAGACAAAAACGGGAATTGGGTGAACGACACGCAATGGCACAATATAAATGCCTGGGGAAAAACAGCAGATCTGGTAAAACGCCTGTTGGGGAAAGGCCAGGAAGTTGTTGTTGAAGGCAGGTTGATGAACCGTTCATACGAAACAAAGAGTGGTGAGAAACGATTCTCCACTACGATCGAAATGAATGAATTCCTCGCACTGACACCAAAAAATAATTAATAACCTTTTATACAAACCAGTGTGACCGGTTGGTCACGCTTAAAACCAAATACCTTATGAATCACGTAAATTTAATTGGAAAAATGTGCTCTGCTCCGAAGATCGTAGAGCTGGAAAACGGGCGACGCATCGCGAAATTTTCTATGTCAACCGATGAAATGATTTTAACTGCTGAAGGAGCGTCCAGAAAACGAACCCACTGGCACCGGATTACAGCCTGGGGAAAATGGGTAAGGGTACTGGAAGAACTGGGATCCTGCGGAATGGAACTGGCTGTTGAGGGAAAATTGATTACACGTTTTTACAATAACAACGGCCAGCGGAGATGTGTTTCGGAAGTTGAGGTGAACGACCTGGTAATCCTTTAACTTAAGCCGTATGACAACCATAAGAAATCACGTTACACTGATCGGAAGCATTGCGTCTGACAAACGGATTACACAATTCGATAACGGCCACAAGATCGTTCGGTTTAATGTCGCTACTGACTCAGAATACAGAGCCAATAACGGGAAGATTAAAATATCCACCGAACGGCACAAGGTATTTGCATGGGGAAATATAGCGGCATTTGTTGAGAAGTTCGGAGAAAAAGGAAAGAAAGTTGCCATCCATGGCCGATTGATCACCCGCTCCTATTTCAGCCCGGATGGTGTTAAAAGAACGATCACAGAAGTTGAGATCAGGCACATACTTGGATTGTAAACCTTGTACCTTCCTACCTTTTATTTTTAGTTATACATGGTTAGTTAGTGTTTAGTTGTTACCTACCTTTACAACAAAAGGAAAAATCCCGGATCAGTTTTGACCCGGGATTTTTAGTAGGATCACCCTTTGATCTTAAAAGCAACGGGCATTGTATAGTAACTTCTTACAATGTTACCGTTTTTCCTGCCGGGTTTCCACTTCGGCATGGATTTGATTACGCGCATGGCTTCTTTGTCGCATTCAAGGCAATTCGCTACACCTTTTTGGACTTCAACGCTTCCGATGCTTCCATCTTTTTCGACTACAAAGCGAAGGTTTGCTTTACCTTCAATCCCAGCCTGGAGTGGAATTTCAGGATACTTCATGTTTTTACTGAAATATTTCATCATTGCGGCATAACCGCCCGGGAATTCAGCTTCTTCATCCACCCAGGTTTCGACATCCGGTGTGGTTAGCTGAATTGTTTTTACTGTTTTATCCAGTGGCTCCTTAAAATCCGGTTCTTTCCCATCGTCGATGTTTTGATTCCCGATTTTAACTTCATTATCGATATCATCTTGGGTATTTATCCGTGTTGACGTAGGATCATCTGTAATTTCGAATTTACTGAAGTCGATTTCTTTTGCCAGCTGTTCTGTTTTATCAATTTTTTCGACAACCGGTTTATCAATAACTACATCTATTTCAACAGGGGGTAAATCTATTTCCACTTGTAAACCGTCAGAAGCTATGATCTCATCTTCTACTACATCTTTTGTAAGAAGATAGGCACCATAACTCATTCCGATTGTCGTAACAACTCCCAGGATAACCATAATGAGTGTCTTATCGTAATTCCTGCGAATTTCATAAGCACCATACTTTTTGTTTCGTTTGTCAAATACAACATCGTTTCGGGATGAAGATGTGACTTGCTGCCAGTTTCTGGATGAGAAGTAGTCGTAAAGAGATACGAGCAACAAAACTGCAGCGATTGAAATGATAATTTCCATAACTTGATTTTTTAAATGTTTACACTTTTTTACTGACTTAGATGAGACTATCGCTTTAAGCATGAATAGTCTTTACTGTGACTTGTCTGCAGGTCAACTGCTTCTTTTAATTTCCTGTTTCATACTATTATTTTTTAGGTTTTATACTAATTTAAAGCATTAAGTCATGTGAAACAGGCACAAGTATGGAAACCGGTAAGTTGTTGATTGTTTGGTGCTTTTTTTTATTTAAAAGGAAAAAGACCTTTTTGGGGAGAAATTGCCGGGTGCAGAAAATAAAAAACCCCGGGTCAAAACTGACCCGGGGTTTTTGTATAGGAATTAAACTAATTATTTAAGCTTGAAGGCTACCGGCATACTGAAATAACTTCGTACCGCTTTACCACCATTTTTACCTGGCTTCCATTTCGGCATTGATTTAATTACACGGATTGCCTCTTTGTCGCATTCAGGACAGTTCGGAACACCTTTCTGAACTGTAACATTACCGATAGAACCATCTTTTTCGACAACGAAACGAACATTTGCTTTTCCTTCGATACCTGCCTGAACGGCAATTTCAGGATATTTCATGTTCTTGCTGAAGAATTTCATCATCTCGGCGTAACCACCCGGGAATTCAGCTTCCTCTTCTACGAACGTCTCGATTTTTTCAGGACCTCTTTCGGTAACAACCGGTTGCTTGATTTCCGGTTCTTTGAAGGTTTCTTCCACATCCTCAATGTTCTGATTACCTGCTTTGGTTTCCTGAACGTCTTCCTGCGTATTCAGGCGTGTTTCAACCACTTCATCAGTGATTTCAAACTCCCTGAAATCCAGCTGTTTCTCCAGTTCTACAGGAGGTTCTTCCACAGGAGGTTCTTCAAGGATCTCTTCCTCTTCCTGTGGTGGCATTTCGAACTCTGCCTGGAATTCACTGTAAGCTGGTTCCTCTATCTCTTCCGGAAGAGACTTCACAAACAGGTAAGCTCCGTAGCTGACACCGATTGCAACGATCACTCCCAAAAGGATGAATATGATGGTTTTATCATAATTCTTGCGAATTTCATAAGCACCATACTCTTTGTTCCTGTCATCAAAAACGACCTCGTTTCTGCTTGCAGACGTTACCTGCTGCCAGCTCTTCGATGAAAAATAATCATACAAAGAGACCAGTAGTACCAATGCTGCAATGACGATAACAATTGAAATACTCATAACTAATCTTTTTTAGTTTTTGCTCTTACTAACTCGAGTTCCGAAGCAGTGATTTCAGAAGGAAGGAATGCACCGATCTCAGCAATTCTCAGCTCGTCGATCATGTCAATAAAGTTCCTGCATTTCGCCATGTCATCTGTTTTAACCAACACTTTAAGAGCTTGGGGATCTCCCTTTTTCTCTTTCAGAATCCTGGCATGTGTTGTATCTGCAATCTCTTTACCGCGCAATTGCCTGTCTAACCCTGCTTTTTGCTCAAGTACATAACGGTTCTTGTCTGTAAGAAGTTTTCTTACTCCGTCAGCTCCGAAGTTCGTTTCCGACAGTTGTGTCGCCGGTTTTCCTTCTTTATTGCTTTCCGGATAGAATTGATTTTCATAATAGAAAATCCGGTCCTCTGAAAGTATGAACGTGATTGCGTTGTTTACTTTCGGCTTATCAGGATCTGTTGGTTTATTTTCTTCCTTCGGAGGATAAGCCAAACTCATGATCTTAGGCTTGCTGAATGTTGATGTCATTACGAAGAATGTCAACAACAGGAATCCCAAGTCTACCATCGGAGTCATATCCACTGTAGGAATACCTCTTTTGGGTCTTTTCTTACCACCTTTGTGGTCCTGTCCACCTGATTCTTGTATCTGTGCCATATTAATGTTCAGTTTTTCGTGGATCCGCCTTTAAAGACGTGATAAAACTCAAATTATTTTCCTTCAGGTCTCTGAATGTTTCCACCACTCTTTTAGCAAATATATAATCTGCATTTCCGTCGACTTTCAATACAAATTTTGGTTTGAAATCGGATACTTTAACGTCGATATTCTTTTCTCTCGCCGCCATGTATTCAGCTTCACCAAATGCAAGCAGTTCTGTTCTGCCCGCCGTGATCCAGTCTTTTAACTGATTGTTCGTTGAATCTGTCGGAACACCCACTGAGGATTCAATAAACCTTGTACGATCATGTTCATTCATGCTCAGGTATGCCGGAAGCTGCGACATAGAGCAGCCAATATCCGATAATTTTGTGAACTCCTGAACCTGCTCGTTTGAGAAAGGAATTTTATATTTTTCAGACATGCGTAAAAGCATGTTCTTTTTGGTATCTTCCTTTCCTGCAATCCCGTAGAATACACGTCCGCTCTTATCGACAGTAACTCTCACCAGCATATTGTTGGGGATAACGTTTTCTGCGATACTGGCAGGAACATCTACAGGTACAATTTCATCAGAACGGAAATTAGCGGAAAGCATAAAGAAAGTCACTAGCAGGAATGCCAGGTCCACCATCGGTGTCATGTCAATCCCCGGAGCGCTTTTTGGTTTGCTAACTTTCGCCATTTCTTTTACTATTTATTTTAGTTAAAAAATCGTTTCGTTCGTAATTATTTTACTGATTTAGTAAAATCCTGTACGATTGTAAAGCTCGCTTCATCCATGCTGTGAGTCATCTGATCCACTTTTGTAGAGAACAGGTTGTAGAAAATGATCGCGATTGTTGAACCTGTAATACCAAGAGCGGTGTTGATCAAGGCTTCGGAGATACCCGCCGACAACTGAGCTGTATCAGGAGCTCCGTGTGACATCGCACCGAACGATTTGATCATCCCCAATACCGTACCGATCAAACCAACCAATACGGAGATGGATGCAATTGTGGAAAGAACAGGAAGGTTTTTAGACAACATAGGCAATTCCAGTGCAGTCGCTTCTTCCAGCTCTTTTTTCACAGCTTCGATTTTTTGCTCTTTATTTAAAGTAGGGTCATTTTGTGTAGCTTCGTATTTTTCCAATCCGGCTACAACAACGTTTGCCAAAGAACCTTTCTGAGTTTCGCATGCTTCTTTTGCACCTTCAAGGTTACCTTCTGCAAGTAAATTTTTGATTTTAACAATGAATGCGTCCAGGCTTCCTTTCCCTTTTGCTTTCCCCAGCGTTACAAAACGCTCAACTGTATAGATAATGGATACTAATACGATTGAAATAAGCATAGGTACGATGAATCCCCCTTTGTAAATAATCCCGAGGTAATTTCCTTGAATTGGCTCGTTCTCCGGGTTATTGTCAATAAAGTTAGCCGGGTTACCGAAAATGAATTTGTAAACTAAAATACCAATCACTAAAGCAATTACGATTGCAATTGCACCAACTAGCGCGGAAAAACCTCCCGCCGATTTTCTACTACTCATAATTCAATTTTTAAGTTCTTAAACATTAGTTAATAGGGCAAACTTAATAAAAGGATTTGAAATAATCTCAATGAAGCGGCAAGAGTGTGAAATTTTTTATTGAAATGATGTTATTTTAATTTAAAATATCCACATTTTAAAGTGAAAAGCATTTATACCGGTAAATCGCTTAATAAACAGCTAATATAAATTTAACATTCATCTTTGATTATTAACTTCATACAAGCTGAAAAACCGGAGAGGGAAGGAATTACATTCTTTCCAGCACATACTGGATCAGTTCTTTCATTTCATTTTCATACCCCTGTGAGAATTGCATATTCGGACGGTTGGCCACACCCAGGCAGATCGTAGCGCTCCGGTGACCCAACGCCTTTGACAAGGAAAATAATGCAGAGCTTTCCATTTCGAAATTGTTGATCTTTAAACCAGCATATCCGAAAGATGTCAGGCGTTCATTCATATGGGTGGTTCTTGTCCTGAGATTGAGCTGCCTTCCCTGGGGGCCGTAAAAACCACTGCTGGTTACGGTAATCCCGGGATGTGTTTTTTCAGATGAAAGCCGGTTCACCAATTCCTCGCTTGCTTCTGTATAATAGGGCACTACCTCTTGGGGCAATGAGAGGTGCTGGCTGATTAAATCACTGAGCTTCTTTTCGTTTTCGGAAAAGGGAATGTCATAAAAGTGAGCGACATTATCCAGCCCGAATGCTGCACAGCTTAGGATATAGGAATGTACGGGGATGTGGGGCTGCAGGATTCCGCAGGTGCCGATCCGTATCAATTCCAGTGAAGTGCGTTCTGGTTTTGCTGTACGGGCCTGCAGATTGATATTGGCCAGCGCGTCCAGCTCATTTACGACAATATCAATGTTATCCGTTCCGATTCCGCTGGAAAGCACGGTAATCCGTTTTCCTTTATACGTACCGGTATGTGTTACGAACTCGCGGTGCTGGGAAGTATGCTCAATCGCATCAAAGAAACTGCTTACCAGTGCAACTCTGTCCTGGTCTCCTACCAGGATGATCTTCGTGGAAATGTTCTCAGGAAACAAGCCGAGATGATAAACTTTACCGTTCTTGTCCAGTACCAGTTCAGAAGCAGGAAATGTCATAGCTTGAAATTTTAGTAACTACAATAGTACTAATTTTTGTGTGATCTGTTGCGAATTTTCACCTCGCTATCGTAATATTGCACTATGAAGCAGCTATTGGACACCGGAATTTTCAAACGGCGGATTGTTTTAAAAAGAAACGATTATCTGAAAGATATTGGCTCCGTGGATACCAATATTTATTTTGTTAAGAGCGGAAGCCTTCGGATCTTTATTGTAGATGAAACGGAAGAGCGGACTGTCCGGTTTGGGTATAAAGACAACATCATTGTTTCACTGGATTCGTTCATAAGTGAAAGGAGTTCTGATTTTATTATCCAGGCATTGAAACAAACCACTTTGCTGGCAGCCACTAAAGAGGATTTTATGGAACTGGTACATGCCTCGGCTGAAAATACCCGCTTGTACCAGCAGATCCTCGAAGACCTGGTGCTGCAGCAGATCGAGCGGGAAAAGGATTTACTGATCAATTCTCCCGGACAGCGATACGAGCGGGTATTGAAACGCAGCCCTCAATTGTTCCAGGAGGTTTCTAACAGGTATATTGCGAATTATCTGCGCATGACTCCCGAAACATTATCACGATTGAAAAAGTCTTGATTTCGATCAATGATTTACAAACAGGATAGTTGGAACTTTGCTCAAAAAAGATGAAAATTAAATCCCGTGAACTGATAGAGCAGCTGATTGCTGAAACAAGGAAGGTATCTGAATATGCCGGACAGCTAAAATCATTTTCTTCGGACCAGCTGAATTACAGGGCATCGAACGATAGCTGGAGTGTACTGGAATGCTTGCAGCACCTGAATTTATACGGACGGTTCTACCTCCCGGAAATTACCCGGCGGATGGATACAGCTCTTTCCGGCAGGAACAGCAGGCGGGAGGATGATTCATCCGGCTATTTTAAAAGCGGGATTTTGGGAAATTACTTTGCCAACAGCATGCTGCCCAAAGCGAAGCTGAACAAGATGAAAACCTTTAAGGAAATGAACCCGATTCACAGTAAGCTGGATCGTTCGGTTATTGATGAATTCCTTGATCAGCAGGCCGAAATGCAACACCTTCTGAACCGCGCGTTAAATATGGATCTGACACGGACGAAAGTGAGCATTTCATTGTCCCGCTGGATAAAACTGAGGCTGGGGGATACGTTTCGTTTTGTTATCTATCACAACATGCGCCATATTGAGCAGGTAAAGAGAGTTATAAGCCGTCAGCTATGAGTGATCAATATTAACTTCTGGTAATTCATAACTGGTAATGGAAAAAAACGTATTTTGGTCAAAAATTGATGCGTTATGAAAGTGATTACCCTGGTTATCTCATTATTTATTTGCTGTAATTTATCTTATTCCCAGCTGATGGGAGGAGAATTGGTGCAGGAAGGCAGAAAGTTGGCCGTTCCATCGGATTTTACCATGTATGAATCAACGGAAGGGGCTATTTTTTATGAGTTATCGGTTGACAGGGAGGGAAAAGTGACCGGGGCGAAGATCCTGACGGATAAATCTTCCCAGATATCAACGCCGTTGCAGGTGCGTGCACGCACGTATGTAATGGGCCTGAAATTTGAACCCGGGACGCATTATCCGAAATTTCATCGTTGTGAGGTGAAAATAAACCTGGTGAAGAAAGGAACAACTAAATAATAACGAATAGGCATTGACAATGTACAATTAAAGTAGATTTCTACCATTGTACATTGCCAATTGAATCATTTCCAATTTAAAATAAACTACTTCTTATTTTTCACGTGTTCTTCCAGCCATTGGTCCTGTTCCCATAACAAGTGCAGGATAGATTCCTTGGCAGCATATCCGTGGCTTTCTTTTGGCAGTACAACATATCTTACAGGAGCTCCGAACCCTTTCAATGCCTGGAAATAACGCTCACTTTGAATCGGGAATGTCCCCGAATTGTTATCGTCGGCTCCGTGGATCAGCAACATTGGCGTTTTCATCTTATCTGCATAGTTGAACGGTGACATTTTATCATACACTTCTTTTGCTTCCCAGTAGTTGCGTTCTTCACCCTGGAACCCGAACGGGGTCAGCGAGCGGTTATATGCCCCGCTTCTCGCGATCCCGGCAGCGAACAGATCGGAATGTGTCAATAAGTTTGCTGTCATGAAGGCTCCGTAGGAATGCCCTCCGACTGCAACGCGTGTCCTGTCGATATAGCCCAGACGATCTACCGCGTCGATTGCGGCCTTTGCATTCGCTACGAGCTGCTCAATGAATGTATCATTCGGTTCTTCATCCCCTTCTCCCACGATCGGGAAGGCAGCATCATCTAAGATCGCGTATCCTCGTATCACCCAATAGATCGGAGATCCGTAGTAAGGATAAATGAACTCATTCGGATTGGTCGTGTTCTGCCCGGCACTGCTTTTGTCTTTGAATTCCTGCGGGTATGCCCACATGACCATCGGTAATTTTTCTTTCTTCGCTTTATCGTATCCTGCCGGGAGGTATAACGTTGCAGTCAATTCCAGCCCGTCCTCACGTTTGTATGTGATCACCTCTTTGCTGATTCCCGCCAGTTTCTCAAACGGGTTTTTGAAGTGAGTGATCTGGGCAGGCTCCGCTTTGCTTCCGATCTTTCTCAGGTAATAATTCGGATATTCCGCAGGGGCCTGGATATTCACCAGTAATTCTCCTTTTTTAATGTCCAGGATGGCAGAGATCGACTCTATCTTATCAGTGTACCTGGAACGGTAAAGTGTCTTTTTGGCTTTTGTTTTCAAATTGATCTGGTCCACGAAAGGAAACTGTCCTTCCGGTGTAAACCCTTCCCCGATCAGGTAAGCAGTATATCCGTCCAGTAATAGTACATTACGGTTGTATTGGTTTTTTGTCGTCTGGAAATTTCCCGGATCGGAATATCTGTCCTGGTAATTCCTGTCCCACAGGGTTACCGGTGCGGCAGCCGGGTTGGAAGGATTGAAAACATATGTTTTCAGGTTGCGGGTATTGTACCAGTAATCATAAGCGACAGCCAGGTCTTCTTTGCCCCACTCAACACCGGAAAAACGCTGAGCGAACCTGAACAGTGATTGTTCTGTTCCCGGCTTGAAAGGAGCTTCCATAGAAAACAATTCATCACGGAAATCCACTTTATTTTCAGGATCTCCACCATCCAGTGCAATCACATACGTTAAGGTAGCAGGCTTGTCATCTCTCCAGGAAATTGCACGTTTATACTTATGAGTTGACATAAAACCTTTTGGTAAATTATCAGAAGCCGGGCGGTTATCAATTTCCTGAACAAACTGTCCGTTCTTATCATAGACAACTGTTTTTTCAGGAAATGCAGACCAGGGTACCAGGTATGAAAAAGGCTCTTCGATTGTGCTTACAATTACGTATTCACCGTTCGGAGAAAAACTCATTCCTTTATACAACGCAGCAGGTTTCCAAAAGGATTTTGTTCCGTTCAGGTCGACTTTGTAAAGTTCGGACCGGGCCAATGTTCTGAAATTTTCTTCGTCTTCCTTGCTTTTTAACAGGTCAGGATAAGTTCTGTTCTGTCCTACGGTTCCATCACTCACCAGTACGGAAGGTCCGTTTGGAACTGCTGTTGTGACGTCGATGAATTTTTTTTTGTGCTTGGTCAATGTTCTCACCAGTAATGCTTCACTGTTCGGGAACCAGGAAAATCCACTTCCCAGGTTGAGGTTCAGGTTTCCTTCGTTCAGTTTTTTCGCTTCCAGTGTTTCAAGATTGATGACCCACAATTCGACTCCGTTTTCGATGACATTTCCAAAAGCGAGGTGCTTATCGTTTGGTGACCAGGATAAGTTGATCAGTTTCAGGTTGGAAGGCAGCCCTTTTACGGACTGGAGCGCACCAGACCTGTTTTTCTGAACTTCAATCTTTGTATAATAGCGCTGTTTTGAACGTGCGTTGATCTTCGGGTTGATACGTTGCCCCGCGATTTTCAACTCTACTTCTGAAACTTCTTCAATGGACTGGTACATGGAAGTGTACAGGTACACCAATGTTTGCTTTTTGCTGTCCATTGTGACGATCGGCGCGCGTTCCACATCTACCAGCTCCAGGATTTCCCGGGCCGGTTTCTGGTAATCGAGATTTTGCTGGGCGATTGTGAATGTGCCTGCAAATGATAGTGTGACGAGTGAAAAAAACAGGTGTTTCATAATGAGATTACTTTATGGTTCCCGAAAAATAGTAATAATTATTGACATCAACGGGTTACTGTTACTGGAAGTCACAAAAGGCTTTCTCCGTTCGCGTCTGTTGTCAGCACATCTGTCAGGTACAAAAAGAATGGTTGCATGGTTTTGTACCCGTCAACGACCTGGTCTTTGAAATCCGGCTTGAGAACAGCTTTGTTATCAAAATCTTTTTTGAGCAGAAACTGTTTGTAGCGGATCAGGTCAATGCGTGAATGTTCTTTATCAAACCCTTTTGGCGCCGTTTTCACCGATTCGCCGAATAACCCTCCGAATTCTTTTTTCAGCTTCGGTTCATTCAGGATAATTTCCAGGTCATCTTCTATCTCAATTCCCTGGCGGATCCGCTGCAGGTCTTCTTTGTTGGGACTCCAGAATCCGCCGCCGATGAAAGAGTCGCCCGGTTCCAGGTGCACGTAAAAGCTTCCCCTGTTGTGCGGCTGGCGACGCATGAAGATAGCGCCGAAATGATTCTTATAGGGCGATTTATCTGCTGAAAAACGAACATCGCGGTAGATGCGGTACATCTTGAATTTACTGAATTCATCTATGTTGGATAATTCATTGGCTACCGATTCGAAAAAAGCATATGCTTCATCTTTTGCGGCTTCATATGCCTTTTTATTTTCTGCAAACCACTCGCGATTGTTGTTATGTTGCAGTTCCGATAGGAATTCAAAAACAGATGGATTCATGGATGGTTTTATTTTATTCAAAAATAATTAAATTTCACACATGCGCTCCTCCTTTGGTTGGAATGAATTTCAACACATCCAATATCGGCCGTCCCTATGGGACTTGGTAATGGGATAAAAGGGATTATTGTAATTCTTCAAAGATGTATTTTTCATCGTATTCGACTTGAAATGCATCGAAGAATTCGACAATTTCTTTTTTGAATACTTTTTTTGCGTGGTGTTTTTCTTGTCGTTTAATGTAATTGTAAACATTATTTACAGCAGATTGACTGTATGAAAATACGGCATATCCTCTCTGCCATTCAAACCGATGACTTAGAAAACCTGATTCATTAATAAATTTTGATGATTTTGCTTTTACCACCTTCATTACTTCCGAAAGTGAAACTGTTGGCTTCAAGCTGAAAAACACATGGACATGATCTTCCACACCATTTACGATTATTGTCTTGCAACCTGTTTCATTAATGAGATTTCCCATTACTGCAAAAACTTGTTGTCTCCATTCCTTATGCAATACCGCTCTTCTATACTTTACAGCAAAAACTGCCTGAATATACAATTTACTATAACTGTTTGCCATCTTTTTTCTAATTTAATTTAAGCAAAAAGATGATTTAGAGCAAAATAAAAAGAAATTTTTATTTAAAATTTGATTGAATATAAATCAAATTCCAATGATAAAAAAGGTCGTCCTAAGGTTGGGAAGTTCCGTAAGAACGACCAATGCACGTCATGTAAGAATTTATTCTTACATATTTCTTCTATACTGTCCTCCGACTTCAAACAATGCTGCTGTGATCTGTCCCAGCGAAGCATATTTACAGGTTTCCATCAGCTGTTCAAACATGTTCTTGTTCTGGATGGCAGCTTCCTGTACCGATCTGATCTTTTCAGCGGCTTTCACATCGTTTGCCTTGTGAAGGTTTGCCAGCATTTCAATCTGGTATTGCTTTTCTTCTTCTGTTGCACGGATCACTTCTTTCGGCACAACTGTCGGTGAGCCTTTTGAACTGAGGAACGTATTTACCCCGATGATCGGGAACTCTCCGGTATGCTTCAATGTTTCGTAATAAAGCGATTCTTCCTGGATCTTTGAGCGCTGGTACATGGTTTCCATCGCACCCAATACACCACCACGCTCGGTAATGCGGTCGAACTCTGATAAAACGGCTTCTTCCACCAGGTCTGTCAGTTCCTCAATGATGAACGATCCCTGCAGTGGGTTTTCGTTCTTCGCCAGTCCCAGTTCACGGTTGATGATCAGCTGAATGGCCATTGCACGTCGAACGGATTCTTCCGTCGGGGTAGTGATCGCTTCATCGTAAGCGTTGGTGTGCAGGGAATTACAGTTGTCGTAAATGGCGTACAATGCCTGCAATGTCGTACGGATATCGTTGAAGTCGATTTCCTGCGCGTGCAATGAGCGTCCGGAAGTCTGGATGTGGTATTTCAGCATTTGGGCACGTGCGTTCGCTCCGTATTTCTTCGCCAGTGCTTTTGCCCATACTCTTCTTGCAACCCGGCCGATCACCGCGTATTCCGGGTCGATACCGTTGGAGAAGAAGAACGATAAATTCGGGCCGAAATCATTGATGTTCATTCCTCTTGACAGGTAGTATTCTACATACGTGAACCCGTTTGCCAGCGTGAATGCCAGCTGTGTGATCGGGTTTGCGCCTGCCTCTGCGATGTGATACCCTGAAATGGATACTGAGTAGAAGTTGCGCACACCTTTCCGGATAAAATATTCCTGGACGTCTCCCATCAGGCGCAATGCAAATTCAGTAGAGAAGATACATGTGTTTTGTGCCTGGTCTTCTTTCAGGATGTCCGCCTGTACCGTTCCGCGTACCTGCGTCAGTGTTTCCGCTTTGATCTTTTCGTAAACGTCTGCCGGTAAGACCTGGTCGCCTGTTACTCCCAGCAGAAACAGTCCCAATCCATCGTTTCCTTCGGGTAACTCTCCCTGGTAACGAGGACGTTCCACTCCTTTTTCTTTGTAGATCGCCTTTATTTTTGCCTCTACTTCTTCTTCCTGTCCGTTTGCCTTGATGTATTTCTCACAATTCTGGTCAATGGCCGCATTCATAAAGAAACCCAGCAACATCGGGGCGGGACCGTTGATCGTCATTGAAACGGATGTCAGTGGATGTGTCAGGTCAAATCCTGAGTACAATTTCTTTGCATCGTCCAGGCAGCAGATAGAAACTCCTGAGTTACCGATCTTTCCATAAATATCAGGGCGTAATGCAGGATCGTTTCCGTATAATGTTACCGAATCGAATGCCGTGGAAAGGCGTTTCGCAGGCATTCCCAGGCTTACATAGTGGAATCGTTTATTGGTCCTTTCGGGGCCTCCTTCACCAGCAAACATACGTGTCGGGTCTTCGCCTTCCCGCTTGAACGGGAACAATCCCGATGTATAAGGAAATTCTCCCGGTACATTTTCCTGCAGCACCCATTGAAGAATGTCGCCCCAGCCTTTGTATTTGGGGGTTGCTACCTTTGGGATCTGGGAATGGGAAAGTGATTCGGTATGTGTTTTAATGGACAATTGCTTGTCGCGCACCATGAATTTGAATTCAGGCTCTTTGTATAAGTTTCTTTTCTCTTCCCATTTCTGGATGATCTCCCAGTTTTTCGGGTCGAAATTCAGCTTTTCTTTTTCAAATGCTTCCTGCAGCCCTTTGATCAGCCGGTCTTTGTCTTCGATTGAGGAGGCTCTTAATGTGTGGATGGATTTGTCAAGCCCGTACAATCTGTCCGCAACAGCGACCTGTTCGTTTACCCATTTGTCATACGCGCGGTTATTCTCTGAAATTTCGGATAGATAACGTGTCCTGTCAGGCGGAATCACGAAGATCTTTTCGGACATTTCGTCTGTGATGTTGAAATTCGATTTCAGGTCAGCCCCCGTTTTATCAACGATCTTATCCATGATCGCCTTGTAAAGCGAATTCATTCCCGGGTCGTTGAACTGCGAAGCGATCGTCCCGAATACAGGCATGGTATCTACATCCTCGTGCCACAGGTTGTGGTTTCGCTGGTATTGCTTGCGAACGTCACGCAACGCATCCAGGGCTCCGCGCTTGTCGAACTTATTCAATGCGATGATGTCTGCAAAGTCCAGCATGTCGATCTTCTCGAGCTGTGTAGCGGCACCATATTCCGGTGTCATCACATACAATGACATGGAGGAGTGATCCAGGATTTCCGTATCTGACTGCCCGATCCCGGAAGTTTCCAGGATGATCAGGTCGTAATTGGCAACTTTCAGCACATTGATCGCTTCGGCCACGTGTCTCGACAAGGCTAAATTGGATTGACGTGTAGCAAGGGAGCGCATGTAAACACGGGGATTTTTGATCGCATTCATACGGATCCTGTCTCCCAGCAACGCTCCGCCTGTTTTTCTTTTTGACGGGTCCACCGATACAACGGCAATTGTTTTATCTTCAAAATCGATCAGGAAACGGCGGACCAATTCATCTACCAGTGAAGATTTTCCGGCCCCTCCCGTACCTGTGATTCCCAGCACGGGAACTTTTGATTCGGCAGCGATCGCATCGATCTCCTTAAAAATGTCTTTTGCTTCTTCCGGGAAGTTCTCCGCAGCGGAAATGACACGTGCAATGGTAGGAACATTTTTTTCCCTGATCTTATCCAGGTTTCCGTTTACCTCTTTCCCGACCGGGAAGTCCGAACGTTGAACAAGGTCGTTGATCATTCCCTGCAGTCCCATTTCACGGCCGTGATCCGGGTGATACAACCGCTCGATCCCGTAAGCTTCCAGCTCTTCGATCTCGGAAGGGAGGATCGTTCCGCCGCCACCTCCGAAAATCTTGATGTGAGGAGCGCCTTTTTCCTTCAGCAGATCGTACATGTACTTGAAATATTCGGTATGTCCTCCCTGGTAGGAAGTCATCGCGATCGCCTGCGCATCTTCCTGGATGGCACAGTTTACAACTTCTTCAACAGAACGGTCGTGTCCGAGGTGGATCACTTCACAACCGGTTGCCTGTATGATCCGCCGCATGATATTGATCGATGCGTCATGACCGTCAAATAATGATGCTGCAGTAACAATTCTTACTTTGTTGAGGGGCTTGTATTGTTCGATTTTTTCCATGGAAGCAAATGTAATTATTTTATTAGAAATTAGAATCGCTCTCTTGCCGGAAGTTGGGGATTGGATGCCCAATCTTTGGAGTTTTTAGCGGCTTGCATGTGTATAACGGATATTTGTCAATTAAAAATTATCTTTGCAGAAACGACGGAATTTTCCAAATGAAAAAAATCTATAAATTTTTACTGCGTAAGCTCCCGCGCCCATTGCTGATCCGACTGAGCTACCCGTTTAAAAAATTAGCACCGTTATTGTATAAAGGAAATAACGTGGAATGCCCGGTTTGCGGTAAAAGTTATTCCAAATTCCTTTCCTACGGGACGAACAACCGGGACAATGTGCTGTGTCCGGGGGACCTTACATTGGAACGTCACCGCCTGATGTGGCTGTACCTGAGAGATTTTTCAGATTTCTTTACTGCGGAAAAGCTAAAAGTGCTCCACATAGCGCCGGAACAGTGTTTCCACAAAAAATTTAAAAATCAGAAAAACCTGGATTACCTGACTGCCGACCTGGTTTCCCCGATCGCTGATATGCATTTTGACCTGCATTCCATTCCGCTGGAGGAAAACCGTTTTGATATTGTTTTCTGTAACCATGTGATGGAGCATGTAGACGATCCGCTTCAATGCATGCGCGAGTTGTACCGGGTAATGAAACCTGGAGGATGGGCGATCATGCAGGTTCCGCAGGATGTGAATCGTGCAGAAACATACGAGGACAGAAGCATCACTTCACCAGAAGAAAGAGAAAAGCATTACTGGCAGAAAGACCACCTCCGTTTGTTTGGAATGGATTACCCGGAATGGCTGGAAAAAGCAGGATTCCGTGCCGAGATTTTCGATAAGGAAAGCAAGATCGGTGAGGAGAAGATCGAACGTTACCGGTTGATGAAAAGTGAAATATTGTACATTTTCCACAAAGATTAACAGGAAATGATGCGGAACAAGATCGTTTTTTTTTCATTCTGGCTGTTTGCCGCCACTGTGGCAATTGTTTCGTGTACATCTGCTCCGGCGGTGATTGAAGAGGAAGAAGCGATTGACAAGGTAGAAGCAGAGCGGCTGCTGGGGCAGCTGTTGTTCCATGAGCGGAGGCTGTCCAAAGACAATACTGTTTCATGCGCTGCCTGCCACCTTGCTCACCTTGCATTTACGGATGGTCTTCCGAAGTCGAAAGGAATTGAAGGCAGAACGGCTTTCAGGAACGCTCCGACGCTTTTCAATATGAAAGATCAGCAGCTGTTTATGTTCGATGGCGTGATTGAAACCCTGGAAATGCAGGCCCTGAGCCCTATCCAGGATCACAACGAAATGGGAAGCTCCGTTGAGGAGATATTGAGCAAGCTGAAAGAGGATAAAGTCTTCAAAAAGCAGTGCCACAAGGCTTATGGCAGGGACCTGGATGCAAAAGCAATCACGCAAAGCCTGGCTGCGTTCCAGCGTACATTGGTTTCCACCACTTCTGCTTATGATCTGTACCTGGAGGATCGTCAGAAATACCCGTTGAGTGAAGATGAAATCGCCGGGATGAAACTGTTTACCGGAAAATTCAATTGCATTTCGTGTCACGCTGCACCGCATTTTACCAACGGTCAGCCGGAAAGCAATGGGATCCCTTTAACGGAAGATGACTGGGGAAAGTACCGCGCCACAGGGAAAATGGAGGATAAAGGAAAATTCAAAGTTCCGTCACTTCGCAATATTGCGATAACACATCCCTACATGCACGATGGCAGGTTTGAAACGCTGGAGGAAGTCCTGGCATTCTACGCAGGAAAAAAAGAAGACCATGGTGCGGACCTTGTCAGGGAATACCGGATTTCAGCTCTGGAGCAGAAACAGATCATAGCTTTCCTGGAAACGTTGACCGATACTTCTTTGGTCGTAAAGTAATGAATGTATAAAATTTTGGAATAACCGGTCAGTTGATCAGCTTACTGATCTTCCCGGAGTCACCTACTATCCAGACGATGTCACCTGCCTCAAGTACCCAGTCTGATTCAGGATTCAGGTAGCGGATGCCATCTCTTTCTATTCCCACAACCAATCCTTTGGCTTTGACTTTGATGCCGGATGCGCGGATGGATTTTCCTATGAATTCCGAATCTTCTTCCATGGTGATCACCTGCAGAGATACATTCGGATCATCAATTACAAATTCGGATCCTTTTTTAGGGGATACGATCGCCTCAATTTTTGCCAGCTGTTCGTCTGTACCGATCACACTGATCTCATCGTAAGGGAAAATGTGTTCATCTGCCTTTGGAATGCGGATATTGTGATCTCCACGGTGGATGCAGGCGATATTTACGCCCGCGTTTTCACGCCAGCGCAGCTCTTTCAGCTTTTTCCCGATCACGGGTGAATTGGCAGGAATCTGGATGGTGGCGATATGCGTATCCCAGGGCGCGAGCTCTGAAGGAGAATCGTTTTGCTGTTCCGCTGCTTCCAGCTCTTTTGCATTCAGGTTCGTTTTGAACCGGTCTTCAATAACGTTGTAAAAACGCTGGATCTTCTTGCGTGAAAGGATCAGCAGGGCAAAGATGATGACTGTTGCAGATGCGGCAACCACATCTGAAAAGAAAATACGGAGCATGAAAATGACAAAGAACACGGCCAGTCCCATTTTCACAAGGCTCACCAGGTAAACCAGTCCTTTGTACCTGTCCTGTGCCAGCAGCTTATTCCGCAATTCAGAATGGTGATTTCTTGCCACTAATGCCCACAGGAAGGGCGCCATTGCCGTAAGGGTAATGAAGGCGGCGATGTAGCCCGTGATTTTCATATCTGCGATCTGTTCGTAGATAAAAGGCCTCAGGAACCGGGACGAAGCAAGAATGATGCTGATCAGTAAGACGGAATAGATGATCGAATTCGTCAGTGAAATCTTTATGAGCTTCTGCCAGTCTTTTGTGGCTGAGGCTGATTGTGCGTTGATCGTATATTTGTTTAACCGGTCTTTCATTTTTTCCGGCATGCGTTTATCGATCCATCCATAGAAGGGAACAGATGCTTTGATCATGTATGGTGTTGTCAGTGTGGTAATGGCAGATACCGCCACCGCGATGGGATAGAGGAATTCACTGATGACTCCCAGCGACAGACCCAGCGTGGCAATGATGAATGAAAATTCCCCGATCTGTGCCATACTCATACCTGTCTGGATGGAAGTTTTGATCGGCTGTCCTGATAAGAAAGCTCCTGCTGAGGTAAAGAAACCTTTTACGAATATCGTAACGAACGTCAGGATAAGAATGGGAACGATGTACTCGAGCATCATAGCCGGGTTGATCAGCATTCCCACGGATACGAAGAAAATCGTTCCGAACAGGTCTTTTAGCGGCTTTACCAGGTGCTCGATCTTTTCTCCCTGTCGGGTTTCAGCAAGGATAGAACCCATTATAAACGCTCCCAGCTCTTTTGAGAATCCGACTTCAACTGCGAAGACCACCATCAGCAGGCACAGGGCAAGAGAAACAATGAGCAAGGTTTCATCGTTCATCAGCTTTCTGGTTCGCTTGAGCATGGTAGGGATAAAGAAGATCCCGGCAATGAACCAAAGGACCAGGAAAAACAGCAGTTTCAGGATGGATTGAAAAATATCCGCGTTCTGGGCTTCTCCCGAACTGGTGGCAATCGTGGAAAGCAAAACCATCATGATGATGGCGATCAGGTCTTCAACGATCAGTGTTCCGAATACCACTCCGACGAATTTTTCCGTTTTGAGTCCCAGCTCATCAAATGCACGGATGATGATGGTGGTGGAAGACATGGCGAGCATCCCTCCCAAGAACAGGCTGTCCATCGTTTTCCATCCGAGTAAGGTCCCTATGATAAAACCGACAAATCCGACCCCGACTATTTCAACGAGAGCGGTAATGGAAGCGGCGCCTCCGACTTTCCCCAGTTTTTTAAAGCTGAATTCAAGTCCCAGGCTGAAAAGCAGGAATATCACCCCGATCTCTGACCAGATCTCAATGTTTTTTGTTTCTGTGACTGTAGGAAGAAGTGAAAAATGCGGACTGATCAGAAATCCTGCGAAGATGTAACCCAGCACCAGGGGTTGCTTCATTTTTTTGAACAGAAGTGTAATCAACCCTCCTGCCGAGAGGATCAGAGCCAAGTCAATAATCAAATCTGGTAAGTGATGACCCATAATCTCAAGATGCCACAAATTTAGTAAAATAAAGTGAAAAATGAATCCGGAAAAACATTTAATGTGATTCTTCTCCGGCAACGTGCTGCCAGTGCCTGAAATGTAAAAGAGGAGAACGGGTGTCCTCCTCTTTTGCATTAACCTAAACTACTACTACTTATGAAAACTAACTCTTACTACTACTCTTTTATCCTACTCAAACACTGTACCAAAATTTATTTTAACACTTTGTTTTTTCGGGTTGTGCTTTTTATATGATCACAATACAAATATATGAAAAGTTTGTATGCGTGCATAATAATTAACATTCTTTAAGAAGAATTTAACAACCTGCTAACTTTTCTTCTTTTTATTAAGAACGTACCAGTAATGAATTTATTGTCTTTCCGGTGAAAAAATCAATGTGCTTCCGTCTGAAATGCAAAAGAGAGAATCAAAGTGGATCCTCTCTTTTACATAACCTAACTACTACTACTTATGAAAACTAACTCTTACTACTACTCTTTTATCCTACTCAAATTCTATGCCAAATGCACATTCATCTTTCGGAGTATTTTCTTGTATTATTACACAACAAAGATAATAAGTATTTGTATGCGTGCATAATAATTAACATTTTATTAGGAGTTTTTTAACACAAACCGGATTGCATTGAAAAACACTCCGCTGTTGCTTAAAATACAAAAGAGAGAATCAAGGTGGATTCTCTCTTTTGTATAACCTAAACTACTACTTATGAAAACTAACTCTTGGAACAAAGGTACGTACATTTTCCAGATTTGAAGTGTTAAAAAAAATCTTTTTTCTTTAAAAAAAGTTAAATCTTGTAATCCTAAATCTGGCGATCGTGCTTATGATCCGGTTAGCTTGTTGAAGGTATCCAGGTAGCTGTTTTTCCATGCTTCCACGGAGTACTTTTCAATTACCGTCTGTCTTCCCTTGATTCCTAATTCTTTTCGCAGCTGTGGATGCTCTATCAATTCCGATAGTTTTTTGACCCATTCGTTTTCCGTTGCTGCCAGAAAGCCATTGGTGCCGTCCTGTATGATGTCGGAATTTACACCCACGGGAGATGCGATGCTTGGAATGCCAAGCGCCATGTACTGCAAGGCTTTTAAACCACATTTTCCTTTTGCCCATTCATCGTCAGGGAGCGGCATGATACCGATGTCAAACGTGGACAGATCTTCCAGTTCGGTCGCTTTTTTCCATGGAAGCCCCTGGATGTCCAGTTCTTCATGTTGGTAGGAACCGTCGCCGATGACTTTGATCGTTACCAGGTCCCCGTACTTTTCCTTTATTCTTTTCAGCGCGGGAACGGCATAGTTAAAATGCTGAATCGTTGTTACGCTGCCGCTCCATCCGATTACCACCCTGGAATCATTGTCAGTGTATGATTTCAACTGGTATTCGTCCGTGTCAATTGTGGTTGGGATTATTTTGACCGAATCACTGAATTGTCTTGCATAATCTGCAAGGTATTCATTCCCGACGGTATTCAGATGGGCGATCCTGATGAGGTCTTTTGTTTTGTCCGCGTTTTTAAGAAAACCGAATTTTTTATTGGCATCGGATACATTTTGCAGCCAGATCGAATCGTCAAAATCCAGAATGACTTTTGACCATTTTGAAAATTTTTTTTCAAAATAGATGGAACGCGTGAATAAGGCTTCCCTGTAAATGAAGACTACATCGTAGTCCCTGGATTTTTTCAGATCGGCATATCGTTGCCTGAAATGATTGAGAAGGATGAACGCCTTTTTTAAATGGTTTCCTTTTCCGTAAAACAGTTTGTCGAGCCGTTCATTTTTTAGCAGGGGAGAGAAGTCGCACACGTATCCGTTCTCTTCCAGGTGCCGGATGTATTGCTCAAACCTGAAACGCTGTCCTGGTGAACGGTCTTTCCGGTTGCTGACAATAAAGAGTATTTTTTTCATTGAAGATGGAGATCTGTGATTCGTGCAGGAGTTAAAGGTTCCAGATCGGAGGGAGCTTTTCCCGTATTTCTATGTCTCCGAAATAGGAGCTTTCACGTGCTCCGGCGTGGCGGACCCAGGCTGCCATTTTTTCAACACCATCTTTAAGCGTTACAAAATTTTCTTCTTTCAGTCCGAACACTTTTTTCGCTTTGGTGTGGTCTGAATATGCATGCAAAACTTCGTTCCTTGCAGGCTGGTAGTTTATTTCCTGCCTCAGGTTCATGACATCCATTACTGTTTCTGCCAGTTCGTTGACAGAATAATCGATGTCCCCGCCGATGTTGAATACTTCGTTGTATGCTTCCGGGATCGTGACCGAATTTGCAATATGCGGAGCGACATCACTGATATAGCTGAACGCACGGGTTTGTGTCCCGTCTCCGAAAATTGTAAGCGGCTTGCCCTGTAATAACTGGTTCATAAAAATACCGATCACATTTCTGTACCTGTCTCCGATGTTCTGGTATTCTCCGTAAACGTTATGAGGGCGGAAAATAACATAATTGAGGCCGAATAGCTCATGTGCGGCTTTCAGGTCCATTTCGACAGCAAACTTTGCTACTCCGTACGGATCTTCCGGCGTCGGGTTCAGGTCCTCTCTCATCGGAAGCTGCCCTGCGCCATATACAGCGATGGAAGAAGTGAATACAAAGCATTTTACTTTATGAAGCACCGACTGGTTGATTAAATTAATGCTCCCGATCAGGTTGTTCTCGTAGTTGAATCTCCTGATAAAATGGCTCAACCCTTCCGCTGCATATGCTGCCAGATGATATACGTAATCAAATGCATGTTCCCGGAATAATTTTTCGACCAGTACGGTATCTGTAATTGACCCTTTGATAAAAATGGATTCAGGATGGATGTTGTCTTCAAATCCTCCACTCAGATCGTCTAAAACAACTACTTTGTGTCCCTGCCTGATTAATTCGTTTGTGACATGTGCTCCGATAAATCCGGCTCCTCCAGTAACTAATGATACGGTCATAGTGTTTTTTTGACAAATCTAATGCTTTTTATCGGAGATGAATTGCTGTTGATGGAAAAACATGCAAAGCTATTATTCGTATTCGAACCAGACGTTGTTGAAGAATGTCATTGGCCGGGAAGAATTCATGAATTTATTTCCTCCGTAGGTTTTCAGCACTGCGAAATGATCGTCTGATTCCAGGATGCGGACCCAGGAAATTCCCTCCGGGTAAGAGTCGGAGATTCCTTCGATATAAGGGGTGCCGTCATCCAGGATCCCTTCAACTTTTTTTGAATCTCCGGGGCTCTGTATGTAGTCCAGCGCCACGGTCTCCATCGTCTGGTCTTCGGATTTTTCGATCACTTCTATAATGTAAGTGTTTCCTTGCCCCATTTCACGGTAGATGAGATTGAGCGCAACACCTTCTTTTTCTATTTCGAATGGTTTTCCGGGTAAAGTCGCGTGGAGCTTTGTGATGGGGTCAAAGTACTGGTAATTTCTGTGTGACAGCACATTTTTCTTCTCCGGGGTCGGTTCCTTGCTGTAAGTGGATAGTACAGGTCGGAGCTGGTATCCTTTGCTCCTCAACAGGTTGATGATTCCCTTTTCTCCTCCTAAATGTCCGGCTCCTACGGCGATAAATGCCCGGTTCTTTCTGACCAGTGTATCGATGCCGTCTGCCATGATGATGTTACGTTTGGTGATCAGCTTATCGAAAAAATCAGGATTCCACCGGAGACTTGTCCGCAGCGATTTTTCCAGCTCGTCTATGTCTCCTTTCAGGTACAGGTTAATGGCCTTTTCTTCGGCTTTGATGAACCTGTCCGCGTATGAGAAATTGAGCCAGTTGAATGGATTCTCAATCAGTCCCATCTGGTCTTCAATCGATTCCAGCGCAAAGAAATCTTTATTGGCCATCAGACCATACTGGAGGAAATACAGGTCGAGAAACTGCGGCATCCCGTCTTCATTCCCGTAAGAAGTCGTTGTGGCAGATGAAGAGCTGGTGTATGGCTTGCCGTTGTTGTCATAGTTAAGCCTCAGGTTATCCTGCCTGGTGTCCCAGTCTTTGAACATTGCGTAAATATCCGTTTCCAGGGCTATGATGTCGGAGTTATTGAGGGCGTAATAGGTAGAATCGCTTAACTGGAATACACGTTTGTCATTGGTGTGAAAGCTTCCGTACAGGTAGCTTTTCTGTTTTTGCCCCCTGGCTGAAATTTCCCACAACAATTTATTTTCATACAGCACCTCCTGGGCAAAGCTGTTCGCCAGGAAGAGAAAGGTAAAAATGAGTTGTATTGTGTATTGCATTTAACGTCAATTGCATTGATAGAGTAAAGGTAGCTATTTTTTTATCCATTCGGATTTAATTGGGAAAATTTAATAAATAAAAGCCCCTTAAAGAGTGTGTTGCTGTGTTATAAGCATAAAAAAACGGTTCGAAAGCTCGAACCGTTTCCTAACCTAACCTAACCACTATTCACTGAAAAAGACTTCTAGTTTGATCATTAATATATGATGTATTAATTATCAACTTTTATAGTGCAAATATATACAAACTAAACAGATTTAGTATCTATTTTTCGACAAATTACTCATTTTTTTAGACGATTTTGTCCAATGTTTTATTTTTGAAGGGATAATTGGTTGGGTTTTAAACGAATATGGGCATGTATAATCACCGGGAATTGTTTTTTCCTGAGGTTCCGGATAAATAATCTGTTTCCTAGCCAGATAATGAGTTACTTTGCAGTTATGGATTTTTATGATAAAGTACGTGCAGGACTGGGGCTTGATGGCTGGACATTTGTTCAGCAGGAATCAATCAGGAACTTTAAGGATTATAAGGAGGTCATTCTTTATGCGCCTACCGGGTCAGGTAAAACGCTGGCGTTCCTGGTTCCCCTTGCAGAACAGCTGCTCCATGATACAACCAAAGGAGGGCTGAAGGCCCTGATCTTTGCCCCCACCAGGGAATTGGCCCTGCAGATTGAGCAGGTATTTAAATCCCTGAAATCCGGTATTGGTATTACTGCCTGCTACGGAGGGCATGCCGTAAAGACAGAAGAGAAGAACCTTTCAGCGGATCCTGCTGTTGTGGTCGGTACACCGGGAAGGATCGCAGATCACCTGCGAAGAGGCAATCTCCGGGTTGATTCGGTCAGGTATTTTGTGATCGATGAATTTGACAAATGCCTGGAAATCGGTTTTCTTAAGGAGATGGAGGAAGTTTACAGGGAGTTCTCTTTCCTGAAGAAGAGTGTTTTCTGCTCAGCTACTACCCTGGATGCTTTTCCTGCATTTATTCAGCTTGCTAACCCTGTCTATATCAATGCGCTGAAAGAGATGGATCAGCCGGATATTTCTTATTATTCGGTTGCCGAAGAGGGAAAGCGTTTGGCAAAGATGGAGGAACTGATCTGCAGTTTTCAGCTGGAACCGGGTATTGTCTTTTGTAATTTCAGGGAAGATGCGGATGGATTGCTCTCTTATTTTGAGGAAAGGGGATATGTGGCTACGTCTTATCACGGAGGGATGGAGCAGGATGAACGCGAGCGGTCACTGATCAAATTTAAGAACGGAAGCGCACCTTTGCTGATCTGCACGGATCTGGGGGCAAGGGGACTGGATATTCCGAGTATAAAGCACATTGTTCATTTCCAGCTTCCGGAGAAGGAGGCGGCTTTCATTCACCGGAACGGGCGAACTGCCAGGATGAGTGAAAACGGTAGTGTGTATGTGTTTGAAGGGGATGTTACGGATGTGAATTACCCGCTTCCCGGGTTGAAAGCGTTTCGTGTGCCGGGTGAGCCGGATTATTATTTGCCTGAGTGGACAACCGTATATTTCAGTGCGGGAAAGAAAGATAAGATCAATAAAGTGGATTTGCTGGGGTTCATTTGCCAGAAAGGAAAGGTTTCCAAAGATGATGTGGGAATGATTACGGTTCTGGACAATAGCGCTTATGTGGCGGTCCGGTCAGATCTCCTTCCGGAGTTGCTGCACGAGTTGAGGAAATATAAGATAAAAGGACAGAAAGTACGTATTTCAGTGGCGAGGTAACGTTGTTTTTGTTTGAGTGGTGTCTATTGTGGCTTTCCCGGGAAAATGCCTGCCTGCAGGCGCCAACTGACAACAAAAAAGCGAACCCGATTTGGGTCCGCTTAATGCTTATTGCTTCCGCTTCTGGTTACGCTTCTGTTTCAAAAGGAACAACAGATACGAAAGAACGATTTTCTTTTTTCTTACGGAATTCTACGGTACCATCAATCAAAGCATACAATGTGTGATCTTTACCGATCCCTACATTTGCTCCCGGGTGGTGCTGTGTTCCTCTTTGACGAACGATGATGTTACCAGCGATTGCTGCCTGTCCCCCAAAAATTTTCACTCCCAATCTTTTGCTTTGAGATTCACGACCGTTTTTAGAACTACCGACTCCTTTCTTATGTGCCATGTTTTTATAAATTTTAAACCGGGCATGCCCGATCCGGTTCTTAAATTAAATTACGCTTTAATTCCGGTAACCGTAATCGCTGTGAAGCTTTGACGATGACCATTTTGCTTTTGGTAACCTTTTCTTCTTTTCTTTTTGAAAACAATTACTTTGTCTCCTTTAACGTGCCCAACAACTTCCGCTGTTACATTTGCACCTTCTATAGCCGGGGCGCCTAAAGTTACGTTTCCTCCATTGTCAACCAAAAGAACACGGTCAAAAGTTACTTTGTCCCCTTCTTTTGCATCCAAACGGTGTACGTACACTTTTTGGTCTTTCTGAACTTTGAATTGTTGCCCTGCTATCTCTACAATTGCGTACATATAGCTTGATTTTAAATTAAATTTCTAAAAATTCGGACGACAAAGATATGTAAAAAATCCAAGAAGTCAACAATGTGGCGTGAATAATTTAAAAAAATGTTTTACTGTTTCAAAATGCGGTGCACAAACTGGTTGCCGTTCTCATCAATCAGCCTGATCAGGTAGATGCCTTTTTCATATAGCTGCAGGCTGATGATGGTTTGCTGCTGCATGGAGAATTCTTCCAGTAATTTCCCGTCCACATTATATAGATGTACTTGCTTGTTAGCTGCTGTACTTGTCTGGATGGTCAGGTAATCTGTTGCTGGGTTGGGGAAAATCAGTGTAGTTGACAATGAGGGTATTTCTTTCACGGAAATAGTGCTGTTCGGATCTACCTCGAAATGATAGACGCCGCCCAGGTCCTGCCCGGCAAACAGGTTGAGCAATCCGTCATTATTAATGTCTGTTACCCAGAAAGAGGAGTAGGCGTCTGCGTTGATGTTCAGGAAATCAGGATTGACCAGGTTGAATGACTGCCCGGAAGAGAGGTTTCCGTCAATACCGTTGTAAAAGTGGAGTTTTCCGTCAACTGCCCCCAGAAACAGGAGGGTGGTGTCGTTTTTCCTGAAAAAATGAGGGGCCGTGTAGCCATCCGGGTTGTTCGGGTCCTGGATGGAGATGTTCCCCAGGGTGTTGTTCTCCAGCTGGAAAGAAGGGGTAGCTGCTGTGCCTGTGTTCCGGTAGTAACGTATTTCCCCGGTTCTGTTCCCGATGATCAGGTCGAGCAACCCGTCTTTGTCCAGGTCGAATAATTGCGGGAATGACGCTCCCCCTGCCTGGATGGTAGTGTTGGTGTTGTCTTTTAAATGGATGGTCGGTGAAGTGAAGGTGGTGCCATTGTTCTGGAACAATACAAGCGTACCGTCTTCTCTTCCCAGTATCAGTTCGTCTTTTCCGTCGTTGTTGATGTCCCCGAATGTTGGGATGAGCCGGAGCCCGTAATTTTGCTGGTTAAGATTGAGCCAGTTGAAATCAACGAAGGTAAAAACGGGTTGTGTGGCTGTTCCGGTGTTCTTGTACCACGCAATGGTGCTTTCTTTTTCCGATGGATTTTTATAGCGGTAATAATTGGCAACCAGCAGGTCTTGCAAACCATCATTGTCTACGTCGTATAAAATAGGTACAGAGCCTTTTCCGTGATCGATCATCTGGTTTTGAAGGAAATCATTGCGTTGGTAGATGAATGTTGGATTGTTGTCGCTTCCGATATTTTTGTAATAGAGGATGCTGGTTTCATTTTGAGAGACATTTTTCGCATTCGCTCCGACCAGCAGGTCTTTTGTACCGTCAAAATCCACATCCAGGTAGAACGGTGCGGGAAACAGGTAGACGGATGCCGGCAGGCTGTTGCTTGGAAACGCGATGTCAGAGCTGATCATGGCAGAGTTGGTGTTGGGCGAGGTTCCTCCGTTGATCAGCAATACCAGATTTTCGAACGATACGTCCCCCAGTATGAGGTCGAGCACTCCCGAATTGTCGTAGTCGAGGGCAAGGACGGTAGAACCTGCATGCCTTGAAAATTCCGTATTTGCATCTGTGAAGCCGGGTCTGTCTGCTGTTATCTCCGGGTTGGTTATGGTTCCTCCCTCGCACGGGAAATCAGTGTCGTTCAGCTGGATGGAATTATTGTTGGCATTTTCGGAAAATTTCCCCCAGCATTCATTTGCCAGTACGAATTCCAGTGAATCGGGAATGCCGTAATTTTCCATGCTCATGTTTTTGTGGTATTCCAGGTGCTGGCCTCCCTGGTGAAAGGTGAGGATGTCAATGTCTCCGTCAGAGTCAACGTCGACAATGGCGGGAATGTCACTCGATGCCACGTATAGATTGGTGTGGAAGCCGTTGTAGTCGGAATAGACGATTTCCTTGAATAGTTCCCATTGCAGCCCATCGGTGCTGTTGCCGGTGTTCCTGTAAACTTTTAACCCGCCGATGCTGTAGGTAAAGAGGTCGCTCCTGCCGTCA
The DNA here is from genome assembly GCA_037189645.1 of Crocinitomicaceae bacterium. Lineage (GTDB taxonomy): Bacteria > Bacteroidota > Bacteroidia > Flavobacteriales_D > Crocinitomicaceae > Taishania. The sequence goes on from JBBCIY010000002.1 coordinate 444,934, forward strand.
TTGTCAAAATCGACCATTGTTGCACGGTACATCAGGTCTGAGGGGAAGAATTTGGCGGCATTGTACACCAGCTTCCATTGTTGCTCTCCGTTGATGGTTTCTTGTGTGAAAACGCGTATGTTTTCGCTGCTCCGGTCAAAGATGAACAGATCCTGGTCACCGTCAAAATCGAAATCGAAGGTGGAAAATTGTGCGTAGTTCAACCCGCCTGCCCATGCGTTGCTCAGCGGTTGCCCGTTTTTCCTGACCTCTATGGAAGGGGAAAATTCAAAATTTAACTGGCTGAATGCGGTAGAGGTTGCCAGGCAAGCGAACAGCGTGGCCCTGATGAAAATGAGCTGCAGCGGTTGGATTACCGTTGCGTATATGGGATTGAGATTTCTTGCCATGCTGTTTAATGTGTTGGTTTGATTGTCAGTAAGTGACTTAATAAGACTCAAATAGTTCTTCCTTTGATTTCCTTACTTTCTTCCAATGTTGTGTAGTGTCTTCAGGGTGCCTGAAACCTATGGGAATGACAAGTGTGGAGGAAAGCCCCCTTTCGTCCAGGTTCAGTATCCGGTCATATTCCCGGGTGTCAAATCCTTCGATCGGTGTTGCGTCTATCCGCAGTTGTGCGCACGTGTCTATCAGTACGCCCAATGTGATGTAGGCCTGCTTCTGGGCCCAGACCGCTTTTTGTTCAGGAGTCTGCGTGCCTATTGTGCGTTTCAGGAAATCCGAGTAACCGGAAAGCTGGTCGATGGACAGGCCGCGTGTGCTGGCAGTATTCAGCATATACTTGTCGATCTCCTGCGCTTCGATCTCTTTGTGTGCGGCAATTACGATCAGGTGTGAAGCATCGGTGATGGAGCGCTGGTTGTAGGAATATTCAAATAATTTTTCTCTTATTCCGGTGTTTTCGATGAATAAAAATTTGATCGGTTGAAGTCCATAGGAAGTGGGGGCTAAGCGCAAGGCTTCCTGTAACAGGTCGATGGTCTCCCGGGGAATCTTTTTCTCGGAATCGTATCGTTTGGTCGCATACCGCCAGTTGAGGTTGTTTATTATGGAATGATTCATAAAGCGCATTTTTTTACAAAGTTACAAAATCATTTATTCTGAAATATAAGCGGGTGTCTACCCGTTAAAAATGCATGTTTTTGATTTTATTAATTGTAAATCAGTTAGTTGTGTGTTTAGGTTATTTTTTTAACACTTAAAAAATTTAAAATCACTAGGATTTAATTTTAAAAACACTACATTTACCCGCAATTTTGGATTCATTTATACTTTTGTGAATTAGTATTGTCTATTCAAAATTGTTTAGTAACTTAGCTATTCGATTATTACTATGTTGAAACAAAATTTTATGAGAAATAGAATTATCATCACAGCGGTTTTTGCTGGTTTTTCTGTGGTAGGGCTTGCGCAAAGCAAGTTTGTAATAGAAGCGGAAAAAATGTATCAGAGCCAGAATTATTGCGAAGCAGCTGACAAATGTTCACTGGCTTATTCAAAGCTGACTCGTAAAGGGAAAACCGCGAAAAAGACAAAAGCGGATATGGCTTTTAAAACGGCTGAAAGCTACCGTTTGACAGAGCGTTACAAAGAAGCTTCCGAATGGTATGAGAGAGCTATTTTACTGGAGTATTTCAACACGGATCCGCTGGTGTATTTCTACAATGCGGAAATGTATCGTTTTATGAATGAGAAAGATAAGGCGATCAGGAATTACCAGGAGTACAAGAAACTGATCCCGGGTGACGGGCGTGCCGATATCGGGATGGAAGCTGTGACCAAGCGTGACACGTATGTTACGACCTTGTCGACAAAGCTGAAAGTTGATAATGAGCAGAAAGTGAATTCAAAAGCATACGATATGTCACCGATGTTTGGAGACAAGAAAGACATGCTGATGTATTTCGGTTCGAGCAGGGATGGAAGCTTCGGTAGCGATAAAGACCCGCGTACGTGTGAGAAATACATGGATATCTGGGTAGCTGAGCTGGATAAGAACGGAAACTGGAAAGGAATCGCGCCGATTAATGGAGAAGGGATCAATACGGAAGACAACGAAGGGACTGTTGCGTTTGACGCTCGTGGTAAGACAATGTTCTTCACACGTTGCCCGAATATGAAAAAACAGAACCTGGGATGTGAGATCTGGGTATCGGAGTCCAAAGGTCAGAATAAATGGAGTGCTCCTGCGAAGTTGGATCTGAAACCTCACGATTCATTGACTGTCGGTCATCCATGTGTATCTCCTGACGGGAATTTCCTGATTTTTACGTCTGATCTGCCGGGTGGTTACGGAGGTCGTGACCTGTGGTCAACAACCTACGATAAAAGATCAAAATCATGGTCTTCACCGGTGAACCTGGGACCTGAGATCAATACAGCAGGAGACGATATGTTCGCTACTTTCGCTGAAAATGGTGATTTATTCTATTCAACGAACGGGAAACCTGGTATCGGTGGTCTGGATATTTTCCGCGCAGAGAAGCAGGGAGACGAATACAAATGGTCCAACCCGGTAAACATGGGATCTCCGATCAACTCTTACAGCAATGATTACGGACTGATCGAGCATACTGACAGAACAGGTTATTTTACTTCTGAGAGAAAAGGTCCTAACGGAGAGCAGCCGGATATCTACAAATATGAAATCCCGCCATACGTGTTCGACCTGAAAGTTATTGTTGCCGACCTGAACGAGAAAAGCGTGAAGATCGACGATGCGAAAGTTACGGTAACATCTTCGACAGGACAGTCATGGGAAGGGTATACAAATAAACAAGGTGTTGTTTTCTGGGACAAGAAACCGAACGGAGACCGTTTCATCAACGAAAACGATACATATACGATTTCCGTTTCCAAAGAAGGGTACCACGACAATGCAGGATCTTCCCGTATTACGACAGTTGGACTGAAATATGACCAGAACTTCGTGATCGACCTGGCATTGCTGCCTAAGAAACCGATTCGTTTGCCGGAAGTTCGTTATCCATTGGCAAAATGGGATTTGTTAGTTGATTCAACGTTCAACTCCAAAGACTCGTTGAACTTTGTATACAACCTGTTGAATGAGCATCCGGGAATGGTATTGGAGCTGTCCTCTCATACTGACTCCCGTGGTTCTGCAACTTCCAACCAGGTTCTTTCCGAAAACCGTGCTCACAAATGTTACGAGTACCTGGTGAAAGAAAAAGGTATCGATCCGCGCAGGATTGTTCCGGTTGGTAAGGGAGAGAATGACCCGAGAGTTGTATACAGAAAAGGAGACGAATACGTGGTATCTGTTCCGAGAGATGAGGAAGGAAATCCGCTGGAAGGATGGTCTGAGGTCGTGTTGACAGAAAAGCTGATCAATTCTTACCAGAAGACAAATAAAGTGTTGTTTGAGAAATTGCACCAGTGGAACCGTCGTACGGAAGGAAAAGTCCTGAGCATGGAATTTGATCCGGCAACAGCTCCTGAAGCTCCTGCAAGTTACCTGGAATTTAAAAAAGTGCCTAGATAGGACTTTCTTAATAAAACTTGAAAGGGCTTGCAAATTATTGCAGGCCCTTTTTGATTTAACATTATTATAAACTTTAAATGCGCAAATGGTGGTATCTTTGCGTCCTGAAACCTGCCTGCTATTGGTAAATAGCGAATGTTATGAAGTCACTTTTAAAACGATACGTAGCGACCTACGAAGGTTTATCCAAAGAATCATGGATGTTGTCTATTGTGATGCTGATCAACCGGTCGGGAGCAATGGTTATGCCTTTTATGGGGATTTACCTGCACGAGGAACTGGGATATGGATTGAAGGAGGTTGGTATAGCACTAAGTACATACGGGGTTGGTGCCATAATCGGTTCCTGGTTCGGCGGGTGGTTGTGCGACAGGGTAGGAAGCTTCAAAACACAGCTTGTCAGCCTGTTTGCATGTACGCCGTTGTATTTTGTCATTCCTTTTTTTGAATCCCTGCCATCCATCTGCGCGATGCTGTTTGTATTGAGTATTGCATACGAGACCTTTCGCCCTGCAAATTCTGTTGCGATAACACGGTATGCCAGAAAAGAGAACATTACACGGGCCTTCTCCCTGAACCGGATGGCAATGAACCTGGGTTTTTCCATCGGTCCTGCTATCGGAGGTTTTTTGTCGGAATATTCGTTTCACCTGCTGTTCTTCATCAACGGTGTGGCTTGTATTACGGCAGCGATCGTTTTTATCCTGTTTTTCAGGAACAGGAAAGCCAGGAACGAAGTGATTGATGCCCAGATTGAGGGTGGGGTTAAGGTAGTACGCTCTCCTTATTCGGATTATCAGTTCATCTGTTTCACATTGTTCTGTTCCTTTTTTGCGATCTCCTTCTTCCAGTTGCTGAACACCCTGCCTTTGTTCCTGGAAAATGGTGTGGGCTTGTCTAAAAACGGGATCGGGCTGGTGATGGGATTCAGCGGTTTGGTGATCGTATTGCTGGAAATGCCGATGGTAGCTGCTGCCGAGCGAAGGCTGACCATTGTGCAGATCATGGTTTGGGGAACGGTTGTAACGGCTCTGAGCTTCTTTTTATACACGGTCAATCAATCCCTGTTTGTCATTTATCTTGCCGTAACACTCCTGAGCATAGGGGAGATCCTGGTGCTGCCGTTCATGTCCACTGTAACCGCCTTGCGCTCCGGCCCGGAAAATAAAGGTGCTTATATGGGGGTAAACGGTATTTCGATGGGAATCGGACTGATCGTATCTCCTTACCTGGGAACGATGATCGCTTCTGATTATGGCTTTACGGTACTTTGGACAGGTACATTTATATTGCTGATGATAACAGCCGTCGGGTATAAATATACCATTTCCAGGATGGAGGAGGTAAGCAAATTCTCAAATGAAACAGTATGATCTGAAAAATGCTTCGCGATTTACAAAGGGGCGATTGTATTTTTCAGTTTTTCATACACACCTGATTGGAGGAGTAAACGCATTACTTTCCGCATTTCTCGATAAGGCTTTCCAATTCCCTGGATACCTGTTTTGATGCGGTTTTCTTTGTCAGGGCCTGCCTGAAGTAATTTTTTGCTCTCACACACTGCCCTTTTTTGGAGAAGTATTTACCCAGCATTTCATACGTGATGTAAGATTCACTGTTCTGGCTGATGAATGCCTGGATGCCGGTTTCGGAAAGTTCCAGATCTTTATTGAACAGCAGGTACTGGCTGATCTGCTGCTTCGTCTGTTTGAAAGCGAGGAATTTTTGGTATTCCGTGGAATATAAGAACGGATCCGTGGCAATGCTGTCAGCAATTACGGCCTTCTTTTCGTCGAATGTTTTTTTCAGGTCATAACCGATAAACTTCCCCAGCTGGAAATCGTGTGTTGTGATGTAAAACATACGTTCGGCAGGCTGCATGACAACGCTATGGTGTGCAAGCAGCTGGTTGATGGCTCTCGGGTTGCCCATTCCCAGGGTGTCTCCGTTTGCCGCCTGCTGGTTGCGCAGGATGGCCGCCACGTCTTCCGGGGTAAAAGCGGAGGACTGCTGATCGATGAGCTCCCTTACCCGGTCATACCGGTATTTGCTGTCGCTGTTCTGAATGTTCAGGATGTTGATAGAATCCTTTTCAAATGGTGCTGACTGGTAATGATTGGAGCAGATCAGGTCGTTGCCTTTCATTTCGTAAATTCCCAGTTTAGTGGGAGATTTTTCGATCAGGACGGTTTTATTGTCATTGGCAGAACCGATCATCAGGGTTTCCGATACGAATGTTTCCCTCTTTTTTGCAATAGCGATCGCTTCATCAATGTTTTTTGCATATTGCAGTATTTCCCTCGCCAGGATGGAGATCGGTGTCTTTGACCCGGTAGGAAGGTCGGATTTGGAGGCATTGATGGTAACGGTCAGCCCCTGTTCATTCATTCCCGATGCTACCCCGGTGAAACCTGCCCAGGAATAGGAAGCGAACTTGTATCCTTTCGAAGGATTGACGAACAGGATGATCTTATCCTTTGCGAAATCATCACCCACATAAAAATCAAAGTTTCTTCCCAGGATCAGGTTGGAAGTAGCCGATTTTTCGCCTTTTAATGCGAATGACGTGCAGCCGACAACGCTGTAATCATTCAAAGCGTGCCCCATATCGTGCGCGGCGTGGTAACCGAGTATACGTGTGTATTTGGGTGCGATGTAATCGAACTCATCAGAGAATGTGCGGGAAATTCCGTAGATCTCCTGCTGGTTTTCCAGGGAGATGTGATCGGGAATAGAGCTGGTGAAAAATCCCATCATGATCTTCAGGAAATTCTGAAACGCTCCTTTGGGCACGAACTGGTTGATCTGCTCAACAAAGATCTCCTCCTGCCGCTGGTTCAGCTCTTTGGCAAGCTCTCCGTAGATCAGTCCCCTTTCGTAGGGTTCGCCCTCGATGTACATTTCCCAGACTCCGAATTCATTTTTTTTCAGGGAGTTGTTTCCTAAAACATAGTGATCTTCACCGATTTTCTGCCGTTTCCCGATCTGAATGTCCGGTACTTCCGGCGCGGAAACCGTTGCGGAGAACAGTACGTAGATGAACAGGATGAACAGGAAAGCGAAAGCCAGCTCAAGCGGGATGAAGATGAGTCGGGATAAATATTTAAAGGCTTTTTTCACAAAGTGTGATTAATTCATGCAAAAATAGCGAATAATTACATTATTTTGGGCTGTTTAAGTTTAGTGAATCTTTCAATGCAATTATTTCTTCCAGATTACGGATACGTTCTTTTAATTGTGATATAACTTCTTCATATAAACTTTCTATTTTTTCAATAGGGTTTGTTATATTATTTGTGTTAATGTATCCGGACTGACTACAGGAATTAAATACAACCTGGTCATTAAATCCCTCAATCACTTCCGGTGTTACATCCAAAACTGTCGCAATAGCTGTTAAATTTTCATTCGTAATGGATGTTTTTCCGTTTTCTATATTTGAATAAGCACTTTGGCTGATTGATAATTTATTAGCGACATATTCCTGACTGAAATTCTTTATTTCTCTGACTTTTCTTATCTTTAATCCGATAGCTTTATCCATTTTTTGATATTTTACCAGTTAAAGGTAATAAATTATTAGGGTAAAATTACATATTGGTAATTATTTCAGCATAAAATTAGAAGTTCAAATTGTCACATGAGTGAGGATGTGTTTAACTTAAAATTTATAATTATGAAAAGAGTAATTTATGCAATATTGCTGATGTCATTTGTCGGTAATTTTATGTCATCGTGCAACAAAGAGAAAAATCCAAATTCGGGAGCGCTTGAAAGTTTCTCTAAATTAAAAAGCCCTGCTGAGCAGAGGTTAGCATTTAATTTGTTGACAGCGAGTGAGAGAGAGATACTGGTTTCAAGCCATATTGATTTTTGTCTTTCATTTTTTGATTTAACTTCAAGTCAAAAATTTGTTCTTAACGAGGCAAAGAAGAATGTACCTTCCTTTTTTCAAAAAACGTCAAGAGAAGAAAATAAGGAGCTTTTGTCGTTGGAAATGCAAATTTCCAAACATTTTTCAATGGTGGATTCACAAACTAAGGAGTTAATTTTCTCTACTATGGTTCTTTCTGAAGAAGATGTTGATAATTGGAATAAACTTGCAGTTCCACCGCCCGTTTATTCTGGAGACTGTACTTGTAGTACTTCTTCCGATTATTGTAGTAGAAATGGCTCTGGTGTAAAATGTTTACAAGGCGGATGCGGTGCGTCTAAATGGGGCTGTGGAACCCTTTGGGCTTATGCTTGTGGAGGTATGTGTTTTGCTGTTTTAGCCGCTTGATAAAATGAATAAATTGGTAATTCAGACAATAGGGTGGTATTTGTTATCCACCCTGTTTGCTTTGATTTTCGTAGTTTTAGCTCAATGGTTAGTGTTGGGTTATTCGATTTTTTATAACTTCTTGTTATATGCTGTCTTATTTCTTCTACACGGTTATATGTTTGGTCTGACAAAAGGAATGGTTGGTGTTACAGCCATGCTTCTGTTTATGGTCATTATGCTTGTATCGGACAACTCCTATTATATAACGCACTTTTTTCAGGAAGGACTGATGGTTACTGCTTGTGTGGCGGGCGGCTTTCTTAAGCGCAGAAAATATTATTTATCGTTTGCCAGTTTGGTCGTTGTGATTACTTTGTTTAGTGTTGCGTATCATTACCACTCTACACCTCGGTATTTAACAGAGAGCGATATCACTATTGAGACAATAAATTTAGGGGATTCAGAATTGGTTGGACATGACGGAAAACAACTTACTTTAAATCCTGATACTGTTTACCTGATTAATTTTAGTTTCCGGAATTGTGCTCCATGCAGAAGAAAAAAGAAAAGCTTGGAAAAGATCGCGTCTGATTTTAAAAACACACCTTTTAAGGTGATTGAAATACATGCATTTGAGGATAAACAAATTTTTGATACCAGCTATTTTTTCGATTATGCAGAAACATATCACGATTCGGAAAACAAGCTGAGTGAAATACTCCAGGTTTTTGGCGCTCCGTCTGAATTTATCTTTGATAAGAGTGGAAGATTTGTCAGAAGGTGTGATGGTTTTGAGCAGGATACAAAAGTCAATTATGAGGAAACCACCTATTTATTATTAAGAAAATTGATATATGAAAATTAAATATACATTCATTCTGTTAATCTGTTTACTGGCTTGTAACCGGACAAATATGATTAATAAGTCAGAGGGACAGATGGTAAATTTATTAATAGAGGAGAAACAGTTAGGTGAAATTCCGAATAATAAACTTGTTGAATTGGAAATTCAATTTCAAAACCCCTCCAATGATAAAATAAGCATTGAAGATTTTCAGGGATCTTGCGGATGCACAGATATAAAAATGACATCGAAAGAAATACAAGCAACATCCACAGCAATAGTTTCTATTGTGTACGACCCCAAGGATGATGTTGGAGAAACGAAAAAAAAGATTGTATTTCGATTAAGTAACGGTCAGCTGTTGGTATATACGTTTATGGCAAATGTTAAAAAGAATGGTTAATTTTTAAATTACGAAACGTTGATCTTAAAACCCTGCTTCAATACTCTTCTTTAAGCGTCCGCATCACAAATGAGCTTTGCACCGTGGCAATGTGGGGGATGACTGCCAGTTTTTCTTTTACGAACACCGCATAGCTGTCCATGTCACGGATGCTGATTTTGAGCAGGTAGTCAAAATTTCCCGCAATGTGGTAACAGTCCGTCACCTCTTCCAGCTGCACGATGGCGTGCTCGAATTCTTCCAGGTAATCGGCGGCATGGGATTTCAGCTGCACGTTGCACAATACATTCAGTGTATATCCTTGTTTCTTTTTGTCGATGACGGCGATGTAGGATTTGATGATTCCGCGCTTTTCCAGTCTCCGGATGCGTTCGTAGGTCGGCGTGATCGTCAACCCAACCTGTGAAGCGATCTCCTTTGTGCCCAGCTTCGCATTCTGTTTCAGCAATTCAAGGATCCTGTGATCTGTCTCATCTATCTGAAAGCTGTCCGATAAAAATTCTTTTTCCATTCCGATAAACCGATTTATTAAGTAAAAATAACTAAAAAATAGATGTTATCTGGTTAAATATTCTTTTATGTTGGAATGAGTAGTTTAATTGTCTAAATTTAATTGAAATAAAAGAAAATAAGATTAACATGGATTATACAAAGATGCGCCCCGAAAGTTTGATGATGACTTACGGGTATAAACCAAAATTATCAGAAGGATCGTTGAAGTGTCCTATTTTCCAGACATCCACGTTTGTGTTCAATTCGGCAATGGAGGGAAAGCGTTTTTTTGAGGTTGCGTATGGGTTGAGTGAAGCGGAGCAGGGAGAAGAGCTGGGATTGATCTACAGCCGCCTGAATAATCCTGACCTGGAGATCCTGGAGAATCGGTTGTGTTTGTGGGACAAAGCGGAAGACTGCGCTATTTTTGAAAGCGGCATGTCTGCGATCGCAACGGCAATGATGGAATTCATGCAGCCGGGTGACCTGTTGTTGTATTCCCGCCCGGTTTACGGAGGTACGGATCACTTCATCAACAATTTCCTGAAGAAGCTGGACATTCAATCGGTGGGCTTCAGCCCCGAAGACTCAAAGGAAGAGATCGTTGAGAAGATCCGGCAGTCGGGGAGAGCGGATAAGCTGGCGATGATCCACATTGAAACACCGGCCAACCCGACAAACGCTTTGATTGATATTGAAATGTGCGCTGAGATCAAACGTGAATGTGCTGTCGCAGGAAAAGAAGTGATCCTTTCAGTGGACAACACCTACATGGGGCCGATCTGGCAGCATCCGCTGAAGCATGGAGCGGATCTTGTCCTCTATTCCGCTACGAAATACATCGGCGGCCATTCGGATGTGATCGCCGGGGCATGCCTGGGAAGCAAAGAACACATCGCGCGTGTAAAAGGGCTGCGGACCTTCATGGGGAACATGGCGGCACCGTTTACAGGGTGGATGCTTATGAGAAGCCTGGAGACGCTGAAAGTGAGAATGGAGCAGCAGGCAAGAAACGCGGTGGAGGTTGCCCGTTTCCTGAGAAACCACCCCAAAGTGGAGAAGGTCTACTTTCTTGGATTTATCGGGGAAACAGGTACGGAGCGTGAAAAGGAGATCTACAGGAAGCAATACCTTTCCAGTGGTGCGATGATCGCTTTTGATGTGAAAGGAGGAGAAAAAGAAGCATTTGCTTTCCTGGATAATTTACAGCTTATCAAGCTGGCGGTGAGCCTGGGCGGAACGGAAAGCCTGGCAGAGCATCCTTACAGCATGACCCATGCGGATGTTCCCCAGGACATCAAAAACGCGATGTCAATCAGTGAAAAGCTGATCCGTGTTTCCGTCGGTGTGGAATATTACGAAGATATTATTGCCGATATAAAACAGGCATTGGACAAACTATAAGAAATTACTACGCTGGTTATGAAAGGTGTGGGGAGATGGACCTTAAACGGATTTCCCCACATTTAAAATGCCCCAGCGGACAGGCCTGGTGGCCATGCAATCCGCAGGGTCTGCAATCCAACCCGGTTACTTCCAGTACTTCACTGTCGTCTGACAATGGCCCGAAGCCGAACTCAGGGATCGTTGAGCAAAAGAAAGCGGTTACCGAGGCATTCATGGCAGACGCAATGTGCAGCGGCCCCGAATCGTTCACGAAATTGCGGACCGCGTCTTTCATCAGAGCGGCGGAATCCAGCAAGTTCAGCTGGCCTGACAGGTTCACCACATTTTTCTGACCGGAATTCTCCTTAATCCGTTCACACAATACATGATCTGCCGGCGCTCCGAGCAGGTAAATGGAGTAGCTGGTTCCCAGCCGGTGAATCAATTCAACCCATTTATGTTCGGGGAGCTGTTTGGTGAACCAGACGGAAGCGGGTGCAAGGCAGTAATAAGAATGTGATTTAAAGGGTCTGGTCTTTTCCCATGATTGTTCCGAGGGATACAACTCAGGCCGGGCAATCGGCTGCGCTCCGAATTCTTTCAGCATTTGGAGGTTCCGTTCCACTTCGTGTGTCCCGTTTCCGATTTCGTGGTCAAATCGTTTGGTGAACAGGAATGAAAAAGGATTCTTCTTAAAACCGTACTTTTTTTTCGCACCGGATAATACCGTCAGTATTCCCGAGCTTCCGAACCGGTGAAAATTAAAGACAATGTCGTAGCGGTGCAGGTGGAATGCTTTTCTGAGCCGGATAATTTCCCGGAATTTCCCTTTTTTTTTATCGAACGTGTATGTGTTATTGACCGCAGGGTTATTTTCCAGCAGCGATTCGTTTCCCTTTTTTACGACAACATCTATTGCCGCGCCCGGAAACAGGCGCTTGGCTTCCGCGATAGCTGCGGTTGCCAGGATGACGTCTCCCAAAAATGCGGTTTGAATGAAAAGAATGCGCTTCACGAATGATCTTGTCTGTCGCAAATATACATGAAATAAAATTGGGACAGGATTTCACCTGAAAACAAAAACCGGGTGTCAGCTCAGCTGACACCCGGTTTTTGCATCCACAATTCATTTATGAGAAAGTTTATTGCTTGTGAATCTTTTTAATGACTGAATACGCTTCTGTCCGGATGATTAACTGGTAAGCTCCGGGAATGAATGCAGAACAATCGATCTGGATCGAATCCGTATTGGAGTAAGCCGCTTCCAGTACCTGTTTACCGGAAATATCAACCAGTTGAATAGTAACCGAAGCAAATTCCCTGTTCAGGGAAACCGTTACAAATTCAGCAACCGGGTTCGGATAAACGGAAATGCTGTTTTCTAATGTTTCCAGCCCGACAAAATCAATGTTGACGGTAATTTCGATTTCGTCATACTTCGTATTGTCCTCAACGGAAGTTGCCCTTACGATCGCTGTTCCGTTTGCCAACGCAGTCACCAGCCCGTTCTGATCAATGGATACAACTGTGCTTCCACTTTCAATGGTCCATGTTACGTCCTGGCTGACAGTTAGAGGATTTACGGTAGCTTCCAGCTGCAAGGTTCCGTTTTCGACTGTGATTTCAGGCGTCACGTTGTTCTCTGTAGTGATGTTAACGCTGGTAACTTCGATTGCTCCCGATACGTTTACGGTATAATCTTCGACTTGTCCGTAATAAGCGTCCGTACAGGCGTCAAACTCACCTTCTTCGTACACATTCCACATGTCTTTGATGATTCTCAGACGTGTGTTGCCCGGCAAGGCATCTGCCGGAACTGTGATGTCGATGGTTGCTTCGACTGCATCTTCGCCTGTGGATGGCAACAGGGAAACGGTATAGAATTCGGTCGCCATGTTGAATTCAAGGTCCTGGTTCCAGTCAATGAATACCCGGATGTCATGCTCGAAGTTCCCGTTTGTATTTCCTTTCACAGTGATGGTATATGTTTCATCCTGTTCCACATGCGCGGTCATGGACGTGAAATCTTCATAGGCAGGAGTTCCGTCAACGACTGCAGAGCTGGGGTTGTTCAGGTCCGAGAAATCAACCAATGTGATCGGCTCTACATTGTATTCCACGGAAACAGCGCAGTAATCGTCTGAATCCGCGTTGACTGTAATGATGATTTCATCGTATTTTGTAATGTCCTCCACGGAAGTTGCCCTTACGGTAGCAGCCCCGTTCGCCAGGCCTGTCACCAGTCCGTTTGCGTCAACCGAAACGAATGCATTTCCATTTTCAACAGTCCAGGTTACTTCCTGGCTGGAAGTGGAAGGTGTTATTGCTGCTTCCAGCTGAAGCGTTCCTCCGATTGTTGTGATTTCAGGAGCGGCATTGTTTTCCACCGTAATTTCAACTGCGTCAACAACCGCTTCTGCTGCTTCCGCTACGATCTGGATCTGTGCGATGTTTGAATTTCTTGTGTACGCGCCCGGAGGGTTTGACGGATCCGGGCTGTTCGTATCCTCTCGGTAGAGGATTCCCCTGTTTGACCCTTCGGCTGCATACGCTGCAAATGAGGAATTGCTGTACCCGGCGACTTCTTCATGCACTGCCACCACCAGGTTGCTTGTACCGTCCCACTGGAAAGGTGTATCCAGCTCAATGTCAAACCATGTGTTTGCTGCAAACGTCAATTCACCCTGGAATGACTGTGCCAGTTCATTGACAGGGATCCAGCTGGTTGCCGTACCGAAGCCGGCCAGGTCAGTGTTGCCCAGGTACACAGTCCAGTTGTTGTATCGTTCCGGGTAAGTTGCCAGCAGGGCTTGCTTGAACCGTATTTTAGTGATAAGCGTTTCTCCGGGTTCCAGTACGGCCTGAAGCTCACTTGCAAGGTAGATCTGCTGGGAATAGTTAAAATTGTAATTGGATTCGATCGGGAAAGAGGTGCTGGTGATTGTTCCCTGAGACCCGATGTGTCCTTTTGTCGCGGTTGTAAATGTGAAAGGACCGGCCCATGGCCCGAAACCGTCTCCGGTTGAGGTGCAGTTTTGACGGACGTAATACTGGTAGGAAGTCGCGTCGGCTAATCCTGAGATCAATTGGTTGTTGGTTACCCCGGAAAGGTTTTCACCTGGAATTCCCTCAGGAGTAAATCCGCTCAATCCGAATTCTATATCGTAGGAAGCTCCTGCGCCGGACCATGAAAGTGTTGCGGTGCTGATCGTGAGGTTGGTTGCGGTTAATCCTGAAACTTCAGCGCAGGCAGGAGCAGGTTCCCACACAACATTGTCGATGAACAGGTTGGTATAAGTAGAAGTACCTTTTCTTTTGAACCCGATGTATGCATCCGTTCCCTGGTAGTCTGTAAAATAAACATAATAGGTCTGGAATTCAGTGGTCAGCTCTAACGCTCCTCCTTTAGGAGTGAATACCGCTGATGCGGTGTTGTTGTCCAGCGTTCCGACAACCAGTTTAATGTCAGCAGCGCTTCCTTTTTTAGCGTCAAATTTTACCCTGTAGAGGCCGGAGCTGATGTTGCTCAGGTTCGGAGTTACCAGGATCAGGTCGGCAGTGGCATTATCCATATTCGTATTGCCGTACAAGTTCACTCCGTTTGTCCCGCCGACTCCTCCGGTTCCGGTGATGCTGACTGTGGAAGATGAAACGTTCCGGATAACAGAGCTCCAGCATGCAGGAAGGGATGTTGAGCCGTTGAAATCCTCATTCAGCTCTGTGACAGGAATACAGGCTGTTGCAATGGTCTTCACAGATGAAAGAATGCTTTCCCCGCAGCTTGTGACTGCCTTGATCCTGTAATAATAAGTCGTTGAAGGTGTTAATTGATCGATCGTATAGCTGGTGTTCGCGGTAGTGAAAGGTGACCCTTGTACCGGAGAGGTGAACTGGTTGTCCGTTGCCACTTCGATGACATAGCTCAACTCAAGCGCCGAGCCGTTGTTTGGTACCCAGCTGATTCCGAAAGAGGAGGCATCTGCACTGGTTACGTTAATTGTGTTGATGGGCGCAGGACACGTCACAACATCTGCTGTCAGCGGATTAATAAGATTGTACAAAGGTCCGTTCAGACAGGATGAATTGACTGCGTAAACAGTGTATGTGTATGCCGTATTTCCTTGTATGCCGGAGTTGGTAGCGTTTTCAATGAACGAGGTAGCTTCGGTAATATGGCTTACATGCGCGTTCAGTTCCGTGTTAACCGTTCCGTTCCCTTTTGCGTAATTCGTTCCGTTTTGCGGAGCATTGTGAGCCACTCCTTCCGGTGTTCTTAAAACCAGGTACCTGTCAGCTTGCGCAGCAGTATAGCTCACTGTAGTAATGATGCCATCCTTTGTGGCTGTCAGGTTGGTTGGCTGGTCGGTTGGTGCGATGCATTCGGCAGGAGGAGCCCATGTAAAGGTGAGCCCGGATGCCGGAAGCTGGTTGTTGTAGATGTAAGTAACAGAGGTGTTTGATCCGCCTCTTGTTGTGCTTGCCAGGTTGTAAGTGGTGGTCCCTTGCGCGTAGCGGTTGTGGAAATCGGCTGTAGTGGCACCCCTTAATCCGATCTGTGCATTAAAAGAAGAAGGGTTTCCCGTGGAGGAGAGGTCATATACAAAGTTGATTTCCCCGTTTTCCTTCAACCTGATCTGGAAATTCAGGTCATACGTATTGACCAGTGACTGCGAGTATTCGAAATAGCCGAAATTTTTCCATTGGATCACAAATTCACGGTTGGGAGCTGTTCCGGTTGTTTCATAGCTGATTGTTGCAGCGATATTCTCTGTGCTGTTATACCTTCCTGTCAGGTAGGCTCCCAGGGCAGAGATCGCTCCGTCGAAGGTGGTAACACTGTTGCTGATCGGCGTGCTTCCGTATGGAGCAGTTGCGCCGAAGCTTACAAAACCGGAGCTGTGCACATACAATGAGGTATGGTCCTGGTTGTTAAAAGGGAAATCAAACGGCAGGTTGACCTGGTAACGGGTGTTCTCAAGGTTGACGTCTGTTGCTGTAATGATGTTGACAGGGGACTGAAGTTCTTCATACACTCCCTGGGATTGCGAAAAACCGTAGAACTGTACAGTCTGCGCAAAAGCGGAGGAGAACAGTGACAGCAGGACTGTTATCATCCACGTTTTGAGATTGATCTTACTCATGTTGATTTGGTTTAATGAAACAATTAAAAAATAAAGAGCAGGTTTTCACAGTGGCAGCATAAAAAACGCAACACCAAGTTTTGATGCCCGGTGTTGCGTTAGTTTTCAGAATGGTTTTTATTTATTTTTTAAGGATCTTGTCGGTGATCGTAAACGTATCGGTTTGAACGTTCAGCTGGTAGATTCCCGCTGAAAAACCGGAGAAATCAATGCTGACAGATGCTGTATTTGAATAGTTGCCGGAAAAGACCTGCTTCCCGATCTGGTCAATCACCTGCACGGTTGCTGAAGCTGCGTTCTGTCCGAATGAAACCGTTACAAGATCGGTCGCAGGGTTGGGATAAACAAGGATATTGTTTTCCAGTGTTTCCAACCCTACAGACGAAATGTTCACTGTAATTTCGATCTCATCGTATTTGGTGTTGTCCTCAACGGAAGTTGCCCTTACGATCGCAGTTCCGTTTGCCAGGGCAGATACCAGCCCGTTCGCATCAACGGAAACGACGGTGCTTCCGCTTTCAACACTCCAGGTCACATCCTGGCTTACAGTGGAAGGATTCACGGTTGCGATCAATTGTAAAGTCCCGTTCGCAGTAGTGATTACCGGCGCTGCGTCATTCAGTACAGATACAATGACCTCGTCTACTTCAACAACAACGGGGAAGCTGACTGTGATTTCAATTTCATCGGATTTGTTATAATCTTCCACGGATGTAGCCCGTACAACCGCAGTTCCGTTTGCCAAAGCCGTTACCAGTCCGTTCGCGTCAACAGAAACAACAGCTCCTCCGCTCTGAACGGTCCAGATCACATCCTGGCTTGAAATTTCGTTGGTCACTGTCGCAACTAGCTGCAAGGTTCCGTTCGCAGTAGTAATCTCTGCCGGTACGTTGTTTTCGGTAGTGACAACTACAGTCAGCTCTTCTGGTTCTCCTGTTCCCGGGATGGTCAGTGAGAAATTGTCGATCGCAGCAGGTAAGCCGTTTGATCCGTTGATGTTTCTCCATGTGAAGATTACGCGGATGGTTTGCCCGGCAAATGAAGAAATGTCAAAATTGGTATTCGTATAAGTAATGAACGCATTCTGGTTGAGGAAATCACCATTCTGATCATTCCCCGCGATCTTGACTCCGCCTGAAACAAAGTTTCCTCCTGTCGGTGTGTAGTTGGCAGGAGTGATATGTACCTGCATATAGTTGTATGCATCGTATCCCCATCCGCCATCGTAAAAATCACCTTGCGACCTCCAGTCAAAGGACAATTCTGCGATTGTTGCTCCCTGTGGAATAATGATATCGCGGTATGCGTGTACTGTTTGTACAATGCTCAGGTCTGCGGATAAGGTTGCTCCGTCATCATTTGAAACATACAGGGACTGAGTGCCGCCATTGCTGACTGCATTCCCGATCACCCATTTTGTTGTTCTGTTTTCCTGGTTCACGAACGTCCAGTCTGAATTTGTTTCGAAGTCATCTGTAAAAGGAACCGTGGCAGGTGTTTGAGGGATGTTTACTGTAACGACAATTTCGTCGTATTTGGTATTGTCCTCGTCAGATGTCGCTCTTACGGTCACACTTCCGTTTGCGATGGCAGTAACCAACCCGTTCTGGTCTACAGAAGCGGCTGTTCCGCTTTCAATGCTCCATGTTACATCCTGTGGCGCTGTTGCAACAGGTAAAACTGTAGCGATCAACTGCAGCGTGCCGTTTGCAGTTGTGATTGTTGCAGGAACATTGTTTTCCGTAGTGACTTCAACTTCGTGAACAGAACTTGATTCGGTGATGTTCAGTGTATAATCCTCTACCTGTCCCCGTGGAAAGAAAGGATTGGTACACGGAGAGTTGGAAGGCGCGTTTATGTTTTTTACAATACGCATCCCGATAGGGCCGACAAAGGCATCTGTGGGAATGGTCACCGTGTGGATCATTTGCTGCTCATCCGCACCATCACTGTTGATAATTGCAGTTGTATGCTGGTGTTTTTCCGGCTGATTGGTCAGCTGTTGCTGTGCCGCCGCATCTGCGGGAGTTGCATTGGAAAAGGTTCCGTCTCCGTTCCAGTCAAAATAGACCGTAATGTAGTTGGTGTTGTTACCGTTTGTGTTCGCCTTTACCAGCAGTGTGTACGATTCTCCCCTTACAACATCCATTGAAATGCTGGAAAAGTCTTCATGTCTCGGCGTTGTTGTTGAAACTTCATTTACGGAAGAATTGTTGATTGCTCCGGGAGCACCTTCCGCTACTCCAAGCTGAACCAGTGTGATTGGCTCTGCAGGTTCGTTGATGGCCCAGCCGGTATAGCTCGGTGTGCAGTAAACAGGGGCGGTTGGCGTTGATGACGAGATGGTCACTGTGTAGTCTTCTGTCTGTCCGGAACGGTATGAACCGCACGCGCCTGTAATGGAGCTGGCAGCATTCGGGTCACTGTATGCGGCGATGTTTGTGTTTTTCAATACCCGCATTCTTGTTGCCCCGCTCACTGCGTTTGCCGGAATAACGATGTCTCCTGTAATGGTATGCGCATTGGCAGGGTTGGCACTTGCAAGCCTCCCGATGTAGAAACTTTCTCCCGCGTCATCAAACGACCCGTTCTGGTTGAAGTCAATGAACACCACCACATCACTCGGAAAGGTGCTTGATGGCCCTTTTACAGAGATCGGGTAGGTATTCCCGGTTTCCACAGTGGTAGACTGAGCGGTAAAATCTTCATAATCAGGTGTGGTTCCTGAGGTAAATGGAGATGTTTGGTTGATGTCGCCAAAAATAACCTGTGTGATCATGTTGCCGTCAGCGTTGTACTCCCATGACGGTGAACAGTAAGTTTGTCCCTTTGCACTGATAAAAGGAGCAATTACTGTCAGAACAAATACGGCAATACGTGCGGTTATTTGTTTTGACAGGATGGTTGTGTACGTTTTCATCATACTGATTGGATTAAATAATTAAAAAATACGCGTCTGTTAATTTATATTAAGTCTAAATAAATTAAATTTGTGCAAAATTATTGCTGTTGATTCTTTATCGGATGGTTTAAAACGGATGCATAGTTAGCATTTGCGGATTATTCTGCTGAGGTGTGGTTAGGTTTTTGGAAATGAGACGAGAAGATATTGAAGGAAAGGGATTGGGTGTCCGGTCGCTCCTTGGTGCGGGTTTTGAAGAGAAGAAAAACACTTTTTTTGAATCGGAGCGTTTTAGTTTTTGTGAGTTGAAACCGGGGAAAGGCGTGCTTGTTGTTCCCGGAATTCATTCTCCTGTTGTTCATTCGGTGTTTTCTCTTTCTGAAGAAAGCCGGGTGGAGGTCAAATGCGGATCCGGACGTTTATCGGTTGGTGGTGGAGCTCATACGATTGTTGTATTGAATGATGTGGGTTGCCTGAAAATGAATGCGGCCGGTTTTTCCGACAGGTCGTTTTATCTTTCGTTTTCCCCGGAATTCTTCAGCCGGTTCATGGAGGGTGATTTTTCCGGTTTTAACCAGGGGGAAAATGCTGGTAAGCACATGAGGGTCCTGGTAAAGGAAGGGATGCGGGTTACTCCGGAAATGCGTTCTGTTATTGAAGAGCTGATCACCTGTAAAAGGACCGGAGTTTTGAAGAAGATGTTTTTGGAGGCGAAAGTATTGAAATTGCTGATGCTGCAATTGGAGCAATACGAATTGCTGAGCAGGAAGGAAGACCTGAAATATGTCAGGGAATATGATGTGGATAAGATCCATCTGGCAAAAACGATCCTCGATAATAGTATTTCTGCCTCAATTTCTGTTATTGAGCTGGCGCACAGAGTCGGGTTAAATGACTTCAAGCTGAAAAGAGGATTTAAGGAGATTTTCAAAACTACGGTATACAACTATCTCTATGAGCTGCGTATGCAGGAGGCAAAACGGTTGCTTCTGAATACCGATCAGTCGGTGAATGAAATCGCGGCTTACTGCAGTTATGAATTTGTGCAGAGTTTTATAAAGGCGTTCAAGCGGAAATACGGCATTCCTCCTGAAAAATTCAGGCATTCCGGCTGAACGGGATCATCCTGTTGATTTCTTTTTTTGTAAGGTAGAGGTGGCTTTCGGGCCGCCTTTTTTATTGCCTGTCAATAAAAACGGACTGGATATAAATTCCGGATAAGCCATCCATATTGGAAATGATTTTTCAACAATTACCACTTTTTACCACTATTATAAAAATCGTTAAAATGCTTTATTTTTCAGTATTTTTTGATAATTTAATGAAACTTTTATTCCTTTGTTGCGTTAATAGTTATCAACAATTACTATTTTGGTGGTAAAAAGTGGTAAATAGTCTTTATTTTTACCCATTATTACATCATGGCAGGCTTAGTAGGAGAATATGAAGTAAAGTTGGACGCGAAAGGGCGTTTCTTGTTTCCGGCAGGTTTACGGAAGCAGCTTCCTCCTGTATCCCAGAATGATTTCATGCTGAACAAGGGATTTGAAGACTGTCTCACGCTGTACCCGCTTGTAGAGTGGGAAAAGATCAGCGAGAGGTTGTCAAAGATGAATTTGTTCAAGCCGAAGAACCGAATGTTTTACCGGTTGTTCCACCAGGGAGCGAAACAGGTTTCACTGGATAACGCGGGCAGGATTCTGATCCCGTCAACCCATGTGGAACGTGTCGGTATCAAACAGGATGTTATGCTCATTGCTTACAATGACCGCATTGAAATCTGGGATAAAGCCAAATACTTCGCATTGATCGAAGAGAACATGGTGGATTTCGCTGATCTGGCGGATGAAGTAATGGGAGATCTAAATGACGGAGACGAATAAAACATATCATGTTCCGGTAATGCTTCAGGAATGCCTGGAAGGATTGAATATCAATCCTGATGGCGTTTATGTGGATGTAACCTTTGGTGGAGGCGGGCATTCCCGTGCGATTTTCGAACGGTTGAGCCCCAAGGGACAGCTGATTGTTTTTGATCAGGATCCGGACGCTAAGCGCAATGCGTGGGACGCACCTAATTTTCACTTTGTAGCGGCCAATTTCTCTTTTTTACAGAATCATTTGCGATTGCTCGGGATTAAGGAAGTGGACGGCATCCTTGCTGACCTGGGAGTTTCTTCTCACCAGTTCGACGAAGAGCAGCGTGGGTTTTCCATTCGTGGGAACGCTCCGCTGGATATGCGGATGAATCAGAACGGTGAGCTCACAGCTGAAAAGCTTGTGAACGAGTACGAAGAAACCGAATTGATCCGCATTTTCCGCAATTACGGAGAACTGAAAAATGCACGCAACATTGCGCAGACCATCGTTTCCAGGAGGGAATCCGGCAGGATAAAGACAACGCAGGAACTGATGGACGCACTTCTGAAATGTGCTCCGAAATTCAAAGACCATAAGTTTTTTGCCCAGGTATTCCAGGCGATCCGTATCGAAGTGAATCAGGAAATGGATGTGCTGGAACGCTTTTTATTGCAGACCGGGAATGTCATTAAGACAGGAGGGAGATTGGTGGTGATGTCCTATCATTCCCTGGAAGACCGTTTAGTGAAAAACTATATGAAACGCGGTAACCTGGATGGAGCGATCGAAAAAGATTTCTTCGGAAATGTACTGAAGCCTTTTGATGAGGTGGTGCGCCACCCTGTTGTTCCATCAGAGGAAGAATGCCGGCGGAACTCAAGAGCGCGGAGTGCGAAGTTGAGGATAGCAGAGAGAAGGAAGTTAAAAGATTAAAAAGGGAAGATTTATCTCCCCTCCTTGAGGAGGGGCGGGGGAGGTGACTTTCACTATAAATAAAAACAA
This sequence comes from Crocinitomicaceae bacterium, assembly GCA_037189645.1. Classification (GTDB taxonomy): domain Bacteria; phylum Bacteroidota; class Bacteroidia; order Flavobacteriales_D; family Crocinitomicaceae; genus Taishania. Next base: position 466,730 of record JBBCIY010000002.1, read on the forward strand.
AAGAGATGAAAAAATTAAAATTATTAACTCTCACAATCATTGCTCTGACAGCAATAATCTTTACTGATGTGAAAGCACAGGAAACGGTTGTTATTCGTACGCTGGAAACCCAAGTGAAGCTTATAGGGGATGCTGAGATTGTTACAGTAACTCCTGACGGAAGGGTGGAGCAGACTCTATTGGTAAAAGGACCGATGCCAAAAGTTATCGAAGACAATAGTATTCTGATTCGGAATGAGATTGTTAAATGGAGAAATCAGGGATTCAGGATGGTGAGCTCGACAGCGGCAGCACACGATAATTTTTTGGTAACAACCTACATCCTTGAAAAATAACACTCTGCGCCCTTTGCACCTTTGCATTAAAAAATGGATAACGAATTTGTAAAAAAGCCCGAACCGGAAGTGGTGAAAGAAAAGCCACGGAAGTCTGCGAAAAAAAAGGCATCGGCCGATCGTGGAAAAACATCGCGTGCTTTGACGCAGATCCTGAACGGAGATTTTTTGACAAAGGAGTTTGTGCTGAACAACCTCAATTTCATCTTCTTTATCATTTTCCTGCTGTTGGTTACCGTAGGGAAAGGATATTACGGAAAACAGCTCTCCAAAGATGTGGAACGTACGCAAAAGGAGCTGGATGAGGTAACGGCAGAGTACATTGAAGTAAAAGCGAAGCTGGAAGAAGATACACGCCGGCAGGTGCTGGTAGAGAAGCTGGAAAGCAGAGGGTTGAAGGAAACGGTAAACCCGACCAAAGTGATACGAATTAAAGAAAAGAAAGATTGAGATCCTTCGGGACGATTAACGTGAAATGAAAGAGAACAAGTCCATATACCTGCGTGCCTACCTGATTTACTTCGGGTTTGTTATCATTATGGCGGTCGTGGTGGTTAAAACCGTCATGCTTCAGTTCGAGGGGCGTACGGAAGTGTTCACTACGAATGACGGAGTACAGGAAAAAATGCCGACCCGGACTGTGAAACGCATTCCCCGGAGAGGAGAGATCCTGGATGCCAATTACAACCCGATGGTCACCTCTGTTTCCTTTTATGACATTCACATGGATCCGACAGTGGTAGATAAGAAGCTGTTTGATGAAGGAATCAATGAGCTGGCGCAGGGATTGTCGGAAATGTACCCGACCCGTTCGGCAAGTGAGTGGGAGCGCTACATTCGCTCGGCACGGTCTCAGAAAAAACGCTACCTGCTGATCAGACGCAAAGCAACCATTGAAGAAAAGAAACAATTGGCTTCGCTTCCGATTTTCAATAAAGGAAGGCTGAAAGGAGGACTGATCGACTCGGAAGAAACCATTGTCCGGAAACGTCCGCATGGAGAATTGCTGAAAAGAACACTGGGGTATTACCGCCCGAAAGAGGGAAGGGTAGGAGAATTGAGAGTAGGGATTGAAGGAGCTTTCAATGATTACCTGGCAGGCGAATACGGAGAGGAAATTGAGCAGAAGTACGGAAACGGATGGAAAAAGACAGGGCAGATCATCCGTGAATCGGTGGAAGGGGCAAATGTGGTCACTTCGATCGACCTGGAGATCCAGGAAGTGGCACATACGGAACTGGAACGCCAGTTGCGCAACCAGGAAGCGAAGCATGGCTCTGTGATCGTAATGGACGTGAAGACGGGGTTTGTGAAGGCAATGGTATCGCTGACAAAGGCGAATGACGGAAATTACTACGAAATTTTCAACCATGCGATCGGGACAAAAGAAGTGCCGGGCTCAACGTTCAAGCTGGCTTCTCTGATGGCATTGCTGGAAGATGGAAAAGTGAAGATTACCGATGAGGTCAATGCTTCCGGTGAATACCATTTCTTTGACAGGGTGATGAAAGACCACGACGGCGGGTATGGAAAGATCACCATCCAGCAGGCATTTGAGAAATCATCAAACGTGTTTACAAAGATCGTTTACAACGCGTACAAAGGAAACAGCGAAGCGTTTGTGAACCGCCTGAGAAGCTTCGGGCTGGCGGATTCGCTCGGATTGGATATTAAAGGAGAGGTAAAGCCGACCATGTATTATCCGAAACATCCGAACTGGTCGGGAGTTTCCCTGCCGTGGATGTCCGTAGGATACGAAGTTCAGCAGACCCCGATGCAAACGCTGGCATTCTACAATGCTGTTGCGAACAATGGCAAGTATGTGAAGCCCCAGTTTGTTACAGAAGTAAGAAGAGGACAGGAAGTCGTTAAGAAATTCGAACCGGTCGTGTTGCGTGAGCAGATCTGCAAGGAATCCACACTGCGCATCCTGAAGATGTGCCTGGAAGGTGTGATGACGAACGGAACAGGAAGGGCGTTGAAGTCGTCCTATTTTACCACTGCCGGGAAAACGGGAACAGCACGTATCCTGAATGCGGATAACACGTATGGCGACAAGGGCAGCTACAAATACCAGGCTTCTTTTGTCGGGTATTTCCCTGCCGACGAGCCGATGTACTCCTGCATTGTGGTGATCTCCGAGCCGAAATCTGAAATATACGGTGCGCGTGTATCGGGAACGGTATTCGCGGCGATCGCTAACAAGGTATATGCTTCCTCACTGAAATACCATGAAGCGATCAACGAAAAGAAAAGAAGACTGGAAGAAGCTCCTGTTTCAAGGGACGGGAACAGTGTGGATCTGGAAAAAGTGCTGCGCTCGTTCCGCATTCCGCATACCATTCACAACGACGGGGAATGGCTGAGCACGACCAGGCAGGAGAAAAGCATTGACCTGGAGCCACGATACATTGGAGAAAAAACAGTGCCGAATGTAGTAGGCATGACAGCGAAAGACGCTGTATTCCTGATCGAAAAAACAGGAATGAAGGTAAAGCTGAACGGTTACGGGGCGGTTGTTTCCCAATCCATTCCGGCAGGAACGAAAGTAAGTGATAACACAGTGGTTTTAACCTTGAGATGATGGAAAAAGTAGTGAGAGATATAATTTACGGCATTTCCCTGAAGCAGGTGATTGGCTCTGCAGAGGTTTCTGTCCGCTCATTGACGCTTGACTCCCGGAATGCAGGCGAGGGAAGCCTGTTCTTTGCTGTCAGCGGAACCCGTTTCGACGGCCATGATTTCATCCCGCAAGTGATCAAGCAGGGCTGTACGGTCATTATTGCAGAAAAAGAAGTTGCCGTTCCGGAAGGAGTAACGCTGATTATTACCCCCAATTCTCACAAGGCGGCAGGAATCGTTGCGGGAAATTTTTACGGAGAGCCTTCCAGACAGCTTAAATTAGTGGGAATCACGGGAACGAACGGGAAAACCACCACCACTACGTTATTGTACAATTTATTTTCCAGGCTGGGATACAAAACAGGTTTGTTGTCAACGGTGGTGAACAAGATCGGGGAAATGGAGGTTCCGTCCACGCACACCACTCCGGACCCTGTCGCATTGAATGCGCTGCTGGCAGAGATGGTGGAATCGAACTGTGAATTCTGCTTCATGGAAGTGAGTTCTCATGCCATTCACCAGTACCGCATCGCCGGGCTGGAATTTGCCGGAGGCGTATTTACCAATATTACACACGATCACCTGGATTATCACAAAACATTCAAAGAATACCTGGATGTCAAAAAACGCTTCTTTGATGAATTGCCGGCTGCTGCTTTTGCGCTGACAAACATTGATGATAAGAACGGCCGGGTGATGGTGCAGAACACACGTGCGGAGATCGTTACCTATGCAATGAAAACACCTGCGGATTACAAAGTAAAGGTGCTGGAAAACCAGTTTTCAGGATTGGTGCTGAACATCAACGGAAAGGAGGTGTGGTCAAGGCTGGTTGGTGATTTCAATGCGTATAATCTTCTGACGGCTTACGCAGTAAGTATTCTGCTGGGAGAGGACGAAGACGAAGTATTGCGGGTACTGAGCGCTTTGGAGTCTGTTGAAGGCCGGTTCCAGTATTTCGTATCTGAAAGCGGAGTGGTGGCGATCATCGACTACGCGCATACACCGGACGCGTTGGAAAACGTGTTGAAAACGATCGCGAATATCCGTACAAAAAACGAAACACTTTACACCATTGTAGGATGTGGCGGGGACAGGGATAAGGCGAAACGTCCTGAAATGGCACGGATCGCCTGTGAATGGAGCGACAAAGTGATCCTTACTTCCGATAATCCGCGTTCGGAAGACCCGAACCAGATCATTGAAGAAATGAATGCCGGAGTTCCTGGGTATCACTTTAAAAAAACATTGTCAGTAGTGGACAGGAAGCAGGCGATCAAAACAGCGATTTCCATGGCAGAAAAAGGGGACATCATCCTGATTGCGGGGAAAGGGCACGAAAAATACCAGGAGATCAATGGCGTGAAGCACGACTTTGACGACCGGCAGATAGCGTTTGAATTGTTTGAACAAATGAAAAATTAATACTGAATGATGAATATTGAATGGGGCATTCTGTATTCAATATTCATCATTCAAAATTAAAAAAGTTATGTTGTACTATTTATTTAATTACTTAGACGAGCTGAACTTCCCGGGAGCAGGACTGTTCGATTACATTTCTTTCAGAGCTGCGATGGCGTTGATTACATCGCTGATCATTTCCATCATCTTCGGAAAACGCATCATCAATTTATTGCGCAAGCAGCAGATCGGTGAAACGGTTCGTGACCTGGGCCTGCAGGGACAGCTTGAAAAGTCAGGAACCCCGACAATGGGCGGGATCATCATTCTGAGCGCGATCTTTGTCCCGACATTATTGTTCGCAAAGCTCGATAACATCTACGTGATTACGATGCTGATCGCAACGATCTGGCTGGGAACGATCGGTTTTCTGGACGACTACATCAAAGTATTCAGGAAGAACAAGGAAGGGCTTGCCGGCAGATTCAAGATTGTAGGCCAGGTTGGAGTCGGGTTGATCGTCGGGTGCATGTTGTATTTCTCCGATGATGTAAAAGTGCATAAGAAAGTTTCTGCGGATTACGAGATCCAGACCGATGAGCGGGTTGTTACGCACATGCATGCAGACGCAGGCGACGGTATGATGTGGATAGAAGCGGATCACATGACCACGACCATTCCGTTCATCAAAGGAAATGAATTCAATTACAACTGGCTGCTGGGAGAAAACGGGAGCACACCTTATGGCTGGCTGATCTTCATCCCGATCGTGATCTTTATTGTGACGGCCGTTTCCAATGGAGCGAACATGACGGATGGACTGGACGGACTGGCAACGGGAACGTCAGCGATCATCGGTATTGCCCTGGCGGTCCTGGCGTACGTGAGCTCACACGTAAAATTCGCGGACTACCTGAATGTAATGTACATCCCGCACGCGGAAGAAATGGTAATTTTCATTTCGGCATTTGTCGGAGCATGCGTCGGTTTCCTCTGGTACAATTCTTACCCTGCCCAGGTTTTTATGGGAGATACCGGGAGTCTCGCATTGGGAGGGATCATTGCCGTTTTCGCGATCGCTATCCGCAAAGAGTTATTGATTCCGGTATTGTGCGGTGTGTTCCTGATTGAGAATTTATCTGTGATGATGCAGGTCGGCTATTTCAAATACACCAAAAAGAAATTCGGGGAAGGAAGGCGGATCTTCAGGATGGCTCCACTGCATCACCATTACCAGAAACTGGGGATGCATGAAGCCAAGATCGTTGCCCGCTTCTGGATCGTTGCGGTCTTGCTGGCAGTGATCTCCATTGTAACCCTGAAAGTGAGATAAGATGAAGCCGTACGGAACGAAATACATTGTTGTCCTGGGCGCCGGTGAATCCGGTGTGGGAGCAGCCATTCTTGCGAAGAAAGAAGGGTGGGATGTGTTCGTATCTGATTACGGGACTATCAAGAATTCGTTCCGGCAGGAACTGGATGAAAGAGGGATTGAATGGGAAGAAGGAAAACACACCGAAGAACGTGTTTTAAATGCTGAGATCGTGGTGAAATCCCCGGGAATACCGGATAAATCACCGATCATAAAAAAACTGAAGGAAAAAAAGATCCCGGTGATCTCCGAAATTGAGTTTGCAGGGTACTACAATACGGCAAAAACGATTTGTATCACGGGAAGCAACGGCAAAACGACTACAACCATGCTTACTTACCACATCCTGAAAAAAGCAGGGATCAGGGTAGGGTTGGCCGGAAACGTGGGGCAGAGCTTTGCCAAGCAGGTAGCGGAAGAATCAGTTGACTGGTATGTGATCGAGCTGAGCTCTTTCCAGCTGGACGGGATGTTTGACTTCAAAGCCGATATCGCGATTTTGACGAACATCACACCGGATCACCTGGACCGCTATGAATACCAGCTGCAAAACTATGTGGACAGCAAGTTCCGCATTTTGCAGAACATGACTCAGTACGATTGGTTCATTTACAATGCAGATGACAAGATCATCGAAGAGGAGATGGCCCGGCGTACGGTTGCGGCGCAACTTGCGCCATTCTCACTGAACAGGGAACTGGAGCAGGGAGGATACTTAAAAGACGAACAAATAACAATAACAACTAATAAAGAACAATTCACTATGTCAATTCATGAATTAGCCTTAAAAGGGAAGCACAACGCACAAAATTCGTTAGCTTCCGGAATCGCATCCCGTTTACTGGAGATCCGAAAAGAAACTGTACGCGAAAGTCTTTCCGACTTCGTGAACGTTGAACACCGTTTGGAATTCGTTGCCAAAGTGCACGGAATAGAGTTCATCAACGACTCAAAAGCGACAAACGTGAACTCAACCTGGTTTGCTTTGGAAAGCATGGAGAAGCCGACTGTATGGATCGTTGGCGGTGTGGACAAAGGAAACGACTACTCTGAACTAACCGGATTGGTGCGGGACCGTGTAAAAGCAATCATCTGCCTGGGGGTGGACAATTCCAAGATCATTGAAGCATTTACGGGAGTGGTGGACACGATCGTTGAAGCGAGATCGGCAATGGAAGCTGTGGCTTATGGTTACCGCCTGGCAAAAAAGGATGAAACAGTATTGCTCTCACCGGCTTGCGCATCCTTCGACCTGTTTGAAAACTACGAAGAAAGAGGAAACTTATTCAAAGAAGCGGTAAGAGCGCTTTGACCAGCTACTTTCTGAATTGATACAGTTTTTTAGATAAATGCATGTGTGGAACATTCATTCCACGCGGATTGTTTCGGCCGTTTCTGTTGCGCTGCTGCATCTTGCAGGAACGGCTGTTCCTCTCCTTGAGGAGAGGCCGGGAGAAAAAACATAGCCCGATAAAATGTTTGTCAGATAAAAAAATCCTCCGTCGTTCAACAGAGGATCACTTATCATTAACACATGTTTAGTTAAAAAGAATGAAAGGCTGGTTTTAGTTATGCTCTGCCAGCTGCGGCTCTTTCCGCGCCATTCGCTTCAGTTCCCGTTCCTGCCGGTGCCTTTTCAAAATGAATTTGAAGTAACGGATCTTTGAGAAATCATACAGCAGCACGATAACAAGAACAAAGCAGACAATGTAAAAGATCTTGAATTTTATGATGTTGAAGTAATAGCTTGCTACGATTGCTCCGACAACATATGATATGAAGATCGAAAAGATCAGTTTCGCCTTGTCTTTGATCACCTGGTTGTTTCGGAAACGTTTTTTGGTGAACATCGAAAAGAAGATCCCCAGGTCAGTGGTTGCACCTGTAAGGTGTGTTGTCTTTACCGAGAAATTCGAGATGCTTGCAGTGAGCCCGTTCTGGAGTCCCATCGCAAAGAGCATGACGGACACCAGGACTTCTGTTTCCCGGAGTGTTTCCTGGTAAAAGAAATCGCCGTAGATCCCGATGAACATCAGGCACAGGATTTCCAGGACGATGGGCAGTGAATGTGCCAGGTACGTGTTTCTGTTATTGAGAGAAATCACGATCAGGTTGGAAACGAATCCGCCGAAGAAAAACAGGAAGATCCACGACAGAACGATCAGTACCTGGTATATGTTCCCTTTTACGATCTCGGAAGCCAGGATGGCATAATATCCCGTCACATTCGAAGTGAATGAGAAAAAGATGATAAGTGAGGAGACATTTACCATTCCCGCTACGAACGCCGTGAGGATTCCCAGCTTGAGGTTGTCGTTCAAAGATCTGTGTTGACTATATTTTCTAAGCATTTTGAATGATTAATATAAATGAGCAAAGTGATTGTTAATGATTGCATCTTTTGAAGGTCATGCTCGCCAGCCCCTTTACCTGGATGTCCAGCTCAAAGCTCAGGGACAGGGAGTCTTTGCTGATGTGTGTAATTTTGTAATGTTCCAATGGTCTGTTATTCTCATCTTTTATCACCAGCATATCGCCTTTTCCTTTCAATCGCCAGTGCAAGACCTGAGGCTCTTTATTCGCGGAAGAGATGTGCAATTTCCCGCTCGGGAGAAAAGACCACGTTTCATGTTCATGCAATACCAATCCTTTTCCGAGGTATCCTTTCAGTGTGCTGGAAAGTGAATCCTTGCAGACGTTTTTCTTTTGTTCGGGTGAAGCTGCCCGCTCATACTTCCACGAAGATTCATTCCAGTCTCCTGTGATCAGATCCTCAGGACTGTTCATATTGATCCTCATAAATGAGTACCCGATAATGCAGATTGTCAGGAAAATGAAAATATAACTCAATCTCATGATTTACGATAGTTTAACTGTATTCAGGAACAATTCCGAAAAACTTTCCGTATTTTCTTCCTGCTTTTCGGTGAACTGGACGAGTGAAACGTTTTCGCAGCACTTGTGGATGTAAGGTGCCAGGTCGAAGCTGCGTTTTGTGGCTTTCCTGTTGTTCAATCCCACCGGGATGTACACATTGTCAATCCGGTTGCTGGAAATATAGGATTTAAAAGCCCTCTTGTTCAATCCATGGAACAGGTCGATCTTTACCTGGCTGAGCTGTGAAGCGTACTTGTTTTTTAATAAGTCACAACCTTCATAGAACGAGGGGGGAACGATCTGGTTCAGGATGTCTTTCTTGGAGTGAAAGAGCAGGTCGGAAATGCTGTCGGTCAGGTAATAACCGTGCAGCAGTGTGATTGTTGCGGTTTCTCCGTCTTTCAGATCGTGGACCACTTTTTTGATGATGTTCAGTGAATCCATTTGAAAATCCGTAGGTATTAAAACATTTTTATGCATCGCGTATAAGTTTATTTTGTTTACGATGCAAAAATGAATCAGCCAGATTAGAGAGAAATAAGAACGGGATTAGAATTCACTTAAAATTACATTAGAATGAGATTAGAAAATCAGTGCTGAGGACAAATCGGAAGATTGATTCTTACGATGGTTCCCTGGTTTACAGCAGATTGAACGAAGATCTCGCCTTTGTGCAGGTCGATGATGTTCCTGGTGAGCGGCAGCCCGATTCCGAAACCTTCGTATGTTTTTGTATTGGACGCCCGGAAGAACGGATCGTAGATGAATTTCAGCTCTTCTGTCGGGATCCCGATGCCCGAATCGTTGATAAGGATATAAACCGCCTTGTCGGAAGCTCCGATTGATACGATGACTTCCTGGTAATTGGAGTATTTGCTGGCGTTGGTGATGATGTTGGAAAGTGCCAGCTGCAACAACTGATAGTTTCCTTTTACTTTCAGCTTTTTCGGGTTTTCGGGCAATAAAGAGACATTGATGGTAATCGAATGGCGCTTGTCCAGCTTTTCAACCAGTTCTTTCGTGTCCCACACCAACTGGTCTATCCTGAGAACATCCTCTTTCTGAACCGTTCCGTTAAATCCCGTCTGGGCCAGGGCCAGCAAAGCCCGGGTTTTCCCGTCGAGGTTTTCCGCCTCTTCCAGGATAACAGCGATCGTTTCCTTGTATTCTTCCGTGGTCCGTTCTTTTGCCAGCGCGAGGTCTGCTTCACCGATAATGGTCGTGAGCGGGGTTCTCAGCTCGTGAGAAGCATTGCTCACAAAATTGTTCTGGATCTCAAAGGCCGTTTCGATCCGGTTCAGCATCTGGTTGAATGTGTCGGCCAGCTCGTTGACTTCATCATTGACAATTTTGGTCGGAAGCCGCAAATGAAGGTTTTCGGAGCTGATCTGCTTAACCCGTTCCGTAATCTTTACGATAGGGCTGAAAAGATACCTGGATAAAACGAATGAAAAGAACAATGCCAGGAGCAGCGAGATGATGAATGTATAGATCAGCAGCTGAAACAGGAAAAGATTCAGGTTTCCTTCCAGGTAATTTTCCGCACCGGCAACGATAACATAGTTCTGGGCATCTTTCTGGGACTTATGCAGGATTCCGATGTATTTGATCCCGTTTTTTGAAAAATAAGCGGTCTTGTTCTTGATTATTTCGTTTAAAAACCGGGTATCTACCCCGATGGAATCCGCCACCGTTTTTAAGTTCTGATCGACGGGAAAATAAAAGTCCTGCTCGTGGAACAGCTTGTCGGATGCCTCTGTTCCGATCGATTCCTGCTGGTCTATTGTCCAGCTGGCAATGGATTTTGCCCTTAATTCCAGCAAGGTGTTAAAATCTTTCTCCAGCTGGCGGGAAACGGAAAAATACACGATCATTGAAATCAGCAGGATCAGTAAAACAAAGACACTCATTAACAGCAGGATGGTTTTACTTTTATTCTTCATGTCTTATTTCTCCTTCATAATATACCCCATTCCGATCACGGTATGAATCAGCTTAGGCTCAAAATTCTGATCGATCTTTTTTCTCAGGTAGTTCACATAGACATCTACCACGTTTGTCCCGAGGTTGAAATTCAGTCCCCACACATTTTCCAGGATATCCATCCGGGATAAAACAATGTTTTTATTTTCCAGGAAATACATCAGCAAGCGGTATTCCGTACTGGTAAGATTGATCTCCGTATCGTCCCGCATGACTTTCTTGGCATTGTCATCCACAGTAAGGTTCAGGAACTGGTGCGTATGCGAGTTGGTGGTTGCCGGCTGCTCTCCGCTGAACAGTTCCGTTCTGCGCAAAAGTGTTTTTATCCTCGCCAGGAACTCAATGAACTTAAAGGGTTTGACAATATAGTCATCCGCGCCGGTGTTCAATCCCAGTACGATGTTTTCCGAAGTCCCCAATGCGGTCAGGAACAGAACGGGGATGGTTGTATTCACTTCCCGGATCAGCTTGCACAGTTCGATTCCGTTCTTCCCCGGGAGCATGATGTCCAGGATGATCAGGTCGAACTGGTTCTGCCTGAACATGTCCCAGCCAATATCGCCGTCAAAGGCGACAGAAACATCATATCCTTCTTCTGCCAGGCCTTTTTTGATAAAAGACGCAACATGTGCTTCATCTTCTACTAGCAATATTTTTTTCATCGAACGCTATACATGGATATCTGCAAAAATAGGAAAAATGAAATAAAGTAGCGAAACACCTTTCAGATGAACGATACAGCCCCGGCCATTTTTACATACCCGGTTTCCAGTCAGTGTTTTAATTTCTTGTTAAGCGATTTAATTTGCTTATAATCAATTGTTTGATTTGGTTCTGGTTAATGGGTCTTTAAATCTATTTTAAGAATGCAGTTAACATACAGTTTGGAATTACAAACCATCTACATTTGTGTCGTTCAATAAAGTTTGAATCGTAATAATCAATTGTATATGAGTAGAATGCAATTAGTTCAGACCAGGGATATCTACCGGGCTGCCAGGCTGAACAAGCTGGGGTTGCTGGGGATGCCGGTCGCGTGGAGTGTAAAGAACATAAGCGGATTGGCGAAGGCAAATAAAATCTATGCCCGGGGGTTTGAGAAGAATACGACTGAGTTCCTGCAATTTGTCATTGACGATCTGAATATCGATTTTGAGCTGTACGAAGAGGATCTGAAGCGGATTCCCAAAGAAGGCCCGTTTGTCATTGTATCCAATCACCCGCTTGGCGCACTGGATGGCATCCTGATGATGCATGTTATCTCAAAGATCCGCCCGGATTTTAAAATAATGGGAAACTTCTTACTACATAAGATCAAACCGCTCGAACCGATGGTAATCGCTGTGAACCCGTTTGAGACAAGAAAAGAAAAGTTCAGCAGCAGCAAAGGGATCCGGGAAGCGATCGCGCACATCAAAGATGGCGGTTGTCTTGGAATGTTTCCCGCGGGTGAGGTTTCCGGGAAAGACAAAGATGGTGTGATCAACGACCGGGAATGGCAGAAGTCGGCCATAAAGCTGGTGCGAAAGCTCAATGTTCCGGTAGTTCCGATGTATTTTCATTCAAGAAACAGCGAATTTTTCTACAGGATGGCAAAATTGCATCCGAACCTGCAGACAGCATTGCTGCCAAAAGAAGCTGTCCGTACACGTATGAAACCGGTCTGCATCCGCATCGGGAAGCCTGTTTCATGCAAACAGCAGGAGGAATTTGAAGATGTACAATCGTTGTCGGCTTTCCTGAGGAAGAAAACCTATTCACTTTCCAACTATTATTCCGGGAAGAAAAAACGGCTGATGAAGAAGCTCAACATTCCGAAACAGATCCACATCAACAGCAGGTCCCGGAAACCGAAACCGGTCGTTGAGGAGACACCTCATAATTTATTAATTGCCGAATTGAATGAACTGCGTTCAAGGGACAAAAAACGGATGTTTGTCAGTAATAATTTTGAGTGCTATTTCGCCAAAGCGAAGGAAATTCCTGGCATCCTGAGGGAAATAGGGCGTTTGCGGGAGCTGACCTACCGTGAGGTGGGAGAAGGTACGAACCGGGAGATTGACCTCGACCGTTACGACGTGCATTACAACCATTTGTTCCTGTGGGACACTGATACCGAACGAATTGTAGGCGCTTACCGGATGGCACTGGGCAAAAAAGTATACGAACGATACGGAACAGAAGGATTTTACATGAACGAGCTGTTTCATTTTGAACCCGAATTCAGGCCGTTCTTTTCTCAATGCATTGAAATGGGGCGTGCGTTTGTCGTTTCCGACTACCAGCAGAAACCCATGCCTTTGTTTTTATTGTGGCGGGGAGTTGTCCATGTTACATTGCGGAATCCTTCGCATAAATACATTATCGGGAGTGTAAGCATCAGTAACCGGTTTTCCGATTTTTCAAAGTCGCTGATGGTGGAATTTATGAAATCGCACTACTACGATCCATACGTGGCACAGTTCGTCCGGGCGAAGAACGAATTCAAGATCCGGCTCAGGGATGAAGACAAGGATTTCTTTCTTGGAGACAATGATGCGGACCTGAACAAATTTGACAAGCTGATCGACGAGCTGGAACCTGCTTTGCGGCTGCCGGTACTTGCAAAAAAATACATCAAGCAGAATGCCCGGGTGATAGGCTTCAACGTCGATCCGAAATTCAACGATGCCGTCGATGGACTGATGTATATCCGGATCAGCAACCTGCCCGAAAGTACTGTCAAACCTGTATTTGACGAACTACAGGCCGAGATCTGCCGCCAGTTGTGATCCGGAGGAGCGAAGCGACTTTTTAGCAGGAAGACAGGGAAAAAATACATTCGTTCAGCCCTCCGGGTACGGATCATGCATTTCGGCTGTAAGGAGCCTCAACCGGTTATTATCACTGCATTGTTCATAACCAAATTTCATTGCTTTCCATCAAAAAACCTAAAACCTTAATTTTGTTTGTCTTTCTATGTAAAAGCACAAAGAGAAACTATGAAACAGGTACAAACAAATCATAATTTACTGGAGGCCAGAAAAAAGGCGCTGGAAAATGTGGTTAACGGCTCCATACGCCCGCATGGGAAACTCTGGGGAATGGACGTGTTTTCCTGGGGAAATCCGCATACAGAGCTGATTGCCTCTACCATTCATTCATTTCCTTTCCCGGTCATCTGGCTTGCATCTTCTGAGCTGCTGGCAGCGGTCGTATCGTTTGATGCGGCTGTATTGAGGAATGCCCACGCGGTCATTTCGTATGCCGGTGGAGCATTGGATGAAGATAAATTCCGTGATGTACCTCATGTTGTTACAACAAACGATGTAGAAACAGCGTTTCAGAAGATGAACGAATTGCGTTTGAAAAGAGGTGTTATTTTGTTTTGTCATGCGGGAACGGATGCCGAGCATTATGAAAATGCATTCAAAGCATACCTTGAACTTCACCAAATATAATGGACATGGCCGATAATGCAGCAATCATAACATCTAATCCCATATCGGTAAGGCGATTTTTAAATTACCTCAAAGGTGACCGGGTGATATGGATCATTACATTGCTGATGATGGCATTTTCCCTTGTTACGGTCTTCAGCTTTGTTCCTGTGCTTGTTAAAGTGGAGGGAGGGACACCGTTTAAGTACCTGTTCAAGCATTTCATCTATATCCTGATCAGCTTTACGGCAATGTTCTGGGTGCACCGGCAGGATCCCAGGTATTTTTCCCAGGTGTCGAAATTCGCCTTTATACTGGGGATCGGGTTGCTGCTGCTGACGCTTGTTCTTCCCAATGAAGTAAACAACGCAAAACGGTGGATCCGCGTTCCGTTCATCGGCTTGACCTTCCAGGCATCTGATTTTGCAAAGCTCGCATTGATCATGTATCTGTCCCGTCAGCTGGTAAAACGCAAGGCGCAGTTCCTCGACTGGAAAGAAGGTTTTTTGCCGATCGTTGCTCCGATCGTGCTGGTTTGCGGACTGATCGTGAAGGACAATTTTTCAACCGCGGGAATCGTCTTTATGCTTTCCGTAGCGCTGCTTTTTCTGGGAAAATTTCCTTTTTCACGTCTCCTTGCCATATTCGGAGCGGCCATCGGGGGATTGCTGCTCATTGTGCTCATTCACAAAGCGCTTCCCGATTTAAACATCCTGCCCCGTTATACAACCTGGGAAAACCGTATCCTGAACCGGATGGATACAGAGAGCAATGTCGTTGACAATGCGCAGGCGGTCAATGCCAAACTGGCGATTTACAATGGAAAATTATTCGGGCAGGGAGTAGGAGACGGGAAGCTGAAAGAATTTTTGCCCGAGGCCTATGCCGATTTTTATTATTCATCGTTTGTCGAGGAATTTGGTTCCATTGCGGCGCTCATATTGGCACTGGCCTACCTGATCCTGCTGTTCAGGGTCATACGGATAGGATTGAAATCCGAACATTTATTTGAAACGTATCTATGCATCGGGATCGGGATGCTGATCCTCACCCAGGCGTCTGTCAATATGCTGGTATGCACGGGAGTTTTTCCTGTCACCGGGCAGAACATGCCGCTGCTGGCAATGGGAGGGTCTGCGATGATCATGACCTGTGTTTCACTCGGAATGATCCAGTCCATTGCGGCAAAACAGGACAAAGGCAGAAAAGCTGCCACGAAAGAAGGTAATGACAACGAATTGATAAACGAAGCAGAATGAAACGAGTAATCATTTCCGGCGGAGGGACCGGGGGGCATATTTTTCCCGCTGTCGCGATAGCAGACGAGCTGAAAAGGCAATTTCCCCAGGTTGACATTCTGTTCATTGGTGCGGAAGGTAAAATGGAAATGGAAAAAGTTCCGCAGGCCGGGTACAGGATCATCGGGTTGCCGATCGTAGGTTTGCAACGAAAGCTGACATTGAAAAACCTTGCTTTACCGTTTAAGATCATTAAAAGCATGGTGATGGCAAGAAAGACGATCAGGGAATTCGGCCCTGAGGTGGTGATCGGAGTCGGAGGATATGCTTCCGGGCCAACGCTGAAAACTGCTTCCATGCTCGGAATCCCGACGTTGGTGCAGGAGCAGAATTCCTTTGCCGGAAAGACAAACATGCTGCTTGCAAAGAAAGCGGATCGGTTATGTGTTGCTTATGACGGGATGGAAAAATTCTTTCCGGAAGAGAAAATAGTTTTAACAGGAAATCCCGTTCGGCTGGAAGTGACCCGGATTGAAGGAAAACGGAGCGAAGCGTTTGAATTTTACGGGTTGGATGCGTCAAAGCCGGCTATCCTGGTGATCGGAGGTTCACTTGGTGCGAGAACACTGAATGAATCCCTGGCCGGGGGAATTGAAAAATTACAGCAGCAGGGGATTCAGGTGCTGTGGCAGTGCGGTAAATTATACTATGATGAATTGACCAACCGTTTGAAAGGAAAAGACTTGAAAGGAATTCACCTGACGCAATTCATTTCCCGGATGGACCTGGCGTATGCGCTGGCAGATGTGATCGTATCCCGTGCAGGTGCGATTTCCGTATCTGAGTTGTGTCTTGTCCGAAAACCCGCGATCCTGGTTCCTTCTCCCAACGTGGCGGAAGATCACCAGACGCACAACGCGATGGCATTGGTCAGCAGACAGGCGGCAATTTTGGTGAAAGATATTGACGCAAAAAGTACATTGATTGACGAAGCGATTAAATTAATTAATGATAAAGAATTACAATCGAAATTATCACAGAACATTGCACAATTAGGAAAGCCAAACGCGACAAAGGATATTGTAGGGGAAATCTTGAAAATACGAAAATAGGAGCGTGGTTAAGCTGGAGATACAATAGGAATGATCGATTAAACGATATGCCGAAACGAATCAATATAATACGAATCATTGCTGTCACCGCATTTGTGATATATGTGGTCAGCTTGTTGTTCCCGTATCAATATTACAGGGATTACGGTTATTATGAAGAAGGGATTCGTTATTATCCTTCGGGAAAGGGGTATTATTCCGACTATGTTCTTTTTTTGGTCTTCTTTATTCCTGTACTCGTGTTTTTGCTGGTACGGCATACATTGGCCATGAAAGCCTTTTCATTGATCGCCTGTTCACTATTGTTCGTTTTTGCATGCCTGGCATGGAGCGAGGATTTTTCAGGAGAATATTCCAAACCCGGAATAGGATTCTATTTATTCTTGCTCAGTGTAGTCACACTGTTGATCCTCTCGGTTATAAAACTTCGGATACCTGTTCCGAGAAGAATGAGAAAGAACAACGAATTATTGGATGATTTTTGATCAGACAGCTAAAAGATTGAAATTGAATGGACATCAGGAAAATAAATATCAGTTTAAGTGCTTTTGAAAACATCTATTTCTTGGGAATAGGTGGTATCGGGATGTCCGCGCTTGCCCGTTATTTCAAATCCCTCGGGTGGAATGTGGCGGGCTATGACAAAACACCTTCTCCTCTGACTGCATCCCTGCAAAGCGAAGGAATTGATGTGCATTACGAAGACCGTAATTCAAGTATCATATCGCCATATTGCGATAAGGCGAAAACATTGGTGGTAATAACACCCGCCATTCCGAAAAATATGGGGGAATTACTTCATTTTCAATTCAATGAATTTGAAATTGTAAAACGCTCCGAAGTGTTGGGGTTGATCACGCAAACGTCGAAAGGGCTTGGAGTTGCAGGTACACACGGAAAAACAACGACAAGCACCATGCTGGCGCACATCCTGGACCAGTCGGAAGTCAAGTGTACCGCTTTTTTAGGAGGGATTTCTGCCAATTTCAATTCAAATTTAGTTTTGAATCCGGGGGCTGAATATACCGTGATCGAAGCAGACGAATTTGACCGTTCTTTTCTTCGTTTGTCTCCGTTTGCAAGCATTATTACATCTGCCGATCCGGATCACCTGGATATTTACGGCGATGCGGCTCATTTCAGGGAAGGGTTTGAGTTGTACGCAGGCCTGCATCCTGAAAATGGTATTGTTATTCAGCGTTATGGGTTGAATCTTCCAACTCCGGCAGCAACATACACGTATGCGGTCGGAAATGCGGAAGCAGATTTTAACGGATATGATCTCAGGTACGAAAATGAGCGTTTTTTAATGAACGTTACGCTGCCCTATGAAGGAATGACAGATGTTGAACTGGGAATCCCCGGCTGGCACAATGCGGAAAATGCAGTTGGTTGTATTGCTTTGTGCTATGAGTTGGGACTGGATTTAGACACAATCAGAGAAGGTTTACGAACTTTCAGAGGAGTAAAGCGCCGTTTTGAATACATTGTAAAATCGCAGGATTTAATATATATCGACGATTATGCACATCATCCGACCGAGATAAAAGCCTTGATCGGTTCCATCCGCCTGATGTACCCGGGCAGAAACGTAACGGGTGTTTTTCAGCCTCATCTGTTTACACGCACCCGTGATTTTTTCGATGGATTTGCAGAGCAGCTTTCGCGCCTGGATGAAGTGATACTGATGCCGGTATATCCTGCCAGGGAAGAGCCGATTGCAGGTGTTACAAGCGATGCGCTGCTCGAAAAGATAACTGCCGGGAAAAAGCAGGTATTATCCCCCGATGAGGTTGTTTCGTACCTATCCGGGAAGAAAGAAGGGGTATTCCTGACGATCGGGGCGGGAGACATCGACCGGATTGTTGATCGGCTAAAAACAGGATGGAGTGAATAAATGGATAAAAATAGTACTTTGGGTAACTTTCAGCATCGCTGTTGTTGTGTTGCTTTTCATCACACAGGATGCCCTGAAGAACCTTCCTTTGAAGCCACCGTCCGTGAAGATCAGCGTACATGGAGAAAATTCGTTTCTGACGGAACAAGAGCTGAAATCACGTCTGGAGCGTAAGAACCTGATCTTTGTCAACCAACGGGTGAAAGACCTGGATCCGGAAAAGGTGGAGCATTTTATCCGGAGCATGGAAGAAGTAAAAAACGTGGCGGTTTACAACTACCTGGATGGAAGCTGGGACATTGAAATTGAATTGAGAAAGCCCATTGCCCGGATTTTCAATACATCCGGACAAAGCTATTTTCTTGATGCCGATGGACATACGATCAGCAGCTCTTCGGAGCACACCGCACGCGTACTCGTTGTGACCGGAATGATTCCCGACGGTCCGGGGCAGGAAAGTGTAAACGAAATTATTAACAATGACTCTTTGAAAACTATTCGGAAACTCGATGATGTGTATCGAATTTCGAATTATGTTTGCAATGATCCACTAATGCAATCATTAATAGGGCAGATCCACCGGGAAAACAATGGTGATTTTGTTCTGATTCCTTTGGTAGGAGGGCAGAAGATTATTTTCGGTTCGGCGTTTTCGGACCAGGAGGTAGCTGAAAAATTTGAAAAATTAAAGATCTTTTACAAAGAAGCGATACCGTACGAGGGATGGAACAAATACAGTGAAATTTCTTTAAAGTATGATAAACAGATTGTTTGTAAGAAAAAAGAATAATATATGTCAAAAGTAGTTGTTGGACTTGATATCGGTACTACGAAAATAGCTTGTTTCGTAGGAACTCGGAATGAGCACGGGAAGATTGAGATTCTTGCCATGGGACAAGCGGAGTCTCTTGGTGTGGCGCGTGGTATTGTTGAAAATATCGAAAAAACGATCCAATCCATCAAAACTGCTGTTGAACAGACTCAGGCCAGTATCAGCGGAGAATACGAACTGCAGATCCGGAACGCGTACGTTGGCGTTGCCGGGCAGCATATCAAGAGCATGCAGCACCGCGGAATGCTGACCAGAAGCAATATTGAGAACGAAATTTCCCAGTTCGACCTGGATGCTTTGGAAGATGACATGTACAAGATGCTGATGCCTCCCGGGGAGCAGATCATCAAAGTTATCCCAAAGCAATACATCATTGACAACCAGCAGGGCATCAAGGAGCCGATCGGACACGCGGGTGTAAGGCTGGAAGCCAATTTCCATATCATTACCGGAAACGTGGGGGCATGTACGAATATCATGCGCTGCGCTTCCCGTGCGGGACTGGAAGTAAAAGACCTGATCCTGGAGCCGATGGCGTCTGCCGAAGCAGTCCTTTCTGCTGAGGAGAAAGAAGCCGGCGTGGTGCTGGTGGATATCGGAGGTGGTACGACGGATGTTGCCATTTTTCACGATGGAATTATCCAGCATACAGCGATTATCCCGTTTGGTGGTAACTCCATTACGGAAGACATCAAGGAAGGGTGTATGATCATGCGCAACCAGGCAGAGCGCCTGAAAGTGAAATTCGGTTCCGCATTGCCGAGCGAAAGCCAGGAAAATGAGATTGTCTGTATTCCGGGGCTTCGCGGACGTGAGCCGAAAGAGATTTCCGTAAGGAACCTTTCGGGAATCATCAGCGCACGCATGACGGAGATCATTGAGCTGGTAGATTACGAGATCATCAATTCAGGATTGAAGAAAAAGCTGATCGGAGGAATTGTGGTAACCGGAGGAGGTGCTCAGCTGAAGCACGTAAAACAGTTATTTGAATACGTTACCGGAATGGATACCCGCATCGGGTTACCGACAGAGCACCTGGCAAATACGAATGAGCTGGAAAAATTGGCCAGCCCGATGTATTCTACGGGGATCGGACTGGTATTGACAGGCTTCAATGATTTAGACCGGAAAAGTCTTGTCAAAGAAGCAAAATCCGACACGGACAGGGTTGCAAGCCAATCTGCGAAACGACGTGGAGGATTCTTTGAATCGTTGGTGGAAAAAGGAAAAAGCTGGTTCATGGAAGAAGATTGATTTCTTTTGAAGCCAAAACTATGAGAGACAATTTAACAACAGACAACTAAAAGAAAAGAATATGGAATTTGATTTGCCAAAAGAAAACTCGTCAATCATCAAAGTAATTGGTGTAGGAGGAGGAGGTAGCAATGCCGTAAATCACATGTATAATCAGGGGATTATCGGGGTAGACTTTATCGTATGCAATACGGATAAGCAGGCATTGGACATTTCACCGGTACCTTATAAAATCCAGCTGGGACCATCCCTTACGGACGGTAGAGGGGCAGGTTCTATTCCTGAGATCGGTAAAAATGCTGCTGTTGAAAACATTGAGGAAATCCGCGAATTGCTGGCCAACAATACAAAAATGGTATTTGTTACTGCGGGTATGGGAGGTGGAACCGGAACAGGGGCCGCTCCGGTAATTGCAGGCGTTGCCAAAGAACTTGGAATCCTTACAGTAGGTATTGTTACTGTACCGTTCAATTTTGAAGGACGTCGCCGCCGTCAGCAGGCAGAGGAAGGACTGGACGCGATGCGCCAGAATGTCGATGCGTTGCTGATCATCAACAACGAACGTCTGCGTGAAGTCACAGGAAACCTGACGATCGGAAACGCATTCGCACAGGCCGATGATGTATTGACTGTCGCGGCAAAAGGAATTGCGGAGGTGATTTCCGTAACAGGTATCATCAACACGGATTTGAACGACGTGAATACCGTAATGCGTAATTCAGGTGTTGCGATTATGGGTAGCGCGAGCGCTGAAGGAGAAAACAGATCGCTGCTTGCTGTTCAGCAGGCCTTGTCTTCTCCGTTGTTGAATGACAATGACATCAGGGGCGCGAATTATGTATTGCTGAACATCACTTACGGTGATGCTGAAATTACAATGGATGAAATGGCAGAAATCACAGACTATATCCAGGATGAAGCAGGTTCAACGGCCGAGATTATTTTCGGACACGGTTACGATGCTTCTCTGGGCAACAGGTTGAGTGTAACGGTCATTGCGACAGGTTTTGTTTCTTCGCCGATCACGGGTTTTGAAAAAGCCCCGGAAAAACAACGCACTGTTCTGGAAGATGAGCCAAAGGCAGAAATAAAAGCACCTTTGACTTCTCCGACAGAATCGAATGTTTGGGGCGGAGCAAAAGAAATCACGGCAGAGCAGGAAGAGCCTTTTATCAAAAAAGCGGAAGAGCCGGTTGTCCCTAAGACATCGTTCCCGTCGAATCCTTCATCTTCATCAGCTCCGGCTGATACCGTGAAGAAAGTCAACCTGGATGACGAGGTTGTGGAACAGAGCTCAATGAATTTTGACTGGGAAATTGCGAATGAAACTGCTCCGGCAGCTCCTGAAAATAAAGTAGAAGAAGTTGAAACACCTGTTGTAAGCGAAGTAAAACGCTATACACTGGAAGATGATGAAGTGGAGCAGAAAATAGAAGCAGCTGAGGAAACAAAGCAGGTGCTTTCACCGGAAGAGCAGCAGAGAAAGCAGCAGGAGCGAATGAACCGCATTCATGAGTTCACTTCCCGCCTGAAAAAAGCGGATGGAATCATCCAGTTTGAAAAAGAGCCTGCATACACCCGTCGTAACATCAATGTGGAGAACGGAGGTAACTACAGCTCGGATTCCAATTCTTCCAGGTTCTCTGTCGATAAGGACGAAAACGGTGAAACACGCCTGAGAGGAGGAAATTCGTTCTTACACGATAATGTTGACTGATTTCCTTTTGCTTAACATTCCCTTCAAAGGGAAAGAAATTTATAGATAGAACATGAGTTTTACAGATAAAATTAACGCAGATATCAAAGCAGCAATGCTGGCCAAAGAAAAGGAACGCCTGGCTGCGCTGCGCGACATCAAATCAAAGCTGCTGCTGGAAGCGACCTCGGGAGGTTCCGGTGAGGTAACGGAAGAAGCGGCTGCGAAAATCGTTTTGAAATTGTACAAACAACGGATTGATACATACAATCTGTATGTAGAGCAGGGGAGACAGGACCTGGCAGACGAAGAGCTGTTCCAGGCAAAAGTGATCGAAGAGTACATGCCAAAACAGCTGACCGAAGATGAAATCAGGGCTGAAGTAAAGTCCGCAATTGCATCTGTCGGCGCATCTGCCCCATCTGATATGGGGAAAGTAATGGGGGTTCTTACAGGTAAACTGGCAGGGAAAGCAGACGGAAAAGTCATCTCTGCTATTGTTAAGGAAGAACTTTCCAGGTAATTTGCATTCTACAAAAAACAACGTATAATTTTTTCGTTGAAAAGTCGTTCCAACTACAGGGGAGCGACTTTTTTGTTATAAAAAAAACAGGCCATGAATAAAGAAACGGAAGGCAAATTAATGGATAAAAATACCAGGCCGACCAGCATGCGGATCCTGGTGTACGATTTCCTGAATACACAGGAGATTGCGTTGTCTTTATCTGAAATAGAGCACCATTTTGACTCCGCCGACCGGATCACCATTTACCGGACGCTTAAAACATTTGAAGAAAAAGGGATCGTTCACGGTATCCAGGAAGGAAATACGACCAAATACAGGCTTTGTCACGACGATTGTGATGAAAATACCCATAAGGACTGGCACCTGCATTTTTATTGCAAAATATGCAAGCAAACGACCTGTAAGGAAGATGTGGTCATCCCGGCTGATGTGAGGGGAAAATTCAGAATAGATGAGATCCGCTTTTTCGCGAAGGGAATTTGTGAGAATTGCATAGAGGAAGCGGGCTGAAAATTCGTTTATTGATTGGCAATGCTGCTTTCCCGGGAATGATATTCTCATAGCGGAAACAGTGATTAATTCCATACTTTGCAATAGTATTGCACCTTTCTTCTTCCTACTTTTGTGTCATCAGAATCAGATTCATGGAATAAATTAAACAGATTCATCATGGCACACGAGCACATTTACGACGAAAACGGGCAACAACTATGCTGTACACAATCAGAAAAGATATACGCAAAGGCAGAAGAACATTCCCATCATCATGACGGGCACGATCATGATCACAGCCATGACCATAGCGAAGCAGGTACGTTCAGTTTGTTTTTGCCTGCGGTTATTTCTTTTGTATTGCTGATGATTGCCATTGCATTTGACAATTGGCTTCCGCAAAGCTGGTTTTCGGGATGGGTACGTATTTTATGGTACGTTGTGGCCTATATCCCGGTTGGATTCCCGGTCATAAAAGATGCCGTAACAAGTATCGGGAAAGGTGATGTGTTCTCCGAATTTTTCCTGATGACCATTGCAACAGTCGGAGCTTTTGCGATCGGGGAATACCCGGAGGGAGTTGCGGTGATGCTGTTTTACGCAGTGGGTGAGGTGTTTCAGACACTCGCTGTTTCCCGTGCAAAAGGGAACATCAAATCGCTGCTGGATCAGCGTCCGGATGAAGTGACAATCCTCGAAAATGACGAGGCGAAGACCGTAAAAGCGGAAGAAGCCCGGATCGGTGACATCATCCAGCTGAGACCAGGAGAAAAGCTGGGACTGGACGGAGAGCTTATTTCTGCCTCTGCTTCGTTCAATACAGCAGCTTTAACAGGAGAAAGTAAGCCCGATACGAAGAACCAGGGCGATGTAGTACTGGCCGGGATGATCAACCTGAATACAGTGAGCCGGGTCAGGGTTACGACAGCATATACGGACAGCAAATTGAGCAAGATACTGGAGCTCGTACAAAACGCCACTTCCCAGAAAGCACCTACAGAGCTGTTCATCCGCAAATTTGCCAAGATCTATACCCCGATCGTGGTGTTTCTGGCAATCGGGATTTGTTTCCTGCCTTATTTCTTTGTGGATGATTACCAGTTCAATGATTGGTTATACCGGGCGTTGATCTTCCTCGTGATCTCCTGTCCGTGCGCACTCGTCATTTCCATCCCGCTGGGTTATTTCGGAGGGATCGGTGCTGCCAGCCGGAACGGAATACTGGTAAAAGGAAGCAATTTCTTGGATGTGCTCGCCTCTGTTCAAAACGTGGTGATGGACAAGACGGGAACCATGACTGAAGGTGTGTTTAAGGTGCAGGAGGTGGTATTTGCTCCTGAGTTTGACCGGGATGAGATCCTGCGGATGGTCAACGTGCTGGAAAGCCAGAGTACACACCCGATCGCAACGGCTGTCCGTGAGTATGTCGGTGAGCTGGATAAAACCGTTCAGCTGGAAAATACGGAAGAGATCGCAGGACATGGACTGAAAACAACCATCAACGGGAAAGAATTGCTTGCCGGGAATTTCAAATTGATGAATAAATTCAATATCCGGTATGGTATCAATCCTTCGGATATTGTGTACACAACGATCGCAATTGCTTACGACAGTCAGTTTGTCGGATACATTACCATTGCCGACAGCATCAAAGAAGATTCACAGAAAACCATTGACCTGCTGCACCAGATGAATGTGAAAGCAACGATGTTGAGTGGTGACAAAAGTACGGTTGTTAAATACGTTGCCGGACAATTGGGAATCGATAATTCGCATGGAGATTTATTGCCGGAAGATAAGGTAAACAAGGTAAAAGAAATAAAAGCCCGAAATGAAAGCGTTGCGTTTGTCGGTGATGGTGTAAACGATGCCCCGGTAATTGCCTTGAGTGATGTAGGGATCGCGATGGGAGGGCTGGGCAGCGATGCAACCATTGAAACAGCGGATATTGTTATCCAGGACGATAAACCTTCCAGGATCCCGGTGGCGATCAACATTGGAAAGCAGACAAAAAAGATCGTCTGGCAGAACATTATTCTTGCCTTTGGCGTCAAAGCAATTGTGCTGATCCTGGGAGCAGGGGGCCTGGCAACGATGTGGGAAGCCGTTTTTGCAGATGTGGGAGTGGCATTACTGGCAATCCTGAATGCAGTGAGGATCCAGCGGATGCAGTTTTGAAAAATGATATATTTACTGATTTACATTACATGAACTGTAACATTTGATTTTATTATTGTCCTTTACTTCTTCGTTCCAAGGGCCACTTGATATAACTATCAGTAAATATACGATAGCAAACACAATTATTAAAATAGGAATTGAAATTTTATTTCTTAAAATTCTTCCCCAGTAGCTGATTTTGTATGTTTTTCCATCTACTACTACTTTTCCTCCATCCGCGAATTTTTGTCCTGTATTAGAGATTAATTTCCAATTTTTAGGTTCTGACTCTCTTGATTGTGCCATCCTTACCTGATAAAAGTCAGAATTTCTTTTGTATGTACCGTACCAAGGTAATATAAGAGAAAACCCGATAAGCCCAGATATGAAACAAGGTAGATTATAGTTGAACAATAAGTTCTCTTTAAAAGCATTTTGAACAAGGAAACCTAAAAAGATAGTGTGTACCAATAGGAACGTCGAAAAAATAGTCCACAAAAACTGAGCCTCAAAGATTAAAAGATCGAGAGTCGATTTGTATTTTTCTAAATTCAATTGTTTTTTATTCATATGTCTGCAGAAATAGATTTGTTGCGTAAATTGGGAGCAGTGATTACCTTGTAGAAATTAGTTATTACTTTGATTATCTGATGATAAATTACTAATTTTTTACTATAGGTAACAAAACTGTATTCGGTCTCTGGTTATGAGAACGAATAAATACAATCATAATAAAGTTACCTAAATTATAGGATATTACAAAATAATAAACGCATATTCACAGTAGATGTTGAGTTTCGAATCAAGGCCGCTCATATATGAAGATTATATGAACAGCCTTGCTGATTCATCAATGATTTAACTACATTATACTTATATCGTACAGATGTACTATGGTGTTATTTTATATTAATTTTTATTTGTCTACCTGCTCCTGCTGCTCCTAAATTGATTACAGAGGGCCGTTCGATCTGAATATCAGGAGTGTCGATGTCAAATCTTAATTGAGCTGGTCGAATTGCTTTACAAGGGTCGTAATCGCTTAAATCCACTAAATTAAAATTGTATTGAGGAGGAAAACTTTTAATGAGGTGTCCATCCCATTCTAATGAGAATAAATGTGGGAAACAACCACCACTGTAATTGACATCAACAATCAATTGATTAGCTTTTTGATTAAATGCTGCCCCTCTTAAATTGGTAAAATTAGCTTGTTTTGTAGTGAAGCTATTAACTTTTTTAACTTTTAGTTGAATAGTTTCATAATCAGATTCCTTTGGATCCAAGGTGGGTTGGGTGATCTTTACTCCATTAGCATTTTCATTTCCTGTCCATGGTGCTTCTACTGAAAATGGAACCATCATATCAGCACCAAATACTGAGGTGGGAACTATTTCAAGTGTATATTCCCATATACCATCCTCTGGCTCTTTTACATAAATATGTTCACTAAGTTGAACACTTAAATTAGTTCTCGAAAGTTGTCCTGATACAACTACTCTTCCATCAGCCGTAATGTCAATTTGTTGAATATAAGCTCTCATTGTTATTATAGATTAATTGTTACAATTTGTTGCGGACTTACTTATCAGTTATTTGTAAAATAAAACTCTTATAATAGCTTTACATAAGAAATATGAAAGCCAGTTTTTAAATTATTTAGTAAAACAAATAACAAGCAATATTCATAAGTATCCTTATTCGTGAGTTCGCTTTTGCCAAAGGTAAATTCTTTTTTTCTTTTTGTTTCAGGTATAAATGACTGGTTTTTAGAATGGTATAAATGCCTGTTTAATGATTTGGAACCGGAAGGCGTAAATTCCCATACGCATAATGGTCTGCTCTTAATGTGTGATTAAAAGTCAGTTTCAAGAAGAGTTGATTCTGGTTTTATATATCAGCGAATGTATTCTGAACGGTAATGAAGCCGATACAAATACTCCTGTTCTGCCTGCCCCGGGGTCGGAACCAGGTTGCCTGTACATTTTAACCGCTTCAGGTCCATCAGCGTAGAGTAACCGCAATAGCTGTGAATGACCTTCGCTTTGTAAAACAGTTCGTCCGTTTCCTGCCAGTTCTCAGGGGAAATTACACGCCTGTCTTCATGGGGGATTTCAGATAGGATGAAATCCAGATCAGTATTTTGAATGAGTTTTTCCAGTAATTGACGATTGTATGGATGAGGGCCGTTGCAGACACCCAGTTCAATTGTTTTTTCTACCGTAGAATTGCTTTCAAACCGGCTGAAATGGCCGATGCAGGAGGCATTTTCCAGGTTTCCTTTCCGGCTTAGCTTTCCAGCCAGCGGGTGTTGCTCATCATCCATGATCCAGATGAAATTGAATTTTTTCATCCACTTTTTATGAAGGAACTGAGCAGGGAATTGCCACCATTTCAAAGCCAGCTGAACCTGGTGAGTGATGAAAACAGAGGGCATTTTTTTACTGTAAAAACCGTAGCGATGATCAGAAACAACCAATGAAACCTGGTGACTGGCAACAAGTTTTTCCACTTCTTGCTGCTCCCACGCAACAAAATCAGTTAATGATTTTCGGCTTTTCAGCAGGTCCGATGTAAAATCTCCCGTTCCTGAAAAATGAAACGGGTAGTTTTGAAAAGAAATGTGCTCAACGCCTGGAACATACGCTTTAAGAATTAAAAAATCATCAATGGAACAAGCGACCAGCAACGTATTGTTCTGACCGGCTAATCTGCGGCAGACATCAATGGAACGTGACAAATGACCCTTCCCCCAATTGAGAAAGGAAAGTAAGATCCGTTGGTTGTTTATGGATTCAAAGTCGTACATCTTTTACCGGAAATCCGTGTAGTTAGCTGGGTATGTGCTGAAAGGAACCTTTATGTTCTTTAACGGCTTTTTAATGTGTTTTTGTCATGTTCGGATTCACGCAAATAATGAATTTAGCCCTCCCGATGTGATCTTTGTCCAGCTGTTTGAAATCTTCCTGTTCGATTGTTGTGATCGTTGTGTAGGTCACATGCGGGCGCAGGCGTTTCAGGTACCAGATGATCCCCTGGTCGAAATCGGTATGAAATGCACCATTGAAGTGGATGAATTGTGTTCCGGGAGTCCAGTATTGATCAATGAATTTCGCCATTGTGGCATCTTTGATCGCCTGTGCGTGGATGAAATTCAGCCCCTTTGCGTGGTCGGTTGACATCTGGAGCATCAGCCTGTACTGCGAAAGTGTGGTATCAACCGGAAAATCTTTTTCACACATAAAGGCATATTCGCTCTGTTTTATCGTGTCCAATGCAGCTCTCCCGTTCCTGAATGTCGTGCTGGCGATCCTCCTGGGGATATTGGAGGCCACACAGAAGATCCCTTTTTCTTTCGCGAATCGTACCAGTGGACGGTAATCCGTTTTGTAATTCGACCACAGCCGCATGCTGTCCTCAAATGACTTTTCCTCCCGTTTTCCCTGCAGGAAATCCGTCATCAGCGATTGCTGGTCAGCTTCGAACATTTCAAACCCCAGTGTCAGCTTGTTCCCGTTTTGTGCCGCTAAATCCTTTGTCAGCTCGTATTGCAGCCAGTGAGCGACCGGGTTGTTGTGGTATTCTCCGAAAAATGTGATCTCTGATTCAGAGGCCGCCTTTAATAATTGCTTATAGCTGATTTTTTTTCCCTTTTCGTTGAAGATAACGTAGGCTTGCTTGTCCTGTGAAAAAGCGGATGCCATCCAGGCAAAAGCAAACACGAGTGTAACTAATTTATTCATTACTGATTTTTTTCCAAAAATACATGCTATTCGGGAGATGAGCAATACCATTATTGCGTCACTTTCATTTTAGAACATGTGAACAACGGAAATGTGCAGATATTAACGGGGGCCCTTTACGGTCCGTTTTCTGCAAATAATTCGGAAACATTGATTCCAAGCGCCTTTGTTATCTTCAGCATCGTGCTTACTTTCATCTCTTGTCTCCCCTTGATGTATTTCCTTAAATTCTCCACATCCATATCTGCATCGTGAGCAACTTCCCTGGTCTTCAGACCTTTCTCCTTTATCAGGAATTCAATTCGCTTTCCAAGCCTGATAATTTCCTCCGGCATCTCCGTTTTCCGTGCACGTTTTTCCATGACCGAAAGTTATTTTCAATCAGTTTATTTTATGTGATTTTATACAATCGGTTACTTACAACTGAAATTTTGTTAATTTTGTGAAGGAAACATTATTCAATAGGAAGATAGTTGAATAATTTTTGCTATACTTGAATTTTATTGATACTAGTTTACTGAGAAACAGGTAAGATGCTCACTTATCACCTAAAGCTACTCACTTATGAATTTTAGTTGTTCAATTGGACTTCGACTGACTAACTTCGCGCGCTCAAGTCCTGTAACCAGATTTGCTATATATGAAAATACGAATTTACTTTAATTTCTGTTCAGTGGAAAAGTCGGCCGCCTCAATGCTGCTTATTCTTTTTATTTTGCTGACAGGGACTTCAAACGCTCAGAAAAGTGCGGAAGAGCAGCGATTTGACAGCATCTATTTTGAAACGGCAGTGAATGTTTCCGCGAAAGATATAAACAGGGCGATTAATATTGCAGATTCCCTGTACCGGCATTCATCACTGGAAATTCACCAGCTGAAAGCACTGATGCTCTCTTCTTCGTTGTTCCAGCAAAAGGGAGATCTAAAGACTTCCATTCAATATGCGAAAAAAGCGGATAAGCTTGCCGTGAAGTATAAGTTTTACGACTGGGAAGCAAGGATAGCCGGATTTTTGTCTACCCAATACCGGTTGATGGGATTGTATGAAGAAGGAGAAGAATACCTTGAGAAAGGGAAACAGGTAAGCCGTAAGGTGGATAACGAACACATAAAGACGCTGTACCTGGGGTTGATCTATCAGGAAACAGCCTATTATGAAGTGGAATACGAGGATTACAAGGCTGCTTACAAAGCCGCGAAGAGTGCAGATGTATATTTTGGCCAGATCCAGGATGAGCTGAATAAGAATTATTTCCTGGCGACGAACCAGGAGCTTTTCGGAAGGATCTGCATCGGATTGAAAGAATGGGATGAAGCGCTCGCTCATTTAAATGAAGCACTGGACAAACTCACACGGGTGACACAGAAAAGTGCGATGCTCAGCGGGTTTATATACAGTGGATTAGGGCGGGTCTATCTTGAGAAGAAAGACCTGGCTGCCGCATTTGAAAATCTCCGTAAGGCTGAAGAGCTGGTAGAGCAAGCCGATTACCTGGGACTGAAAATTGAAGTTTACAAAACACTCGCAGATTATTACCAGTCGACTGAAGATTACGCCCAATCTTCGCTATACAATACCAAGTATGTTGAAGCATTGGAGTTAAACGAAAAGAAAAAGAAGGAGTCAATTACTGACTTTGTCAATTCCACGAAGTCTCAGGGAAAAGTGCTGGCATACAATAGGAATGTGCTGCTGATCGTGTCAATAGTGCTGTGCATTGTAATTATTTTAACGCTCATCCTGCACAGAAGAAGCCGGAAACGTGATTTTGAACGTTTCAAGGCCGTAATGAACAAAATGAGACAAAACCAGTACCTGAAAGAACAGCTGCCTGAGAAAGAAATAAATGACAAGAAAGAGCCGGAAAAGAAAAAGCTGATGTCGGATGCGGTTGAATCAAAGATCCTGAATGATCTGGAAGAGTTTGAAAAGGGAACCAGGTATACGGATAAGCATATTTCACTTACGCTTCTTGCGGGAATGTTGAACACCAATACCAAATATCTTTCTTATGTGCTGAACACACACAAGAATAAAGATTTTAATACCTATATAAATGAACTCCGCATCAACTATATCATTGAAAAAGTCGAAAAGAACAATGCGTTCAGGAATTATAAGTTAAGCGCCCTTGCGGATGAATGCGGTTTTTCATCCCACAGTAAATTTTCAGCTGTTTTTAAATCTGTAACGGGCTTTTCCCCGTCCATCTTTTTAGAATACCTGGAAAAAAGCAGGCTGGGGCAACAGGATGTTTCTGCTGTCAGCTGATGTTTTTTGAAGCGAAGATCAAACCTCAGAAAGATTCAATAAAACAGAGAGGTAGAATACGGATGGAAGAAGTGTTAAATGATTTCAACGCAGCTGACCGGACCGGTTTTCTACGATAAAATAAAAAATGAAGGAAGTTATGAAGAGCTGTTCACTGTTTGTAATATATGTATTAACGTGTTATTTGTTAGCTTTTTAAATGGTATTTTGTGCTGTCTGAATTCGGTAAAACGGATACAGTTATTTTTTTAGGGCAGGTTATTTCGTACTACATTTGCGCCTCCATTTCCAAACTGATCACTGAATATGAAAATTAAAAAATGAAAAAGAAAGCAATACTGTTAACTTCTTGTAGCTTATGCTTATTTACCACTGTCTTTTTTGGAATGCTGGTATTTACATGTCCTGCGCAAACGAGCGTGACACGTATTTATACTGATCATCAAGGATTTTTTACCAGCGCTAGCTCCAGTCCTCACAGTGTGGATGTGGCTACGCATCATCTTCTGGCATTCCAGACCGGCTCAACGGTATGGTCAACCGGAGTGAACGATGATGTGCTGTCTGCAAATACCGTGAATTTTGTACCGCTGGAATTCCAGGCAATGCCCGCAACGGTGCATGGATACCAGACAAATGGCGCGTTTATCGGGATCGGCCGGCAATATGGCGGTTTCTGGGGTGACAACGGGTGCTCTCCGGCGGTAAGTCCTCCTTTTGGGAATGACATTTCAGCTTATCTTACAGATGGGATCCAGGGACTTGATTTATCTACGGCAATTTTTAATATAGGAGGAAATATCGCTTATACAGTTAACAATATCTATGAGTTTATGATAGGGGACGGCATCCCCGACATCATTGTCACTCAAACAGGTGATGCCGGTGGATCGCAGGACTATTTTCGTTTCCGGGATTCCTATGGTAATATTGTAGGAACACAGAAAGCGATTAATTTCACCTCCGTTGATGCGGTCGCTTATCCTTTCTGGAAATTCTACAATATGGGAAATCTTGGCTGTGGCGGTTCTGCTGCAGGTACAAGGCCGCTTCGTATTTTAGCATTCGATCTGGCTGATCTCGGAATTACGGCATCCAATTACATGAACATCGCGACATTCGAGCACCAGCTGAGCCCGACAAGCGATGTGGCTTTTGTCGCCTACAATACGCTTTCTATTGATATACTCCCGGTTACGCTTGTCAATTTCAATGCGGAAATGCGCGGAAGACAGGTGTTGCTCACCTGGGAAACGGCGTCCGAAATAAACAATGATCTTTTTACTGTTGAAAGAAGCTCAGACGGTTTTGTCTGGGAAAAGGTATTGACCAGGAAAGGGGCCGGTACATCAAATGAACTTTTGTTTTATGAGGAAACAGATCCGTTCCCGTTGCAGGGAACAGCCTATTACCGTCTGAAACAAACAGATTTCAGTGGAAATTATACGTATTCGGATATCGTGGCGGTCAACGTAAACAGGGAACTGGAGATCTACCCGAATCCCGTTTCCGGGATACTTTCCATAAGAGGCGGTAATAATGGAGATATCAAAATCGTGAATGCGTTGGGGGCAGATGTTACGGGGCAGGTTGTATTTGTAAACAAGAGCCCGGGTTTTATACAGGTAAATTTTTCAAACCTTAGGAGAGGATATTATTTTATTCATTACGAAGCAGAAGTATATCCTGTTATTGTGATGGATTGACGTTATTGAATGTTATAGTAGTTTCTATTGTTAGCACAGGTTAGGTAAACTTCAGGGGAGCAGAAATGTTCCCCCGGAGTCTTTTATAAGTAGTGGATGGTTAGTTAAGTAGTAGATTGTGATTTCTACGGAAAGGCTGTTTCTTTTTGAAGCAGCCTTTTTTAATGGGTATAGGAAAGTGAAATAATTACAGGATAAAAGAATTACTCCGGGGTGTGGAATACAGAATTTAAAAGAAGGTTTTTTCCATGCTTTTGAGCTTTTTTTCGCCGGTTTCTATGCCGCGGTATTTTTCCCGGTGATCTGAATAGAGGTAAATAAGCAGAAATAGATTTGTAAAGAAGTAATTGTCTTGTTTTCAAATGGTAACAGTTGTGTCTGAAAAGGTGAAATGCTGTTTAAATTCATGAATACGGATATACATTCTTAAAAATAAGGACCCATAGCGGTCTATCTTCGCACCGAATTTTTTAACAAATCTTAAATAACTATTTTCATTATGAAGAGACTATTAACAACACTTTGTCTTTCATGTATGTATTTATTGGTACATGGAAGTCCGGTACATGTTTCATGTGGCGATGATGTTAGTGTCATACAAGACCACTACTCAATTAGTTTTGGTGACGCCATAGAGGCAGGTATCTCAACAGACCTTTCTTTATCTATTTCATGGAGAGTCGCTCCTCAGGCAGGAGTGAGCAAAACTTCCGGTTTAGGAAAAACCACAGGTAATCTGGTATTTTCCCAGCCTGGAAAATACCAGATTACTTTCCAGATTCCTGCTCACGGAGATCATCCGGCGAAAACGGAAACGGTTACTGTAGAGGTAAGCAATGTAAAAATGATGTTTGATACAAAGAACATCGGCTTTTCAAAAGAGCTTACGACAGGAGATGTTTCCGGGATTGTGATGACGGTTCCGGTAACCGTAGAAACGTATGACGGGCAGGCTTATGGTTATACCGCACGGGAAATTCAGACAACCGGTGTGGCGAAAGTATCCTCACGTCTGAAAGACGGAAGAGTGGTGCTGAAAGACGGGCTTAACGAGCTGGCCTTTGAATTGTCGGGAGCTGTTTCTCAGCAGGGAAACATCCAGTTCCGTGTTTATGATGACAAAGGAGAAGCTGTATTTTTTAATTATTCAATTACTAACTAACACACATGAAGAAGAAATTACTTTTCAATAAAGCAAAGTATCTATCCGCGCTCATCGGAGCCGGGTTTATGGCTTTGTTTGCTTCAGAAGTTCATGCACAGCAGACGGGGTGTAATCCTCTTCAGCCGTATGACCAGATCCAGTCAGGGTTCCATACCACGATCGCGACACGTCCGGATGGTACGTTCCTGATCTGGGGAGAAGGTGCAAGGGCAGACGGGCCCGGTACGAATGCTGCGGCTAACAATCATTTGTCACCAGTACAGATAGCTCCTAATCCGGGAGTTCCTGCGGAAGACTATGCTTACACAGGAACACCTTTGTTTGCTACACTGGCGACTCAGGTTAACAATGCTTTCCAGGGGTTTGTATTGTCCACAGACGGCTTATGGTCGTGGGGAGCAAACAACGTAGCGGTAGGAACAGATCTGGATAATATTGCCGGGTTTGCCCAGATTAATATGCCGGTTGGAGTAGCACCTGCAGATGTAAAGAATATGTCCGCTACATGGGGGGCATTGGTGCTGTTGACACATTCGGGAGATATATGGGTAAGCGCACGCCACACTTCCTTTAACGGGATCGGGGGAACTGCTCCGGGAGCTGCAGACAATTATTGGTCAAGAGTAACCAGAAGCATAGCGGGAAATCCGCCGTTGACCGGGGTAACTGAGTTCAGGATAACACCGGCAGGTGTTTTTGCAGTAACTACCACAGGACAGTGGTATACATGGGGACCTGCTACTTATCTCGGAGACGGGTCGGCTGTAGCTGAGCGCAACCGTGCTACTCCTATGACGAAGCCGTTTACAGGCAACCCGGTGATGATTGCGATGACACGTGACTGTTCAACTACTAGTATTTCTACTATTACAACTGCTACCAGATCGAGCTATTATGCCATCGATCCGGTAGACGGTAAGCTGTATGCGCTTGGTGGTAACGCCAGCGGACAGTTGGGACAAAATAACACGACGCATTCTACAGGTTGGGTGCCTGTTCAGAATCCGACGAATACAGGAGATCTTGATAACGTAATGTTCGTGGCGGGAAATGACCACGATGCGTGGACAACTCAATCCGGAGCTGTGGCATGTATCCTTACTACCGGAGAATTGTACTCATGGGGGAGCAACAGTAACGGAATGGTCGGTGGACCAGTAGGAACTACAAGATACATGCTTCCGAGAGTTCCGGGTGGATTTAACCCTGGAGACGTTGCAACGTATGTGGAAGTAGGTGGGCACACAACGGCGACGATGAAACAATGTGCTGAAAGATACTGCTATGTAGGCCACAAGATTGGTGGTTCGATGGGAGATGGTGTAGCGACAGATCAGAGTATAACATCATTCGACTGTGCCAACACTCCTGAAGGATTCATTTGCGGATCAAGTACGTATGATGCAGGAGACGTGCCGCTTTCTTACGAGAACGGAAATCCTGCGACACACTATTATATATGTGGAGATGAAATCTATCTGGGGGCAACGCCTCCCGATCCGGATAACGGAATGAACAACAACGTTGCGTCAGGAGCAAACAATATGGGAACAAACGGGGACAATGCGAACGGTGTAGACGAAGACGGTCTGGATGAATTGACATTGGTTCATTCCGCAGTTAACCCGAATTTCTCGACTACCCTTACATATGTAAATAATTCCACAGATCCTGCTAATATCTATGCATGGGTGGACTGGAACGACGATGGTGTCTTCAGCGAAGACGAAAGTTTTATCGCTACAGGACTGGCACCGGATGTGGATCCACAAAACATTAACCTTGTCTGGAACGGAGTGAATACTTCGTGCGGGTACAAATACATGCGTGTCAGAATTTCAACAAACGCTCTGGCAGATGATCCGGCAACTGTAAACATTGATGAAAGAAGTTGCCAGCCATTGATCCACGGTGAGGTGGAAGATTACTTCGTAGATGTGGATATCGCATCAAACCCGAATGGAGACTGTGACGGTGACGGAGTATCAAACGGAGTGGAAATCGCAAACGGAACAAATCCGAACGATCCGTGTAACTTGATTGTAGCAAATCAGGACGTAGCACCAAGTGCAGCTTGGTTGGCAGATGATTGTGACGGTGACGGCGTAACGAACGGTCAGGAGGTTACTGACAATACAGATCCGTTTGATCCTTGTGATTTGAATTCAGTACATATTACACTTCCACAGGGAGGAGCATGGTTAAACGGAGATTGCGACGGTGACGGCGTAACGAACGGACAGGAAGTTATAGACGGTACAGATCCGACAGACCCTTGTAATTTAATTGTCGCAAGTCAAAGCATTCCGCCAAGTGCAGCCTGGAACAACGGAGACTGTGACGGTGACGGAGTAACAAACGGAACAGAAGTTACGAACGGAACAGATCTGTTGAACCCATGTGAATACAATCCTGCAAATCAAGTAATCGCAAATGTTACAGCAGCATGGAACAACCTTGACTGTGATGGCGATGGAGTAACGAACGGACAGGAAATTACGGATGGAACGCAACCATTGAATCCTTGTAATTATCTTGTGGCAAGCCAGGTTATTGCCAATGTTACAGCAGCATGGAACGCGTTAGATTGTGACGAAGACGGCGTAACGAACGGTCAGGAAGTTACAGACAATACAGATGTAAACGACCCGTGCGATTACAATGTCGCAAGTCAGAACATTGCGAACGTGGGAACACTTTGGAACAATGCGGATTGTGACGGTGATGGTGTAACAAACGGTCAGGAGGTTACAGACAATACAGACGTAAATGATCCGTGCGATTACAATGCAGCAAGCCAGGTTATTGCCAATGTTACAGCAGCATGGAACGCATTAGACTGTGACGGCGACGGCGTAACGAACGGTCAGGAAGTTACAGATGGTACGAATCCGAACGATCCATGTGATTACAATGCAGCAAACCAGGTTATTGCCAATGTTACAGCAGCATGGAACGCGTTAGACTGTGACGGCGACGGAGTAACAAACGGACAAGAGGTTACTGACAATACAGATGTAAATGATCCGTGTGATTACGATGTGGCAAGTCAGGTGATTGCAAACGTTACAGCAACTTGGAACAATGCAGACTGTGACGGTGATGGTGTAACGAACGGTCAGGAAGTTACAGATAATACAGATGTAAACGATCCGTGTGATTACGATGTGGCGCACCAGAACATTGCAAATGTAGGAGCACAATGGAATGCGGCAGACTGTGATGGTGATGGTGTAACAAACAGTCAGGAAGTGACGGATAATACAGATCCGAACGACCCGTGTGATTACGATGTGGCAAGCCAGGTTATTGCCAATGTTACAGCGGCATGGAACGCATTAGACTGTGACGGCGACGGCGTAACGAATGGTCAGGAAGTTACTGACAATACAGACATAAATGATCCGTGTGATTACAATGTAGCAAGTGTTACGCTTCCACAAGGCGGAGCATGGAATGCGGCAGACTGTGACGGCGACGGAGTAACGAACGGTGATGAGGTAAATCCTACAGATCCGGGAGACACTCCTACAAATCCATTCGACCCTTGTGATTTGAATTCGGCAGACATTACTCTTGCACAAGGAGGAGCATGGTTAAACGGCGACTGTGACGGCGATGGTGTAACAAATGGCCAGGAGGTTACAGATAATACAGATGTAAACGACCCGTGTGATTACAATGCAGCAAGCCAGGTTATTGCCAATGTTACAGCAGCATGGAACGCATTAGACTGTGACGGCGATGGTGTAACAAACGGACAAGAGGTTACAGACGGAACGAATCCAAATGATCCTTGTAGCTATGATCTTGCAAGCTTTAATCTTGCAAATGTTGGTGCAGGATGGAACGCAGCAGACTGCGACGGCGACGGCGTAACGAATGGTCAGGAAGTTACAGACAATACAGACTTCAACGATCCGTGTGATCTTGTGGTTGCAAATCAAACACCAGGACTGGCAAGTACAGCTTGGAATAACGGCGACTGTGACGGTGACGGAGTAACGAATGAGGATGAGGTGAATGACAATACAGATCCATTAGATCCATGTGACCTTGTTGTAGCAAGTCAAACACCAGGACTGGCAAGTGCAGCTTGGAACAACGGCGACTGTGACGGCGACGGAGTAACGAATGAGGACGAGGTTACTGATAATACAGACATCAACGATCCGTGTGATTTTGTTACCGGACACCAGACATTGACTCCTGATCCGGTGGCGTGGGATAACGCAGACTGTGATGGTGACGGAGTAACAAACGGACAAGAAATCGCAGACGGAACAGATCCAAACGATCCTTGTAATTACAATGTAGCAAGTCAGGTTCTTGCAAATGTTGGTGCAGGATGGAACAACGCAGACTGTGACGGCGATGGTGTAACAAACGGTCAGGAAGTTACTGACAATACAGATCCATTAGATCCATGTGACCTTGTAGTTGCAAATCAAACACCAGGACTGGCAAGCACAGCATGGAATAACGGCGACTGTGATGGTGACGGAGTAACGAATGAGGACGAGTTGTCTGACAATACAGATCCATTAGATCCATGTGACCTTGTTGTAGCAAGTCAAACACCAGGGCTGGCAAGTGCAGCATGGAACGCGGCAGACTGTGACGGTGACGGAATAACGAACGGTGATGAGGTTACTGATAATACAGATGTAAATGATCCGTGTGATTACAATCCTGCAAACTTTGACATTGTAAATGTTGGTGCAGCATGGAACGCGGCAGACTGCGACGGTGACGGAGTAACAAACGGACAAGAGGTTACTGACAATACAGACTTCAACGATCCGTGTGATCTTGTGGTTGCAAATCAAACACCAGGACTGGCAAGTACAGCTTGGAATAACGGCGACTGCGATGGTGATGGTGTAACAAATGAAGACGAGTTGTCTGATAATACAGACATTCACGATCCATGTGACCTTGTTGTAGCAAGTCAAACACCAGGGCTGGCAAGTGCAGCATGGAACGCGGCAGACTGTGACGGTGACGGAGTAACGAACGAAGACGAGGTTACTGATAATACAGATGTAAATGATCCGTGTGATTACAATCCTGCAAACTTTGACATTGTAAATGTTGGTGCAGCATGGAACGCAGCAGACTGTGACGGTGACGGAGTAACCAACGGTGACGAAGTTGCGGACGGTACAGACTTCAACGATCCATGTAGCCTTGTTGTAACACATCAGACAGTAGCGCCAAGCACAGCTTGGAACAACGGTGACTGCGATGGTGACGGAGTAACAAACGAAGACGAGCTGGATGATGACACAGACATTCACGATCCGTGTGACCTTGTTGTAGCACATCAAACAGTAGCACCAAGTGCAGCATGGAACACGGCAGACTGTGATGGCGATGGAGTAACCAACGGTGACGAGCTGAATGACAATACAGATGTAAATGATCCGTGTGACCTTGTTGTAACACATCAAACAGTAGCACCAAGTGCAGCATGGAACGCGGCCGACTGTGATGGCGATGGAGTAACCAACGGTGACGAGCTGAATGATGACACAGACATCAACGATCCATGTGATTACTTGTTTACAAGCGTAACAGCAACGCCAAGTGCAGCATGGAACGCAGCAGATTGTGACGGCGATGGAGTAACCAACGGTGACGAAGTAGCTGACGGAACAGATCCGAACGATCCATGTGATTTTGTAACGTTAAGCCAGACAGTAACACCAGGCGCAGCATGGAACGACCTTGACTGTGACGGTGATGGAGTAACCAATGGTGATGAATTAACGAACGGCAATGATCCGAACGATCCATGTGACTTCACACTGGCAAGCCAGACTGTAACGCCAAGCACAGCATGGAATAACGGAGACTGTGATGGTGACGGTGTAACCAATGGTAACGAAGTTACAGACGGTACGAATCCGAACGATCCGTGTGATTACCTGTCAGGAAGCGTAACAGTAACACCAACTACGGTTTGGAACGATGCAGACTGCGACGGTGACGGTGTTACAAATGGCCAGGAGGTTACAGACGGTACAAATCCGAATGATCCATGTGATTACCTGATTGCGAACGTAACGCTTACACAGGGAGGTGCCTGGAGCGCAGCGGATTGTGACGGTGACGGTGTAACGAATGGAAATGAAGCTACAGACGGTACGAATCCGTTTGACGGATGTGACTTCTTAGTGACAAGCCAGACTGTTACGCCAAGTGATGAGTGGAACAACGGAGACTGTGACGGCGATGGAATCACGAACGGTGAAGAAACTGGAGGAGGTTCAAACCCACTTGATCCATGCGATCCGAAAACATGCGGTATTGATATACCGAATGCGTTTACACCGGATGGTGACGGCATCAACGACGTATGGGTAATTGAAGGAATCGAAAATTATCCGGACAACCAGCTGACAGTTTACAACCGATGGGGTAATGTGGTTTACACTGCGGACGGATACCTGAACACATGGGACGGTACGTCAAACAGTAACCTGAATATTGGCGGCGGAGAGCTTCCTACAGGAACATATTACTATGTCATCGAGACAAATGACGAGACTGTCGGTGTATTGAAAGGATATGTATATATCCAGCGTTAAGAGTGAAATTTTTCAAAAATTGAAAAAAAATAAAAATGAAAACAATTAAGTTTTTAGCAGGTTGTTTTACACTGGTGCTTCTTGGAAGCACCAGTGCAACCGCGCAGCAAGACCCTCATTATACACAGTATTTTGACAACATGCTGTTTATCAACCCGGCTTATGCAGGAAGCCGCGGGATGTTGAACATGACCGGGATACACCGTGAGCAGTGGGTAGGATTTGACGGACGTCCGCGTTCATCCACATTCAGCATTCATTCACCTTTATCCTACGAATCAGTAGGGCTGGGGCTGACAGCAGTGAACGACAACATCGGGCCGATGAACCAGACAATGTTTTACGCGGATGCGTCCTATACCGTAAAATTTAAGAACCATAAAGGGAAGCTGGCATTTGGTGTAAAAGGAGGGATCAACCTGATCAACATCGGGAGAGACGGACTGAACACAGATAATCCGAATGATCCTAAATTGTTGCAGAACATCCGTAACAATATCAATCCGAACTTCGGATTCGGGATCTATTACCATACTCCAGGATTCTTTATCGGAGTAAGTACACCGAAGATTCTGGAACAAAGCTATGACGAGCTGAGTACAACCAACCTGGAACGCCGTCACTACTTTGGAACAATCGGAGGGGTTATTCCCGTATCGGACAAATGGAAGCTGAGACCAACTTCATTGATAAAAATAACAGAAGGAGCTCCATTGAGCCTGGACCTGACAATGGCTGCGATCTATAACGAAAAACTGTGGTTGGGAGCAAATTACCGTTTGCTGGCAGCTTTTGGAGCGTTTGTACAGGTACAGATTTCTCCTCAGTTCAAGATCGGGGTAGCAAGTGATTTCGGTACACAGAAATTGAGAAACTATAACCACGGATCTTTTGAGATCATGTTGTCTTACGACTTCACGTTCAAAAAAGAAGGTATTCGTTCACCTCGTTATTTCTAACCAAACAGACAAAAGAAAATGAAAGCAATATTATTAGTAGTAGCATGTAGTTTATCGTTGTCCTTGTTTGGGCAAGCCGGAAAATTGAAGAAGGCGGATAATTATTTCAACCGCCTGTCCTATGCGTATGCGGCAGAATTGTATGAAGAGCTGATCGGTTCGGAAGTCGACAGCCCTGAATTGAAAAGCAAGCTGGCGTACAGTTACCTGAAAATGGATAACTATACGAAATCTGTTGAGTATTACGGAAAGATGATCGAATCTTCGGAAGCAAAGCCGGAAGATTATTACCATTATTCCTATGTGCTGAAGCAGACCGGGAATTATTCTGAAAGTGACAAGTGGATGAACAAATTCAGCCAGTCTGTTACAGCAGATACCAGGAGCCAGTTGTTTTTGTCCAATACGGCATACAAGTCGAAGATAGAAAAGAACCAGCCGTTCTTTTCACTGGAGAACCTTTCCCTGAACACTTCTTCCGCTGATTTCGGAGGATATTACAACCCGGCACAGGATCGCATGTATTTCATTACGGCGCGAAGAAAACGGGCATTTGTTAAAAATGAATGGTCATGGGATGCGAGAAGATTCCTCGATTTGTACCAGGTTTCCGTCAGCCAGGAAAATAAACTGGGCGATCCGAAACGGGTTTCCAAGGTAAATACCAAATTCCACGAGGGACCGGTTGCGTTTGCACCGGACGGGAAAAAGGTTTATTTCACTAGAAACAATATTTCGTCCGGAAGCAAGCGACGTGACGGGCAGAAAATTCAGAACCTGAAATTATATATTGCCGACGTTGATGAAAAGGGAAATTGGATAAATGAACAGGAATTCCCGTACAATTCGAAGGATTATTCAGTAGGGCATCCGACCATTACCCAGGACGGAAAAACAATATACCTGGTATCCGACAAGCCGGGAGGAATCGGTGGAGCGGATATTTACAAAGTAGCAATCCAGGAAGACGGGACATTCGGAGAAATGATTAACCTCGGAAACAAGATCAACACGGAAGGACAGGAAATGTTCCCGTTCATTGATTCCGAAGGAAGACTGTTCTTCTCAACGGATGGCCACCCGGGACTGGGAGGACTGGATGTGTTCGTTGCTTTCTTTGAAAACGGAAACGCCGGGAAGATCCACAACGTTGGGTTGCCGATCAACAGCCAGTACGATGATTTTGCATTCAACATGTCAAAAGACTTCAAAACAGGCTTTCTTTCTTCCAACCGTGAAGGCGGAAAGGGAGGAGATGACATCTATTCGGTGCAGTTGATTCGTCCGTTTGTATTTGGCGTAACCATCAAAGGAACGGCAAAAGACAAGAAAGGTGAAATCGTTCCGTTCGCAAAAATCGACCTGAAAGATGACAAAGGAAACATCATCGAAACGGTTACGGCTGACGAAAACGGAGCCTATACATTTGAAGCGGAATACGAGAAGAATTACGGTCTGGGAGGTTCAAAAGCAGACTACTTCGACGGGAAGAATACAGCAAGCACATTCACGGATGAGCAAGTTGTGATCGCAGATGTTGTATTGGAAAAAGACCCTGGTTTGTCTTTGTACGCATTGATCACCGACAAGAAAACAGGACAGCCTCTGGAAGGAGTACAGGTTTACCTGGTTGACAACATGACAGACAAGTCGAAGAAAATCGTAACACCTGTAACGGGAGATTTCAGAGAAGCAC
This sequence comes from Crocinitomicaceae bacterium, assembly GCA_037189645.1. GTDB lineage: Bacteria > Bacteroidota > Bacteroidia > Flavobacteriales_D > Crocinitomicaceae > Taishania. Next base: position 510,083 of record JBBCIY010000002.1, read on the forward strand.
TGTTTGGCAAGAAACTGAACGACAGAGGAAGCTATAACCTCATTCTTCAGAAAGAAGGGTATTTTTCCAAGACAGTGACTTACAATACACTGTTTGAAAGACCTGGACAGTACGACATTCACGCGATTCTTGATCTGGGACTGGATCCGGAGGTAAAGGATTTGTCTGAAATGGTACAGATCAACCCGATCAACTTCGACCTGAACAAGTATAACATTCGCCCTGACGCTGCGAAAGAGCTGGATAAGATCGTAGAAGTGATGAACAAATACCCGCACATGGTAGTGGAATTAGGTTCACACACCGACTGTCGCGCCTCAAAGGCATATAACATGAAATTGTCTGATAACCGTGCAAAATCATCGGCTGAGTATATCAAGAAAAGGATTACCAACCCGGAGCGCATCTACGGTAAAGGATACGGGGAATCCCGTTTGCTGAACGGATGCGAATGTGAAGGGAACGTGAAATCCGATTGCCCGGAAGAAGAGCATGAAAAGAACAGACGTACAGAATTTAAAGTAATCTCTACAGGTGATGATAAGCTAAAAGTGAACAACACCAGTACAGACAGTTTTTAGGTGGTTAGGTGAAGTAGTAAGTAGTAGTAGATGGGAAAGGCTGCCTTTATAGGCAGCCTTTCTTTCATTTAACTGTTTAATGTTTCACCGTAAATTATAATTATCTGATTGATTTTTTAGGACACGATCAAGCAGGATCATTTTTTAGGTTGGGCGATGTTTCCTTTATTGTTATCATATTCCCTGGTTTCGTTTTTGAAGAAAAAAGATAAAATGATCAGTAAGAAAAAAGAAACACCCAAGATGATCACGAGTGTAATTAACGTCTTTTTTATGTTTTCCGAACTCATTATATCTATTCCCCAGATGCCCAGAATAAAATAGGTGGCAATAAAAAGAATAACAGAGGTAACAATAATTCCAATAATATATTTCATTTTGACGAGTATTTATCTGGTTAAAGATTGTTTAACAGTTCTTTCTTCTTTTCCTCATAATCAGCAAGTGTAATAATGTTTTCGTCCAGAAGAATTTTTAGTTTTCTTAATTTTTCAGCCACACCATCAGAGTTTTTTGAGATCAGTTCATCGGTCTGATCACTGAATTTCTTGCCTAATTCCATTCCAACACCGAGTTGAATTCCGGCGCCGGCCACACCTCCTTCATTTTTTGCTGCATCGCGTAAGGCTCTCAGTTTTTCCAGTTCACTATAACTCAAACCTGCCTCCTGCGCAGCCTGAACATCGGTAGTAATGTCGGCTATTCTGGCGATGCGTTTTTGGGTTTCGCTGTCAAATTGACTTCCATTTATTCGGAAATCGGTTAATTCCAACCCCAGCGATGAGAAATCCTTTTTAAGGATTGAGAACAGCTTTTGGGAAATAGTATTTAACTGCGAATCTATTTCCTGAAAAGAATATTTTTCACTAGCAATTAAAGAAGTGATCTGCTGTGGAAAACGTTCGGAAAGAACAGTTCTCAAATCATCTGCTGTATAGTGGTTTTTGCTTCCTATTACATTGATAAATAAATCGTTGATGGAGATTATTTGATAGGAGAAATTGCCGTTTAACCCCAGTTCAACAGGGATGTTATAAATAGCATCAATGTATTTCAAAGGGCTTGGAGTACCCCATCCTTGATTAAGTATTTGAGCCTTCCTAAAGAAATAAATATGTAATTTATGTTCACTTTCAAAACTTTTTCTCAGATTAACTAGTGTTGTGATGAACGGATGATTATCAGTTTTGAGATTGTAAATTCCATCCTTATCAAGGATCTCTGATATTTTCCCTTCATAGACCAATACACATCCCTGACCGGGAGCAATGATCAGCTTACTCGAATTTTTTATTTCGTCTTCTTCTGACGGAAATTTATACCAGAGTAGTTCCGGATTTTGATCTTTCCATTGAATAACAGATGAAAGTTGTCTGCGAAATAGATTAAATAGTTTCATAAGGTTGAATGTTTATGCGGTTTAATTTTAAACTTAAAAATGGCAGATTGGTTTTCTTTATTCATACATTAAGTTATATATAGGATTGTGAAATGTATCCATCAGGTTAATTGTTTGTCCATCTGTTTCATTAACGAGCCAAACCTTTCCGTTTTGTGCTGTTAGCAGATACCCGCCTTCTACGATGGTAGCTGACGCATTACTGAACCCCTTTTCCAAAGGAACGGTCCATTTGATTTCTCCGTTTTGTGCATTTATCAGTTGAAGGTTGTAGCCGGATTCTGATGAAAGTGTAGGCTTAAAAGATATAAGTACACTTTTTTCATTATAGGCGAGTAGATTTGGAGAAAAATAGAATCGTCCGGGAGTAAAATTCGAATAAGAAATAAGCCTTGCGTTTTTAGAAGTAAAAAAATCACTGAATGAAGGATTGTCTGAGCTTTCGTTTCGGACAGTAAATATGGCTTTTTTTGTAGGATATCCAACCTGTTGGAATTGGTTATATTTAATTAAGAAAACCCTTTCTTTGGCGTGAGGGGCTACTAATCCTGTAAATGTATAAGCAGTTCTTTTTTGTGCTTTAGGTAATTTTTCGTTCCCTGTACTTCCGGGATATACCTTTCCAATAATCGGATAGTAATAAGGTTGCTTTCCTGTTTCGGTCAGCAGATAAAAACCATCTCCGTCGTATTCAGGAACAAAACGGATTTCTATAAATCCTGATTCCATACCCGGAAGATGATTATAGGTTTCCGGAGAAACTTCCGAGATATCATACGACTGCTGGTTGAATTTGTATAGTTTGTTCCCATTGAAAATACAGTATATATCTCCATTTTCAAATTGACGGATATCTATATAATTGGAACTGGCGGATGAGAAGTTAATCCCTTCTATTGGCTTAGAGAAGACCTGTTTACCGTTTGAAACATCATAAATACTTATTATGGATTCCATGGATTCTTTATAAGGGGAGACCTTTATTTTCCTTTCTTTATTTCCAAAAACACATGCGAAGGGTCTGTTGTCTGAGTTTACAAATCCAAAGACTTTTATGACATTTGTATCGATCTCTTCCTTTTCAGTGTCAATCGTACGACTAGGTGCCGTTTTGTTTGAAAATGATTTATCTGAAGTCGGTAAAACTGTTATATAGCTGGAAAATATCCCTATTATAACAGACCCGATTATACCTATGTATATCCATTTCTTCTGTGTATTTGCAGAAGCGGCCTGAGAAGTATTTTCAGTTGTGTGCTCATCTCCGTTGTGATGATAGTGATTGATGTTTACATCTCCGCTGTCCAGAATAAAGTGAGCTCCACAATTATTGCAGCTGTAACGGTCTCTCCTGAGTTTTGTATTCTTGACGCTCCCGCACTGAGGACATTTAATTACCTTAAATTTATCTGCCATAGTTGTTGTATAGGTCTATTGTAAACAAATATATAAGAAACTGTTTTATTTCAATCTTTTGGAAGCAATAAAAATCATTCAGTCGCAATTTATGCAAACTTCTTTCACATTTTGCCGGTTGATGTCGTAGTAATGTGATTTCCGGCGTATCATTGTGATGGGGGATTACAGTTGATTAAAGTCTGTTGAATGAACCGTTTCACCAGTACTTTTATTGATCAGCCAGGAATGTTTGTGTCCGATAATTAAATAACCGTTTTCAGCTACTACAGCTTTTACAGTATTTACATTTTCTTCCCAAGGAATGGTCCATTTGATTTCGGCATTTTCAGCATTTATTAATTGGAGTTGGGGAAGAGCATCAGGGGCCATTGAGGGTTTAAAGTATATCAGTACATTGTTTTTATCAAAGGTTAATACACTTGCGGAGAAGTAAAGTCGTCCAGGTGTGAAGTCAGAGAAAGAGATTACTCTTGCACGTTCTTTGGACCATGGGCGCAGAAGTACTTTTTTATAAGGAGAACGGTCCGTGAATATTCCTGAGCCGCCATAATCTTTTACCCATTCAAATCTGGGAGTATCTCTTGGAAATCCTGATAGGAAGAAGTAATTATATTTTATCAGCTGGATTTTTTCTTCAGAAAAATCCAATGACCTGGCAGAAAATCTGTAAGCGGTTCTTGTTTCCACCTGAGATGTTGTTTCTGTTATTGCTGAATCAAACTGATCTTTGTTATAGATTTTTCGGATCAGGGGATAGTAGTAGCGTTCTTTTCCACTGTTTGTCATTAATTTAAAGCCATCTCCATAATTGTCATATACGAATTCAATGAATGCAAATCCTGATTCCATATCAGGTAAATCCTTGTATGTTTCGGGAGACACTTCGGAGAAGGAGAACGATTGGGGATTGATGCTGAATAATTTTGTTTTATTGATAATGAAATACATATCTCCGTTTTCAAATTGACGGATACTGACATCGGATAATTTCGGGGCAGCTTCAATGGGTTTCATTGAAAGTTGTTTCCCGTCAACCGGGTCATAAATACCGATATGCGGAATTTTATTTCCGACTGAAGAGGAGTCGGAAATCTGATTTCCGATAACACATATAAATGATTTTTTATCCTTATTCACAAATCCGCAGATTTTTTGAATATCCCATTTGATGACTTCTTTTTTGACCTCTTCTCTTTTGTAGGTTGAATAGGTCGTCTTGCTGGAAGGAGGGGAAGTGAATAACGAGCTGATAATCGAATATACGATCGATACAACTATAAAGCTGAGAGTTGTATACCCGATAATTTTAAGAGTCAGAAGTTGATTTAACGGGGAACTCTGGCGGTCATTATGGTAATAATGATTGATGTTAATGTCATCATTGTCAATAAAAAAATCAGTTCCACAACTTCTGCATTGATAAAGATCAGCTTTGATTTCCGTGTTTTTGACACTTCCGCATTGTGGACATTTGATTGCTTTTATCTGTTTAGCCATAAAAATATAAGTCGTTATTTGTTACCAAATTTAGTAAGAAATCCACTATGGCTTATTTTGTTTTAAACGGGAATACGTTTTTTAGACGTTCTGACAAGTTATTTTTACGCTGGATTTCAGGTTAAATTCTATACTTGTATTAATTTTACATCTGATGAGTGATCTGAAGCAATACATTGTCCAACGTTCGGAAGAATTGTTTGAGAAAGTACGGGGGTATCGTGAGCACCTGCACCGTTACCCGGAATTGTCGTACCAGGAATTTGAAACGATGAAATTTGTTTCCGGTCGGCTGGCAGAACTGGGGATCGAGCACCAGGCCGGGATCGGAGGGACAGGAGTTGTCGGGATGATCCACGCATCACATCATACAGATGATATGGATGCTGTTGGGTTGCGGGCAGACATGGACGCGCTGCCGATCAAAGAAGAGAACGAAGTCCCGTACAGGTCCACGGTGGAAGGGGTGATGCACGCCTGCGGGCACGATGTGCATACGTCTGTTTTGCTGGGAGCTGCTGAAATTCTCAATGAATTGAAAGAACAGCTGCCACATCCCGTAAAGTTGATCTTTCAGCCAGGAGAGGAAAAAAATCCGGGAGGAGCTTCACTGATGATCCGGGATAAAGTGCTGGAAAACCCGGCGGTGAGATCCATTTATGCATTGCATGTTTTTCCCGATCTTCCCGTTGGAAAGACAGGATTTAAAGGAGGACTGTACATGGCGAGCTGTGACGAAATCTACATCACCATCCACGGAAAAGGAGGGCATGGAGCTACACCACATCAGTGTATTGACCCGATCGTGATCGGCGCGGAACTGGTTCTGAATTTGCAGACGATCGTAAGCAGAAAGTGCGACCCGAAGATTCCGTGTGTGCTGACATTCGGCCATTTTGAAGCATTGGGAGCAACCAATGTCATTCCCCCGAAAGCGGTTTTGAAAGGAACTTTCCGCACGATGAACGAAGCATGGAGGGCAGAAGCATTGCAGCTGATCGAAAAACATGCGCGGGCGATCGTTGAAGGAAACGGCGGACGATTGGAAATAGAGATCAGCAAAGGGTATCCGTTCCTGGAAAACGATGAGGAGCTGACCGAAGAGCTCAGGCAAAAAGCTATTGACCTGCTGGGCGCGGACCAGGTAGAGGACTTACCCATCCGGTTGACTGCAGAGGATTTCTCGTTCTATGCACAGGAAATCCCCGCTTGTTTCTTCCGCATTGGAGTGAGAAATGAAGAAAAGGGAATAACAGCCGGAGTGCATCACCCACGTTTTGACATTGATGCGAACGCGTTGAAAACAGGAATGCAGATGATGTGCCTGGCGGCTTTTTGAATGGCGAAACACGTAGCGATGGAAGTAAGAAGTATTTAATTGAAGAGATGAATAAATTAGTGATCATATTGACTTGCCTGATCTGGTTTTCCTGCGGAAAGAAAGCCGGGGAAGAGCTTCCCGTAACGGATATTCACCACATCCAGGACTTGGGGACGCTGGCAACGACCGAATATACATTTGGAAAGATCGTTCACCTGAACGATGATAAGGACTGGTACCGGTTCGGGGACAGGAAGATACTGATCAGGGTGAAGGCAAAAGCGAAAGCGGGTATTGACCTGACCAAAATGAATGACAAGGACGTGGAAGTGACCGATGAAGGAAAAACAGTTAAATTGCTGCTTCCCGCTCCTGAAATCATCTCGTTTGAGATGAATCCAAATGACATCCGCACTGAAATGACAGATGTGAACGGGTTCCGGTTTGAATTTTCCCAGGAAGAGAAAATGAAAGTGCTGCAATTGGGAGAAAAGAGCATTCGGGAAGAAATGAAAGAGAGTAATATTTTAACGGACGCAAAAAGGAACGCACGTGTTTTTCTCAAAGATTTTTACCAGGACATGGGTTATGAACATGTAATTATTGACTTTAAACCTTCAGAAGAAAGTGGCAGGAAATAAAAGAGCAGAAATTATCCGGCTGATTATCAATGGTACGGTCATCGCTGCAATAATTGTTGGAGTCGTATTTCTTGTGCGAAAATGCAACGCGGGGGAAAATTCGGAATGGGAACTGGAAAATCATCCGCTGAAAATTGAGAACATCCGTAAAATCGCTGAATTGAGCACGGTCAGCTACCTGGATGAAGTGGTGGTCGATACCATTGAATACTACGACGGGCTGGGCGAGCAGATTACGGGTAACGTAAAAAAGCTGTCGGACATTGAGAACTGGAAATATTCCATTCGCGGATCAGCAATTAAACGCCGCCTGACGCTGATCGTTGGCGGAGAGGTCCGTTACGGTTTCGACTTAAAAGACACCACTTTCCATACACGTTTCTCGGGAGATTCTGTTTTTGTTACGGTTGCCCAACCGAAAATCCTGGATATTCTTGTTCCTCCATCGAAAACAACCGTGTTCCAGGAGCACGGTAAATGGCACGACAGTGCACGGAGAAAGCTGCAGCAGAAAGCTGTCAACACACTGTCGCATCGTTCTAAGCAGCTGGGACTGGAGGAAAAATCAAAGAAACAGCTGGAATCCCTGCTTCAAAAGCTGATAACCGAAAAACGAACTTTAATTATGACGTACCAATGAAAAGACTGGCTATCCTGTTGATGTTGACGTTTGCAGCCGGTTGCTCGAAAGAGATACAGAACAACCGTGCACTGGACGGAGACTGGAAATCGGTAGATTTGTCAGTGTTTGACTACAGCGGATTAAAGACCAAACCGGAATGTACAGGCAATATGCAGTTTAAAAGCGATGGTAAGAGATCCAGCACAGGAACGTATCGTTTCAGTCTTTACTTCGAGTACAACCAGTCGCCATTGAATTTTATTGAGCAGGGAACTTATTATATTGAGAATAAAAATAACATCAAGCTGCTTTCATCTGACGGAGAGGAAAAGATCGTAACTTTGGTCTACCATACGAAAGAAGACCTGGTGCTGGATTTTCCGAATGTTCACTACCTGGCATATTATATTGTATTAAAAAAATGAACAGATAAATACTTATGAATAGACTACTACTGATTGTGAGCTGCCTGCTCATTTGTGCATGCCCTGCCTTGTCCCAGGAAAAAACCACAGACCGGGCTTTCAGCGAAGATTCCATATTCGGAATTACCGATGAGATCGCTTCTTACCCGGGAGGATACAAGGAACTGATGCACTTCCTTTCTCAGAATATCAAGTATCCGGAAACTGCTCTTGAAAATGGCATTGAAGGAAGAGTTGATTTAAGATTCATCATTGAAAAAGACGGGAGTGTCGGAGAAGTTCAGGTACTGAGGGGAGTTCCGGGCTGCCCTGAGTGTGACCGGGAAGCTGTCCGGGTAGTCAGGCTGATGCCTGAGTGGAACCCTGCAAAAGTAGATGAGAATCCTGTCCGGAGTTATTTTCTCCTGCCGGTCAATTATAAAATGGTAACATTTAAATGATAACTGCTACTTTACTTATGAAACTCACTTTTGTTATACTACTTCTTTCTTTTTCTCCACTCCGCGCCCAGGTGGCGGGTTGTACGGATCCATTGGCCAGTAACTACAATGAATTTGCCAGTATCAATAACGGAACGTGCGCTTATTCCACCGTTGAGCTTGTTCCCGATATAAGTATGGTGCTGCCTGCTGAAATGAATGAAACATCCGGATTACTGCTCCTTAACGACCGGCTTTTCACCCATAATGACGATACGGATACGAACCTGTATTCATTCGATCCCTACAATCCGTCCGATTTTACCATTTTTCCCATTCCTTTCGTGACAAACAAAGATTGGGAGGATATAGCAGAAGATGAAACGTACATTTACATCGGTGATTTCGGGAACAATGGAACTGGAAACAGGACAGACCTGAGGATTTTCCGGATCGCTAAGTCAGATCTGGAGCAGAATCCGGTTGCAGACACGATCCTGTTCAGTTATGAAGACCAGACAGATTTTGCTTCGCATGACCCCAACACTACTGATTTTGATTGTGAAGCGTTTATCGTTACAGAAAATAAGATTTACCTTTTTACGAAGGAGTGGATCAGTAAAAAAACGACCGTTTATGAACTGGAGAAAACTCCCGGTACACACATTGCATACATGAAAAGCACGTTTAATGTACAGGGACTGATTACGGGGGCAACTCACCTGGAAGACCGGCAGCTGGTCGTGCTTTCGGGGTATTCTATAGTTTTACAGCCATTTGTTTACTTGTTATATGACTTCCCGGACAATGATTTTTTTGGTGGCAATAAAAGAAAGATTCCGATCAGTCTGCCTTTTCACCAGGTGGAAGGAATCACTACCTCAGACGGGCTTCATTATTTCCTTTCGAATGAGCAATTCAACCAGGGAAGCATTGCGATTGATCCAAAGATCCTGCATCTTGACCTCGAATCTTATCTTTCGGCTTATTTATCGGCTGATCCCTTATCTGTACCGGAGCTCCATGGAAAAGAGCTTTCTTCCATTCTGGTTTATCCCAATCCTGCAAGTGATTTTATTGTCGTCAGTATCCCGGAAACAAGCATGAAGAACGATGAATTATCAATGGATATTGTTGATCCGGCCGGGAAAAAAATAATGACTCAGCAGGTTAGTTGCCCACTGACTGTTATCGACCTAGGTAATCTCTCGCATTCGCCCGGAATATTCCATGTGCTGATCCGGAATAAACCGGACATGGTTGTTTCAAGGTTGCCCGTTTACATTCATTAAGAGAGGTATGGAAGAATAAATCAGTGTTTGCTGAACAGGCAAGAATTTATTTTTTCTATATTTATTCTTCATTGTAATCGACGTAACTGCTACTTTATGAAAACGATCACTGGTTCGCCCCTGGTTTTTTGGTTATGTTGCTACATCAGCGGTATTCTTGTTTCATTGACAGGAGAATGGCTGTTACTTTCCGTGATTTCCATAGCTGTCTTTTTAGCTGGTGTACTTCTTCCGTATCTGTCCGCTACTCTGAGAGCGTACATTGTTTTCGCTCCCTTGTTCTTCATTACAGGCTCGTTGTCGATGGAACGCGTGTTCCCGAAGCAGAATGACGCATTGACCAACGGAGAAAACTATTACGTCGGAACGATCGAACAGCAGCTCACCTCAGGAAAAATATGGAGCACCAACCTTATTCGGCTTCAATCAGGGATGCGGAAGAATGGAAAATGGGAACAGACCAATGAACGGGTGTTGCTGCTGACAGAAAACGGCGAAATCTTATTGAACCAGAATGATGTGATCCTTTTTAAGACCGGGTTCAAAGAAATTACGACAGCGAACAATCCTGGCGAGTTCAATGCAAAAATGTACTGGTATTCCAAAGGAATAAGATACCAGGGATTCGGGGCATCAGAGCAGATCAAGCTCATAGAACCCGTCCCTTTGGGATGGTTTGACCAGTTGCTGGAATCGGTGAGAAACTATTCAACAGCAGTGCTGGACAGGTGGGTAGGTCAGAAAGATGCTCCGCTGATAAAAGCGATTCTGCTGGGCGATAAGAGTGACCTGGATACGGAAACAAAGCGTGTCTTTACAAATACAGGCGCGATGCACATGCTGGCTGTTTCCGGAATGCACATCGGGCTGATTGTCGTGCTCCTCGGAGGGATCTTCAAAGTGCTGTTCTTTTACAGGGGAAGGACCATTGCCTTGTGGCTGATGATAGTCCTCTTGTGGTTTTATGCCTTTTTAACCGGTTTTTCAGCTTCTGTTACCCGTGCGGTTGTGATGTTTACCATACTTAATCTGGGCCGGGTTTATGCGAAGAGGGTACCAGCCGGTCAATGCGTTGTCTGCTGCTGCATTTTTCATCCTGGTATGGGACCCCAAAGAGGAGAGATTTCAAACCTTTTGTAGGGAAATTTAGAGGATATTTTGAAAAATGAAAAGGAATTAAATCATTATTTTTTATAATAATTTTATATTGCAAACAACAAATAGATTTTAGTGTACAGAGAAATCTAAAAAATAATTCTCATCATCTATTTTATAAAATGTAATATCTGTACGTCCATACTTTAGAAGATCTTCTTTTCGGACAAATGCTCCATTACTTAGCCCAAGACGGAATCTAAAATATTCTCCGATTAAAGAATTGTTAAGTGTGGAGTGAATGGCCTTACCGCCATCTTGAGCTCGCACACAAATAATTTGTTTGTCATCGTCTGTAATAACTGTGAATGTTTCATAACGCTCAGGAAAGAATCCAGAGCGCCCTATGGCAGCTGGGATGTTGATATAAGCCTGATTGGGATTTCTTCCCTCTCTTTGTCCCCAGTTCAAGCCTGATCTAGTTGGAACCTCACCATATTTATCTACCAGTGGCAATATAACTTTAGGTAAATTAAGTATATCTGTACTAATAGCAGTTTTTGCTTCTCCTGCTTCAGAACTTAATCTTTCAGTTTCCTGAACTGGTTTGCGATCAAATATATCAATCAGTTCATGTACATTCTCAGCATTACAGTTAATGGACTCATCTTCCAAACTCTTATAATAATCATAACACTTTAATGAATCTTGAAGTGTTAAAACTTCTCTCATTGAAGGGCTGAATGCGTTTTGAGTATAATTTGCAGACCCTACAAATCCTAAAATGGGGTCATCATCTTTATACCAAGAATATACCTTTGAATGGACTGGTGGACGTCCAAAAATATAGTTGCATTTAAAATTAACGTCAAATTTTGATGTTTGTAATTCCTTAAAGGCTGTGTGATTTTTTTGTTCAATACCATCAAAAGGACACATTCCGACAATTAATTCTATAGACAAATCCTTTTTCAGCCTTTTAGAAAATTCAATGTGACGCATTGCCATCAAGGCTGTAGCATACCCCGAAACGATATAGAGTTTATTGGCATTGTGCTGAACTAGTGGTTCAATCAACGCTTTGTCAAACAGTTCACTGGTTATCATTGTACTCATACTTTCAAACACTCTTCAACTGGATGCAAATGGTTGAGTTCAATATTTGGTTCAGTACTGTCATACGTGATGCCTGCAAATGTCTTTAAAATTGCTTCAAATATAATTTTGGCGCCTTTTACGGGAACAGCCATGCCAATTTGTTTTCTAACACTTTCCTTAGAGCCATGAAAAACAAAATTATCAGGAAAAGTTTGAAGTCTTGCTCTTTCTCTGTTTGTTAATGCTCTGTTTTCTTCCCAATGGTAAACATGTGTCCCTCCGCCACCGCTTCCTGTGACTGTATATGCGGGTTTATTAGGATCAAGTCTTTTATATATTTGACTTATCTGAGCACCTTTAATATTGAGTTGTAAATGTGCTGGCAACTGAGCTGTAAAAGCATTTTCACCAGGTTTAATAAACTTTAATCTTTCTACAACAATTTCAGATTGCTTTGTTAGCTCATTATTAGGAGAATTAGTTTCAATTGGCGGATTTTCAATTGCTTGTTTGGCAGTAATTATTTTGGGATTTTTAATAACAGGAACATTGAACTTAAGTCCTAAATCTTTACGAATACCAACAATTATAATACGGTGTCGCGCTTGAGGAACTTCATAATTTTCAAATTTATACAAATGTGCCGTAACATTGTACCCTGTATTAATTAAATCTTTTAAAATCATCTGAAAGGACTTGCCGTCATTGGAATTTTTTAGTCCTCCAACATTTTCTGCCAAAAAGAAAGCTGGCTGAAATTTTTTCAAAACCTTAACACCATATGAATATAAAGGTCCAAAAACACCATTCATTCCTTTTTGCTCACCAACTATTGAAAAATCATTACAGGGGAAACCAAAAGCAAGGCCATCTATTTCTGTAAGCTTATCAATATCTAATTTCCTTACATCTTTACAAATAACCGATTTGATATTATCGGGGCAAATATTTTTTCCATAAGTTTCACAAGTGTCCTTGTCAAAATCATTAGCCCATTCATGTTTTATAGAATACTCTTCATTATCATGTATGAACCCTGCTGACATCGCTCCTAAAGCAATTCCACCTGGTCCGCAAAATAATTCACCCAATCGAAAATTCATATCTATTTTTTTAAATTAAACAAATAACTGGTAAAACAGTGCTTTTTTATTTAAACATTTTTGAAAAAAATTTTCGCACAATACAAAAGTATAATTAATATCTGTTGTATTTCCAAAGCATGTATAAACGTTTTCAACCAATAATGTTAATATCATTATTACCAATTATCACTGTGACTGAATACAAAATTATTTTAGCTCTACGTAATCTATTTACGGTTTTAGTAATTTTTTTAGTATATTTCTTAAATTTTAAAGTAATTTATTCTTATATGAATTTATATCATGCCTCAAATTCAAATTACACTCAGTCCTGAACAATGTGAGAAAGCAATTCAGTTTGGTGAAGAAATAATAATGAAAAATGCTCAAAGCCCTAAAGACTTTGGAAGCAGGCATATCAGAGATTATTCTGATAATGTTGCAGATATAATTGAAGGGAAAATCGCAGAGATTGGGTTTGCTCAGTTTTATGAACTTAAAACAAATAATAGGATAATTTTAGATTTTAATGTATATCCTGGCTCATTAACAATAGATTATGGGCAAGACTTCGATAAGCTTGTCATCAACTCAAAAGTATACTTTGTAAAGAATCGTATTGATATAAAAGCTACTAAAATATATTCTAAATGGCTTTTAGTCGAAAGTCATAAGTTTTGGTCTGATGCCTACATATTAGTAAAAGTAGACATCCCCAATGATAGCGAATCCAATCGTAATAAATTATATAGCTGGATCAAAAATCACGGTGTGAGAATTACTATATCTGGATTTGCATACTATTTTGATTTAATTGACAACATTACCAAGAAACCTTTTATAGAGTTCAGCCAAAATGAACGATTATTCAAACCAGACAAGTTAAGTAATATTGCTCATTGGTCTCCAGATTCAATAAAGGAGTTTATAAGTGAAAACCCTCATGATTTTCCACCGATAGGACCAATTTTGAAAGCCCCAAAAAATTTTGGTATACCAATCTCCAAACTTAGAAACTCGGATAAAGACTGGGCTATTTTTTTTAGTTGGGTTCATGCTTCCTTAGAAGAGGAAATTTAATTCTTTATCATATCCAAAATAAAATCAGAAAAGCTACCGTTTTTAATTTGGCATTCCCATATTACTATAACCTTATATTTCATTTCTTTTAATTTACTGTGGGCAACAGAATCTTTTTTTATGTTTTTTTCTATTTTATCGGACCAGTATTCAACATTGGATTTGGGCAAACGATAATATTTGCATTGTTCATGTCCGTGCCAAAAACATCCATTTACAAAAATTGCTGTATTATATTTTTTTAGTATAATGTCTGGTTTTCCAGGAAGTTTTTTATCATGTAGCCTAAAACGCAGACCATGGGAAAATAGAAATTTACGCACAATAATTTCAGGTATCGTATTTTTTGATCTGATACGGCTCATATTGTAGCTTCTTTGCTCGTTAGTTTTGTTATCGGCCATGTGTAAATTTAATTTTTCTTATAGACAGAGAAAGGTAACAAGTTGTTTAATTATCATTATTTTAGAAAGAAGAATGATAAATGATTCATTTTTAACTTTATCATACTATTTTCCGTGGCGATGGAGTCCGTTAATATGACCTCTACTGTGCTCTCATAAGCTAATTTTGCGGATTTGCTTATCAAGCAACAGTATTATCTTAAAAATACTTCTTTCTGGAGCCAAATAATCTAAATTCGTATTCCAAATTTAGTATTTTATTAACAATGGATATAAGTTTTGAAGAAATCTGCTCTCTGGAATGTAGAGTGTTATTAAGTGGCTGCCAGGATAGTACCAGCTATCGCCAGCACCATCCATCTGCCTATGCATTTCATATTAGGTTTATCTTTTGATTAATTTTTTTACAATATACGTATTATTGGCAAAGATACGGACAAAATAAGTTCCTGCCGCATAAG
>JBBCIY010000003.1:0-238380 GCA_037189645.1 Crocinitomicaceae bacterium
TGGGATACAGCTATGATGTTACTGTTTCGCAGCTGAACAACGGAGTTTCCGGCGGAGCGCACGAAGTGTCACTGGGACTGAACCTTGCCTGCAAGAAGAAGATCCCTCAGTTCAGAACCATTTCCTGTCCGTCGTTCTAAAAAAGGATTTCAAGAAAAAGTGTAACCGAAATGTTAAAGTGACGTTATAAAGTATAAATTTGTGAATTGAACACAATGAAAAAACAAATAAATAATATGAGTGTTTTGAGATTATTCGCCGTTTTGGGACTCGGAACGATGTTGATTTACTCTTGTTCTAAAGAGGCTTCAAACTCTACCGGATGGGATTATAACAATTCCAAGCAGGGAGGTTTCCAGAAAGTTCCGTTTATCGACCAGGAAACAGGTCCGGGATTGATTCTTGTGGAAGGTGGTACCTTTACAATGGGGCGTTCTGAAGAGGATGTCATGTATGACTGGAACAACCGTCCCGCTCGTGTAACGGTGTCCTCATTTTACATGGACCAGACAGAGGTGACCAACTTTCACTGGCTGGAATACCTTTACTGGATCAATCGCGCGTATGGTGAAACGTATCCGCTGGTTTACAGAAATGCGTTGCCGGACACATTGTGCTGGAGATCTCCGCTAGGATTTATGGAGAAGTATGTTGACTACTACCTTCGTCACCCGGCATACAGGGATTATCCTGTAGTAGGGGTTTCCTGGCTGCAGGCTAACGACTACTGTAAGTGGCGGACAGACCGTGTTAACGAATACATTATGATCCGTGAAGGAATCCTGACCTGGGATGTGAATCAGAGAGACCAGGAAACATTCAATACAGACGCTTATTATGTAGGACAGTATGAATCTGCTGAAATGAGAGGATTGACTGACCTGGACCCGTCTAAAAAGCAAGGTAAAAAACCAGGAACACGGCTTGTACGGATGGAAGACGGAATCATGCTTCCGCGTTACCGCCTCCCGACCGAAGCTGAATGGGAATATGCAGCGCTTGGACTGATCGGAAACCTGGAGCCGGGAACGGAAAATATTACAGACAGAAGATTCTATCCATGGAACGGACACTGGGTTCGCCAGGATAATAAAGAGTTTACCGGGCAGATCCGTGCGAACTTTGTACGGGGTAACGGTGACTACATGGGGGTTGCAGGAAACCTGAACGACGGAGCGGATGTTACGGCACCGGTTGAATCTTACTGGCCGAATGACTTTGGTCTGTACCACATGGCAGGAAACGTTTCAGAATGGGTATTGGATACTTACCGCCCGTTGACTTCTGAAGATTTTAACGAGTTCCGTCCTTTCAGAGGAAATGTGTTCAAGACAAAATTACTGGATAACCAGGGGTTGGTTGATGTGAAGAACCAGCAGGTGGAGTACGATGTTCATGGAATGAAAGAATACCTGAACGAATTTGAACGTATCCGTTTCCAGCGTATTTCAGCTAGAAATCACGATCCGAACGATTCCGTGATTCCTGTAGGATGGGCTAAGCACAATGAATCCGCTAACCCTGTCAGCAGAGGATACGCACCGGACCCGTTCTACGTTTCTCACGGAAAAGTGAAGGATTCTATCGAGCTGGATTTGTTGAAACGAATCAACTCTGTACTGGACAGGGCGATTGTCTACAAAAATAACAAGCACGATATTGAAGCGTCCGCTTTGATCCAGGATGAATTGTTTGATGGAATCTTTGCGGATGAAGTCCGTACAGGTCCGGATGGAGAAGAATATGCTTTTGAAGCACTTTCCATGCTGCGCCTTGGGTTCTCAGACTTTATTACGGATACTCCTGGAAAACTGAAATACAGAAATGTAACCGAGGAGGAAAACATCGGGCGTTTGAACTACCGTAAGGATGATTATGTGGATTACCTGGATGGTGATATTGAAAGTTCGATCTTTTATAAGGATGAAGGACGAAAAAACAAGATCAATGAAGCAAACCGTGATCCGAAACTGGTAATGTACCAGGACAAATTCGAGCAATACGACCTGGATGGTAACCAGATCCTTCCTGGTGGAGACAACAGGACAGCTTGGCCTACAACCCTGATCTCCGACCGTGCGAAAGTGTACAAAGGAGGTTCATGGGCAGACCGTGCTTACTGGCTGGTTGCAAGTAACAGACGCTTCCTTGATGAAGACCAGTCGATGGCTACACTTGGATTCCGTTGTGCGATGGACAGAATCGGAAGTCCTGTAGGAATGAACTACGGTAAAAAGAAAAAGAAGAAAAAGTAAATAAAAAAATAAGTATTTTTAAGTCCACCTTTTGGGTGGACTTTTTTTATTTCTATGGAGACATTGTATAGTTATTTTCTTGATTCGACAGGGATCAGTACCGATTCCAGGAACATTCACAAAGATTGTTTTTTTGTGGCCATTAAAGGTCCGGCATTTAACGGGAATCAGTTCGCGCGCCAGGCAATGGAAAACGGTGCAAAATACGCGATTGTAGATGAAAAAGAATTTGAGCATCCGGATGAGAACATATTCTATGTGGACAACGGGCTGAAATTCCTCCAGCGCCTGGCAAATTACCACCGCAGGAAATTTGATATTCCTGTCATCGGTATCACGGGAAGTAATGGGAAAACAAGTACCAAAGAGCTGATCGCGGCGGTACTCTCCGAAAAATATACCGTTTTGGCAACAAAAGGAAACCTCAATAACCACATTGGTGTTCCACTGACTTTATTGCAGCTGAAAGATGAACACCAGATTGCCGTTATCGAGATGGGAGCGAATCATTTCGGAGATATCAGGGAATTGTGTGAGATTGCGGAGCCTACACACGGAATCATCACCAATATCGGGAAAGCGCACCTGGAAGGTTTTAAAAGCTTTGAAGGGGTATTGACGACTAAAAAGGAATTATACCAGGCTGTTGAACAGGCAGAAGGGCTGATCATGTACAATGCTGATGATACGGTTCTGAAAAATAATCTGCCGGTCAATACATTGCTGATGTCGTATGGTACAAACGACGCGGAGATAACCGGGAAACTGGAACGCCTGACACCTTTTGTCGAGCTTTCGTGGAAGAAATCGGGCTATGCTTCACCGTTGCTGGTAACCCGTTTGGTGGGGCAGTACAATTTTTACAACTTTCTTGCTGCTATTGCGTTTGGCAACCTGTTCGAAGTGGAAGCAGAAAAAATCAATCAGGCCATTGAGCGGTACGAACCGACGAATAAACGTTCCCAGGTCGCTAAAACACAGAAGAACATGCTGATCCTGGATTGTTACAATGCCAACCCGACTAGCATGCGTTCTGCTTTGGAAAGCTTTGCGAAAATTGAGCATCCCGACAAGTATTTCATCATAGGGGACATGCTTGAACTGGGCGACGAATCGTATGCTGAACACCGGGCGATTGTTGATTTAATTGATGAACTGAATGTAACAGGAATGACTGTAGGAACTGAATTTTCCTATTTTCAATCCGAACACATTGAACAGGAGTTCGGGTCGGCGAAGGAGCTGATTGAATTCTTAAAAACGAATCCCCTGAAAGGCAAGCTGATTTTATTGAAAGGATCAAGAGGCATCGGCCTGGAAGTTCTGGAAGAGTATTTATAAAAAGCAGGTGTATAGCAGACTTTGCCGTTTCCGGGAGAGATCTGCCAACACGCAAATGAGAATGAATCAATACATAAGAAGCTATTTCATTATTCTTATATACCTGGCTGCGGGGCTTGTGATCGTGGGGACAACCCAGCTGCTTGAGCTGCCCGGCTGGCTCAATGGATCGGTTATTGTTCTGCTGTTCTTTGTTCTTCTCAACATGCTTACCGGGAAGCTGCTGAAATTAAAGGATGAGATCAGGACATTCTGGTCGCTTAAAAAAATAATCTTTTTACCAATAGGGATCCTTGCTGGTGGCGTTATTGCCCTGGTTCCTGTATTGGCAGTACTCTTGACAGGTGAAATCACTACGGATGAAGTCTCAATCAAAACTGCTGTTACGGCTTCCTCAATTGCTCTGACACTGGTCATTGTATCCTGGGAAGAGCTTTGGTTCCGGGGCATTTTTCTGAACCATTGCAACAGGTATCTGTCCGCAGTCAATATTTCAGTCACGAACGGACTGCTGTTCATGCTGGTTCACCTGCTTAACCCGGAAATCAACCTGTTGAAAACAGGCCCGGCCTTGTTTTTCGCAGGTGCTTTCCTGACAAGCGTATATTTTTATTACAAAACCATCTGGCTGCCGGTCGGACTTCACTTCGGGAACAATTACCTGTCATTGCAGACCCCGGTAGAGGGCCATTGGTTAGTGGGCAACGAAGGTTATTTGGGAGCGGTTCTGCCGGCCATCCTGTTTTTCCTGGTCGTAAAACGGATGCAAAAGCAGGATGATAAAACGAAAAGCAGTTGAGCTTTCTGCCCGGTAAAATAAGTTTTCAGCTTAAACACGATTTTTTCCTTTTTTACGTTGTAATTTCGTGTTGATGAGATTTTGGAATGCGGTATTATTCTTACTACTCAGCCTGTATTCATACGGGCAGGTTTCCAATGTCCGTGTGCGGGAAATTCCTGCTGCATCCGATACGGTAATACTGGATTCACTCAGTATCTATCCCCAGTCTTTTCAGTTGTACTGCAACGGAGACCTTGTTTCCCGGTCGGATTATTACCTGAATGGAGCAAAAGCACAGTTGATCATCAGGAATCGCTGCGGGGGAGATATGCGGGCAGAGTACCGGGTGTTTCCGTACAATATTTCAGCGAAGTTTCAAAAGCGGGACTCGACCTTCCTGTACAATGAGGAGAAAGGGAACCGGGATTTATATGTTCATTCCTCCGCTGTGCAGATCCAGGATATTTTCGGAGGTACAAGCCTGAAAAAATCAGGTAGTATTTCCAGGGGGATCTCTTTCGGGAACAGCCAGGACCTGGGAGTTAATTCTTCCCTGAACCTGGAATTGAATGGTGACCTGGGACCCGATCTGAAGCTACTGGCTTCCGTTTCGGATGACAACATTCCCATCCAGCCCGAAGGGAATACCAACAAATTACAGGAATTTGACAAAGTGTTCATCCAGGTCTACAATGACCGCCTGAAGCTCATCGCCGGGGATTTCTGGATCGAGAAGCCCAAAGGATACTTTATGAACTACAAAAAACGGGCACAGGGATTGACCATTGAATACGATTTCGGGAAAGAACCGGGAACAGGATGGAAAACACAGGTCTCCGGGGCGTTTTCAAAAGGGAAATTCCAACGGCAGGTGATACAGGGAGTAGAGGGAAACCAGGGGCCTTACCGGCTGACGGGGGCGGAAAACGAACCTTTTATCATTATCCTGGGAGGTACGGAAAAGGTTTACATAGACGGACGGCTAATGGAAAGAGGGCAGGAATTCGATTATGTGATCAATTACAATTCATCGGAAATTATTTTTACCTCAAGGAACCAGGTTACAAAAGATTCAAGGATCGTTGTGGAATTCCAGTATTCGGATCAGAACTACGCACGCTCATTGATCCAGACTGCAAACAGCTACCGGTCAGAAAAGCTTGATTTCTGGTTCAATGCCTATTCCGAGCAGGATGCAAAAAACCAGACGATCCAGCAGGATCTGACTGCCAGCCAGAAACAATTATTATCAGAGATTGGAGATACGTTGAATCTGGCACAGATCTCCAGTATTGACTCCATCGGGTACGTCGACAACCAGGTGATGTACCGGATGGTAGACACACTGGGCTATGATTCCGTTCTGGTGCATTCTGTCGATCCTCAGCTGGCAGTTTACAGGGCCACGTTTGTGAACGTCGGTCAGAACCAGGGAAATTACATCCTTAAAGATTACATTGCTTCGGGGAAGGTGTACATGTGGGTGGAACCGATCGGAGGCGTTCCGCAGGGAAATTTTGAGCCCTACCGGCTGATGATCACTCCCAAGCAGCGGCAAATGGTAGCCGCCGGGGCACAGTACCGGATCTCGGATTATCTTACCGCGGAAACAGAACTGGCATATACGAAAAATGACATCAACACCTTTTCAAGGTACGATACCGAAGACGACCACGGGTATAGTGCCAGGGCGAAGCTACAAGGAAAAATACCATTGTCCCGGGACAGCCTGAATAAATGGCTGCTGGATACAAAGCTGGATTTTGAAGCCCTTCACAAATACTTTACGCCGGTCGAGCAGTACCGTTCCGTTGAATTCGACCGTGACTGGAACACAAGGGGAAAGGGGTATGCCGGGAACCAGGTGGCAACCACATTGGGAGCAAATTTTGTCAATCATGCGTATGGGAACATCAATATGGAAGGGCAGCAGTTCCTGATCGGATCCGATTATTCAGGATACCGTGCGGCACTGAACGGGAGATGGCAGCAAAAAGGATTCCGGGCAAACTGGGACGGAAGCTACCTGGAAGGAAACGCTGCTGAGAAAAGCCAGTTTTTAAGACATAAGGCAGATATTTCCCAGGATTTAAAATGGTTGCGGATCGGCTATAAAGATGATCACGAAAGAAACACGTTTTCAGATCCTTTCATGCCCTTGTCAAGAAGCAGTTACCAGTTTTGGGACTATCAGTTTTATATCGAAAACGGGGATTCCCTGAAAAACGGCTATAAAGTTTTCTACCGGGAACGCTACGACTGGATTTCAGACAGCTTTGACCTGAGGAATGCAGCCAAAGCCCAGACTGCGGGGGGAGAAGTCAAGCTCACACAGCTGAAAAACCAGTCACTGAACATCCTTACCAGCTACCGGCAGCTGAAAATCGTGGATGAAACCCTCATCAACCAGACTCCTGAGAATTCAATACTTGGTCGTATCGATTATGAGCTGCGGCTGTGGAAGAACGCCTTTACATGGAACACATTTTATGAAGTCGGTTCAGGGCTGGAGCAGAAACGTGAGTTCATGTACATGCAGGTAAATACCGGCCAGGGAATTTATACGTGGATCGACTATAACGGCGATGGAATAAAAGACCTGAATGAATTTGAAATCGCCCAGTACGCAGACCAGGCCAGTTATGTGCGTGTTTTTACTCCCAGCAATGAATATACAAAGACCTATACCAACGAATTCAACCAATCCGTTTTCTGGCGCCCGGAACGTATCTGGGCTACGAAAAAGGGTGCATTGAAGATGCTGTCACGTTTTTCCGACCAGGTCCGGATCCGCATCAACCGTAAAACGAATTATTTTGACGGAGCAAATGCTTTTAACCCTTTCGCAACCAGTGTCCGTGATACCAATATTATTTCCACGGCATACGATTTCAGAAATACGTTTTATTTCAACAGGACGTCATCGGTCGTGAGCATTGACTGGACTTACCAGAAAAATCAGAATAAAACACTGTTGGCGAGTGGTTTCGATTCGAGGGAAAATGAATACAATGAGCTGAACTTCAGATGGAATATTACAAAGAAAATCTCTGTTGAAGGAAAGGGGCAGATGGGAAGAAAGCTGGCGATTGCGGATTATACTACCGGGCGTAATTTCAATATCTTTTACAACAATGTAAAACCGGGACTGGGGTACCAGCCGAGCACTGCGTTCAGAGTATCGTTGAACGGGCGGTATGAAGAAAAGCACAACAGCAAAGATTTCGGCGGAGAATCGGCCTACATCGGGGAGCTGGGGACAAATCTTAAATTCAACCAGGCGGAGAAAGGGAGTTTACAGGCAGAATTTAAAATGATCTCGATCACTTACGGAGGAGTTCAGAATTCAGCGCTGGGATTTGAAATGCTGGAATCGCTGAAACCCGGAATCAATTATACCTGGAATATCGGTTATCAGCGGCTGATCTCCAAAAACCTCCAGCTGTCTATCCAGTACAACGGTCGTAAGTCCAAAAACAATAAAATGATCCATTCAGCGGGGATGGAGGTCCGTGCGTTTTTTTAGCCAGAGATTATTCCAATCGTGTAATGTTGGCTACAGCAAATGAGTATAGGGTTAACAGGTGCCACTATCTCACGCTTATTAATTGAAAGCGGTTCGTTACAAACGATTCAGAAGCAACCTTTTTCTACTTGGCAGATTCCAGTTTAAAGTTCTCCCCGACAACTTTAAATGCTGTTCTCCTGTTCAGCTGATGAGCGCGTTCCTGTTCTTCTTTTGATAATGTCAGAATAAACTCTTCAGTCAGAATAATTTCATTTCCGTTTTCATCCAGGATTGGTTTTCGGTCTTCCGTCATATAAATGGTAGGGTTCGATTCCCCGTATCCGATAGCAACCAAACGATTTTTATCAATTCCTTTTTCAATCAGGTAATTGACACACGATTGCGCCCTTCGTTTTGACAGGTTCAGATTGTATTGATCACTTCCTCTGAAATCCGTATGTGAATTGATTTCCACAACAAGATTTTCATTCAGCTCAAGCATTTTACGCAATTCATCTAGGATCGCCATTGAAGCAGGACGTAATTTATCTGAATCAAAGTCGTATTCAATACCTCTGATCTCGATTTCTTTTTGAGGGATGGGATCAAGGTAGAAATCCTGGCGAAGTGTCATCGATTCCGTTATAAATTCCGTGTTTACAACGTTGGCATCCGCAAAATACCCTTCTTTTTGCGCTTTTAGGAAGATTTCCTCTCCGATTGTAATATTGATTGTATAGTAACCATTATCATCAGATACTGTTGTGTAGTTGTCTTTTACTCCTTTTACGTCTTTAATGGTAATGGTGGATTGAGGCAATAATGCATCGGTTTGCTTGTTGTAGGTATTTCCTTCCAAAGCAATGACAATATCGCTGTTCGTTACTTCGTAAATGTCGTAGCAATGACCAAACTCACACGGTTCTCTGTCCGACGAAAGAAAACCTTTTCTCAGCTTTGCATCCCAGATCATGTAGGTATCATCGTTGCTGGAGTTAATGGGAGTACCCATATTTACCGGGATTTCGTAAACAAGTCGTTCGGCATCGTAATCGCTTTTGAATACGTCATATCCTCCAATGGAATTGTACCCGTTTGAGCTGAAAAACAGGGTAGAGGAAGCTTCGTGAAAGAACGGAGTAATTTCATCGGAGGAAGAATTTACCTTTGTCCCCAGATTTTCAGCGGCTCCACTGATATTTCCCAAAGAGTCCAGCGCGATTTTCCAGATATCCATTCCTCCTTGCCCTCCCGGTCGGTTACTTGAAAAATAAAGGGTTTTTCCGTCCATGGATACAAAAGGATGCATGGAAACATAGCCCGGGACATTTACACGCTCATCCAGCTTGTATGCTTCAAAAAATTTGAAATCGAACATTCTCGCGAGATAAATGTTCTGTTCTTTTCGGTTCTCATCGCTCCAACGGGTATAAAAAATGGTGTTCGTATTGTTAATCGCTGAAGCGGCATCGTGCTGGGCGCTGTTCAGCGGGCGACCAAAGTTGGTAGCTGTTTTCCACTTTCCGTTTTCGTCTTTTTCCGTCCAGTAAAGATCGCAGAGAAACTCCGATTGCTGCTCAGGCTTCAGGATCACTCCGCCAGGACGTGCAGATGTAAACATGACCCGGTTTTCACTTCCGAAATAAGATACGGCAAATGATGAGGTTCCATTGTTAAAAACGTCATCAGCTGATTTTACTCGCGCTTCTGTTTTTGCAGATGCGTCATTCAGCATATAATAGCATCCCTGCATAGCAATAACGGCTGCTTCTGTTAAAGAATCAGACTCAGGATTGGAGCGGATGAACAATTCATACACATTCATCGCTTCCTCATATTTCTGATTGGCTTTCAATGCGTTTCCATACAAATAGGCATCATCGGGATAGCCTTTGGATTGGTGTGTTTTTGCAAATTGCTCTTCCGCACGTTTATAGTCAAATGTGTATTGATAGCACAACGCAATCTGGTGATTGGTATAATCTTCTACCGTTACCGCACGCCCGTCTTTCGATTCGGATACTTTCTTGGATAATGAACGGTTGGACAATTGAACTTCGTAGGGTAAAATATGCTCGTTGAGCGCAATGGTGTCGTTTAGCACCTTTTGATAATGGATCAAGGCGTTCTGGTAATCCTTTTTTTCAAAGAATTTGTCAGCAGTATTCAACCAGACCATTTTTGATTGCGAAAATGAAATCATTTGAACCAGGAAAAACAATATGAACAGCAATTTTTTCATTGTGTATCTTTAGATAAGTCGTTAAAGTCGGGGACAGATTTTTTCGTAATTATTGTTTCTTTTCTTGTGAACATAAGTGAAGGAAATCTCAAATCCTCCTCTTCCTGAAGAAACAGTTGATAGTTTAGATACATTGATGTCGTATCCTACTTTTAGTACAAACCGGTCTAATTTCCCCCCGATTGTTGCAATTACGGCATCTTTTGCCCGGAAAATCACCCCTCCCAGGAGGTAAAAGTCACTGTTTTTCAGGTAGTATCCCGCTTCAACGGCATACGTTTGCTCGTGGAATTTCTTTTGCTGCATAATCAATACTTTCGGAATCAGGTAAAATGTTTCCGTGATGTTGATACGTGCTCCAACGTGGCCGTAGAAACGGAGTGGTAGCCGGTTGTCGATTCCGTACAGTGATTCTTTTACGTTTAAAAGGTTGAATGCTGAAACTCCGACAAACGGGTTCAAACGTGCATTTTGCTTTGCATAATAGTAAATCAAACCTGCGTTTGCAGCCGGAATGTAAATGGTCTGGCCATTGAAGTTTTCACCGTTAGCGATCGTCTGGTCAAAATGCCCTCCGTTTGTCAGCGTATATTGATTGTTGAACGACAACAATTGATATTCTACCGATTTTTGAACCATTCCTGCCTGAACTCCGAACGAGAGCATATGATTTTTCTTTTTATCCAATCCTGTTGTGTAAGAAGTGGACAGCAACCCCTGCAAAACATTGAAGTTACCGTATCCTGCACGGAAATTGTTCAGCTGAACGCCAAAGCTCCATTTTTTTATCGGCATATCATAGCTTATCAGATACGAAGTATAAGGCTTGAAATTCACCGATTTCCATTGTGTACGGTATTGCGCGTGGATACGAAAATCTGCATCGACAACACCTGTCAGAGCCGGGTTTAAAAACAACGGTGCGGCATCATACATTGATAAGTGGGCATCTTGTGCCTTCACCGAAAATGCAAATAAAATAACCGGAATTAATATTAATCTGTACATACGATTCTACTATCTTAATAGGGTAACATCCCCCGATTTTTTCACAATCTGACCATTTCCCATTTCCACAACAAACGTCCACGTATAGACACCTACCGGAGCATCTTCTCCTTTGTGTGTTCCGTCCCATCCGATTGTTTCGTCGAATGATTCAAAAATCAGCTCGCCCCAGTTACTGAAAACTTTGAAGTCAACAGATGTAAACGGACCTCCCCGGATAATGAACACATCATTTTCACCGTCTCCGTTTGGCGTAAATCCTGTCGGCAATACCGGGAGTAATTCAACGGATATGGCTTTCGAAATCGTGTCTGTGCAGTTATTTGCATCCGTAACCGTCAGAATGACCGTATAAACACCTCCCATCGAGTAATCGTGAACAGGATGTTGCTGGTTGTTTGCTGATCCGTCACCAAATTCCCAGTACCAGCTTGTTAGGTTTGTTCCGGTGGACAGGTCCTGAAAGAGAATATCCTGGGAAACCAGCGCCGGATTTGGCGTTGCCGAGAAATCTGCGGTCGGACTTTGAATAACGCTTACGTTTTGTGTGGCAGATGCAGAGCATCCGAAGCTGGAAGTTGCCGTAATGGTTACAGGATAAGTACCTGCCAACGGGAAAACAAATTCGGGATGTTGATTTGTACTGTTGCCCAATCCATAAAAATCGTAGTTCCATCCGGTGATTGTGCCTAGAGGAATTGTACTCTGATCGGTAAAATAAATCGTGTTCATTTCACAGGCATTTGTATTCGTAAAGCCCGGAACAGGAGAGTAGTGAATGATCAGATCCTGATGAATCGTATCTACACAGTCGTTGCTTGCCGTAACAATCAGCTGAACGGAATAAGTGCCTCCGTTTGAATAAATGTGCTGAGGATGCTGAATGGATGAGGTTGAGCCGTTTCCGAAATCCCATTCCCAGGAAGTAACCGTTCCTGAGCTGAATGTTGATTCGTTTACAAAAATCGCATTATCGCCCTGACAAACCGAAGCAACTGAAAACGCAGCCGTTGGAATTTCTTTGAATGTGACAACCATTGTATCATTATCAGAAGTACAGCCGTAGTTATTTGTTGATTCCAGTATCAGTATTACATTCCCGTTTGCAACATCTCCTGCAGACGGGATATAGACAGTCGATAAAAATGCGTTTCCTGGAACAAATGTTCCTGTTCCGAGAGATGCCCACATTCCGGCAGGAGCAGGACCTGAAATTTGTCCTGTCAGCTGTACGGCGGTATTTTCACACAATAGCTGGTCCGCGCCCGCATTAACTATCGGAGCATTCACAAAATGAACCCGTATGGAATCCATTTGCCCTGAACAAACTCCGACTGTTGTAAGGTAAAAATCCACGTATCCTGCGGTTGTATCAACAGGGCTTACATTGTAGAATGTGTTCAGTGAATTGGGGTTGGAAATCGTTCCGAAACCGGTAGTTGTCCATTGTGCTCCGAATCCGCCCGTGATTACCCCTGAAAGCGGAATAAGCGCGCTTGTGGAACAAATTGAATCCTGTGAAGTAATGTCTATTGTCGGTTGCGGTACGATTGATACCGTTATTGTATCAGCTTCTGCAAGACAATCCAGGTTATTGGTAGAGGTGAGGATCAGCTCAAAGCTTCCGTTTGTTATATCGGCAGGGGATAAAAGGTAATCCGTTGTCAGATCTGTCTGGCTTGGTGAAAATGCTCCATTTCCTGTTGTGCTCCATTCTCCTGTTGTTGTGGCTCCTCCGATTGTTCCTGACAGGTTTAATACTGTTTCATCTGAACAGATGAAGATATCAGGACCTGCTGTGACCGCAGGTGCGGGAGTGAAATAGATGACCAATGTGTCAACATCGCTCTCACAGGCAAAAAAGCTTCCTGCAGATGTAAGAAATAGCGCGACACTGTCTGCTGCCAGCTCGACAGGAGAAGGCGCATACGTTGTTGTTAAATCATTCGGATTGCCAAAGGCGCCTCCGTTTCCACCCGACCAGATCGCTGTCGTGGCAAACTGAACCCCTCCCGATATGACGATGGCAGGAATGTTGTTTTTACAGAATGTCTGGTCAACATCTGCGGTGACGACCGGAGCCTGAATGAATTCAACACGCATCGTATCTGATATGGCATTACAATTTCCCGTGGATGTCAGCACAAAGGTTAATTCTCCCTGTGTGTAATCACTGGTTGTAGGGAAATAAAGTGTATTCAGGTCTGTTGAATTCTGGAAATTACCTGTACCGTTTAGTACAGTCCAGATGCCTGTTGTCGTGGCTCCTTTAACATCTCCGTTTAACGCAATTGAAGACGCTCCGTTACACAAGGTCGTGTCATTTCCCGCATCTACGTATATACGACGGATAAATGAAGACATATAGTGGTAGTAGCACCCGGAAGCAGCTCCTCCGTTAATGATTCCCAATGCAAAAAAGTCGGTCGTGTTTTCAATAAAATTAGATGTCCCTGAAGGTAAGTTTGCTGTTGAAAACTGGATTTGAGTACCACTCCATTGTCCTCCTGTTCCCGGTACAACATCAAACGCGCTTGCAGGTACCAGCGTGCTGCTTCCGTTTAACAGGAAATTTCCGGTTGCGGAAGTCGGGCAAAGAATATTCAGGAAAAATGCCTGGTTGTTTGTTCTCGTAAAGCTTACCTGGGAAGAACCGGCACAGTTGATCGGAGGTAATAAAGCTGCTCCCAATTCACATCCGAAACCACTTGCCTGAAGCAAATATACCGGCTTGTCAGACTGGACGTAGTTTAAATCTTCGGTAATGATGTAATTCCACGTATCTCCCTGATTGAGTAACTGAGAGCTTGTTCCGTTAATCGTTGTAACCGTAACTTCTGTAAAGTTTTCTGTGGCCACGATATACATTCCTTCGTTGGAAGCGGCATACATGCTTCCTTTGTTCACGATGTATTCATTTCCAATCACTTCCACAGGAACGATCTGATCTCCCATTAAATCCCGGCATCCTCCTCCTGAATTCGTCACAGAATCATCCGATATGGTTACCGCTATTGGCTTGTCTGCAACAATGATGGATCCGCTTAGGTTATTTCCTGATACACTGGTCGCTTGTGTTACATTCTGAGCAGTATAAACCTGCCCTTTTTGAAGTGTAATTGAATAAGTAACTCCTGCGGGATGCCCGACAATATTTGCCCGTGGAGTAATCCAGACAGTTGTATTGTCTTCCGTAGCAACAATACAGAACATTTGTTTTGGTGCTATCGGAGAGTAAGGCCCATTGTTCCAGCTTGTCTGAAAAGGGGTGACAAATTCCAATCCGACTCCATTCATTCCTTTCAGGGAATAGGTTTCGGGGTTGTTTACGTTTGTTACTACTTCATAAACAACGGTAATCAATGTATCCGCCTCAATTTTGATCCCATAATCCAGAGCCGTATCGGCAGGCTTTGCTTCCAATGTATTGATAATGTGAGAGACAAATACCGATTCAAGTGAATTGGGTGGAATAACAACTGTTGTATCGTATGTTCCTGCCGGTTGGTACAGCCTGACTGTTGTCGGTGCGTTAAACGACGATAATCTGAATACTACCGGAACGTTGTTTGCGTGACTTGGAGAGACCCAAGGAACAGCAAACCAGAATGTAGTATCAATCTGGGATTTTGCCGATTGAGAAACCGATAAAAAAGCCATTATTGCAATGAAAATGATTCTTTTCGTCATGGTATTTAGTGCTTTTTCAGTTTATTTTTTTGAGCTTTTGTTCGTATCTTCCAGTATGCTGTTATTCAATTTATCATCTTCCTCTTCCAACGTTGGCTTTTTCTTGTTAAGAACAATTGAAATCATTACTTCGTGAGAGCCGGAATTGTACTTTCTCAATCCGTTTACCGAAAAATCATAACCGTAGGCAATTGTGAAGCGTTCTTTCCAGGTAAATCCCGCGCTGACCCCTACAGCATCATCGTGGCGATAGATGACTCCCAGCCAGTATTTTTTGTCGTACATTGCACGCAGCATTCCGGAAACCTGTAAAGGAACAGGCTTTGTATAACGAAGCATTACACTTGGCTGCAATTCAAATTTCTTTTTTTCAAAAATGAAATTATACCCGGCAATGGCGTTGTAATGAAATTGAAGCTGTGAATTGTATCCTGTAAACTGAATTGCTTTTCCCAGCATGCGCTGAGCGGACCCCATTACGAAAAATTTATCGGAGTAGATATTGAATCCCATGTTGACATCCACAGCGTTCGTGGAATAGACACTTCCGGTTAGTATTTCATCTCCTTCATCCGCCATTACCGCATCGTAAAGGCGAATACGGTATTGAATGAAACCCGGTTGAATTCCCAGTCCTAATTTCATTGTTTCCGAAAGCTTGAAGTGATGTGCATAGTTGAGGTGGATTCCTGTTGCATTCATCAACCCCGAATTTTCATTGTACAACCCTAAACCATAACCGATTTTTCCCTGATTACGGACAGAGCCATGCAAATTGAAATTGAAATTAGCAGGTGCATTGTCAAATCCCACCCATTGATTGCGGTATGCTGCATTCATTACGTGAACCCCCTCACTACCTGCAACGGCTGCGTTGTGGTAGAATCTGTTCATCATGTAATTGGAATAAACTCCCATTTGCTGTGCATTTACCGATTCAGAAACCAGCAATGTAAATAAGGTGAAGCATAGAAATTTTTTCATATTTTACTATTTCTTTTTTCTCAGTACTAATAGTGCTCCTTTGTAAATGGAATTTTCACTGTTGTCGTTCAGGTTAATTACATAGAAGTAGTTTCCGTCCGGAACGGCTTCTCCGTTATAGCTGCCGTCCCATGGGTTTGCATAACCTTCGGATCTGAAGATTTGTTGCCCCCATTCATTGTATATTTCTACAATTGCATTCGGGTATAGCAAATCAATAAAAGATAATTTCCATACATCATTCAGGCCGTCGCCATTTGGTGAGATGACATTTGGAATCAATGTGCTGATCTCCGATGTTATATTGTCAATTTCCACCCATACGACAGTGCTGTCAAAGCAACCTAAATTGTCATAAACATACTGTACAACAGGAAAATGCCCGTTTTGAAAATAAATGGTCGTCGGATGTTGTTCGGTCGATGTCTGACCGTTTCCAAAATCCCAATTGTATGCTACTGAGTACAGGGATGTATCAATGAAATTGAACGTTGTTCCTACATTCACGCCACTTGAGAAATTATAGGAAAATCCTGCTTCGGGTAGCGGAGTCACCGTAATCATCTGATTGACTGTGTCTGAGCATCCGTTAACCGTCGATACAATGTGAGAAACAAGGTAATTTCCCGGGTTGCTGAATGTAAAATCAGTATTGGCAGTTGTTATGGTTCCTTGTCCTCCAAAATCGTAGTACCAGTAATTAATCTGGTCTGAGGACGTTGAAATATCGGTAAAGGAAACCACTCGTTGATTGTTGGTGCAAGTTGCGGAATATTCAAAGTTTGCAACAGGAAGCGCATATACATCAAACGTCTGATGAGTGGTATC
The DNA here is from genome assembly GCA_037189645.1 of Crocinitomicaceae bacterium. GTDB lineage: Bacteria > Bacteroidota > Bacteroidia > Flavobacteriales_D > Crocinitomicaceae > Taishania. The sequence goes on from JBBCIY010000003.1 coordinate 16,638, forward strand.
ACGGCATCCGTTACTGTTTGTAACAATGAGCTGAACAGAATATTGCCCATCCTGGCTGTAGGTGTGTGAAGGATTCAGCTGAGATGAGGTGCTTCCGTCACCAAATGTCCAGTCGGTTTGGGTAATTGAACCATATCCGGCCAATGAAAAGTTTGTCAGTTGAATGGATTCGCCTAAACAAACATTTTGTCCGCTGAAATTTGCGTATGGAGGCGCTACGAATAGATACTGAACAACATCATTTACGGAAACACAGTTTCCGTTATTCGTAGATGTAAGTGTCAGCGCAATCTGTCCCGAAGCGATTTCGGAAGCGGTTGGTATATATGTGGCATTAAGGGCAGTATTGGAAGGGGAGAAAGTTCCGCTTCCACCTGTCCACATTCCTGTCGTTGCTCCACCGGAAATTGTTCCGTTTAACGTTATTCCGGGATCGTTTGTACAAATCAAATCGTTCGCTCCGGCATCAACCTGGGGAGCATCTGTAAATACAATATATACACTATCCATTTCCTGAAGGCAGTTACCGTTTGAGGTTGAACGAAGATAAATCCATGTATTTTCACTGGAGATATCATTCAATCCCGGATAGTAAGTGGTGGAGAGCGAAATATTATTAGGTGAGAACATTCCGTCTCCCGATGAATTCCATACTCCTGTTGTGGTTGCTCCGCTGACGCTTCCTACTAAATTAACAAGGCTGTTGTTTGCACATACGCTGATTGTGTCTGCTGCTATATCAACGGAAGGAGGGATGGTAATGTTGATGTGCATGGTATCTGTTTCAGCGATACAATTCCCATTATTGGTTGATGTCAGCACCAATGTTACCGTTCCGTTTGAAATATCGGCAGGGGAGGGGGTGTAGCCTGCATTCAGAGTTGTAGTATCGGGAGAAAATGTACCACTTCCTAATGTTGTCCAGATTCCTGTTGATGCACCGCCTTGAATTGTTCCGTTAAGTGCCGTGTTTGAGTTGTTTGCACAAACCGTCTGATCCGCAGAAGCATTTACCAATGGAAGCTGGTTTACAGTCAGCAAAAGCGTATCTTTTTGAGAGGGACAGGATGCGTCTGATGTCAGGATGATTTTAACAGGGTTTATCAAGACATCCAGCGGAGAAGGAACGTATGCATTTGTCAGATTGCCCAATCCCGATGCAAATGTTCCGTACCCGGTACTGCTCCACGTTCCGTTAAGAGAACCTCCGCCGACAATACCATTCAATGGAAAATTGACGTTTGCACAAACTGTATCGTCTGCACCTGCATCAACAAACGGAACGCTTATGTAATCAGATACATAGGCATATCCGTATCCGTTTGTCGCTGTTCCCTGCATAACAGCCATTCCGAATATATCGCCTGTATTTTCAATTCTTGCTAAAGTTCCTGCCGGTAATTCTGCCGCGGAAAAGAACTTTTGCGCAACTTTCAGTGTTCCGCCTGTACCCGGCACATCATCAAAATCGGCTGCGTTGATGACGCCTGATGTTCCGTTTAAAGTGAATGAATTTTCATAACCTGTCCGGGTATAGAGAATTACACCAAAATCATCAGCTGAACTTCTGTAAGCGGTATTAACGTAATCTCCGGCACAATAAACATTCGGCACTTGCGAGGAGCTCAGCTCACATCCCAGCGAGCTGACGTGGTAAACGTAAACAGGCTTATTTGATTCTACATAAGCAATGTCATCGATTAATGCTGCTTCATAAGTTTCCCCCCAGCTGATTGTTGCCGTGGTTGTCGTTGATGTGTTAATCGTCAGGTTTGTACCGTTTTGTGTTGCCAGAATGAAAATCCTGTCGGAGCTTCCCTGGCCTTTTCTAACGATATGCTTTGTTCCCAACCGTTCGATATTGGTCAACTGTTCTCCAATAGCATCCACGCAAGTTGCGTTTTCCAATCCATCTTCAAAGATTGTTACGGCAACGGGTTTGTTGGAGGAGATAATGGATCCCGCTAAAGAAACAGCTGCGTTTACATTCGTATTACGGGCACTGTATGTCTGTCCTTCGTTCAGCACAACGGAAAAAGTAGCGTTAGCACTATGTCCCGTTATATTTGCTTTGGGAGTTATCAAAACAGTTGTATTGTTTTCCGTAGCGACAATTTCAAAGGAAGAAAAAGCCGGTGGTACAGCTGTCGCGTTGCTCCAGTGTTTTTGAAAAGGAGTATAAAAGTTTGTTCCCAGCGCATTTGTTCCTTTTAGGCTGAATAATTCCTTATTGTTTGCTCCATTGATTTCGTAGCTTACCGAAACAGGAGCTGTCGATTCAATTTTAATTCCGTTATTTACTGCAAGATCAGCCGCGGGACTCTCAATCTGAGGTAAGAAAGGTGTCAAATCAATTTCCGAATGAGCATTTGCGGGAATGGCCAGGGAAATGGGCGTAAAGCTTCCATCTGCCGGCAGGCTTACTGTTACATTCGCCGGATGGCTGTACGAATTGATGTGCAATGTGACAGGAGTGTCTCCCAGTCCTGCTGAAATATTAGGTGCGGCGAACCAAAACAGTGTGTCTTTTTGTGCATGTATGCCGGATGATGAAACGAGAACTAAATAAAAAATGAATAGCTTTCGATGCACCTTTTTCAAAGTGAAATAGTTCATGAAACTTTGTTTGTTTTTGCTTTATGTATGTTGTTTTTGAAAGTGTGTTTTTCAGTCTTGAAGTTTTAAGGGAGGCAAAAGTATTCTAAGAATGTGGTTAATCAAAGCTTGTCATTGTCTAGAGTCGTGAATTTAGATAGTTAAAACTTTGTAAAAATCGTCATTTAATTTATTGATTTTTAACATGATTTCTGTTTTTGGGCGCAAAGGTACAGATTAAATCATTATTGAATGAAAAAAAACTCATTTCTTTCTTCGGGGAAGATTAACCACTACTACCGAAAGTAAGATAATGACAACACCTGTCCACTGAAAAACGGTTATTCGTTCATCCAAAACCAGGTGAGCGGACAAAATGGAAACCGGGATCTCTACCGCAGCGATGATGGCCCCGATACCTATCCCGACCAGTGGGATTCCCCTTGTGAACAGAAGCGGTGGGATGACGGTTCCGAACAAGGCAAGGATCGTTCCCCAGAAGAAAGCATCCTTTGCAACGAAATAGGTCACAATGTCCATGTTCCAGTACGCAGTAACAAAGATCAGTGCTCCCAGCACAAAGTACTGGCTGCGGATAATGCTGTTGGTGCCGGTTTCAATATTGCTGGAAGCATAAATGGAGACCGTGTAGGAAGATGCCGCAAGCATTCCCAGCATGATCCCTTTCCAGTTGATGGTTGCTGATTCAAAGAAAATATTCGTAGCCAGCAGCGTTCCGGTCAGGATGGTTAAGGTTGCCAGTATTTTAACCGTTCCGGGTATTTTTTTCTGAAGAATGGCCTCCAGTACTACTCCCATCCAGATGGACTGCATCAGGAGTATGATCCCCATTGAAACCGGGATGTACTGAATGGACAGGTAGTAAAAAATACTGGTCATTCCGAAGCTGGTACCGAAAAAAATGAGCTTCAGCCGGGAAGGAGGCTGCCTTTGCTCGTTGGATTTTACCGTCTGAGCCAGGAGCGTCAACAGGACAAAACCGGCAAACGCCTGCATGAATGTCAGTACACTTGTATGGATTCCCAGGTTGTTGGCATATTTTACGATCGTAGCCAGGATCCCGTAGCTCATCGCTCCGATAAACACAAGAACAGCTCCTTTAAATTGTTGATTTAATTGCATCAGGTTTCGATAAAATAATTGTTAGAATACGTACCGGGCTATGATTTTTCCACCAGCAGCCGTTCGCATACTGTATGGCTCAGCGTTTCAGCAGGATGATCCTCATACCCGATGACCATTGTTTTGTCAAAGGATTCGACGGAGATGATCCCCAGCTTTAATCCCAGGCGAAGGTTCCTGCTGTTCAGGAATTGCAGGAATTCACTTGAATTATTGATCACTGCGCTTAATGTCACCTGTTCACCGGGTTTGCAATCGCTTAATTTATTGTATTCTTTCCAGTCCATGTTTCCGTCTTTGTCGGGAATGGGCGAACCGTGGGGATCGAATTTGGGATATTCCAGCAGCTCGTCCATTTTCTCGAAGAACAGGGGAGACTGGATGTGCTCTATCTGTTCCGCAATGTCGTGGACCTGTTCCCAGCCGAATCCCATTTTTTCTACCAGGAACATTTCTGTCAACCGGTGCTTCCGGATGATCGCTGCGGCCCGTTTTTTCCCTTCTTTCGTGAGTTTTAAGGGCTTGTAGCTTTCGTAATGAACCAGGTTCTTTGAAGCCAGTTTTTTCATCATGCTCGTGACAGTAGGCATTTTAATATCCAAATGTTTGGATAGTTCATTGACGTTTACAACCCCTGTTTCAGCGGAAAGATTGAACAATGCCTTTAAATAATTTTCTTCTGCTAATGAATTCACACGACTAAAGTAAGAAACTGTTTAAAATTAACCCTGTTTTCACCCGTGAAAAAAAGGAAAAATCATCAAAACCCGGCATTTTTTGCAGGCTTTGATGATTTATGACAGATGAGATTGCTGTTCTGCTTCTCCGCAAAACTAAAGAGACATCAGCGCATCAGCTGTTTTTTCAGAGCAGCTCCTTCGTATTAAAAGCAATTATTCTTTTATAAATTTCTTAGTCGCCCCTGTTTCTGTCCGGAGAAAATAAATGCCGTTTGTAAGATCGCTTACATCTATGCTGTTGCTTCCCGGGCTTAGTCGTTGTGTAGAAACGGTTGCCCCTGAAACATTCATTATTTTTATTGACGTGGGTTCTTTCACCCCGATGTTTAGGTAACTGCTTACAGGATTGGGTGAGACATTCAGTGTACTTGCTGATTCGTTTGATTCAATTTCCAGCGATGAATTCCAGTTTATGATATTATTGATGATGCGGAAATTATTGGTTTCGTCGGGTTCCGTAATTTCTTCTCCGGAATCAAGCCACACTCCCCATACGTAGGTTCCTGACGGAACAGGCGGTGTTGCATCGGCAATATATCCTTCCAGGTTATAAATAGCCATACAGTTTCCTTGTGGAATATCCGGATTTGTAATGGTTTGTTTCGCAATGATATAAATCTCTTCAGTGGTTTCATTTTTCACGATCAAACCTACTTCAAATGATTCATTTGCGTTGCCGGGGCCATAATTACATGCTGCTGTCTGGCTGATTTTCAGGAATCCGCCGGGTGTTGCAGGGTTCCAGTCGATAGCACCGGGAATCCATAAATCGTAATTCTGAGCCTGAACAGTGAACCCGCTTAATGCCAATAAAAGAATTGTAATTTGTTTTTTCATAATTGTATTTTTAGTGATGTATAATTGAAAGCAAAGGTCAACTGTTTGGTTTAGCTAAGCAATACGCACTTCTGCGTATCTTTTTTCCCCTGCGTATTTGTGGTTGATTTTCCGGAAAATAAAAATTAATGCAAAAAATATTTGTTAGATTAATCTAACTTTATAATTTTGTTGTCGAAATAATTTAATTAGCAGTATGAAAAAAATAAATTTACATTATTTAATGGTTGTAATAACAATGTGTTTTTCAGTATACTCATTTTCTCAATCTACCATAAAGGGAACTATACGATCAGCGACTGAAGTGATTCCGTCGGCATTGGTTGTATTGAAAAATACAGATTACAAAACCCAGTCAGACAATGAGGGGAATTACGAGTTCCGAAGTATTTCTCCCGGAAATTACGAATTGGTTGTAAGAGCTGTTGGTTATGATCCATTCACTCAAAAAATTTCAGTTAACGGAACTGAGCCTCAAACGATTGATGTAGAAATGGTTCCGTTGCAGAAAGAAATAGATGAGGTGGTCGTTTCGGGAACAATGAAAGAAGTTTCCAAACTGGATAGCCCTGTACCGGTTGAAGTGTACACCGCGAAATTTTTTAAAGCCAATCCGAACCCCTCCGTTTTTGAGGCTTTACAGCATGTAAACGGCGTCCGGCCACAGATCAACTGCAATGTCTGCAATACAGGAGATATCCACATCAATGGGCTGGAAGGGCCATATACGATGGTGCTGATCGACGGAATGCCGATCGTCAGCGGCTTGTCAACGGTTTACGGTTTGAGCGGAATTCCCCAGTCACTGATTGAACGGGTAGAGGTGGTAAAAGGCCCGGCTTCGACTTTGTACGGAAGTGAAGCAGTGGGAGGACTGATCAATATCATTACGAAAAAGCCGGTGAATGCGCCGGTTGTTTCAGTAGATGTATTCGGAACGAGCTGGGGAGAGATCAATGCGGATGTTGCCGGGAAATTCAGGGCAGGAAAGAAAGCGCAGTCATTGCTTGGAGTCAATTATTTTAATTACCAGGTTCCGTTTGACAACAACAAGGATGGATTCACAGATGTCACATTGCAGGACAGGATCTCCATCTTTAATAAATGGGATTTTGAACGAAAGGATAGCCGGTTGTTCTCTGTTGCGGGGCGTTATGTGTATGAAGACCGCTGGGGAGGCCAGATGAACTGGAACAAAGATTTCCGGGGAGGGGACAGTGTCTATGGTGAAAGTATCTATACAAGCCGGTGGGAATTGTTTGGGATTTACCAGTTACCTGTGAAAGAAAAGATCTTTTTCCAGTTCAGTGCGAACGGCCATGACCAGAACAGTGTTTACGGAGACACACGGTACATAGCGGATCAGAAGATCGGGTTCGGCCAGCTGACCTGGCATAAGAACCTGAAACGAAACGACCTGCTGGTTGGAGCAACTTACCGGTATACCTATTACGATGACAATACGCCGGCAACCATGACATTCGATACCATCAGCGGAGGGAAGAACATGCCGGATCACATCCATTTGCCGGGTGTTTTTGTCCAGGATGAGATCTCGTTGAATGAGAACAACAAATTGTTGCTGGGATTGCGTTACGATTATAATTCCGTTCACGGAAGCATCCTGACGCCTCGCCTGAACTACAAATGGAATTCCGCAAACAGGAAAAACGTATTGCGCGTGAGTGCAGGGAATGGTTACCGGGTAGCGAATGTATTTACCGAAGATCATGCTGCATTGACAGGTGCCAGGCAGGTTGTTTTCATGTCGGAGCTGAACCCGGAAACATCGTGGAACGGAAACATCAATTTCGTGAAGCACATGTATGCCGGAAATGGTGTTTTTATCGGGCTGGACGCAACTGTATTCTATACCTACTTCAATAACAAGATCATCGCGGATTACGATACAGACGCCAACAAGATCATTTATGACAATATTGACGGGCATGCAGTTTCCCAGGGAGCTTCGCTGAACCTGGACCTCACATTTGATTTCGGATTGAAAGCAAGAATAGGAGGAACCCTGATGGACGTGTATAGTGTAGAAAGCGGGATAAGAGAACGCCAGATGTTCACAGAACAGTTTACAGGAGTATGGAACGTAGGCTATACGATCCGGAAGATCGGCCTGACATTCGACTACACGGGGAATGTATACAGCCCGATGCGCCTGCCATTGCTGAGCGATACAGACCCCCGGAGCGAATATTCTCCCTGGTGGAGCATCCAGAATATACAGGTTACCAAGACGTTCCGGCATGGGATAGAGGTATATGGAGGAGTGAAGAATTTATTGAACTGGACACCTGCAAAAGGGTTACCGTTTTTAATGGCACGGCCGGAAGATCCGTTTGACAAACAGGTGCAGTTTGGCTCAGACGGGCAGGCCCTAGTGACTCCGGACAATCCTTACGCCCTTACATTTGACCCGGCCTATGTATATGCACCCAACCAGGGAATCCGGGGATTTTTAGGGATCAGGTGGACGTTTAACTGATGGTTTATGGCAATTCGGATCATCAGTATATTAAGTTGGTTGGCGGTGGGATTTTTCCCATCGCTGGCTGCTTTTTCCCAGCCGGAGTCTTATTCATTCGGGCAGGTGGACAGCTTGCAGCAACGGGAACAGCGGAACCTTGTTGTGTTTATTCATACAGATTGGTGCCGGTTCTGCCTGGAGATGGAAAACACAACTTTTAAGGACCACGAAGTGACCAGGCTGCTCAATGAAAATTTTTGGTTCATCCGTCTGGATGCAGAGCAGGAAGAGGACATTTCTTTCGGTGGTCATGTTTTCAGGTACAAGCCGGGGGGAGCGGGCACCGGAGTAAACGAATTGGCAGAACAGCTCGGAACCATTGATAATAAGCTGTCCTTTCCCGCGGTTTGTGTGCTTAGCCCGGAGAATGAGATCGTTTTCCAGGCAGGGCAGTTTCTTGCAGCAAAAGATTTTCTGAAAATAATGCAAGTGTTCATTGAAAAAGATTAATTTTACTTGTATCTAATTGAATCCATCATGAAACAACATCTGAACACATTTATCATTGCAGTAGCGGTAATCGTGGTTGCAGCGATCCTGGGAAGTTCCTATTCTTCCAAGTACAAACAGAACCAGACGATCAGTGTGACCGGGCTGGGTGAAGAGAGCTTTACATCCGACCTGATCGTGTGGCAGGCCAATTTTTCAAAAAGAGGTACCGACCTGAAAGCGATTTCAACCGAGCTCAATAACGACCGCATTAAGATTAAAAAATACCTTTCTTCCAAAGGGATCAGTGAAAAAGACGTGGTGTTTTCTTCTGTGAATATCACGAAAGAGTTCTCCAATACCTACGATGTGCATGGAAATTACCTTTCATCCGTATTTACAGGATATTTGCTGACACAAAACCTGCGCATAGAATCCAAAGAAGTTGATAAGATCGAAACCATCTCACGCGAGGTAACGGAGCTGATTGACCAGAATATCGAGCTGACATCCCTGGAGCCGGATTATTACTATACGAAGCTTGCGGAATTGAAGCTCAAAATGATTGAGAGCGCGACAAAAGATGCGCGGGAACGCGCAGAAAAGATCGCTTCTAATGCAGGAAGCTCGCTGGGAAATCTGAAAAACGCTTCCATGGGAGTGATCCAGATCACAGCGAAAAACTCAGCCGAAGATTACAGCTGGGGAGGTTCCTTTAATACTTCCTCAAAGCTGAAGACGGCTTCCATTACCATCCGGCTGGAATATGCGATTAATTAACAATCGCACATTGTAACATTGCCGGTCAGATATTATCTTTCTTCTTTCAGGACCTTCCGGATATCGAAAAACACCTTGTCGATTGTCTGGTACAGGTTGTTGGGCTGAGGACCCAGTGCAGGAGCCTGTACGATATAGGAATAAGGGTCTATCAGTACATACAGCGGAAAGGTAGCGACCTTGTAATTTTCCCAGATAGAGGAATAGCTGTCCGGTACAACGGCGACGTCCCAGTTCAGCTCATTCAATAGCTGCCGGTTATTTTCTTTGACCGAAGATTCTTTGCAGATGGAAAGGAAGGTGATTTCCTCCTGGTATTTTTTATGCAGCTCTTTCAGGATCGGGAATTCGATCTTTGATTTTTCCGAAGAGGGATCAAAGAAATGTACATACAGGTATTTTCCTTTGTAATCGTTCAGTCCTTTTAACCCGTCCTGCGTTTTAACAACGAATTCGGGAGCTTTTCCTCCGTTCGCAGCTTCTGTCAGGCGGGTGAGCATGTTCTTTGCTATGATTTTATGGGCATCAAACAACGCGTGATTTTTTACGCTGTCCAATACTTCAATGATGTTTGTCTGGGGATATTCGGGAGAGTAGTACAATTCGGAAAGCATCTGGATCATTACCAGCTCTCTGACACGTGTATTGATCAGCGTATATTCCTTTCCCAACGCATTCATGATCAGCGACGGGCTGTTTTTTAAAAGCCCCAGGTACACCCGGTTGTTCACTTCCATCGGGATGGTCGGCATCGTGCCTTTATAGAAATTCTTGAAATATTCCATATAGGCATCATTCCGGTAACGTACAGGCTGGTGCTTGATGTAAAAATCGTGCTTTTCGAAGCGGTTCCTGTTGGCGATCTGCTGAATGTTGTCTATGTTGGCGATTGAAAAACGAACGTAATCAAAAATAAATTTGCCTGTATCTTTCGCATAGAACTTTTGGGCGGCTTCTTTAAAATCGTCCATTCGTTTGTTGAACTCAACCGGGTCTTTCAGATGATCTTTGTAGTTCAGTGCCAGGTAATTGTCCATCCAGCGATTAAAGCCGAGTATCTGGAAGTTGATGTCACTCGTATCCAGGTCCAGGAAGGTGATCTCCACCTGGTTTCCCGCCGGACGGTAGGGAGCGTATTTATCTTTCAGCGGGTAATAAATGGTGTATTCTCCTCCTGGCTGAACGTAAAGGAATGAGCGGTTATTCCCGATCTTCAGGATTACTTTCTGGATCTCATCCACAGTGAACACCAGTGAGAAAGTAGAGTCTGCTTTTACCGATGCCGATGCGATCGTTGATTCCTTCATGCTGAAATAATCTTCGATCTCGTTCAGTTGCGCCGTTTGCCCCAGGTAACCGGGAGCGTAGCCTTCAATTGTTACTACAGAGGATGTTTGGGCGGTTACGTAATTGCAGCAGACAGCCAGAAATAATAGAGAAAATAGTTGTTTCATTCCAAACAGTTTTTTGATCTCAAATCAGAAATCGTACCATTTATTAAACGAGTAAATGTGGATTAGTTACAAATTTATCGATGGCTCCCCCGTTTCTGTGGATTTCCCGGATGATCGTCGAGCTGATCGCAGAATATTCGGGATCGGTCAGGAATATAACTGTTTCAATGTCTGAAATAGATTGGTTCATGTGGGCAATGGAGCGTTCATATTCGTAATCTTTTGAGTCTCTCAGTCCCCTGATAATGAATTGAGCATTGATCTCCTTACAGAAATCGACGGTCAGTTTGTTGTAGACTTCTACCCGGATTTTCGGCTGGTCCTGAAACAACGACCGGATATGAAACAGGCGTTTTTCAGTGTCAAACAGATAGCTTTTGGTACTGTTTACTCCTACGCCGATGACAATTTCATCAAATAAATGCAGTGCTTTCCGGATCACCACTTCGTGACCTTTTGTAAAGGGATCAAACGAGCCTGGAAACAAGCCTCTTCTCATGTGTTCAATTATTAAATGATTTTGACAAGGTCAACCAACCGGTTGGAATATCCTGCCTCGTTGTCATACCATCCTACTATTTTAATCATCTTTCCAACGATGCTAGTGAGCCCGGCGTCGTATAGGCAGCTTACCGGGTTCCCCAGTATATCCACGGAAACAATAGGGTCTTCGGTGTATTCCAGGATACCTTTTAATTTCCCTTCGGAAGCTTCTTTCATCGCTTTGTTGATTTCGTCAATGGTAACCGGGTTTTTTACGGTCATTGTCACATCGGAAAGAGAGCCATTTGGTACGGGAACACGAACGGCTCCACCACCTATTTTTCCTTCGTATTCGGGGAAGATTTTAGTAATCGCCTTGGCTGCTCCCGTCGATGTCGGTACGATTGATTCCGCCGCTGCTCTTGCCCGTCTCAGGTCGCTGTGAGGGGAATCATGCAGGCGTTGGTCGGATGTATAGCTGTGTACCGTTGTGATGAAAGCATTCTCAATTTCACAAATCGACTTCATAACGTAGAACAACGGTGCAATGTTATTTGTGGTACAAGAAGCGTTGGATATGATCGTCTCTGTTCCGTCCAGTGTGTGGTCGTTCACTCCGATGACAACTGTTTTAATGTCACTGTCGCCCGGAGGAGCGGATATGATTACTTTTTTCGCTCCGCCTGCCAGGTGTTTTTCTGCTTCGGCCCTTTTTCTGAAAAGCCCGGTCGACTCGATCACGATCTCTACACCATGCTTGCCCCATGGTATTAATTCGGGATTGCGTTCCTGGCTGAAAAATACCTGCTTCCCGTTTTCGAACACAAGTGAATTGTCCCTGATCTCGAATTTCAGCGGATTGCGCCCATGCACACTATCGTATTTGAATAGGTGAGCCAACGTCTTTATATCTGCCAGATCATTTACTAACGCGACTTGTATGTCGCTCTGAAGAAGGGCCATTTTTACGAAATAACGTCCGATTCTCCCAAAACCATTTACACCTACTACTTTCATGTGATTACTTTTTACAAAAATAAGTAAAAAAAGAAAGGTTACCTGCCAAAAGACAGATAACCTCTCATCATTTTTTTAAGGTATTTCTAGTGTACAACCTGGATGAAACCGTGTTTTTCCAGATCTTCTCCACCTAATATTTTTGCTTTGATGGTGTAAAAATACACTCCTTCCGGAACTTCGTTCCCGCTTCGGTCTTTACCATCCCAGCTTCCATAGACATCGTTGAATTCATAGATCACATTTCCCCAGCGGTTAACGATCACACAATTGAACTCAGCAATCCCTTCGCTGTTAACGAACCACAGATTGTTTCCTGATTGTGAAGACAAAGAGATCACGTTCGGCGCTTCGATATCACAGACATAGAATTCTACAAAAGCAGTGTCGGTGTAGGTATAGCATTGGTTGGAAATGGAAACCCAATACTCACCGGTCTGATTGATCATAATTGACGGGCCGGTTGCGCCGGTGTTCCACAGGTAACTTACCTGGTAAGGAGATTCCCATGCATTCAGCTGGAAATCCAGTCCTGCACAAACGGTCGTATCGTTTACTTCTGTCCACAGATATGGCGGGAAGTTGATGTCATCAGAAACCGTGATTCCACATTGATTATCTGTATAAGAGACAGTATAAACACCAGGTGTGGAAACCTGAAGCCAAGGATTGTTGGATGTATTTCCATTCAGGAAAACGGATGCGGTATCCTCCTGCCAGTTCGTAGCCGGGTTATCCTGAATGAACCATGTACCGCCACTCACACTTACAACGGATATGGTGTTGTCATTCAATTCACAGCCGTACTCAGGTACATTGATCACTGGCGGTTCAAATACCGTTATAACGGATGATGTTGAATTATTACAGATGTCATCCGTAAACGTTACCATATAGTTTCCACTGAAAGGGAAAGAAATGGATGGTGTCAGTGAGGTAGCTGAAGGTGAGAATGTAATAGGCACACCTCCCTGGAAGTAGCTCCATGTACCGTTACCATAGGCGTCTATCATCGTGGAATCTACGATAAATGTCAGGTCACAGATGGTCGTGTCATCAAAAATGGTCGGCAACTGAGGGAATATTATTTCAGCTATCAGAGGAGTTAAACACGTGTTGTCCAGGAATTCCACTTCATAGGTACCCGGCGCACTGGATGTGATCAGCGGGTTTGCCGCGTTCGGGTTTGAAAAAGAGATTTCAGAAGCAGATGAGCTCCATACTCCTCCGCTGAATGTTTGCGTTCCTGACACCTGGAACTGGAAGTCACAGGCAATCGTATCATTGAAAATGACAGGTAACGGGCGAACATCTATTGTAACGGTGGTATCATAAGCACAACCGAAATCATCAATGATATTGAATGTATAGCTATGTGGCCCCACACTGTCAGGCAGTACAACAATCGAAGTGTCATTCTGTCCCGAAATGATCGTCGGGTTGTTTGACCACCATGATTGTGCTACTGTATTCTGGTAGCTGGATGTACCAGGGAAATAAGCCGGATCAAAGTACAGTCCCCATTCGAAGATCCATCCATCATCCTGCCCGATGTTGTCCCTTACAAATAAGGTCCAGTCACCGTTTACAGGGCATCCTGCAAAATTTGCGAAGCTTGCTTCAGGAGCATAAACATCCGACGGATTCATTGAATTTCCTGCAGACAAAGGTGGAAGTGATGGTACAGGTACCGTATTTGCCCAGTTACTTGTCATTGGCCCGATCGTATTGAAAACAGAGCTGAAGCAGTATTCCCATCCGATTCCGGCAGGTCCTCCTCCGGAGTCATCAACCGGATGGCCTAAGAATCTGGTACCACCGCTGGTTCCTCCGGCAATGTATCCGGGGTTATATGAGTTCAGCAATGCTACTTCAGTTCCATTCGGACATTCTAACCAGATTTCGAGGTCACCTGTGTAGGAATGTTCCATATTGATACATATTTCATTCAGGTCCTGTGCGTTACTTATCGTTGCCCCGGCAGGAAACCCGGTGATTGAAATCGTTGTGCTGTAATTTTGACCAGAACCATCGGGTAGGTAAGTTGTTCCCGCGTAGTTACCTCCTAACTGAAAGTTGCCCGGAGGAATACTTACACCTACTGTATCGCTTGGGGTTACTCCTCCCAGAAGGGAAGTTGTTTCTCCCAGACAAAGGGTACTTTGGAGAGGACCGGTTGTGCTGAAATCAGGGACCTGGGAAACCCTTACTTTACAGTTTAACCATCCGGTCGAAGGAAAAGCGTCAGTAACTCCTAATTCTACCAGGAATCCATTCCGTGTAGGAGGAGTAAACCAGATAGAGTCATTGTTCGGATACGTGTTACCATCAGTGATATTCCACTGGTAGTTCACGTTATTAACATTTTGCGAATAACCATATCCTGTTGATTCAAAAGAGTAAGGGAATACCGGTTTTGCAACCAATAAGATGCTGTCTCCGAAACATACGTCAACGAAACCTGTATCTAAAGGATTCAGGGCGTTTCCTCCTTGTCCGTTTATAAAAGCTTCGACGTGCACTTCAAAAGGCTGGTTCGGGTTACCGCACTGAGCTGTTGCAACCCAGCCTGTCCCTTCATCGGCAGCATTTGAAATAAAGACAACCGTTAAACACCCGCTCGGGTTGCTCCACGATGCCTGAAAAGACCTTCCGTTTGGATCTGTTGATGAGTTTATTGCTCCTAATAACGGAGAGCTGGTATCCGGACCATCATATACATATATGGTATCTGATGCATGTACGTCAAATTCCAGTCCTGCGCTTGTAGCGAAGTTTATTGTCATCTTTGTTCCCGTTGCCAAGTCGGGGCAGAAGACAGTCGTGTCATTAAAATTCGGGGAATAATTGGCAGATCCGCCATTATCCAGGAAGTTGTTTCCTCCTGTTCCAAATGTATTACAGTTAGCTGGATTGCTCAGCGGATGCCCGGGATCACCCATTAATATATTCTGGGCGGAGACATTTGAAACGAAAAAGAATGACGTAACAAATAACGAAAATTTAGTAATGTAAGTCCTCATCATTTTTTATATTTTAGTTCGTTTTTAAGAACTATAGCTGATTTTACCACTAACAGCTTGTTTGTTCCGTTAATTTTCAGGTATTGATTCTTGTCTTCCAGGATCCTTAATCCAAGGCTCGCATAGGTGTAGTTTTCCTTCGGAAGAGTGATTGACTGAATGTCTGTGATTTCTTTCTCTTTAGGGATGTCGGTAACATATAAAGCGTGATCCAGTCCATATACAAGTGCATTGAATAATTCGATGTCATTCTTTTTAATGTCACTCAGTTCCTGTTCAGAATAGACCGAAAGTAAACGATTATCTGTTTGTTGGGCATATCCAAAAAATGTTATTAAGGACACACAGAAGCCAAAGATTACTTTTTTCATAACTGGTGTTAAATCTTAGTTAAAAATCTTATTATATGGTATAGACTGCAAATGTATCAAAAAAGTTGCTTCTTTAACAAAATAAAAAGGGACTGTTAAAAAAACAGCCCCTTTGATAGCAGGTAATCGGTTAATTATCTATGCCGGAGTTAATGAACTACTTCGATGAAGCCATGTTTCTTTACTTCTTCACCACTGTCATAAACAGCGTTGATCTTGTAAAAATAGACACCTTCCGTTACGATGTTTCCATTCATATCTCTTCCGTTCCAGTGGCCGTTTATATCGTTGTACTCATAGATCAGGTTCCCCCATCTGTTGACAATGATGCAGTTGAAATCCCTCACTCCGTAACTGTCTACGAACCACAGGTTATTTCCTTCCTGTGAGGAAAGGGAGATCACGTTCGGCGCTTCAATGTCACAAACGACATAGGTGACCGTAGCCGAATCGATGTACGAATAACAATCGTTGTAGGCTTCAACATAATATGTCCCACCTGGTTGTGTTACCAAGATGGAGTTTCCGGTAGCACCCGTGCTCCATTCATATTCCAGATCCAGTGGACTTTCCCAGGCTGTCAGCTGGTATTCGACTCCTTTGCAGAGAATGGTGTCATTGATCTCGGTCCATGGATAAGGAAGGAAATTCAGTGTGATTGTTTCCGAGTAACCACAGATGGTATCGGTAAACACCAGTGTGTATTCACCTGCGGTCGGGTGGGAAGAGACGATTGTCGGTGCCTGGTTTGAACCCGGAGCAATGATGTTGCCTGGCATAAAAGTAATTGCCGTGTCTTCGTGCCATGAGGTGGCAGGGTTGTCTGTTACAGTCCAGTAACCACCTCCGTAAGATGTTGTGAGGATGGTCTCATGCATGTCGTTGCAGGAGAAAGCCGGAGGTGCTGAAACTACCGGTCTTGGTGGGAAGGTCACTACTGCATTGTCTGAACTGCATGAATCCGAATAGGTCAGCGTAATACTCACTACTCCTGAATTTGGTGTGAATGCCGGAGTCAGCACATTTGCAGAAGGAGAGAATGTTCCGCTTCCTGCCGGTGAAACCGACCATTGGCCTGTTCCGGGGGCTGTAATGCTTCCCGCAGGTACCTGGAAGGAGGTTGCACAGACAATTGTATCATTAAAGATCGAAACAACTTCAGGAAATACCAGTGTGATCGTTTCCGAGTAGGTACATACATTATTGTAGGTATATGTCACCGTATACGTTCCCGGTGAAGCGGTTGCCGTTGTTGTAACGGTTGTCAGATCATTGTTGAGGGACGTATTGGATGTGGTGAACGTTACTCCGGTACCTGACCAGGATCCGGTATTGAACCCGGTTGCTATTAATAGTTTCGGATTATCACACAATCCTGAAGGTGATGTTACTGTTGGCTGCGGTACGATTACCACGTGTGCGGTATCTGACCAGCATGCGTCAAATAAGATCAGTGTGTAATTTACTACACTCGGATCCGTTGGTGTAAAAACAGGTATTGTGCTTGCCGGGTCATCGAACGTTCCTCCGTTGTTCTGCTCAGACCATGTAAATGTTCCGACAACATTGATCCCTCCTGCAGGTACCTGAAAAGAGGTTCCGCACACAGCTGTATCTCCGAAAATCGTTGGTAATTGATGAGGTGTCACCTGCATGCTGTCTGTGGAAGTACAGTTGTTTACCGGGTCGGTTACATGGAGATAGAACCATGCAGAAGAAGGTACTTCAGGGTCAGGGACGTTACTGAAACCATACAGCCATACGGTTCCGTCATTTGTTGCATCCCACGAGTAGGTGACGCCGGGAGTCGTGGAAGAACCCTGTAATATTACGGTTCCTTCAGGGCAAATTGCCAGGTCCGGCCCCGCTTCTGCGTGAGGAAGGTTGGTGTTCCCTGTAACAATGACATCTACTGATGCAGAACATCCGTTGTCCAGGTTAGTGACAGTAAACGTATATGTTCCGGCAATATCCACTAGGATGTGTTCATCCTGTGTGCCAATGATATTTCCGTCAATTGTTGTCCATTCATAGTCCGGGTTGGTCACGGCCGCATCCCAGTTTCCGGATAGAACAACCGTAGAGTCATTGCAGGAAATAACAGGTGCGGATATCGGGGAAATCACAGGGCTGTCCAGGCTGCCTCCGACTGTTACAGATTCAGAGGTGACACATCCGTTAGAAGCATCTGTTACTGTCAGTGTATAAATACCCGCTCCGTCAATGTCTGCAGTAAGTGCGTCTGTCGCTGAAACGAAGCTTCCTGTGGAAGTACTCCACTGGTAGGTAAGGTCACTCTGGTTACCACCGGATCCAGGGCCGTTTGAAGCATTTCCTGTCAGTGTGGTTGATTGGTTGTAACAATTGACATCTGCCGGCGGATCAATGGAGATAACAGGTTCGCTGCCGTTGCCTGTGACCGTTACTATAGACGTGCTGGTACAGCCGGTAGCGGGATTGGTTACTGTAATGATATAATCACCCGTGGAATTGACTGTTACCAGGTCTGTGTTTCCTCCCGAGACGATTCCTGCATTCCCGCCAATGTCGTCGGTCCATTGATACGTTGCTCCTGAAACCGATGAAGTGGCTTGTAGCTGAACACCGCTTGCATTGGTACAGTCCAGGATGACAGGTGTAGTCGCTGTGATGTCCGGTGTCGGGTTGACAGTTACGGTAAATTCTGTTTCACATTGTCCATTGGATGGTGTAAACGTATAGGTTCCCGTTGCGTTATTGTCTATTGTTGCCGGGGACCATGTTCCGGGATGTCCTTCCAGTGAAGTTGCCGGCAACGCGGGCGCCTGGTCTCCCTGGCAAATGGTTATCGGCGCAAATGTTGGGACTTGTGGAGCATTGTATGTCAGGATGTGTGTACAGTTTGTATTTGCAGTGAAATAAGAGGTGAAATCACTGGTGGGGTTTGCCAGGTTGATGTTTGGAATAGTTGTCGTGTAAGGACTGCTTCCGAAAGGAGCCGGCAGGACCTGGTTAAAGCCGTTCGGGCCGTTCACCACCATATTTCCTGAAGCAGGAGGATTGGAATAGGATACCGAAATATTGGCAGAATAGACACCGTTTGTTACATCACAATCTACGCTTGTTATATTGGTCGTTATGGTACAGCATGCATCCACATTGACTGTCAGCGTATAGGCATTCTGCTGCGGGCAGTTGGGAACACCTCCCTGTGAATTTACGGTGTAGGTATATGCGCCGGGGGTGGCAGGAGGGGTGATCGTCACGACCGCTCCCGTTGTTGCGCTCAGGTCAGGGGACGGATCCCATGTATAGGTACCATCACCTCCGTAAGCTGTGGCAACTACGGATTCGCCGCTGCAGATATTCACAGAAGGGCCAATATCGATTCCCAGTGGTAATGCGACTCCTTCCGTTGCAACGAATGTATAGTCACAGACATCTCCTGCGAATCCGTCAATCATGATGTAATACTGGTTGCCGGGCGTTAACCCCGAGGCGGTTACGTCGTATGGAGTATTCTGCGCATACATATGGTTTACGCAGACCAGGCTTTGTACCGGGCCGCTTCCGCAGTTGGCAGCATCAAAAATGAAAACCTGGATACCGTCTCCGCTGGGACAGTTGTATACATAGGCGTCAAAGGAAATGGTGCTTGACTCCGCGGTAAAGGTCAGGAAGGCATTGTTCTCAATGGAGCCGCAAAATGCCGTGTTCAGCTGACTCCAGTAATCCGCAGTATAGGAGGAAGAAGTCGTTCCGCAAAAACCGTGTACGTTGCATATCGGTGTAGCGGTACATGCAGTTTGCCCGGGGGCAGGGTTTACCGCGCATGGCGGCATTCCTGGTGGAGGTGGAACAACGTTTCCGCTGCTTCCTCCACCCGCAAGGGTGTGCAGAGAAAGAAACATGCTACACATGAGTAGTAGTAGATAAGATGTTTTCATGAGAAATTTAATAATTGATGGTTGTGTTTTATTTGCTGAGAGTTAATTCCTGCTTTGTTCCGTCAGGCCATGTGACGGAGAGCCGGCATTCTTTTTCATCCAGGTAACTGACCCGTACTTTCATTAATTTTTTATCCCTTTCCGGATCCGGATCGAATGACGGTGTGCCTGGACGTGCTACTTCCAGGATATAGATGTCATTTGCTTTTTCAATGGCAAAAAATGTTCCCACAATGGAAGTACCTTTATAGGTGGTTATTTTTTGATCAGTTGCCTCCAGTCTGTCAAAATCTGCACCTGCAGGTGCACGATAAATTCCTGATATGGGAAGATTTACCTGTGAAAAAGTGATGCTCCCGATGAAAAAGATAAAGGCAGGGAGTAAGATAGTAGTAAACTTAAATCGTTTCATACGTTCATAATAGTTAATAAGTAATGGATCTGGTTGTTAACCTTCTGCAAGACGCACCGAGCTTTTTAAAAGTTGCACGTAGTAGCAAAAAACGGGTCAAATGTATTAAATTCTTTGTATCATGCTCAATTAAAACTATATATTTGTTTCATGGCACCTTTTTTTCAAACAAAATTGTCTCTTTTTGTTTTTTTACCGGTAACTCTTTTTCTGGGATGGGCCGTTTGGAATTTACCGGCTGCTTCTATTCTTCTTTTTGTAGCGCTTCTGCCTTTTTTTTCCGGGCTTAAAATCCAGCAGGGATTTACCGGGAAGAAGCTGCTGTTGCTGGTGATCTATTTTCTGGTATTCAAATTCTTTTGGGTTTTCGGGCAGGTTTTCTGGTTAAAGGATGTAACGTATGATACGTTTTTTGCTGCTGTTCTGACGCATACGGTTTGTTTTTTCCTGGTCCAGATCCCTTCGCTTATCCTGTTTTCCAGGAGGACGGACGATCTGCCTTACTATGTATTCATCTTGTGCTGGATCCTGTTTGAGTTCTTGATGCAGAGTTTTTCATTGCTGAGCCCGTTTTACATACTGGGATCTTCTCTAGGGGATTATCCTTTTTTGATCCAATCCTATCGTCTGATCGGGATAGAAGGAGGAACGGCATGGATCCTGCTTACCAATTTTTTCCTGTTTAAGGTTGTCCATAGTTTTGTCAGCAAAGACGTAAATAAGAGGAATAATTATAAACTATTATTGCCGGTCTGCGCTCCACTGTTATTGTCTCTCGTTCTTTCCGTATTTAAGCAGGAGTCTGGAAAAAAAATAAAGGTAGCTGCTTTGCACACAGATTTTAATCCGGTAAATGAGTACTACGGCCTGCACCCGGATGTCATCATCGATTCTTTATGGGATTTGTCGCACGGTATTGACCAGCATACAGACGTGCTGTTATGGCCGGAAACGGTGGTAACGAATTTAGGGTGGATGCAGGAATTGTACCGGAATGCCCTTATTGATTCGCTGCAAAACGGACTCAAAGAGTATCCGAAACTGAATCTGACCTTTGGCGCCAATATCCATACGATTCCCACAGATAATACTGACCAGCGGTTGAATTACAACAGGCAGTATGATTTTTATTTTTATGTGCACAACGCAGCCTTTACCCTGAATCATAAAGACCCGGTTGTATTCAGAAGTAAGGAGATTTTTGTTCCGTTCCAGGAAGAGGTTCCTTATGTCCGGACCTTTCCCTCCCTGAAACAGCTGATTACAGTAGTCGGTAACCCGAACTTTTACTGTGAATACGAGCACGATACCGACCAGCATCGGACCCCTGCCGGAATAACCTATGTTCCGCTGCTGTGCTATGAAGTGTGCTACCCGTTGTTTACATCCAGGGTGAGCAAGGACGTGGATTTTATCGCTGTATTGGGGAATGAGCATTGGAATACCAGCCAGAAAGGTTCCCGTATTTATTTCAACATACTCAGAACAATCGCGGTTCAGAATGCGGTTCCCGTCGTTAAGAGCTCCAATAACGGGATTTCGGTTATTTGTAATGCGGAAGGAGAAGTGATCGCGGAAAAATCATTCCATGATACCGGCTTGCTGACAGGTGAGATCAGTGCGAAGGACGGAAATGCATTTTATTCGTACATCAGTGGTTATTCCTACATTGCTTCCCTGATTTTACTGCTTTATCTTTTGGTTCGGAAAAAGAAATTGAAGATTGATTAATCCGTCACTTGTAAGTTTGGCCATTTATTGTAAATTTAACCACTCAAAAATATAGATTATGCATATTGCGATTGCAGGAAATATAGGATCCGGTAAAACAACATTGACAAAGCTGTTGGCAAAACATTACGGATGGGAAACACATTTTGAAGATGTGGAACAGAACCCTTATCTGAATGATTTTTACGAAGACATGCAGCGATGGTCATTTAATCTCCAGATCTATTACCTGAATTCCCGTTTCACACAGATTCAGGAGATCAAGAGAACCCAGGCGAATGTTGTGCAGGACAGAACCATCTACGAGGATGCGTTTATTTTTGCTCCCAACCTGCATTCCATGGGCTTGATGACCACCCGGGATTTTGAAAATTACTTTTCATTATTCAACCTGATGGATTCTTTCGTCTCCGCTCCGGACCTGCTCATTTACCTGCGTGCAAGCGTTCCGACCCTGGTCAGCCATATTCAGAGAAGAGGGCGCGATTACGAAGAAAGCATCCGGCTGGATTATCTCAAACGGCTGAATGAACGCTACGAGGCCTGGATTTCGACTTACGATAAGGGGAAACTGCTGATCGTTGATATTGATAACAATAATTTTCCTGAAAACCAGGAAGACCTGGGGAAGATTATCAACTCGATTGATGCTGAGATCCACGGTCTGTTTTAACCGGAATAAACGTGAACGACTAAAAAGCTTTTCTCTCCTCAATGTTTAATTTTTTTCAGTTAAAATGATAGTAGTTACAGGTGCAGCGGGATTTATCGGCAGTTGTCTGGTAGGACATCTGAACCGGGCGGGATATACCAATATTGTGGTAGTGGATGACTTTTCCAGGACGGAAAAAGAGAACAACCTTGCAGGGAAGACAATCGCTGCGAAAGTAGGCAGAGACGGGTTCAATTCCTGGTTCCGGGATTTTGCCGGAGAAGTAGAATTTGTTTTTCACATTGGAGCCAGGACAGATACGACAGAGTTCGACAAATCGGTTTTTGACAGGCTGAATGAGCGGTTTTCGCAGGAAGTCTGGAATACATGTACAGAATTCCAGGTGCCGCTGGTGTATGCAAGTTCTGCTGCGACCTATGGTTTAGGCGAATTTGGCTACCAAGACGATCATTCCGTTATCGGAAAGCTGAAACCATTGAATCCTTACGGTGATTCGAAAAACAACTTTGATAAATGGGTGTTGAAGCAGGAAACACATCCTCCTTTTTGGGCCGGGTTGAAATTTTTCAACGTTTACGGGCCGAATGAATACCACAAAGGAAGAATGGCCAGTGTGATCTTTCATGCGTTTTCCCAGATTTCGGAAACGGGTGAGATGAAGCTGTTCCGTTCGCATAACCCCGACTACACGGATGGGGGGCAGCTCCGTGATTTCGTGTATGTAAAAGATGTGGTGAATGTCTGCCTGTTCTTAATGGAAAACACACCTCAAAGCGGGATTTACAACCTTGGATCGGGGAAAGCCAGAACCTTTCTTGATCTGGCAAAAAACACCTTTCAGGCAATGAGCAGGGAAGAGCGGATCACATTTATTGATACGCCGGCTGATATTCGCGACAAGTACCAGTACTTTACGGAAGCCGATATGTCTAAGCTGATCAGCCAGGGATATACCACCCCTTTTTATACACTGGAGGAAGGAGTGCAAGACTATGTGCAAAATTACCTGGAAGGAACGAAGTATTATTGATGTTTCACCAATTTTCAAACGGCCTGACTGCCCGTTCCTGTAAGTCTAATATCTAACATCTAAAAATATGTACGGAAAAATTAAACAACATTTATCTGCTGAGTTAAAAGCAATCGAAGAAGGAGGTATTTTTAAAAGAGAACGCATCATCACCAGTCCACAGGGAGCAAACGTAACGATCAGTACGGGAGATAATGTAGTGATCATGTGCGCGAACAATTACCTGGGATTATCTTCTCATCCGGAAGTGATCCGTGCAGCGAAAGACGCGTTGGATACCCACGGATTCGGTATGTCTTCGGTACGGTTTATCTGTGGTACACAAGACATTCACAAGGAGCTGGAAGCTAAAATTGCTAAATTTTACGGAACGGAGGATACCATTCTCTATGCGGCGGCTTTTGATGCGAATGGAGGGGTTTTTGAACCGTTGTTCACAGAGGAAGATGCAATTATTTCAGATGAATTGAACCATGCGTCCATTATCGACGGGATCCGCCTGTGTAAAGCACAACGCTACCGGTACAAGCACTCTGATATGGCCGACCTGGAAGAGCAATTGAAAAAAGCGCAGAGCCAGCGGCACCGTATCATCGTGACGGATGGAGTTTTTTCCATGGATGGCGACATTGCAAAAATGAACGAGATCTGCGATCTGGCAGATAAATACGATGCGCTGGTAATGACAGACGAATGCCACTCAGCAGGATTCATCGGGAAAACAGGACGTGGAGTTCCCGAATACCATAATGTGATGGACAGAGTGGACATCATCACCGGGACACTTGGAAAAGCGTTAGGCGGAGCAATGGGAGGCTATACGACAGGTAAGAAGGAAATCATTGAGCTGTTGCGTCAGCGGTCCAGGCCGTATTTGTTTTCCAACTCACTGGCTCCGTCAATCGTTGGCGCTGCAAACAAGGTGTTTGATTTGTTGAGCTCCACCACCGAATTGCGTGACCGCCTGGAAGAAAATACGAAGTATTTCAAAAAGCACATTACCGAAGCAGGATTCGATATCAAGCCGGGAGATTCTCCAATCGTTCCGATCATGCTGTACGATGCTGCGCTTTCTCAGCAATTTGCAGATGAACTACTGAAAGAAGGTGTATACGCCATCGGGTTCTTCTACCCGGTAGTGGCGAAAGGGCAGGCGAGGATCCGGACACAGATTTCAGCTGCACACACCAGAGAAGACCTGGACAAGGCAATCAACGCGTTTGTCAAAGTCGGCAAGAAACTGAATGTGATTAAGTAAGATCACAGAAATTGATTCCTGGCTTTAACCCCGACAATGGTAGGTGATTGAAGCCAGGGAGTCAACATTGAGATCGATGAAAAAGCATAACCTCACATATACCGGTTCCGACGGCAGAAAGGGGCTGTATGATTTGTTCTGCCAGGAGGAATCGTTTGAAAAACCGCTGGTCGTCTTTGTGCACGGCTATATGGGGTACAAGGATTGGGGAGTGTGGAACCTGGTTGCTGAAAAATGGCTGGATGCAGGGTATTCTTCTGCAAAACTGAACCTGACCCATAACGGTACGACGATTGAGCAACCAACCGTTTTTTCAGATCTGGAGGCATTCGGAAACGGAGGATATTGGACAGAACTGCAGGATGTAAAACTGTTTCTGGATCATTTGGAAAAAGAATATCGATTTCAGGAATTTATTTTGGTCGGACACTCACGTGGTGGGGGCATTGTTTTGCTGGCAGGAAGAGATGAGCGGGTAAAGCAGGTTCACTGCATGGTTCCGATCTGTGATATTGCATCCCGTTTTCCGCAAGGTGAAGCATTGAAACAATGGGAAAATGATGGTGTTTATTATCGCAAAAACGGACGTACGGGGCAGGAAATGCCGCACTATTATTCGCAATACGAAGATTTTATTGCCCACCGGGACGAACTGGACATTGAAAAAGCATGTAGACGTTTAAACAAGCCTGTTTTTGTATATCATGGAGAAAATGATGCTTCCGTATTGCCGGCAGAAGGAGAAAAAGTGGCTGAATGGGCGAAAGGAAACTATTATCTCATTAAGGATACGGCACATACATTTGACAGTTCCGAACCGTGGGACAGGAATTCATTACCGGGAAAGATGAATGAAGTCGTGAATTCTATGTTGTTGAATTTTGATATGCTATCCTAGAAATCCTTTTTCGTTCAGAATCCGTTCCATCTGCAACTGGATTTTCTGGGCTTCTTCTCCTGCTTTTTTTGCAAAATCAGTACCATTTGATGCATATATGATACCCCTTGACGAATTGACCAGTAAACCGCAGTCTTTGTTCCATCCGTAATTGGCAACATCTTCCAGGGATCCTCCTTGTGCACCGACTCCCGGAACTAAAAAGAAATGCTCCGGTACGATCTTGCGTACTTCCCCGATCCCTTCTGCGCGGGTTGCCCCGACTACGAACATGGTGTTTTCAGGAGTTCCCCACTGAGCCGTTTTCTTCAGTACTTTTTTGTAGAGTTCTTCACCTTTGGAATCGGTTGTGAATTGAAAATCCAAGGCTCCTGCATTGGAAGTCAGGGCCAGAACGATCACCCATTTGTTCTCGTATTCCAGGAATGGTGCGACGCTGTCTTCTCCCATGTACGGAGCAACGGTAACAGCATCACAGCCCAATGTTTCAAAGAACGTCTGCGCATAGTACCTGGATGTATTTCCGATATCGCCACGTTTTGCATCTGCAATGACAAAGCAGTTTTTGGGGATGTAATCGATGGTCTTCTGCAATGATTGCCATCCTTTTACTCCGTAACACTCATAAAAAGCATTGTTGGGCTTATAGGCTACGCAAAAATCTTTTGTCGCATCAATAATGGATTTATTGAATTCGAATAGAGGATCTTCTGCATTCAGCAGGTGCGTGGGGATCTTTGACAGGTCGGTATCCAGTCCCACACACAGGAAGGATTTCTTATTCTTTATTGCTTCAATTAATGCTGTCCTTGTCATTTACTTTTGCTAAAAACGAACGGCAAATATACAAAGAGTTCTGTGATAAGCGCCGGGAAGAGAGAGAAAAGCCGGCAGATCACTACCTGGAACTGCCGGCTTTCAGAGTGTTAGTTAATGACTACTTTGTGCGTAGATACCATTTCTCCGTCTACCAGGAACACAACGGAATAGACCCCTGACGCCAGCTGAGAAGTGTTGAATATGTATGAAATCCCTTTTCTTTCGTAGGGTAAATTCATCTTTTCTCCCAACAGTGAATACAGCTCAACTTCTCCATCAAAGCCATTCCATTCGATGATCATTTCATTGGTCGCAGGCTGAGGAAAAATGAGAATTTCATCACCACTGCTGAGGTCGATCGCTTTGGTTTCATAGTAGAACGATTCACCGTTAAAATCCGTTTGCTTCAGGCGGTAATAAGAGGTTCCTCTTTTATAGGGAGCATTGTCGTAGAATTTGTAAGTAACGGGTTCAACCGAATGCTTGCTTCCTTTGACTGTTCCCAGCTCCTCCCATTGATCGGGGAGATCGGTCATTCTTTCAATGGTGAAATAGTCGTTGTTGACTTCATTCAGTGTTTCCCATTTTACCAATACACTTTCTCCTGCTTTCATCACATTGAAATCTTTCAGATCAACACTCAGCGGACAGGCAATTGTAAATTGCTGGGTAGCCTGGACGCCGCATGCATCTGTAACGACTACCGAATAGTTTCCTGCATTTGATACGTTGATCGATTGTGAGGTTGCTCCTGTGCTCCATGCGTAAGTGTACCCTGGAACTCCGTAGACTGGTGCAGCGGTAAGGGAAACGTTCCCTTCGCATGGATTCGGGTTCACGGAAGCTGGTCCGGGAGTTTCCACTGTCCGTCCTGTAAGTGTGATGGACCAGGAATTATTGGGCATTACCTGGCAGCTGTTTACACAACCGCTGGTGGCACTGTAGCAGTAGGAATTTTGGATGGTATAAGTAAGAATGGCACTGCATACCGGTGTTGTACAGTTACTTGTCTCGGCAAAAATATTTACACCGGATGCGGAGCAGGTCCCGGCTGAAGTATTGGGATAGCAGGTCCAGAAAATTCCGGCTCCGCTTGGAGATATCCCGCATGGTCCCTGGATTTTAAAAGCAGCTTCTTCCATCCAGCAGGGGCTGGAAGAAATGTACTGAGCAGCAAACGTAGCTCCTGTCAAAGTCGAATTCGGAGGGCGGCTGATGGCAAGATTGTAGTTGCAGGAACCGTTTGGACCGGCACACCAATCTCCGTTGTACCTGAAATTCATTTGTCCTGCGCTGTAGAACTGAGTGTTGGAAACCAACGGGTCAATTACGACAGGATAAGCCGTTCCCGGAGATGACAGCCAGCTTTCAGGAACCGAAATATTCAGGCTGCTTCCCGTATAGGTATAATTCAGTAAAATCGTATTTTCTTTTAACCCGCTCTGGTCAAAAGCAAACGCTTTATCAATGCGGAAAGCGTCCTGATGTAAAGCATCTCTGACAATATAATTACCGATATATCCTTCGGATGTCATGCCGTCCACATCTTCAGGTTGCAGGGTGTATCCGCCGGGCAATACGATGTTGTCTTTAAAGATGAGCTTATTTACGTCCTGCAGATAATTCAATGGTTGTGGAATGACATAATTCAGCTTGATCCGGTCGCGCTGGTAGGAAATGGTTATATCAATTCCCGGCCAGGCATTTTTTATATAAATTCCCTCGTCTCCAACAGTATGGTCCGACCAGTTCGCCTGCCCTAAATTTTCCGATGAGCCGTTGTTCTTAACCAGGATGAGTTCCATCTGGTTGTTGAATTTGAACAATTCCCCGTTTCTTTCAAAGGCAGAATTCCTTCCGTTTACGTCTAATACCGATGGGATTTCCTGCCGGCTGCTTCGGTACAGATTCGCAGAGACGGGCTTTAACCGCGGATCGTAAGAGATTTTATACCCGTTTTCTTCATAATGGTACAAACCATATACTCCCTGGGAATAAAAGTACTTACCGCCTGTTCCTTTCTTTACAAACATCCTTTCGGAATCTTTTCGCTCCTGCAATAATTCAAAACAATCATCACACGGCGCATCATAGGGCAAAATACCGAATTCGGGATGAGACTGAAGCTCTTCCGGGGTTAATTTGACCAGCTCATCATGGATGTCCGGTGAAGACTTGGATGTGAAGGTCGTATAATTATACACCTTTTGGCGCATTTGCTGATCACCGTCTGCACTCTGGGCGATTAAAAAGCACGGGTACAGAACGGACAAAATAAATACCTGAATAGTGAATGTGTGGCAGTTCTTTCTCATAAGCGAAGAAAATTTAATATTGATGAGTTGTTTAAATTATAACTTCTACAACTAAAATAACGTATTTTTTAAAGAAAGGTTGTCTCCAGATTATCAAAATGTTAATATAATTTATCCAATACATGGTACTGATGAAAATTTAATAAGCAGAATATAATTCTTCCATTTCCGGATATTGCGATTATTGATTAAATTTGTAGCTTTTATCACTTCAAAGAATTAACAACAATGAGTCAAGAAATAGAACAGATAGAGTGCCTGATCATCGGTTCTGGTCCTGCTGGATATACGGCGGCGATTTATGCCGCAAGAGCGGACATGAAGCCCGTTTTATACCAGGGAATGCAACCGGGAGGGCAGTTAACCACAACAAATGAGGTCGAAAATTTTCCAGGTTACCCTGAGGGCGTAACCGGTCCTGAAATGATGGTCCAGCTGCAAAAGCAGGCAGAACGCTTTGAAGCGGATATCCGGTTCGGATTTATTACAAAAGTTGATTTTTCAGGTCCTGTACACAAAGCCTGGACTGATGAAGGGAAAGAGATCCATGCAAGAACAGTGATCATTTCTACCGGAGCTTCTGCAAAATACCTGGGACTGGAAAGTGAACAAAAATACCTGCAGCTGGGAGGAGGAGTCTCTGCATGCGCAGTGTGTGACGGTTTCTTCTATCGGGGACAGGAAACAGTGATTGTCGGAGCCGGTGATTCTGCCTGTGAAGAAGCACATTATCTTTCCAAGCTGTGTTCAAAAGTAACAATGCTGGTAAGAAGGGATGAATTCAGGGCTTCTAAAATCATGGCCGACAGGGTAAAGAATACACCGAACATTGAAATTCTGTTCAACACTGAAACAGAGGAAGTGCTGGGTGATGGAAACGTGGTGACAGGAGTTCGGGTGGTAAATAACAATACAGGTGAGAAAAAGGAGATTCCGTGCACGGGATTCTTTGTAGCGATCGGACACACACCGAATACGGAAATTTTCAGGGATTATATCAACCTTGATGAAACGGGATACGTTGTATATGAACAGCCGGGCACTTCCTTGACGAATGTACCGGGAGTATTTGTAGCCGGCGATGCCGCGGATAAGCATTACAGACAGGCCATTACTGCCGCGGGAACAGGATGCATGGCTGCACTGGACGCTGAAAGGTACCTGGCTGGATTGGAATAAATAAATATAACGAACAATTAAAATTTAAAATATGTTTGACGGAAACGAATTTAAAAAGTACGCGACAAAACACATGGGATTGAATTCCATGCACGTTGCAAATTACATTGAGTCATCTTTAACTCCGTACATCATCGAGGAACGCCCTTTGAATATGACCCAGATGGACGTATTCTCCCGGTTGATGATGGACCGTATTATTTTCCTGGGAACAGGAATCAACGACCAGGTGGCGAATATTATCAATGCCCAGTTATTGTTCCTGGAATCAGTGGATCCTAAGAAAGACATCCAGATTTACCTGAACTCTCCCGGAGGATCTGTTTATGCCGGGCTGGGAATTTATGATACCATGCAGTACATCCGTCCGGATGTTGCGACGATCTGTACGGGAATGGCAGCATCAATGGGAGCTGTCCTGATGTGTGCAGGTGCGGAAGGAAAACGGTCCGCATTGAAGCATGCCCGTGTGATGATCCACCAACCGCTTGGAGGAGCTCAGGGACAGGCATCGGATATCGAGATCACAGCGCGTGAGATCCAGAAGCTGAAAAAAGAATTGTATGAGATCATTGCGCATCATTCGAAGCAGTCGTATGAGAAAGTCTGGGAAGATTCTGACAGGGATTACTGGATGACAGCGGAAGAGGCGAAAGAGTACGGAATGGTCGATGAGGTATTGCTTCGCAATCCTAAATAATTAAAGTGGATATAACGATCCGGGAGCCGGGGCTTTTCTGCTGAAGCAAAGCCTCGTTCCATGATTGTTACCCGTTGAAAAATAAAAGAAATGGCAAAGAATGAGACAACTTGTTCGTTTTGCGGACGAACGAGAAAGGAGGCGGGAGAATTGCTGTCCGGTTTTTCGGGGCATATATGCCCCGGTTGTGTTGAGCAGGCTCATCAGATCGTGAAAAGTGAATTTGGCTCACAGTACAAGCAGCCGGATGTAAAAGACCTGAATATCCTGAAACCGGTTGAGATCAAAGAGCGGCTGGATGATTATGTCATCGGGCAGGACGATGCCAAAAAGGTATTGTCTGTGGCGGTCTACAATCACTACAAACGATTGGCGCAGCCAGATACAAAGGATGAGATTGAGATTGAAAAATCAAATGTCATCATGGTCGGGAGAACGGGAACGGGAAAAACCTTGCTGGCAAAGACGATTGCGAAAATGCTGAATGTGCCTTTTTGCATTGCGGATGCTACGATATTGACCGAAGCCGGCTATGTGGGGGAAGATGTGGAATCCATTCTCTCCCGTTTGCTGCAGGCTGCGGATTACGATGTTCCTGCTGCTGAAAGAGGAATTGTGTTCATTGACGAAATAGACAAGATCGCCCGGAAAAGTGACAACCCGTCAATTACGAGGGATGTTTCCGGGGAAGGTGTACAGCAGGCGCTGCTTAAATTGCTGGAAGGATCCATTGTCAACGTTCCGCCGCAGGGGGGAAGGAAGCACCCGGAACAAAAGATGATCCAGGTGGACACGAAGAACATCCTGTTTATCTGTGGAGGAGCGTTTGATGGTATCGAGAAAATCATTGCCGGACGTGTAAACCGCCAGACAATCGGTTTTTCTTCGGGAGGTGACGAGCGGATTTCCGGGGAGAGCTTATTGCGTTATGTGAACCCGACGGATATCAAGACATTCGGACTGATTCCCGAGCTGATCGGGCGCTTTCCTGTTCTGACCTACCTGGAGCCGCTGGATGCGGAAGCTCTGAAACGGATCCTGGTAGAACCTAAGAATGCTTTGGTGAAGCAATATGTCAAATTGTTCGCACTGGATGACATCAAGCTAAGTTTCGACGCCAAGACCCTTGATTACATTGTGGATAAAGCAATTGAATTCAAGCTGGGAGCAAGAGGACTGCGTTCGATCTGTGAAGCGATCCTGAACGAAGCGATGTTTGAGCTGCCTACCAGCACGGAAAAGGAATTCCGGGTAACATTGGAATATGCAAAATCAAAGTTTGAAAAATCCAAGATAGCCAAGCTGAAAGTCGCATAATTCCAGGAATCCTGGACGATATAATAGTGGAGAAGGGGCGTTTACGCCCCTTTTTTCATTACCCGTGCTTCTCAGCAAATACTTTTCTGAACTTGTCTACTTTTGGCCGCACTACTGACTGACAGTAAGGATTCCCCGGATTTAATTCAAAATAATTGTGGTGGTACTGCTCCGCTTCATAGTAGTTGTTGATTGGCGTAATTTCAGTAACGACAGGAGCGTCCCATACGTTAGCTGCCTCAAGCCGCTCCTTGTACTGCTCCGCTTTTTCTTTTTGTTCAGGCGAGTGGTAGAAGACCACAGAACGGTATTGGGTGCCGATATCGTTTCCCTGCCGGTTCAGCTGGGTCGGGTCATGCACAAACCAGAACATTTCAAGTAATTCCGCATAGGAAATGACTTCGGGATCAAATACGATCCGGGCAACTTCCGCGTGACCTGTTGTTCCTTCGCATACTTGTTTATAAGTGGGATTGGGTACATGCCCTCCGGCATATCCCGGTTTTACAGATTCAATGCCTTTGATGCCCAGGAAACACGCTTCCACACACCAGAAACATCCTGCTCCAAAAGTTGCTTCTTCTTTTTTCATACAAATGCAAATTTATGGTTTTTGTTCATTGAAACAGGGTAAATTTAAGTTGATAGCCCCAGTATGCTAAAATAAAGAAAAAGACAATTTTATTAACCACTCTTTTTCAGTAGATTTGGCTGGTACTTTTGATGATTAACTTGTTGCGAAATAGATTGAGTTAAGTTTTTCTTGCGGTTGGGCACCCGGCTGCAGGGAGATTTGCTTTTAGCTTGTTTGTCATCAGCTATTTGATTATTAACTACAAATTATATTTATGAAACTCGAGAAACTCTGGACTATTTGTGTTGTTGTTATTTTTCTGTCGATGATTCCTGCAGGGGCGTTCTCCCAGACAACGAATGTTGAAACCATAAAGGAACAATCGGTGGCGGATGTATCGCTGGTTTCCAAAAAGAAAGGAACAGCAACTTACTCATTTTCATCCGAAACAGATTTCCAGGAATCGAATGTCCGTCAGCATACAGGCAGGATAGAACAGATTACCGGTAGCCGGATTACCTGTGAATATACAGATGGTAAAGTACAATTTACGGTAGAATCTGACAAGGTAAAAGGATATGATCTGGATAATCTGATCAGGGGACTTGTGGTTCTGCACGGTTTTTCAGGCTATAAGATGGTAAAATAATGTAAACTCTTAACATAAAGAAACTACGATGAAATCGAACTATTTCTTATCACTATTCAGCACGTTGTGCCTTCTTTTATGTTCCTCGGTTGCTTATACACAGTGCAACATACAGGCAAGTATCTGCCAGGCGGGAACTGCAGGGCCATTTAACTTCGTTGCAACAAGCGGCTCCTATGCCGGAGGATCTTTTGCCAACGCTGGTTGCTCTACCGGTGCGGCAGGACAGCACCATTACGGATTTATCACATTGTATATCACGCAATCAGGTTACCTGAACGTCTTAATTAACGGGAATGCGTCCTCAGGGTTTATAGACGTTGCGATTTTCAACGTGCCGAATGGGGTGGCGCCATGTACAGCAATCCAAAGCGCATCAAATGCAATCGGATGTAACTACGCATCAAATTCAGGAGGATGTGTGCAGTTTGGGAATTCCTTTCCTTGTTCGTCATCTGTTCCTGCTCCTTACGTAAATGCCGGCGATGAGATCATGATTGTTGCGCAGAGCTATACCTCCAATACAAGCACCAATTTTACACTGGAGCTGGGAACAACTTCAGGAAGTGCCCAGACCGGCCCGCCTGATGCGACAATCAACCCGGTTGGACCATTGTGTACAACTGACGGACTGGTTCAGCTGACCGCGGCGAATAACGGAGGAACCTGGTCAGGACCGGGAGTCTCTCCGTCAGGGCTCTTCAATCCGGCTGCAGCCGGAGTTGGTACACATACCATTAATTATACAATTGGTCAGGTACCATGTAATGCTGCTTCATCCACGCAAATCACGGTAGGATCTATTGCTGTTTCAGGCCTGAATGTCAGTGGCTGCCAGTCTGGTGGTGTTTATGAAGTGTCAGGAACAATCGGAATCACCAACCCGCCAGCCAGCGGGCAGCTGATTGTTGAAAACTGCGAGGGAGA
The DNA here is from genome assembly GCA_037189645.1 of Crocinitomicaceae bacterium. Lineage (GTDB taxonomy): Bacteria > Bacteroidota > Bacteroidia > Flavobacteriales_D > Crocinitomicaceae > Taishania. The sequence continues at coordinate 50,460 of JBBCIY010000003.1, forward strand.
GCAGGTAGTTGTTGCTTCGGCTCCTTTTAGCGCGGGATCCTATCCGTTTAATTTATCCGGGCTGAACCCGAATGGAGCTGCCTGTGATGTACATGCTTATTTTACGAACTCGGCGTGCTCCCATATTTTAAACTATACGGCACCTGTTTGCCAGGGGTGCGTTATGCTGGACCTTGATGTGAACATCGGGGCATGTCAGCCTAATGGAACATATGTTGTCAGTGGTTCGGTTACTTTTTCAGATCCTCCGACAACGGGAACCCTGGAAATTACCACTTCCTGCGGAGGAGGGCAGACATTTAACGCACCGTTTACATCGCCGGTCAATTACCTGGTTTCAGGATTGCCTGCAGATGGAAACCCGTGTATTGTAAAAGCTGTCTTTTCAGCGGATAATTTATGTGATATAACCGAAACGATCACCGCACCGACCGTGGTCACACCTACATTTAACCCGATAACGGCGTGCCAGGGAGACACTCCTCCCGTACTGCCAACCACTTCCACGAATGGTGTTTCAGGCACCTGGTCTCCTTCCGTTATCAATACTTCTACGGCGGGGCAGACGGTATATACTTTTACGCCAGCTGCGGGTGGCTGTAATGTTCCAACAACCTTAACCGTTACGATCAACGCGCTGCCGAATGTTACTGTACCTTCTGCGGGAGTTTTATATGAATGCCTTGTTTCGCCTACTGTTCAGCTGAATGGATCGTCCACTACTCCGGGCGTTGATTTCCTGTGGACAGGTAACAGCTTTGTATCGGGGCAGACAACTCCTTCTCCGGTAGTGAACGCTACAGGAACATATACATTGACAGTGACGGACCCAACGACGGGATGTTCGAATTCAGCGACAGTAGATGTGATAGGAGACGGAAATGAACCTGATGTTTCAGTTGCACCTCCCGGCTCAATCAGTTGTGATAATACGACGGTGACGTTGAGCGCGAATTCACCGACACCCGGAGCAACGTTTGCCTGGACCTCCAACCCGGGAATTATTTCCGGTGCAAACACATTAACTCCGACAGTGGATCAGGCAGGAGTATACCAGATCACAGTTACAGGCCAAAACGGATGTACGAACGCTGCCAGTGCTACTGTTACAGGAAATACAAACCCGCCGGATATCAATAACACTCCGTCAAGTTATGTCATTTCCTGCGATAACCCGACTGTTTCTATCAATGGACAGTCTTCTGTTCCGGGAGTAACTTATTCGTGGACAGGACCTGGAATTGTCTCCGGACAGAATACGGGAGTAGCGACGGTAAACGCAGCAGGTACCTATACCGTAACGGTTATCAATCCATCCAATAACTGCGTAAATACAGCGAACTTTACTGTTACGGGGAATACGAATGCTCCGGACGTTTCAATCGCTACACCACCTCAGATAGACTGCCTGAACCCGGTTGTTCAATTGCAGGGCTCTTCTTCCGTTTCCGGTGCGGTTCCTTCCTGGACAGGGACAGGACTGGTATCGGGAGCAGGTACATTTACTCCTGGTGTGAATGCTCCCGGTGTATATGTGCTGACGGTAACGGATCCTGTCAATAATTGTACAAACTCGGCCCAGGTAACGGTGACAGAGATCGTTCCTGTTACACCATCTACTTTCCAGGATACAGTAGTGTGCGGGAATACTTTCCAGGTGCCGCTGAATGATATTGTAGCAAACGGTAATGTTACCTGGACAGAACAATATGGCTTTGGAACATTCAACAATCCTGGGGTATTGAACCCTGTTTTTACAGGAACCGATGGTGTCACGCTATACAGGCTGGTGTTCACGGATGAATGTGGATTTACTCAAACGGGAAGGTTAACGCTGGTTCCACGACCGGAGATAGCAGTGCCTTCAGTTTCATGTAATCTGGCAGAATTGAATATTGAAACAGAATCTCAGTATGGTGGAGTGTGGTACGCGATTAAAAATCCGAATCCTCCGTTTGTTCAGGACACTGCCGTAACTTTCCTGTACGGAGATACATTGAACGGATCCGTGGAAACAACAGGAGTGACTGTTTCGTCACACGGCCAGTATATCCTTTATTTTCGTTCGAATGACATTTGCCCCGACACGATGATCACGTTAAATTTCCTGCCGTATGTGTGGACGGAAATCAACGATACGATCCTGTGCCAGGGAGTACAGTTCGAATTGGACGCATGGGAAAGCCCTTACCAGGTGGATTACTCCTGGAATACCGGTGTAACAGGTCAGTCAATCACAGTGACGCAACCCGGAGAATATATTGTTACGGTTAACAATGCATGCCACTCCTATAGTGATACGGCTTATATCAGTTATGCTGTCTGTGATATCGAGGCTCCGAACGTGATCTCTTTATCGTCACAATCCGGAAATAATGTGTGGTATGTAAGCAATTTCGGTGTAGCAGATTACAATTGTATCATTGTTAACAGATGGGGAAATGTGATCTACGAGTACAATGATGTGAACGGAACCTGGGATGGTAGAGACCGGGGAGGGAATTTAGTACCGGAAGGCGTTTATTTCTATACCATTGAAGCCACTTTGGAAGGAGGCGAGGAAATCACCAAACACGGATTTATCCAGGTGGTTTATTAAGCACTTCGCATATAACAGGCGATCCTGTAAAATAAAATTGCATCAGATGAGGTATCCGGAATGGATGCCTCATTTTTTTTGAAAACAGCCTGTTAGTATTCTGAAATGAATGGGATGGTCAATGCTTTTTAATGCGTTGAATTTGCTGGTCCAGGAGCAGAAGATCTGCTAAAACAATTGCTGTCATAGCTTCCACAATGACAGGTGCCCTGAGGGCCACACACAAGTCATGGCGCCCTTTTACTGAAAACGATTCAACGGATTTTGTTTCCCGGTTCCAGCTTTCCTGTTCTTTCGGAGTAGATGAAGCTGGTTTGATCGCGATTCTGAATACCAGTTCATTCCCATTGGTCAACCCTCCGTTGATTCCTCCTGAATGGTTGCTGTCGGTTGTCCCTTTTTCGTCGATGATACTGTCGTTATTTTCGGATCCGAACAGCCGTGCTGACCGGAAGCCTGTTCCGAACTCAATACCCTTTACAGCCGGGATGGAAAACATGGCGTGTGCAATCAGTGACTCAACGGAATCAAAGAACGGCTCACCAAGTCCGGTTGGTAGTCCTTTGACCGTACATTCGATGATACCACCTACCGAATCTTTATTGTCAACTGCTTTTTGCAATCCCTTTTCCAGGTCTGTTTCCCCGGCAATTTCAATGATCCGTGCTTCAACAGGGAAATCAGCGATTAACTGTTTGGCGATGCATCCGGCGGCAACTAATCCTGTCGTAAGCCGTGCGCTGAAGTGGCCTCCTCCTCTGTAATCTTCATATCCTCCGAATTTCACATGAGCGACAAAGTCTGCATGCCCGGGACGTGGAATGGCGCGCTGCTTCGTATAATCTTCAGAGCGTGTATTCTTGTTCTCAAACAGGATGGTAATCGGAGCGCCCGTTGTTCTGCCGTTGAAAATCCCGCTTTTGAAAATAGGGTAATCTTCTTCCTGGCGGGGTGTGGTTCCTTTCCGGGTTCCTCCTTTCCTTCTTTCCAGGTCGGGGAGAAGCAGGTTTTCATCAACGGCCAGCCCGGCAGGGCATCCGTCAATTACGACCCCGACCGATTCTCCGTGGGATTCTCCAAAAACATGGACCCTGAATATCCTGCCAAACGTATTCACCGTTACCTGTTGTTATCCGACAGCAATTGTCGGGTCAATTTCCCGTGCCCAGGCCATGATACCTCCTTCCAGGTTGTACAGGTTCTCGTATCCGTGGGTTTGCTCCAGCCACATGATGACATTGGCGCTGCGCTGCCCGGAACGGCATTGAATGATCACTTTACCTTCTTTCGGAATCTCTGAGAATCGTTCTGCAAATTCACTTGTGGGGATCAGAATCCCATTGATGTTGGCCATATCGTATTCACCTTGTTCTCTTACATCGATCAGGGTAAATTGTTCGTTGGTATCTTTCAGGTCTTTCAATTCCTGTACGGTGATTGTCTTCATGCTGATTTGTTATAAGGTGTAAAAGTAAAGGGTTTCGCTGAAAAAAGCAACCTGCCGTGAAATTTCTCCCGGACCCGGTACAAGATCACCGGTTTTCATTGCTTTTCGGAATCTTTCATTACATTTGCCTAGCTGTAAATCGAAAAAAAGCACGAAAATTATGAAGGATTTATTGGAGAAGTTTGAAAATAAGCAGCCTGAGGTTGTTTTCGAATGGCATGATTCTGAAACGGAAGCAAAAGGATGGGTTGTCATCAACTCACTGAGAGGCGGAGCGGCAGGGGGAGGAACCCGTATGCGCCCGGGCCTTGACAAACGTGAGGTTGAATCGCTTGCAAAAACGATGGAAGTAAAATTTACCGTTGCAGGTCCTGCGATCGGTGGCGCTAAATCAGGAATTGATTTCGATCCCAAAGATCCTCGTAAGAAAGACGTGCTGCGTCGCTGGTATAAAGTTGTCTCTCCTTTGCTGAAAAACTACTATGGAACAGGAGGAGATATGAATGTGGACGAAGTGCATGAAGTCATCCCGATGTGCGCAGAAGTGGGAGTATTGCACCCGCAGGAAGGAGTTTTTACAGGACATTTTTCCCCGGGAGAAGAACAGAAAAAACAGCGGATCGGCCAGCTGACAGAAGGTGTTACCAAGGTTGTTGAAGATAAAAGCTATACACCAGACCTGGAAAGAAAGTACAATGTTTCCGATATGATCACCGGCTACGGAGTGGCAGAATCGGTGAAGCATTATTATACCACCTGGGGAGGAACTGTTTCAGGGAAAAGAGTCATTGTGCAGGGATGGGGAAATGTTGCTTCGGCAGCTGCTTTTTTCCTGGCACAGCAGGGAGCGAAAATTGTAGGAATCATTGATCGAGTAGGAGGGTTGATCAAAGAAGGTGGGTTTTCACTGGAAGAGGTGAAAGATTTATACCTGACTAAAAACGGGAATGAGCTTTCCCACCCGGATTTACTTTCATTCGAGGAAGTTAACCGGAAGATCTGGGACGTTCCTGCGGAAGTGTTCATTCCTTGCGCAGCGTCCAGGATCGTGCAGCAGGACCAGGTAGAGCGGATGGCGGATGCAGGGTTGGAAGTGATCGCATGCGGTGCAAATGTGCCGTTTGCCGATAAAGAGATCTTCTTTGGACCGATCGCGGATTATGCGGATAACCGTCTTTCGGTGGTTCCCGATTTTATTTCGAACTGCGGGATGGCACGTGTGTTTGCTTACCTGATGTCAAATGACCTGCCTCACATATCAGACACGGCAATCTTTGAGGATGTAAGCAAAACGATCGGGTCGGCATTGAAGAATGTGCACGCTGTTCACCCGGAAAAAACCGGGATCGCTAAAAAGGCATTTGAAATAGCCTTGAAGCAGCTGGTTTAGTCAGTTGTAATGTACTACTGATTGTTTCTACCGGCTGATAAATGAGCTGAGCTCAATGAGAAGCAGTTGCTGCGGGCTTTTTACCAGTGAGTGATTAAACTGCTCGTTCGTCACTGCGATTTTTGAAGAATTTATAAAGCAAACGCTTTCTGCCTGCAGGAAGCGTTTGTTTATTTTCAACCGCTGTTGTCGGCCATTCAGAAAATCGTCTTTTTGAAAATCGCGCAGGATGTATAAAAAAGGATGAAGGGTTTTGGTATAGCCGATCAGTACGATCAGCTGCTGCGAGGGATGGAATGTTGCCCCGGTGATCAGACCGTTGACTTTGAGGGAACCGGTCTTTTTTGCCGTGTGGTTTCCGGGGGAATTAGGAATCTTATACAGGCTTGTCGATTGGGAAGACCATTCTTTTGTGAACAGGTAGATCACGGAATCTGTCACAATGAACGCCTCACAATCGAAATTGGTGCTGTTTGCCTTTTGAACGGAGAAATCGATTTGTCCGGGATAATAGAACCGGATGGTGTCTGTCTGTTGAGTGATCTTTTCCTTTTTGAAGATCCGCAGGTCGGTCCTGTTTCCCTTGTAATTGTTACCGATGTCCCCGATATAGAGGTATTTGTCGTCCTGCTGAAGTTCTTCCCAATCGGTTACCGTTATTCCGCTGATCAGCAGTTTCTGTTCGATTTCTCCTGATACCGGGTTGATGCCGTAGATCGTATTATCGCCGTCGTCATTGTGCGTCCACAGAAGACGATTCCAGAAGATCAGCCCGGAAGTTTCCTTTACCTCTTCACTTAACGGGAATACCTGTACCAACGAATCCGGGAGCGTTGTGCTCTTCTGTGCGCGGATGCTGCTTTCATGTAGCAACAGGATACTGATGGTGAGGAGGAGGTATTTCATTCACAATGCTGTTTTGGAAACCATTACAAATATACGGATCATTGAAATGTATTTTCACGAAGCATCCCCGGAATTCTTCCTGGTTGCGAATATTTTGATTATCTTAGTGGAAATTCAAAAAATAACTGATGAAACAAACAATCATTGCAGCTTTATTGCTGTTTTCAGGATTTTCATTTTCCCAGAATGACAGACCTCTTTCCCGTGCGAATTGGGATCCTCAGAACTACCAGGTAGGAAACCTGTATCCCGGTTATGTGATCACATTGCAGGGAGATACTGTCAGAGGATTTTTAAAGGCAGGAAGCAGGTGTGCTATTGACGGGGTTGGTGCGAGCAACCAGAATACGGCTGTTTTTTATACCAACCAGGCCGACAAGAAACCGGCAGCGAAGTACAAGCCTGAAGATATCAAAGGGTATCAAGTCGCTGACAAGTTGTACGAGTCCATTAATTACAGCGGAGGGCTGTTCAAAAAAGCAAATTTTAATTTAGTCGTGGAAGATGGCGCGATCCGTACATACGAATGGTATGCCACGGTTGAAAATTATGCGCTTTTAAGAAGGGGAACAAATGAATCGTTGGCGGAATTTGATGCCAGGAGATTCGATATCAAGCTCATCATTGCGAAAAAACCTACGGAACCGATTGATTTCAGTATGCTGGGTTTGTCTTTCGCGAAGAAAATGCCCGAATTGATCGCAGATAACGAGGAAATGGCTCAAAAAGTAGCCAATAAGGAAAAAGGCTATACCTTCCTTAACCTGTTTGAAGTGATCCGGGAATACAATAGCTGGGCGGAGACGAATAATAGGAAATAACGAATGAATACAACCGGAAATGCCACGTGAAAAACGTGGCATTTTTATTTTTACAGAAATTCTGGATAGCTTCTGCTATTGTTTCTGTCTCAGGTAAATGTGCCGTGTGTTGCCTGTGCCTATGTCCCGTTCGTCAATTTCAAATTTGTTCATGTTTCTGATCAAAGGCAATAATTTGGAAAAACCATAATTCCTTGGGTCAAAATCAGGTTTCTTCTTGCTGATAAAGTGCCCCAGGCTGCCCAGAAAGGTCCATCCGCTTTCGTCCGCCAGGTCGTTGACACTTTCGGTGATCAGTTTGATCGTTTTGGCATCCACCTTGCTGATCGGGGTAACCTTTCGTTTGGGCTTTTCAGTTGATTTCTGGACCCTTTCCGTATCTGCCACCGGACTTTTGAGGATCTCCAGGTAAATGAATTTGTCACAGGCAGAAATGAACGGTTTGGGTGTTTTCTTTTCACCGAATCCGATTACCGTCATTCCTGCTTCTCTCAGTCGTGTAGCCAATCGTGTAAAATCACTGTCACTTGAAACGATGCAAAACCCGGTTACTTTCCCGGAATATAAAATATCCATCGCGTCGATGATCAAAGCGCTGTCACTTGAATTTTTCCCGGTTGTATAGCTGTATTGCTGAATGGGGGTGATGGCATTTTCCAGCAGGACGTTTTTCCAGCCGGAAACGGTGGGTTTGGTCCAGTCTGCGTATATCCGCTTGATCGTTGGTGTACCGTTTTTGGAAATTTCTTCCATCATTTCCTTTACATTGGCATAGGGTACGTTGTCTGCGTCAATTAAAACGGCGAGTTTATCTTCCATCCTGTTCCGGTTTATGTTAAGTATTATTCAAAACTGTTACTAAGGTATGATTTTTTCCGACAAAACCTGATGAATAAACAGGGGATCCTCTTCCTGATCATTGTTCTTTTTGAGAAAGTTATGATCTCCGTGCTGTTCCTGTTTGTATTTTCCGTGCTTCCCGGGCAGAATCGCAGCGTTCTGAAAGCAGGAGAGGAGAAAGGCCGGTTATTCAAATTTCCGCTTTAGCTTCAGCACCGGTTTTTCGATCAGCTCGTAGGAAAGAACAGCTAATGTGAGGGTGAACAGGATATTGGCCGGGAATTGCTGGAACCAAAGCTCACTGCCTCCTCCTGTACGAAGAAAGAATCCCTGGTAGACGTATATCCCGTAGGAAATGATACCTATGTAGGCAATCGGTCTGAATTCCAGGGCCTGCACCACCTTGGTTTCCTGGGAATGAACGATCAGCAGCAATAACGTAATGACGGCTATGGATTGAACAAAAATGCCTAATGGGATGAAGAATACCGGCGCGTAAAGCGGGAATGAATAAGTTAGCAGGATGATGGCAGTGATGGCTGCTTTGTGCTGCATCAGGCGCTGTACGTTCGAAAATGAAACGTGATTGAGAACAGCCCCCAGGCAACCCACCAGGATAGGGCAGCTGGCAGGAATGAACCACCGTTTCACGAAATAGCTATCCGATACGCTGAATTCCTTGTAAAAGAGGATCACACCGCAGCAGACCGCGACCAGTACAAGGATAAAAAATACCAGTTTTCCGGTTTTTGAAAAGATGGTCAGGACAAACGGCCAGAGCAGGTAAAACTGTTCTTCCACTCCAAGCGACCAGAGATGCCCCATTTCGAAGGAGTACAGGTGATGCGGAACGTAGTTGTAAGCATAAAAAATGGCATACAGGATACTTTCTTTTGCGTTGGTGAGGTAACCGAACAGGTTGGCAATTCCGATCAGTGTGAAAAAGAGCAGCAGGGGAGGGAGCAGCCGGATAAAACGTCTGGCAAAGAAGTTTCTGAAACTGATCTTTCCCCTCTTTTCCCGTTCATTCAGTAAAATGCGGGTGATCAGGAAACCGCTTAATACAAAAAAGACCTGCACTCCGAAATCGCCGGAGATCATGGGCCACACACGTGTCATCACAAAATCCGTTCCCGGGATCCATTCGGACAGGTCCAGGTGGGTAAGGACGACCAGAGCGACTGAGAACGCCCGGAGTGCATTGAATCCTTTTATGTGGGTCATTTAGTTCAGCTTGTTCAGTTCCGTTTGCAGAAATCCTGCAATTTCTTTGATGTATTCCCTGGAAAACTGAAAGGATACACCTGCCGTTTCGTAAATCTCAGGAATGGATCGGGTATAACCAAGCTTCAATGCTTCTTTATAGTTTGCAATGGCTGTATCAAAGCTGCTCAGGCTGTTTTTCCATACACCGATCGCTCCCAGCTGGGCAAATCCGTATTCGATGTAGTAAAACGGAACTTCGAACAAATGCATCTGCCGCTGCCAGGAAATAGCCCTGGTTGCTTCATAACCTGTCCAGTCGGTTAAGTTTGCGCCGTATTCCTGCCCCAGGCTCAGCCATTTCGCTGTGCGTTCTTCCACAGAATGCTTCGGATTTTCATAGATCCAATGCTGGAATTCATCAATCTGGGCGATCCACGGGAGGATCATCAGGATGGTTTCCAGCTGGTCTTTTTTCGCGCGTTTCAGATCCGCCTCATTGTAAAATTCGTTCCAGCCTTCCATTGTCAGCAATTCCATTGACATGGAAGCCAGCTCCGCGACTTCCGAAGGCAGGTTTTTATACCCGGTGAGCTCCAGGTCCCTGCTCAGGAACGAGTGAACGGCATGCCCTGCTTCGTGCACCATTGTTACCAGGTCACGCTGCGCTCCGACGGCATTCATAAAGATGAACGGCACACCGATTTCGTACAGCGGGTAATTGTATCCCCCGGGTGCTTTTCCCGGTTTTGAATCCAGGTCAAGGTAATGCATAGCCTCCATTGTAGCGATGCATTCTCCGAAATACGGATCGATTTTTCCCAGCAGGTTGATCGAACCTGTGAGCATTTCCTGTCCGTTGGAGAATGGTTTCAGCGGTGCCAGTCCGTCCGGGTCCAGCTCAGTATCCCACGGTCTGAACTGTGATTTCCCAAGCTTTTCAAGTTTCTTTTGCTGGATTTGTTTTACCAGGGGAACGATCTCCGATTTGATTGCCCGGTGAAATGCGAAGCAATCTTCTTTCGTATAATCAAAGCGTCCGAGGGCAACAAATTTATAATCCCTGTAATTCTCAAATCCTGCGTTTACGGCAACCTGGTGGCGGAGCCGGATCAGTTCGCTGTATAGAGCGTCCAGTTTTTCTCTGTCTTCCAGGCGGCGGGAGCTCATCTTTTCAAAGATGGTTTTTCGAAGCTGTTCATCCTGCTCTTTCAGCAGCAGTGAGGCTTTCTGCATGGTCAGTGTTTCTCCGTTGTGCTCAATCGTCTGTGCACCGGAAATGGCACCGAATTCCTGGCTTTTTTCATTCATTTCGGCTTCCAGCGGAATATTTTCCTCCCGGAACAGTTTTAATGCAGCTTGTATGCTTCTGTGATAAATCTGGTATGCCTGTGGCTTCCCGTCCGGATCTGCGAACGGAGAACCGATCATTTTTTTGTTAAGAAGATCTTCATAGGGTGCGAAACGGGGCTGTATTTCCGTTACAAACTGCCTGTATGCTTCCGAATGCGTCTGGTTGGTCGTGTCGATCGTCATATTGATATAACGCCACGCTGCATCTTCTTCCAGTATCGCGTCCAGCTCGCTCCTGTCTTTCAGCCACTGCTGAAAATCGGATCCGGTGCTTATTTCACGGTTTACCAGGTCTTCAAAATATGGTTTGATGTGTTCCCAGGAGCTGATCTCCAATCCTTCTTTTACAAATTTGCGGGGTGATTTTTCTATTTTCATTGTGAAAGAATCTAATTCTGTTTTAGCTATGAATACAGTTGTAAAGGTAGTGATAATTGATCAGTTGGTCCGGCGGGATCTGCGAATTTATTTCTGATAGACAAAGCGGCCAGGGATCAGAGTGAACCCAGGGATTCAAGGTGTGATTTTGTTCGTTATTCCTGTGCTTTGAGGTGTGGCGTTATTTTCCGAATAATTTCTTCCAGAATCCTTTCTTCTCTTCTTTTTTTTCGGATTCTTTTGTATGAATCACCGTATAAGTAGGAGGTGGAGTACCCGCTTTTTGTCCGCCTTGTTGATTCTCAATCTCTGCAATTAATTCCAGTGTGGCTTCCTGGTATAAAAGAGCTCCTTCAGGATCACAGTTATATAAATTTGAATAGCAGGAAGATTGGTTCAGATCTATTGGATTGGGCTCCATAACTTCTGTCGCTTCCAGAATCCCCAGCCCTTTTTCATCCGCATATTCAAGTGCTTTGAGGAAAACGCCAATGTATTTAGGCGAAAAAAGATCATCCAGTTCATTTTTTATCGATGGATCGCTTTTGTAGTCTTCCAGCAGCTGCTTTACCTGGTTATTGGGGAGAAAAACTCCTGAGCAATAATTTTCCACGATCTGGTTATATACATTCTCTGTAAGCTTTTCCCGGGGAATGAAGGTTTCCCATTCTTTGAAATACTTTTTCAGGTTACCGCTTTCAGAAAAAGACAAGGCGCCTCCTCTTACATAAAAGTATTTTTCAAAAAAGCCCTGTACCACAGCGATATAATATCCATGCGTTTTGTCAAAAATACCTCCGGCATCCGTTTTCAACGCAACATCAATCGTGTCGAGGTATTTCTGCTTGTAGAAATCGTCCAGACTGTATTGCTGAGATAATAACTCTATCGCGTTTTTATCTTCCAGTACGTCGAAATACCAACTTTTTATTTGTTCCTCTGAAATCGGATGATAACTGATGTCCCAACCCATGGCATATTTGATTTTATAGTATCCAAATATAATCGTTTATTCCGGAAGCAAATAAAAAAAGCTCCAAGGAAGGAGCTTTTCTATCTATCAATTAGTCAGATGTCAATTAAGAACCGGATTTTCGCTGCACCGTTGTTTTTGCTTTTGCTGCTCCGGTTGGTTTTGCCGCTGATTTCGGAGAAGCTGCTGCTTTGGGCGCTGCAGGTTTTTTGGCTGCTGCCGGCTTTTTAGCTGCCGGTTTCTTTTCCGCTTTCTCTGTTTTTTCTGCTTTATCAGCTTTTTTCGCTGCTTTTTCTGTCTTTTCTTCTTCCTCTTTTGTTTCTTCCAGTTTCAGGTTGCCTGATTTGTGAAGCAGGTTGTACCACTGGAATAATTTTTTAATATCCGAAGAATAAACGCGTTCCTGATCATAATCCGGAAGGATCTCAGACAAATAAGCAGTGAGCTTTTTAAGGTCATCTTTGTGTGACAAAGTCGCTCCGCCGTTTTCCTTGTTATAAATATCGGTATAGATTTCCTTCAACGGTTTGTCTTCTCCGTAAGTATAGATGCTGATGTCTTCCAGCGCGGAAATACGATCTGTGGCGTAAGCCGGAACTCGTTTGTTGTCTTCAAGTGATTCTACGATCACGCTGTTCTTTGCCTGGGCAACTACTTTGTACAATCCCGGTTTCCCGGAAATAGAGATAATACCTGTTAAATCCATCATTATTTATAAAAATTCAAGGTCAAAAATATAAAATCTTTTTATTTACAAGCGATTAAAGCCGTAAAACGATCGTGTTTTTTATTAAACTGTACGTTTTATTTAAATTTCTGTAAAACGATCCATCACAGCCTGGGTCACCCCTGTGTTGGAAAATCCTCCGTCGTGATACAGGTTCTGCATGGTCACATAACGTGTCAGATCGGAGAACATCGCAATGCAGTAATTCGCGCAGTCTTCCGCTTTTGCATTTCCAAGCGGTGACATCAGCTCTGAGTAATTGATGAACTGGGTAAAGCCTTTTACCCCGCTTCCGGCTGTTGTCATTGTCGGCGACTGGGAAATGGTGTTCACACGTACTTTTTTAGCCAGTCCGTAGTGGTAACCGAAGCTTCTGGCGATCGATTCCAGGTAGGATTTGTTATCGGCCATGTCATTGTAGTCAGGGAAAATACGCTGAGCGGCAATATAAGTAAGCGCCACTACAGAGCCCCATTCGCTGATTGCATCCAGTTTCATCGCTGATTGCAGCAATTTGTGGAAAGAAAGCGCTGATACGTCAAACCCTTTTATCGTATAATCATAGTTTTCATCCGTGTAGTGATTTCCTTTCCTGACATTCACCGACATACCGATGGAGTGGAGGATGAAATCAATTTTTCCGCCCAGGTGCTCCATTGATTCATTGATCAGCTTTTCCAGGTCTTCTACGGAAGTAGCATCCGCAGGAATCACCTTGCTGCCTGTTTTTTCAGCCAACGTATTGATTTCTCCCATCCGCATCGCGATGGGTGCATTGGTCAACACGAACTCAGCTCCTTCTTCGTGGGCGCGTTCAGCAACTTTCCATGCAATTGACTGTTCGTTCAACGCTCCGAAAATAATTCCTCTTTTTCCTTTCAATAAATTATTTGACATACTAAATGCTTTGTGGCAAAGTTAAAAGAATGATTGGATATTCAACCAAAAATGCCGTTTGATTTATATACAATCGGGTTTTGATAACGTCGCAGGAAGAGAATGGCACGCTTGTGCTCACAGAAAAGCCGGGTGGTTGACCCGGCTTCACTGAGTATAAACTACCTGTTTTTTTATTATTCGGTTTTCAGGAAAACGTACTGGTAAGGTTTGTACTTATCCGTTCTTTTTCCGTCCTGTTCGTATTGCGGCCCTTGTACAAGGGTCTTTGAAACCGTCACGACAACTTTTCCTGCCGTTGCCTTATCGCTTTCAAAATAGTTCATCAGGTCGTATTTCATGTTTTCCGCGCGCAATTTTGCCAGCTCTTCATTGGAACTGAATGTTTTTGTCGGAACGTAGGAAGCAGACGATTCAATCGTTACGGTTACTTTCTCACGGCCGTCCTTGAGCTGTTTTTCTACTTCTTTTACAAAGTCCTTCAGTGTTCCTTTTTTCACCGATAGTTTATTTTTATTGTAATCGAAAAAGTGCTTCAGTTCGATGTTTTTGTAATCCGATACGACAACAGGCTCCTCGATAGGTATGTCTTTCGGGAACACTACTACGCGGTTCACAGGATCAACTTCCAGCTTTTTGTAGATCTCCCGGTATTCGTCTGTACAGTCTGTTTTGAATGTTTCCTCACCCATCACTTTATTATCTGCCGCGTCATAATACGTCAGTGTATAGGTTTTACAAGGCTGTAATCCTGTTGAAAATTTCCCGTCGCGTTTCCGGGTATACATCACATGGTTGATCGGTCCGGAATCACAATCATGGCAGTTAACTTTTGCCATGAAAATCAGATTGTCAGGAAGCTGGGAGCCGTCTGTGGTCACTACCTCTCCGTTCAAAACAGTAGCGGACGTCACACCCAGGAAATTGGTTTTTACTTCGTAAATATCTTTTTCTCCGTAACCATTCGAACGGTAGGAAGTCAGGTACCCGGTTCTTCCGTCAACAGTTGTCGTATAGAACAGGTCATCGTTGGTAGAGTTGAACGGGTAACCGATGTTTCTTGCAGTTCCCCAGGAACCGTCCGGCTGGATCTCGGAAATGAGGATGTCAAAGCCTCCGATTGAGCGGGCGTCGTTTGTACCGAAATACAATTGTTTGTTGTCAACGGAAATAAACGGTGCGTCTTCGTCTTTCGGACCGTTGATGTTGGGTCCCATATTTACGGGGTCAGACCAGCTGTCTCCTGATTTTCTGGAGATATACAGGTCGCGTCCGCCATATCCTCCGGGGCGGTCGGAAGAGAATACCATCAGGCTTCCATCCGGGGAAACGAAGAGATGGGCTTCCCAGTATTCCGTGTTGATCGCTTTATTGTCGAGGAATTTGATCTGGTTGAACTGATTGTTGTAAAAATCGGAATAGTAGATATCGCCGTTACCGGTAGTGTCCTGGTAAACATACATTCTTTTTTCATCGATGCTGAGCCCGATTGTCGCTTCATTTCGCTCAGGGAAGCAAAAATCCAGCCGGATCGGATCCATCCAGGTGGAATCAATATCCAGGTAGCTGACATAAATATCTTCCCTGTATAAGTTGGTTTGCTGGTCAATATACCGCTCAGCGTTTCCGTCTTCCCATGCTCTCCGGGATGTAAAGTAAATGGCTGATCCGTCAAAAGAAACAACGGAGCTGTAGTCCGGAGCGTCTGAGTTAACGTTCTTCCCGAGGTTTTTTAAGGTACAGTTCACCGGGTTCGCCATTAACTTTTTCGCCGTTTCTAGTTGTTGCAGGCGTAATTGGGATTCGGCGATCAGCTCGGAAGATTTCTTTGTTTTACTCAGGAACAGCTCATGCTGCTGCCGGGCTTTATCCAGTTCTTCATTGTAGTGATAGCAACGTGCAAGATGGTAATGAGCGTCCGTAGGAGCGCTTTTCTCATTGGCAGAATACATGTCGTAATTCGGTTTGATGTTCGTAACCGCTGTTTCCAGGTAGGGAATAGCTTTAACATGGTCTTTTCTCAATTCAAGCGTAATGAATCCTTTTCTGTAGTTGTAATTGGCACTGTTGGGTTGCATTTCCAGCAGCCGGTCCACTAAAATTTCTGCATAATACAAAAATCCTTCCTGGGTCAGCATGGAAGCATTATTGACGATTACACTTTCAGAACCTGTTCTTGCGATTTCTTTTACTCCTTCTTCAGTCCATGGGGTTTTATTTTGAGCGTGGGCAAATATAATTCCACAAAATAGAAATAGGGTAGTTATCAGTGATTTTTTCATAGCGAGATGTTAATTTTAAAGTCTTGAACGACAAAGTAATAAAAAAGGTTACACTTTAATAACAAATGTAACCTTAATTTTATAAAATAATTTATTTTTTATTTGACGATCCTGAATTCGGTACGCCTGTTTTCCTGGTGCTGCTCTTCCGTACAGTCGGATACTTTCGATCCTTCACAGGCACAGTCGTTGATTAATTTTGACTCTCCGTATCCTTTTCCATAAATGCGGGAAGGATCATTGATCCGTTGCTTGATATACGCTGCCGACGCTTTTGCACGGCGGTCAGACAATGATAAGTTGTAGGACTTTGTCGCACGGCAGTCTGTGTGAGATCCTAGCTCGATCCGGATCGACGGATTCTCATTCATGATCTTGACGATTTTGTCCAGTTCAGTCTGTGCGTCAGGACGGATCTCAGCCTTGTTCAGGTCAAAGTAGATCGGGTTGATTTCAATGATCTTCCCGATGTCTGTACCGATATCGATCTTATCCAGCATGATTTTTTCCTGCACGTGGATATTCTGGCTCAATGTTTCGTTGATGTTCTTGGAAATGGAAAGGTAGCCCGGAGAAGATATTTTCAGCTCGTAGCTGATCACATCCCCGTATTTCCTGTCATCCAGGAGCCTGCTGGTGAATTTCCCTTCCGCATCTGTAGAGAGTGTTTCCAGTACCTTGTTCTCCGCTTTGTCCACGATTTCGACCTTGACATTCTCAACAGGAGCATTGGTTCCTCTTTCAATGATCAATCCCGTTAGATCATAGTCGGCAATGTAGATATCCTTAACGATCTCTTCGTATTGTTTCTGGCAGGTTGTGCTGAATTTTTCAGACCGGATCACCTCTGTCTGATCCTTCATGTATGTAATCTCGTAATCACGGCATTTTTCCAGTGTATAGATGAATGCGCCGTCACGCAGCCGGACAGGGATCTTCACTTCTTTTTCACTGCAATCGGCACATTTCAGGATCACATGTGTATTGTCTGTAATGACAGCATTTCCAAGTGTGTGGATCGCTCCGGATAACACAGCAACATTCTGGATGCCCAGGTAATCGTTTTCAATTTCGTAAATGTCTTTTTCACCTTTGCCTCCTTTTCTGAAAGAGGACAGGTAACCTCTCAGTCCGTTGATCGTTGTTGTATAGAACAAATCGTCTCCCGTGCTGTTGATGGGATACCCGAGATTGATCGGGTCTGACCATACGTTGTTATCATCCCTCACACTCACGAAGATGTCAAAGCCTCCCATGCTGTTTCCTCCGTTCGAAGCAAAATACATGGTTTTATTGTCAACGGCGATGAACGGTGATTCCTCGTCATAAGGTGTATTGATTTTAGGGCCTAAATTCTGAGGTTCACTCCAGCTTCCGTCGGCCAGGCGCACGATCCGGTAGATGTCTCTTCCTCCATATCCTCCCGGACGTTCGGAAACAAAGTAAATATTGTTCCCGTCCGGAGTGACGGTACAGTGAGTTTCCCAGAAATCGGTATTTACCCCTTTGTAGTCGATTAGCTCCAGTACCTGGAACTTGTTGTTCTGGAATTCCGATGAATAGATGTCCCCGTTTCCTGTGACATCCTGGTAGGCATAAATGCGTCTTTCGTCAACGCTTACGGCAATGGTCGCTTCATTTACGTTTTCCACGCAGAAATCCAGCCGTCTGGGATCTCCCCAGTTGTTGACGCTTTGCTGCACACTGACATAAATGTCTTCCGGGTACTGATACAATTTTGGGTCCCTGTAGATCTCAGTTTCATTGTTTTCCCATGGACGCCGTGACGTGAAATAGAGTGATTTCCCATCCAGTGAAACAACAGGAGCATATTCCGGGAACGAAGTATTTACCGGTGCGTTGATGTTTTTTACTCTTGCGCTTTGGGGTTCGTTGATCAGCCGTCTGGCTACTTCACATTGGGTGATCCCCAGCTTTGCCTTGTCCATCAGCTCAGATTTCTTACGGCTGTTCTGGATGAATAAATTGTAATACTCGACTGCCTTGTCAAGCTGTTCATCAAGGTGATAACAACGTGCTAAATGATAGTACACATCCGAAGGAGCGCCCGACTCTTTGGCTGAATACATATCGTAGTTGTTTTTCACGTTCCTGGCGCCGATTTCAAGGTGCTTCATGGCCGTTTCGAAATCATTTCTCGAATGGAGGGCGATAAATCCTTTCCTGTAATTGTAGTTAGAGCTTTCGGGCTTCAGTGTAAGCAGCTTGTCCACTACAATTTCCGAAAAGTAGTAATAATCTTCCTGGAGCATGCGGGATGCTTCAACAACCAGCTGGCTTTCAGGTGCTTTTTCCGTTATTTCAGTGACTTCTTCAAGTGTATACTGGGAAAGCCCGAACCAGGGGATCAGGCTTATAGTGATTAGGATGTGTTTAATTTTCACGGTTGTTTGTTTTTAAAACTCTCTGTTCGGGTCGAACTGTTCCAGGTAATCTGCTACCCTTCGAACGAATTGACCTCCTAACGCTCCGTCAACCACCCGGTGGTCATACGAATGTGACAGGAACATTTTGTGACGGATCCCGATAAAATCTCCGTGAGGAGTCTCGATGACCGCAGGAACTTTCCGGATCGCTCCCAATGCCAGGATCGCAACCTGAGGCTGGTTGATGATCGGTGTCCCCATTACGTTCCCGAATGTTCCGACATTTGTCACGGTATATGTTCCGCCCTGGATATCTTCTGGCTTCAATGTATTGGTTCTCGCATTGTTCGCAAGCGCGTTCACAGCTTTTGTCAGCCCGTTGAGGTTCAGCTGATCGGCATTTTTGATGACCGGTACGATTAAGTTCCCTGAAGGCAGGGCAGTAGCCATTCCCAGGTTGATGTCCTTTCTTTTGATGATTTGTGTTCCGCTGACGGAAACATTGATCATCGGGAAGTCTTTGATTGCTTTTACGATCGCTTCCATGAAGATCGGTGTGAATGTGATGTTCTCTCCTTCACGTTTTTTGTACGCGTCTTTTACTTTATTCCTCCAGTTCACGATCTCTGTAACATCCGCTTCAACGTAAGAAGTAACGTGAGGCGAAACGTGCGTGGACATCACCATGTGCTCTGCAATGATCTTGCGCATGCGGTCCATTTCGATGATCTCGTCTCCCGGGTTCGGAACCACAACCGGTTCTTTGATGTTTGCCAGGAAACCGCTTCCTGCCGGAGCAGCTTCTTTTTTCACTGCCGGAGCTTCCGCTTTTGCAGTCGCTACCGGAGCAGCAGCTACAGCTCCCGGTTTGCGGTTTTCCAGGTAAGAAAGAATGTCTTTTTTCGTAACCCTTCCACCTTGTCCTGTGCCTGCAATGGCATCCAGCTCCTGTACGGAGATGTTTTCAGCCTGTGCAATGCTTTTGACAAGCGGAGAATAGAATTTTCCTGAAGAATTGGCAGGGATGGAAGCAGGTTGAGCTGTGGCAACTGCCGTTTCCACCATTTTCTCAGCCACGGCAGCAGGTGTTTCTTCTTTTGCCGGTGCCGGTGTTCCCGGAGCATCACTTCCGTCGGTAGAGATGATCGCAATCACATCACCTACTTGTGCAACCTGGTCTACTTCAAAAAGGCGTTCAATTAAAATTCCCTGCGCTTCGGATGGCAATTCGTTATCTACTTTGTCGGTAGCAACTTCCACTAACGGTTCATCCATTTCAACAGCGTCGCCAACATTTTTCAACCAATTTGTAATTGTCGCTTCCGTTACGCTTTCTCCCATTTTAGGAAGTCTGATTTCAATCTTTGCCATATCTAAATTCTTATGAAGAAATTCTTTTTTGAGTGCAAAAATAACCCATTTTTCCTTTTTTACAAGTATTGGTTAATTGCTGTTGTCCATTTTTTTCCACAATTTGAGCAGAATGGACAGGTCTTTCTGAACGGAATAGTCCCTCGCGTAGATCAGGTTTAATTTATCTGCGTGCTGCTCAGCGTAATCCGTTCCCGCTGAAACAGGATGCAGGATACCTGCTTTTAATTTCGGAAGGTTGGTTTGCGATGCAGATACGACATACCCGACACATGTTTTTTTACCGACCAGCAAATGCAATAGATTTTTGACATACTGCTTTTTGTTTTTGAAGAACCATACGGAAAAAGGCAGCGACAGGATCCCCAGCAGTGCAACGACGAAGTCAAATGTCCGTTTGTTGCGGATGTTTTGAGGTTTGGAGATCGAATTGATGTTGATCAGGTACAGATCCCCGGCAGTGTCGATGGAGTTGCTTCCGATCAGGTACAGGCTGTCCGGCTGGGCGATCTTGAAATCGACCTTTACGGAATCAATCTTTGACATCCAGTCAATGATCGTATGGGCTTTGGTATCCTTTGCGCAGAAAATGATCTCATTGATGCGGTGAATATGCGTTATCTGGTCCAGTTGCCCGACCGTACCGATATTCCAGTCTTCTTTTTCGTCATTTGCCGAGACGAATTCCACGCTTTCAATATTTGATACGGATTGTTTCAGGATCTCATTGACCCGCTCAACTTCCTCTCTGGATCCGACAATGGCAAAGCGTTTGGCCTTATCCTGGAAGATCCGGAATGATTTCCCGAACGCGAAATGCAGGAATATCCTGGAGATTAAATAGTAAACCAGCACCAGAATCGCTCCGCAGAGGATGAACAGCCTTGAAAACTGGTATGCTTTGGGAAGGAGCGCGTAAATGGCCAGTATGAAAACAGTGCCCCAGAGAATACCCTTGAGAATGGAGCCGACTTTCATCGGTTTATTGTACCCGTTGTTGTAAAAAATCGCTGCCAGCCAGGAAAATGTATAGAAGGGCAGCGCGATTTTCAGGACGGTTTCGGGAAATTCGATGTGCTTCATCTCCCAGCGATGTGTCAGCGCATAAAGCCCTCCGAGGATAAGCATAAAGTCGGAAACGGGAAGAATGATCCGCCTGATAAAGCGTGAAAAGACCGCCATTCCGGCACGCAGGTATATGGCGAAATTAATGAGGAAAGAGAAGAGCCTGGCATTTTTCTGGGAGAAGTGTTTCTCTGCGAAAATGACCATTGCCCGGTAAAAAACAAATACGTAGTTGACGGAGCTTTTTTTGGTGCTTTCTCCTTTGTAATGAATGATCCGTGTTTCAGGAAAATAGTAATTTTTATATCCTCCCTTGATGATGCGGTAAGACAGGTCAATGTCCTCTCCATACATGAAGAAGGCTTCATCCAGGTACCCGACTTTCTTTAATGCTTCATTGCGCATCAGCATGAACGCTCCGCTCAGGATTTCAATCTCATTGGTCTCGAACTCACTCAGGTGGCCCAGGTGGTATTGCCCGAACCGTTTTGATTTCGGGAACAGCTTGGAGAGCCCGAAGATCTTGTAAAATGCGACCAGGGGAGTGGGCAGGCCCCGCTTGGATTCGGGCAGGAACTTTCCTTTTCCGTCCAGCATCCTCACTCCGAGTCCGCCTGCGTCAGGGTGGTCGTCCATGAACCGGATCACCTTTTCGAATGTATCTTCTTCTACAACCGTGTCAGGATTGAGCAGCAGGACATATTCTCCCCGGGAAACGGCGATCGCCTGGTTGTTGGCTTTTGAAAAGCCCTTGTTGTCTTTGTTGGCGATCAGGTGGTATTCTGGAAACTTTGCCCGGACCATTTCCACCGAATTGTCAATGGAATTATTATCCACCACAAACACCTCTCCCGGAACATTTTGCAACGCTTTTTTTACGGAGTTGAGACATTGTTCCAGGAAGTATTCAACGTTGTAGTTGACAATGATGATACTGATTTTGTATGGATAAGACGCTGAAGACATATATTCGGTAAGGTACGAACGCAGATATTAGGAATATATTTTTACCCGGCTACGGCAATGCAGGAGATTTCAACATTCACGTCACTTGGCAGCTTGGCTACCTGCACGCACTCTCTTGCCGGAGGGATGTTTTTAAAATAGTCTCCGTAAACGGCATTCATTGCTGAAAAATCCGCCATGTCTTTCAGGAATACCTGGCATTTCACCACATGATCCAGTGTCAATCCTGCTTCTTTCAGGATCGCCGTGATATTGTCCAGCACCTGACGTGTGGCAATCTCTATCGTGTCCATATTCAATTCCCTGGTATAGGGATTAACAGGGATCTGGCCGCTTACAAAAACAAGGTTTCCTGCTTTTACTGCCTGGCTGTACGGAGCGATCGGTTGCGGAGCTCCCTCGATATGGATTGCTTTTTTCATTTCTTTTATCTTTAATGTAAATGCTTTCTCTAACTTTGTTGCAAGTTTACGCATTTAACTTTAGAATGTGAAAGTCCTGATAGTAGATAATTACGATTCTTTTACGTACAACCTGTATCATTACGTAGGTAAGTGCGGGGCGGATGCTGTTGTCAGGCGCAATGATGAGCTGATGCTGGACGAGGTCCGTGAGTATGATCAGATCATTCTTTCACCAGGGCCGGGCCTGCCTTCGGAAGCGCACCTGATGTTTGAGATCATCCGGGAATACGAAGCAATAAAACCGATCCTGGGCGTTTGTCTGGGGATGCAGGGGATTGCTGAATATTATGGAGGAAAGCTCCGGAATCAGGATCACGTAAAGCACGGAGTCCAGGTGGATGTAGAGATCGATACAGGTTCCCGGCTGTACAAAGGTCTGTCTTCCCCGGTAAAGGTTGGGTTGTATCATAGCTGGTGTGTAGACCGGGATTCCGTCCCGGATGTACTGAAAGTGACGGGAGTTTCGTCCGCAAACACCATCATGTCTTTTGAGCACCGGGAATTGCCCGTTTATGGCATACAATTCCACCCGGAATCCGTTATGACAGAACACGGACTGACAATCATCCGCAATTTCCTGGATTAACCACCGTGGAGTTGGGGAATACGGAATGTTGTTATGATTTTCTTTTCGTATAATAGGCCCAGGCGATCCCCATCGCGATAAAGCCGACTCCCATTCCGATGGCAGCCCCGACGGGGACGGAGTTGTAGATCATCCCTATCCCGGCACCGACAAACATACATCCGACAAAAAACATCCCGCCAATTGTTGTACCTGTCCTAGCATTATTTTTATCCTTGTTAGCTTCCATTTTTTATCAGATTACTTCATTACAAAAATAAAAAAAATATTGAAGGCAATCAATGATTGTTATCCTTGTCTGCTACGTTTTATAATGTATCTTTGTCCTGGTAAACCAAAAATAAGAGTATGCTAGGTCTGAAAATGCCGACGGATCCGCGTTGGGTGAACATCGCAGAAAAGAATATTGAAGAAATCCTGATCGATCACGCATTTTGTGAACAAAAGGCGGCAAGTAACGCCATCTCAATGATCGTGCAGTATCCCCAGTATACGGACCTGGTACAGGAGATGACCGCGATCTGCCAGGAAGAGATGGAACATTTCGATATGGTACACCAGGAATTGTTGAAAAGAGGGATGAAGCTGGGATTCGAGCGAAAGGATCCTTATGTAAATGACCTGGCGAAATACCTGAAACAACATAAAAATGACGGCTCAAGAGAGCTCCATTTTGTCAACCAGATGCTTTTTGCGGCGATGATCGAAGCCCGGAGCTGTGAACGCTTTAAGATTTTGAGTGAGCAGCTTCAGGACGAGGAGCTGCGTGTGTTTTACCGGGAATTGATGGAAAGCGAAGCACGTCATTACACTACGTTTATCGGCTTTGCCCGTAAATACGGAGGAAAGGTGGATGTGGATGCCCGCTGGAAGGATTTCCTGGAGTACGAAGCGTCGTTAATGGAAAAATACGGGAACTCGGAAACCATTCACGGGTAATATCCCTTTATAATTTGAAGCAATATGAAATTACAACTGAAACGTCCGCTTGCTGTTTTCGACCTGGAGGCAACAGGCCTGGATGTGACCAATGACAGAATTGTTGAAATCGCGATACTGCGGGTGGATGTCGACGGATCTACCCATGAATACACCAGGAGGGTAAATCCGCAGGTTCCTATACCGGAAGAGGTTTCTCTCATTCATGGGATTTATGACAAAGATGTGGAGAACGAAAAGACGTTTCCCGAGCTTGCTTCTGAGATAGAAGCCTTTTTGGGAGATGCCGACCTGGCGGGATACAATTCCAATAAGTTCGATATCCCATTGCTGGCAGAGGAATTCCTGCGTGCAGGGAGCACATTTGACATTTCCGCCCGGAAACTGGTGGATGTCCAGAACATATTTCACAAAATGGAGCAGCGGACACTTGTTGCCGCCTATGCGTTCTACTGCCAGAAAGAATTAACCAATGCGCACCAGGCAATGGCCGATGTGGTCGCGACATGGGAGGTGCTCCAGGCACAGCTGGAAAAATATGACAATATCGAGGGGAATGTTGAGTTCTTAGCCGATTTTACCAGATCGGGCAATTTCGACCTGCTTGATTTCGCAGGAAGGATTGCTGTCAATGAAAAAGGCGAGGCGGTCTATAACTTCGGAAAGCACAAAGGAAAGACCATCCGTGAAGTCAGCCAGGTGGAGCCGGGATATTACGGCTGGATGCTGGATGCGAATTTCCCGCTTTACACCAAGCAGGTCCTGAAAAAAGAAATGGAAAAGATAAGGCAGGAACAGGTTCAGCAGCGGCAGGAGAACAAAAAGGAAGACGAAGCTGATTTGCAGGCGAAGCTGGAGGCATTGAAAAATAAATTCAAATAACACCGGATGAAAATTATTTGTATTGGCAGGAATTATGCAGATCATGCGAAAGAGCTGAACAATGAGCTGCCGGAGGAACCGCTGTTTTTTCTAAAGCCCGATACGGCGTTACTGAAAGACAATGAACCTTTTTATTACCCGGATTTCACGAAGGACCTGCATTATGAGTGTGAGGTAGTCGTGAAGATCTGTAAAGTGGGGAAGAACATCCAGCAGAAATTTGCACATAAGTATTACGAACAGGTTTCTTTGGGAATCGACTTTACCGCTCGGGATTTGCAGTCGAAGTGCAAAGAAAAGGGGCTTCCCTGGGAAATCGCCAAGGCATTTGAGCACAGCGCGCCTCTTTCAAATACATTTATCGATAAAAGCACGCTTGAAATCGGGAACATTGATTTTCACCTGGATGTCAACGGGAAAACAGTTCAAAAGGGAAACACCGGTAACTGGATTTTTCACATCGATGCCATCATCGCTTATGTTTCTCGGTTCATGACACTGAAAACGGGAGATCTGATCTTTACCGGAACCCCGGAAGGAGTGGGGGGGACCCATATCGGAGATCGCCTGGAAGGATACATCGGCACACAGAAAATGTTCGATTTTGAAATTAAGTAAGCCTTTTTCCGGCTTTCGTTCATTCGGTCCCGGTTCGAGTTTCACCTGTTCCTTTTCGCTATAAAAACAAGTGAAGGATGGTCATTCACAGCATATTTCCTGTGAATATTCCTTGCTGTTTTAACATTTTTTTTAGCTTTGTTATCACATGATCTAATGTGCGCTGCATGAAACATATATTCTTACTGGCAGGAATTTGCTGTTCCTGTTGCGCTTATGCACAAGGCTGGCTTCCTATTGGTGCGCGTTCAAATTCATTGGCGAATGCATCAGTTACCATTGCTGATGTATGGGCATATCATCACAATCCGGGAGCACTGGGAGAGCTGAAACAGGCCACTGTCGGGGTGAGTTATGAGAACCGGTTTTTGCTGAAAGAATTTCAGAGCCAGGGAATCGCTTACGCACAGCCATTAAAATTTGGAGTTCTTTCTGTGGGAGCTCAGTTCTATGGGTATAAGCAGTTTCGTACGCAGCGGGTGGGCGCAGGATACAGCCTGAAACTGGCGGAACGGTTCTTTGCGGGGGTCCAGTTAAATTACCAGGGTCTTCAGCTGAATGAAAATTACGGTAACCGGCACAGTGTCACAGCCGAAGCTGGTTTGCAGGCACTCCTGACGGATCAATGGCGGCTGGGATTCAGCGTTACGAATATCGGCCGGGCAAAATTGAATGATTTCCAGGACGAACGGTTCTCAACTAATTTCCGGCTGGGAATGAGCTACCTGCTTTCGGACAAAGTACTTTTTCTGCTGGAAGGGTCCAAAACAGTGATCAACAAAGCCAGGATCAAAGCAGCGGTTGAATACCAGGCCGTGAAGAATTTTTACGTGAGGGCTGGTTTTTCAAGTGCCCCGGTTGAATTTTCCTTTGGGCTGGGGTATAAGTGGAAAGTAATTTCCCTTGACGCAGGTTCTTCCTATCACCAGATACTGGGATGGTCACCTCATTTTTCTTTAACCTATACCGCAAATAAGAAAGAGGAACAATGATCCGGTTGCTTCTCATAGCGGTTTTTACAGGTTGTTTCTTGTTCGGCTTCGGACAGGACCGGAACGCCATTGTACAACAGCGGATAGAATTCATTTCAGAGCAGCTGGAATCGGAAGAGATTGACCTGACAGATGTGATCGAAGTCTTGTATTACAGGCTGGAATCACCTCTGAATCTCAACAGTGCCACGAAAGAAAACCTGCGGGAGCTGAACCTGCTGACAGAGATCCAGATCAATGACCTGCTGCTTCACCGGGAGCGTTTTGGGAAGCTGATCTCCATTTATGAACTCCAGAGTTTAAGGTACTGGGACATGGAAACCATTTTCCTGGTGCTGCCGTTTATTCGTGTGGATGACCGGCTGGAACAGCTGCATGTTTCGTTCAAAGAAGCGGTCAAACGGGGAAATTTTGAATGGTATGCCCGGTACCAGCGGATTTTGGAAGAAAAACGGGGATATACGGCGGAAAATGATTCGGTTCTGGCAAACAGCAATTCTTATTATCACGGGAATCCCGACCGCTATTACACCCGCTTCCGCTATTCGTACAGGACGAATCTCAGTGTGGGGTTTACCGCGGAAAAAGACCCTGGGGAACAGTTTTTTAAAGGAGCTCAGAAAAACGGATTTGATTTTTATTCGGCACATGCTTTTTACAAAGGAGGAAAATATCTGAAAGCGGTGGCGATCGGAGATTACCAGGTACAGATCGGCCAGGGGCTGAATTTATGGTCGGGGTACGCATTCGGAAAGACAGCGGATGCGGTGAATGTGAAAAAGAATGCCAACACGTTGAAACCCTACACATCTGTCGATGAGGTCCGTTTCCTGAGGGGAGCGGCTGTTGACCTGGGATACCGGAACTTTGAATTGCTGTTGTTCGGATCGGTCAAGAAAGTTGACGGAGCTGTTCAGTACGCAGATTCCCTGATTCCGGATGACCTGGATTACGAGGTGGGAAATGAATATGTTTCAAGCATTAGCCTGACAGGATTCCACCGTACAAATTCGGAAATTGCGCGGAAAGGCTCACTGACCGAAACCATTTTTGGAGGAAACCTGCGCTATGAAAAGCGGAACCTTCACATAGGGGTTGCCGGGGTCAGCTGGGGATACAACAAAGATTTCAATAAGCCAGTCCTGCCTTACAATCAATTCGATTTCAGAGGGCGTAATACAGCATCCTTTTCAGCCGATTACAGTTATGTGGTACGCAATTTCCATTTTTTCGGAGAGGCGAGCTTCGTAACGCATTCAAAAAGCTGGGCAAACATTCACGGGGTTTTATTCGCACTGGATTCCCGGGCGACGATGGCATTGGTGTACCGGAACTACCAGCGCGGCTATGAAACATTTTATAATGCCGCTTTCGCTGAATCGGGGAGGATGGCCAATAACGAACGGGGAATCTATGCCGGTTTGAATGTAAATATTTCCCGCTCATGGAGTCTGAATACCTATTTTGACCTGTTTGAATTTCCATGGCTGAAATATCAGGTGGACAGGCCGAGTCACGGGCATGAGCTGCTGATTCAGCCCACCTACCGCCCATCCCGGAACCTGGAAATTTACGCGCGGTTCCGGCAGCAGCTCCGCCAGAAGAACAGCCGTATTTCAGATGGTACGGTCACGGAGATCGAAGACATTTACCAGCGCAATTACCGCATTAACCTGGCTTATAAGATTTCTGATGACTTTACGATCAAAAGCAGGGTGGAATACGTAACCGTTCATCGTCCGAGCAGCCCGGCGGAAGACGGGATCTTATTTACGCAGGACATCCTCTACAAACCCAAAAAGCTTCCTTTCGACCTTACATTGCGGTATGCGCTATTCGACACTGACAGCTATGATTCGAGGATGTATACATTTGAAGCGAATGCGCTGTATGTATTCTCTATTCCCGCCTATTACTACCAGGGAAGCAGGGCGTATGCCTTACTGCGCCTGACCTTGTTGAAACGGGTCGATCTGTGGGTGCGGTATGGTGTTTTCCTGTACAACAATGTCAAAACACTTGGTTCCGGTCCTGAGATGATCAATAACAATCAAAAAACAGACTTGACTGTTCAGTTGAGAGTAAAACTCTAAACGTATAAAAATGAGTAAATCAGCTCTTTTGTTTTCGGCTTACCTTACTATTCTCGCTGTTTCCCTTGTGATTGTGCAGCAGTATTTTTCATTCACGGAGCAGTCTTTGCTTCAGTTCGATGCCCTGCACTATCAAACAGTAAAAGACCAGGGATATTTTGGTGTGGAAGTGGCATTTTTCCCTTTGTTTCCGTTTATCTGGAAGCTTTTGCACCTATCGCCCGCCGGAATAGCGGTTTTCAACGCATTGGTTTATTTTATTTCCGCGTTTTTCCTGTTCCGCTACCTGAAATTATCCGTAAAAGAACAATTGATTTGCCTGCTCACTCCCGGGCTGGTGTTTTTCGTTGCCCCGTATTCAGAATCGGTCTTCTTCGCAGCAGCGGCAATGATGTTGATAGGGATTGATCAAAGGAAGAAATGGATGGTCGTCTCCGGGTTACTTTTGTGTGCTGTTTCCCGGCCTGCATTTACAGTGTTGCTGCCTGCCCTGATCCTGATGGAATTTTTCTCTCAAAACCCCGGAAGCAGGTGGAAACGGATACTTGTCCATGTGCTTGTTACGTTTACGGGAGGGATGATCGTGGCGTTGATCCAGTACTCCTATACGGGAAAATGGTTCGAATATTTTTCCATCCAGTCCGTTTGGGATAATTCCTTGCGTATTCCGGCGCTGCCACTAAGATCCTGGGGTTCTCAGAGCGCAATAATGCTGGACGGAATCGCTCTTCTGATCACAGCGGCATCAGGAATATTTTTCATTTTTCTGGTTGTCAAAAACAAGATCAGGGAAGTGCCGGATATCCTGAAGGTATCTTTGGCATACCTTGCAGGAATGGGGTTGATCGTACTGCTGTTCCGTGGAGGAAGCTTATTTAGCCTGAACCGTTTTGTCTTTTGCTCTCCTTTTTTCTTCGTGGTTGCGGTGGCATTTTTGCGGGCGGCATTTCGTCTCAGCACCATGCACATCGTGCTGGTATTTTTCCTTTTGGTGTGTTACTGGCTGTTGTTTGGCTCGTATGTGCACATCCAGACCTTTTTTAAGTATGGGGCCCTTTCCCTGGTTTGCCTGGCAGGATTACTGGTCAAACACAGGCAGGTAAAGGCGCGGAATGTAGGTTTTTCTCTTTTTATATGTGTACTTTTTGCAGTCCAAATGTTATTTGTAATCAGGTATTTGCATGGAGATTGGGTCGGATGATAGGATTTTTTAACAGACGATTAATAGTGATAATTTCCCCGTAATTAAAAAAGATATTATTTTTGTGACACATTGTCGATGATCGATGCAAACAGGTTGAATGCCGCCTTAAAGATGAATGAAGAAAATTAGATTTATATTCTTTTTGCTTTTTATTTCTCTTGCAACTTTCCCGGTTGATGGAAATGAGGGAGTTGAGATCTTCTCTCCTGTAGAGGAACTTGCAGAGGACGTGGAGTCGCGTGTCAGCCCGTTGCTCAAAGACGTCGAAGATGATTCCGCTTACCTGAAGAATAACAGAAGAGGCAATAACAATAACGATCATTCATTTGGCCAGAAATCGGCCTTTCAGTTTACACAAAAGGAATTACAGGAGCTTGAAAAAAAGAGAAAAGCCAGCTATGGCAGGAGTTTCGGGTTATGGGACCACGAAGAAACATCCTTTCTCCATCGCTTCCAGTTATTTTGATGATTACCCGCCTTACCGGACTTCAACTGTTTCGCAGTTAAATTTTTAGGAGTAATATTCATCAAATAATTCATAAATGAACGCAAAGCATTTTATCGTTTACGCTCTATCAGCTCTTGTTGTCACAGCATGTGGTGGAAATAAGAACAACAACAGCACTCAAAATATCAAAACATTACCAGTATACAAGGTAGAAAAAATAGATACGATTGTATCCAACAAATTTGTGGCAGATATACAGGCCAAGAAAAATGTCGAGATCCACTCCCGTATCTCCGGTGTAATGGACAAAGTATTTGTCAACGAGGGACAGGCTGTCAAAAAAGGACAGACACTGTTTAAGCTGAGTGATATAGAGCTGCAGATAGAATTGTTAAAAGTCCAGGCAACCTTGAAAAACGCCCAGGCGGATATGCGTATGGCAGCTGTGGAATTAAAGCAGATGCAGACATTGTTTGATAAAAATGTCATCGCGGATAATGAGCTGGAGATGGCAAAAGCGAAATTCGAAGCGGCTGAGGCAAAGGTAGCTTATGCACAGGCAGAGAAGAATGCTATTGTACAGCAGATCACCTTCACTACTATCGTTGCTCCTTTTGACGGAGTGATCGACCGGATTCCTCTGAAAGAAGGGAGCCTGGTGCAAAGCGGTTCTTTATTGACAACCGTATCCGAACTCGATGAGATATTCGCGTATTTTTCCATCCCTGAGAACATCTACTTCCAGCTGATCAGTGATAACAGGCTGGGTGCTCACAGGGACATTGAGCTGATTCTTCCGAATGGCGCGAAATACAACCACCAGGGATTGCTTGAAACAGCAGAAGGAGAGATCGACCGGCAGACAGGTTCCATCCAGTTCAAAGCAAAATTCAACAACCCGGACGGGCTGATCAAACACGGAACTTCCGGGAAGCTGATTATTTCCGAAACCAAACCGAACGCACTGATCATTCCTCAGAAATCGGTGTTTTCCATCCAGGATAAACGGTTTATATTCCTGGTGAATAAAGATAATACGGTCAAAATGAAAACCATTGTGATAGGAGGAACGCTTGAAGATTCCTACATTGTAGACAGTGGATTGAACGAAGGAGATATTATCGTGAAAGCAGGTACTCAGTCATTGAGAGACGGAGAAAAGATCAAACGGAAAAAAAGCAGTAAATAACCGTTTCTCACTTTTAAAATCAAAATAGTATGGTAGAATTATTCATCAGACGTAAAGTCCTGTCGCTGGTAATATCATTGTTTTTTCTTTTGCTGGGAGTCCTTGCGATTTTCCAGTTGCCGATCACCCAATTCCCGGATATTGTACCGCCTTCTGTAATTGTGCAGGCAAAGTATACCGGGGCGAATGCCGAGGTATCTGCCAACGCAGTCGCGCTTCCGTTGGAGCGTGCCATCAACGGGGTTCCCGGAATGACCTACATGTCAACAGTTACTTCCAATGACGGTCTGACAATGATCCAGATCTTCTTCGAAGTTGGAACAGACCCGGATCTGGCCGCAGTGAACGTGCAGAACCGTGTAACGACGGTGCTGGATGAATTGCCCGAGGAGGTGATCCGTGCAGGAGTTACAACAGAAAAAGAGGTGAACAGTATGCTGATGTACCTCAATATTGTCAGTACCGACGAAGATCAGGACGAGCAATTCATTTTCAATTTTACGGACATTAACATCCTGCAGGAGCTGAAACGGATCGATGGAGTAGGTAGGGCTGAGATCATGGGGCAAAAGGAATACTCCATGCGTGTCTGGCTGGATCCTGAAAAAATGGTGGCCTATAACATCTCTGCGAATGAAGTGATTGATGCATTGCAAAAGCAGAACATTGCCGCTGCTCCCGGGAAAGTAGGAGAGGGATCGGGAAAACTCAACAGCCAGCTGCAGTACGTTATCAAGTACACCGGTAAATTCTACGAGCCGGAACAGTATGAGGAAGTTCCGTTAAGAGCGAACATAGATGGAACGATCCTGAAGCTGAAAGATATCGCTGACATTGAATTCGGAGCGATGAGCTATGGAATGGTTTCGAAAACAGATGGGCGTCCTTCGGCTTCTATCATGATGAAACAGCGTCCGGGCTCAAATGCTTCCGAAGTGATCCAGAACGTTAAGGACAAAATGGCCGAATTGAAAGAAACTTCCTTTCCTCCGGGAATGGATTACAATTTAGCCTATGACGTATCCCGCTTCCTGGATGCCTCTATCTCCGAAGTATTGAAGACCTTGATTGAGGCGTTCATCCTCGTAGGGATCGTTGTATTCCTGTTCCTCCAGGACTGGCGTTCAACTTTGATTCCCGTACTGGCGGTTCCTGTCGCGTTGATCGGAACATTTGCATTCATGTCCATGCTGGGATTCTCCATTAACTTACTGACGCTTTTCGCGATGGTTCTTGCGATCGGTATCGTGGTGGATAATGCCATTGTCGTCGTGGAAGCCGTTCACGTTAAGATGGTGGAGGAACACATGCCTCCGTTGCAGGCTACGATCAGTGCTACAAAGGAAATTGCAGGTGCGGTAATGGCAATTACGCTTGTCATGTCTGCCGTATTCATACCGGTAGCGTTCCTGAGCGGCCCTGTAGGGGTATTTTACCGGCAGTTTTCACTCACATTGGCGATCAGTATCGTTATTTCAGGGATCAACGCCCTTACATTAACCCCGGCTTTGTGTGCGATTATCCTGAAGCCCCATGACCCGTCGGGAAAAAAAGGATGGCTGGGGAAATTCTTTGACGGATTTAATAATTGGTTCGACCGGGTGACAAAAGGATATACGAACATCCTTTCAAGATTTGCAACCAGGACAACTGTAACAATAGGAATTTTGCTGGTATTCCTTGGCTTGACGTGGGGAACAAATTCCATTCTTCCTTCCGGGTTTATCCCGATGGAAGACCAGGGGATGCTATATGTCAGTGTGACCACTCCACAGGGAGCAACGGTTGAACGGACAGAAAAAGTGCTGGACGAAGTGGCACAGATCGCTGCAGGTATCGAAGGATTTGAGAATGTGACCACGCTGGCCGGGTACAGTATCGTAACAGAGATCGCAGGAGCTTCCTACGGAATGGGGATGATCAACCTCAAAGACTGGAGCGACAGGAACCTGTCAGTGAATGAATTCATTGCAGAGCTGGAAAAGAAGACCGAGGACATCGCGGATGCCGAAATAGAGGTCTTTGCACCACCTACGGTTCCCGGATTTGGTAATGCCAGCGGATTTGAGATGAGATTGCTGGATAAAACCGGGGGAACCATCGAAAATACGGATGAGATCACCAAAAAACTTGTAACTGAGCTGAATGCGGCACCCGAGCTGAAAAACGTATTTACCAGTTTTGATGCGACCTTCCCACAGTACATGATCCATATTGATTATGACATGGCAGCTAAGAAAGGAATCTCAGTGGATAATGCAATGTCCACGCTGCAAACGATGCTGGGATCATTTTATGCAACGAATTTTATCCGGTTTACACAAATGTACAAAGTGATGGTACAGGCGGGGCCTGAATTCCGCCGCAACCCGGAAAGCATCCTGGATATGTATTTGAAAAATGATGCAGGAGAAATGGTTCCGTTCTCAACATTTATGCGGATTGAACGTGTTTACGGTCCGGAAGTGCTGACACGTTACAACATGTATATGTCTGCAATGATCAACGGTGAGCCCGAAAACGGGTATAGCTCGGGAGATGCGATCAAAGCCATCGAACGCATTTCGGAAAAAACGCTTCCCCGCGGGTTTGAGATTGAATGGTCAGGAATGACGAGAGAAGAGATCCTGTCAGGGAACCAGGCGATCTATATCTTCGGGTTGTGTTTGTTATTCGTCTACCTGTTGCTGGCCGCACAGTACGAAAGCTTTTTGCTTCCATTCCCTGTATTGCTGAGTTTGCCTACCGGGATTTTCGGTTCCTACCTGGCTCTGGTCCTCGCAGGCCTGGATAATAACATTTATGCGCAGGTAGCACTCGTGATGCTGATCGGGTTGCTTGCCAAAAACGCCATTCTGATTGTAGAATTTGCCATTGCCCGGAATAAAGAAGGACATGGTATTGTTGAAGCGGCAATTGAGGGAGCAAGACAGCGTTTCCGGCCTATTCTGATGACTTCATTTGCGTTTGTTGCAGGTCTGATACCATTATGCCTGGCTTCGGGAGCAGGTGCGATCGGTAACCGTTCCATTGGTATGGCAGCAGCAGGAGGAATGTTGATCGGAACTGTCTTTGGGGTGATTGTGATCCCCGGGCTATACATTCTATTTGCGAAACTTGGAAATAAAAAAACAGCGGAGAAATGAGAAGAATAACAAGAAGATATACAATCGGAGTGGGCATGATGCTGGCATTACTGACAGCTTGTTCACTTCCGAAAAATATAGAAGACCAGAAAGCGAAAACCCTGCCGGAGCAGTTCGACAACCAAACGGAAGCAAAGACGGGAGAATATACGCCCATTACATTGAAAACGTATTTCAACGACCCGGAGCTGGTCGCTTTGTTTGATAAGATCGTACAGTCAAACCCGGATTTCCGGATTTTACAGCAACGCATCCTGATCGCTAATTCGCATTTAAAGCGTTCAAAGCTGGCTTTGCTTCCTTCGCTGGATTTACAGGCAAATGCATCGGGTACCCGTTATGGGGATTATACCATGGAGGGAGTGGGGAACTTTGATACCAACCTTTCACCTAACATTGAAGAAGACCAGAAGATCCGGAGAGACGTAACTCCTCATTTCTGGCTGGGGGCACAGGTTTCCTGGGAAATAGATGTCTGGGGAAGGCTCCGGAATAAGAAAAAGGCTGCCCGGCAACGGTACTTTGCTACTTTTGAAGGCATGCGCCTGTTGCAGAACCAGCTGTTTACGGATGTGGCAGATTTGTACTATCAATTGATCGCGCTCGATAAAAAGCTGCAGATCTACGAGCAGAACTACGAGGTGCAGCAGCGGGCATTCGATATCATCTCCGCGCAGCGGATTGCCGGTAAAGCGACAGAGCTTGCTGTACAGCAATTCGGGGCGCAGTCACAAAACCTGCTGGCCGAGATTGAACAGCTGAAGCTGGATGAAGACGCGCTGGAAAAAGCATTGCTGACGTTGATCGGAGAATATGGCGGAACTATTCCCAGGGGAACAGCTTTCATGTCCAACCACCTGGAAATCTTAAACCAGTCCATTCCCGTAGATTCGGTGATCCACAACAGACCGGATGTGGCTGAAAGCTATTATGAATTGCTGGCTACCAACGCCGATGCCAAATCCGCACGGGCTGCATTTTTCCCGAAGCTGCAGATCGGGGGCTACGGAGCGATGAATTCTTTTTCGCTTTCCACATTTTTTAACCCGGGATCGCTGGCATGGCAGCTGCTGGGCGGGTTGACTGCTCCGGTCTTTAACCAGGGGCAGCTTCGTCAGGATTTTTATGTTTCCAACCGGAACCAGGAAATAGCGTTTTTCACTTATCAGAAGAATGTTACAACAGCATTCAATGAGCTGAGTGTACTTTTGAACCAGGTGGAAAAATACCAGCAGATACTGGATATCAAGCTGGAAGAAGTAGAGTTTCTGGACCGGGCGGTAAGCGTTGCGAATGACCTGTACCTGACCGGTTATGCGAATTACCTGGAGATCATCAATTCTCAGAAGACAAAACTGCAGGCTGAGCTGGATTACGTGGATTACCAGCTGAAGAATGCGAAATCACTGGTACTTTTATACAAAGCATTAGGAGGGGAGATGCAGTAGGGAGGTTCTCATTGCCTGCGGTTTTGAATCGCAGGCAATGAAAATCAATAGCTTCCCAGGTATCTTCTCAGGAACCATTCTGCAAATAATGTCAGTACGATCAGCAGGAAGATCACGAAATATTCGATCAGCTCATTAAAGGACGATTCCTGGTAGCTTGCGGAGGTGAAATCGTCCCTGTTCTTTAATTCCGAGATGGTGGACGCATAATTTTTCAATGGATGGAAAGAACCGTTCGTCGCTTCTGATAACTGCCTTAACAAATTGTGATTGGCTTTATTGTCCGCCTGTTCCAGGAACAATGGTTTTACGACAAACTCGCCTTTCTTCTCATGGTATTTTCCGTTGATGGAAGTATATGCTTTCCAGGAATACTTCCCAGATGGCAATTTCCCCAGGTCCAGCTTGTAGGATGTGCCGGTAACGCCGAATTGCAGCTTCGATTCTTTCCCGCTCTCAGAAGTCAGGACAAAATGCACCTCTGATGTCGTTACAGGTTCGAGGGAAGCATTGAGCACCGTCGCATTGACAGAGATACTTTCATTAGGGGTGAAATTCTTCGGAAGAGTCACTCTGAATGGCTCTGTGTTTTGTTTGACCATCAGGTACTGGCCTGTCTTTGAGAACAATTCATCAAACGCGGTAAAGCTTTTTGTCCGTGCATATTCGGTGATCTTCCATTTCCATACTCCTTCTCCGTATATAACTCCGTATTTGAACGGCTGCCCCGAATCACTTTTTCCGTTTGCAAAAAATAACAACGCATCTTTTTTTATTACCGGGCCGATCCGCTGGTAGCTCAAAACAGCGGCATCCCTGGGAATTCTGTAATTGCCGAATTTTGCTTTCAAAGGCGGATAATAACCAAACGCTTTTTTCAGTTCGTCGCTGTATTCAAATGCATTGAAACCTGTGTTTAAGCTGCCTTCATAATCATCCAGGTTGTTGCCGGAAGGAATTTCGATCCCTAAGTTCATCTGATAAACAGAGGAAGCGTTTGACTGTGAGCCGATGATGAACAGCTTTGAAACGGAATTGTTGAGAATTGCCTGCTGCACATCTCTCGTGGCATTCAAGCCCGGCTCGTGCCATACGATCAGGTCAACGTTCTTCAGGTCTTTGTTCCAGTCGGAAAGCAGCTTGAATTCAACTTCCAGGTTCTGATCCTTATCCCACACGGATTTCATTGCCGCGATATCCGGGTGCGGAGCCGCGGAAAGCAGCAGGATCTTGCTCCGGGAGTCGATCACTTCCACGTAGATCGTCCTGGTGTTATTTTCGTAATTGTATTCGTTCTCTTTGTGCGACAGCTTTACAGTGTATTGCTGTATTCCGGGGGTGGCTGCGGTCAGGAGGAATGTTACCTGCTCATAATCGCTTACACCGTCTTCAAAATGGATGATCTGTGAAGCGATCTTTTTCCCGTTTGATTCGATGGAAACCTCTGTAGATGTTTTCCCCATTTTATTCCCTTCGATGTCGACTACAACCGGGAATTCATTTTTCAGGAAAGCGATATCATTGTGGGCAATGTGCTTGATGAGCTGATCCCGTTTGGTAATGGTATCACCAACTCCTATTGTGAAGATGGAGGAAGTATTGAATTTTTCAGCGGAATAGACGGGGCTGGTACCGGTGTTGTAATTTCCATCCGAAATCAGCAGCACTCCGGCCAGGTTCCGGTTATAAAACTCGCTTTTTGCCAGGTCCAGTGCTTTTGCTAAGTCTGTGTTCTCCGCATTGAACCGGACGCTGCCTTCCAGTGCTGAGGGAACTCCTGAAAAGGTATAGGGAATGATGTCAAACTTATCCGAAAGTTCTGTCTGAGCGGTTTGAAGCAATTCCTGCACCAGGGAAGGAACTGTTGTAGAATCGGAATAGTTGAGCATGGAAGAGCTGTCGTCCACCCCGATCACCAGGATCGGTTTTTCCTTTTTGTAGCTGAAAGCCTGGAAGATGATCCCGAACAGCAATACAGCGATCAGGAACAAGGATAAACTTCTGAGGATAATGAACAACATCCGCCACCGGGCAGAAAGGTCAGCTACCCAGCCGTTTGCTTTCCTGGAATACATCCAGCCGGACAAAACCACTGCCAGCACGGCAATTGGCAACAGCCACCACAACGATATATCTGAACTGAATCTCATTCGACCACGAAAATACAAAAATAATAAAGAGATGGGACGATGGGGATCGTTTGGAACAATGATTAATTATTCTTTCTTTTCCCGTTTCGTTGTTCTTTGTACCGCTCTGAAAAGAGCAGCTGCCTATTTTTTTACCAGGTTGTGATGAAAAAGACCTTCTTTAGTTTCGATGATCAGCATGTAATACCCGTCAGAAAGTGTTGCTATGCTCACGCTGTCCCCTTCCTGGATGGAAACAGGGATCTCTTTCCCGGTCACATCGAGCATCCGGACAGAAAGCAGAGGGCTTTCCGAACGAATGGTGATCTTATCGCTTGCCGGGTTCGGGTAAACGATCGGCGCCTGTTTCTCAATGCTGCTGACGGACAGCTGTAACCCGACGCCTCCAGCATATACTTTACACCCGTCTTCCCCGAAGGTGTAGCAATTATAGAATCCGCTCACAATGGATGTCAGGATCAGGGTATCGTTTGTTTCCCCCGGAATGTCCGTTCCGTTAAGAGTCCATTGATAAATACCGTTGGAAGAAGTCGTTGAAAGCGTCAGGAAATCGTCGGATATGGTAATCGGGTCAATGGTTTCAACAGATGATTGCGTCACGATCAGTGTATCTGTGTATACCCCGCATCCATTTACATTGTAGACAACCGCGA
This sequence comes from Crocinitomicaceae bacterium, assembly GCA_037189645.1. Taxonomy (GTDB): domain Bacteria; phylum Bacteroidota; class Bacteroidia; order Flavobacteriales_D; family Crocinitomicaceae; genus Taishania. The sequence continues at coordinate 88,877 of JBBCIY010000003.1, forward strand.
ACACTTCACCTGCTGTATATTGCTGGTTGATGATCTGTGTGCTTCCGTTGGACCACAATACAGATCCGATCGTTTCCGTCGTTTCGATCTCTATGGGGTTCGGTCCTAAGCACAGGATGGTATCTCCGCTGATCGTAGCTGTAAATTCCTGCTCCTCAATGATGTTATAGGCATTGATAACACCATATCCGTAAGCATTATTAGGCAATGCGCCGGTATATGCGTTTGGCAGCGAGAGGTCCTGGATAAGATCAATAAACGACTGGTAATTCCCTTTTTCGCAGCGCTCCAGGTACAATGCGGCAATTCCTGCTACAACTGGACTGGCCATAGAAGTACCGCCGTTGCCCAGATGCCATCCGCCCGGATCCATTTTTGAAAAGTTAGCGGGCTCTTCCAGGTACCACAGCGGCCCTGCTGACAATATTACATCTCCTGAAGCTGTAATATCAGGTTTTATGATGTTGTTCCGGTTCGGGCCTTTGCTCGAATTGGGACTAAGCTGTCCGACAGCAGTGATATCACTCGGAGAAGTATAGCCTCCTGCATGGTTGTGAAAACCCGTCCTGTTCCGGGTATTTCCTACGGAAATGACTTTTGGAGAGCAATTCCAGCTGGAAACGATGGTCTGGTGCGCGTCCGGAAAATGATAATGGATGATGGAAGGAAGTGTTCCGGGACCGGGAACAGCTTCAATGATGTTATTGTAGCCCAGTCCGCTGCCTGACCAAAGGTCGTATTTTCCGCTTCCCAGGGTATACAGTCCGTAGTAATAATTTGTTGAATCAATAGTTCGGAACAAAACCTGCATGTGAAAGTTCGCTCCTTCCTGGGAAGTGTAGATCTCAACGGTTGCTATCCGGTCGCCTGATTGATTTCTCAGTGTATCGAAGATCGGAGTTCCCAGCGAGGCTGGCGCAGGGCGAAATACCAGCTGTGCGCGGGTTTCGAAATTGCCTGCCGGGTTAACGGCCTTCAGGGAATAGGAATACCCGGCGTCAGCCATATCGGAATATAAATCGAAAAAAATCTTGTTCGGACCGAACGAGGAGCTGGGGTTGTTCTCGAACCATACAAAGGATGTGTCGGAAGAAACGATTCCCTGGCAATGGTAGTTGCCGATATTTCCTGAGTTCCCGCACGCGGAAACGACGATTCTCCCGTTTTTTTCATCCACTAATTCCCCGATCCGCAATCCTGCGGGATCTTTACCATCGTGGCTGCCAAGGTACGATCCCACGCTCAGGTTGACAACCGCACGTTTTCCCAGTGAATCGGCGACTTTGAAAATGTACTCGCACGCATCCGCAACAGTCATGGTCCAGTTGGGAAGGGTAAAGGATGTTTTTACCATGATGATATCCGCTTCCGGGGCTACTCCGTGATTGTACCCCACAGAATTTCCGTTCCCGGCAGCCGCTCCCGCAACGGTGCTTCCGTGTGCGCTATTGTCTTCGCTGGTGCATAATCCGGCGTTTATCTGCGTGCTGTCCCAGACGATCCCATAGCCGTAAGGCGAAGGTGTGCTCCCGGTTGATACCGACTGATCCCAGATACGGAGGACGCGTGTATTGCCGTTAGCATCTTTAAAATCGGGATGTTGCAACTCTATTCCTGTATCAACAAACCCGATGATCACGTCTTTTCCTTTGTAGGAAGATGCAAGCCCTGTTCCGTTATGCACCGGATCGACCTGGTGATTGTGGCGCATGGAGTCATTCAGCAACTGAGGCGGAGCATATTCGATGTAATAATCGGGAAGCTCCCCGGCGACATATGCTTGATGCAGTTCTTTTGCACTGGCTGAGAAATAGATCCATTTGCTGTTTTCGTAATTGATCTGCCACCTGTTCCTGGCGATCGCTGTTCTGTATGTTTCCTGGTTCGGAAGACAGAATGAAGATATGCTGCCTTTCTGCTCATCGTTCAGCTGTCCGTAGCCAAATGCTCCTGACTGTCCGGAAGATGTGAAAGACAGTGCGAAAAATACGAATGCACAATATAGGATTTTACTCATGTTAACGCGGTTGAGTTATTTAATTTCAAAAATAGCAATGACAAATAGTGGTGAGCATTGTTCAAAGCAGCCGGGTATTCGGTTTACCATTTATCAGTTTTTTTAACCAGATATCGTAAAATTACAACATTATGACAAAAAATGATGGTGTCGGTCGACTTTTTTTTGCAACTTTGAGGAGTTAAAGTTTTTTATTGGAAATAATAATATGAAAAAGAGAATCATTCAATTAAGCTTGGCGGTATTTGCATTAGGAATCACTAACGTACTATATTCTCAAGAGGTTAAGAAAGAAGTTGTAGACTGGTACAACGGAAAAAATGGTATGCAGACTGAACAGGCATACAAATTATTGAAAAAACGTCAATCTCAAACAGTTGTAGTGGCAATTATCGATTCAGGAATAGATATTGAACACGAGGATCTGAAAGGGAAAATCTGGGTCAACGAGAAGGAGATTCCCGGAAATGGAATTGATGACGATGGAAACGGCTATATTGATGATGTGCACGGCTGGAACTTTTTAGGAAACGCGAAAGGGGAAAACCAGAACTACGCACGTTTGGAAAAAACGCGTATCCTGGCGGAATTGTCTAAAAAATATGCAAATGTGGAAGAATCCGCGGTAAAGGAAAGCGACAAGAAAGAATACGAGCTGTACAAACAGGTTCGCGATGAGGTTGCTGCCGAAAGAGCGGAGTATGAACCATACCTGGGACAAATGGACCAGCTGAATGGGCTGATCGAGCAGGTTCCTGCAATGATCGCAGGAATGATCGGTAAAGAAAACTATACGGAGAAAGACCTGAACAAGTGGAAACCATCCGATCCTCAGGGAATGCAGATAAAACAGCTGGGGCTGGCGATCGCTTCCGGAAGGCTGACGAAAGAAGTTCTGGAAAAGCAGAAAGAGCAGATCAACCAGATGCTGGAGTACAACCTGAATGTGGATTATGATGACCGTTCTTTGATCGGCGATAACCCTAACGATATCAAGGATGTGAACTATGGTAACCACGATGTGGAAGGGCCGGATGCGTTGCACGGAACTCACGTAGGAGGGATCGTAGGTTCCATCCGTGGAAATAAGCTGGGAGGTGACGGTGTTGCCGATAATGTGAAACTGATGTCATTGCGTGCCGTACCTAACGGTGACGAGTTTGATAAAGACATCGCTTTGGCCATCCGCTATGCAGTTGATAACGGGGCGAAAGTGATCAACATGTCATTCGGGAAGTCTTATTCTCCGATGGCGAAAGAAGTGTTTGAAGCGATGAAGTATGCGGACTCCAAAGGAGTATTGCTGGTACATGCTGCCGGTAACGACGCAAAAGATATCGACTTGGAACCGAATTTCCCGACTTCAAAATATGAATTCCAGGATCGTAAGCTGGATCATTACCTGACAATCGGTGCCTCTACCCGTTACGCGACAGTGAAGAAGCAGGAGTTCGGAAACCTGGCGGCTTCATTCTCTAACTACGGACAAACGGGAGTAGATGTATTTGCTCCGGGATTTGAGATCTACAATGCGGTTCCTCAAAGCGAATACATGCAGCTGCAGGGAACATCAATGGCTGCTCCGATGGTATCCGGTGCTGCTGCATTGCTGAAGTCTTATTTCCCTAAATTGTCGATGAAGGAAATCAAAGACATCCTGTTGAGCACGGCAAAAAGCTACAAAGGTTCACAGCAAACAAAACCAGGTGAAACAACTCCGGTTGATTTTGGAACATTGTCTGTAACAGGTAGTGTGATCAATCTGCCTGCTGCGGTGAAGGCTGCAATTGCCCTGGAAGCAACAAAATAATTGAATATACACATACATGAAAGGGAGCACAGGTTGCTCCCTTTTTTATTGGCATTATGGAGAAATTCTTAGTGCTGGTTTCCCGCCTATCTGTTTGGCAGTATGGGTTCTCTTTTCCAGGTAATGATCCGTGCGTCATCGGATGCGGTTGCGAAAGTGTTCTCGTCCAGTGCAACGGCACAGTTCACGGAATGGCGGTGCCCTCCTTTTTTGAAGTCCAGCCGCTGTAAGACGGAAAACGTTGCCGCATCCCAGGTTTTAATGGTTTTATCCCGGCTCACCGATACGATTGTATCATTCACCCGGATAAGGTCGTAGATCATATAGTTATGGGCAGGAATGCTCCTGAAGCAGGTTTTTGATTGTTTGTCCCATAGCCTGATGTGGGCGTCTTTGCCCCCTGTTACCAATGTGGTATTGTCCAGTTCCAATAATGTTCCTGCTCCGTCCTGGTGTGCGAAAAATTCTTCTTCCAGGTTAAAAAAGGTTGTTTCGATGCACCTGATCACTCCGTCCTGGCAGCATACATAGATCAGGTTACCATCTGCGGAAGGAATGATTCTCCTGATTTTTCCACAGTCGAAAGGAAGCTGGATCAATAATTCCAGGGTCTGGTTGTCCCATACGGATAATGTTCCTTCTCCGTCGCCCAGGTAAAACTGGCCTTTTTTGCTGTTTTCTGCCATGGCGAAAACTCCTTTCCTGTGGAGCTGGTAGAATTTCACCTCTTTTCGTTCCCACAGATCGAAAATGTGTACATCACCTCCGGAGAGCCCGGCTACTAATCTGGCAGCGTTATCAATTAAACAGATCGAGTAGGGGGTAGCGGGCAGCCGGATCGCAAATCTGTCCTGTTCTCCCGTTTCCAGGTTCCAACGGACCACATACTTGTCGGCACTCGCGGAATAGATGTATTTCCCGTCGTATTGCAACGAGTAAATGGCTCCTGAATGGCCCTCAAATGTTAATTTCCTGGAAAATTCGATGCGTTCAGACATAACCAATCGTTCGGAGTACAATAATAAGGCTTTTTAGCAACCGGTGGTTGATAATTGTTCATTTCAGACTGAAAATTAACCCTTGTTTCAGAACGCCACAATCACACTTGTTCCTTTTCCTTTCTCCGATTCGATGGAGATCGTTCCGTTGAATTCTTTTGCGCGCTGTTCCATGTTCTGAAGGCCGTATCCTTTCTGAGCTTCCTCTATGTCGAAACCATCCCCGTTATCATTGATTTCGATCCTGGATGCGCTGATGAAGATTTTCAGTTCGGTGCACCTGGAATACTTCGAAGCATTGTTCACCGATTCCTGGATGATCCGGAACAGATGAAGGGCAAGGGCAGGGGAAAGGACTGTTGATTTATCGGAGGCGATGACGGAAACACGGATCTCTTTCCCTCCCAGGATGCGTGTTGCGTATTCTTCGGCTTTCTGGTAGAGTTCCTCAATGGTGAGCTCCTGTTTGTGGATCGACCAGATCGTTTCTCTCAAAACGAAGTTCGCATTGGTTGATACCTCGCGGATCTCAGCCAGTTCCTTCTTGTCTGCTTCATTGGCTGTACGAAACGCTTTCATATCCAGCTTGGAGGAGATCATTGTCAGTTCCGCGCCGAGGTTGTCGTGCAGGTCACGGGCAATCCGTGCACGTTCGGCTTCCAGGTTGTGTAAAATAGCGATCGTAGATGTCTGCCGGTCCATTTTTCTCCGCTGGACGACCAGGGCGATAATGATGACCAGGATCACAATCGCGCCGATCAGCACCAGTAAAATCAAGGTTTTGTTCTTGTTCTTGATGACTTCTTCTTGGAGTGCAAGTTCTTTTTTTTCTGTCTGGTATTTTTTTTCGAGCTCGTTGATGTTTTTCCGGTTGCTGATCGTTTCTATACTGTCTTTTGCCGTGTGGTATTTCCTCAGGTAATCGATGGATAATTCCAGGTTATTTTCCAGTTCATAGAGGTAACTGTACGTTTCCATGGAAATGAGGTATGCATTCGCGTAATTGTATTTCTGTGAGTAGTAAAGCGAAGAATCCAGGTATAGCCTTGTATTTTTAAAATCTTCTACATTCATGTAAACTGCCGCGAGGTTATTGAAGCCGTCTGCTAAACCGGAATAATCGTTATTCTCGCGAGTGATTTGCAGGGATTTTTCATAATATACCAATGCAGAATCCAATTGTCCCATGTAAAAATATATTCCTCCGATGTTATTTATCGTTTCGGAGATTCCTACTTTGCTGCTTAGCTGGTTTTCAATGTTATAACTTTTTCTGAAAAAGTTCAATGCACCTTCCAGATCTTCCTGGTTTGCCAGGACAATTCCCAACATGTTGTAGCTCTTGGAAATTCCTTCCAGATCCTTCACCGAAGAGAAATAGTTCAATGCACTTTCATGATATTCTTTCGCTTTATCAAAATCTTCCAGTGCCTGGTAAAGCAGACCTATGTTGTTCTCAACTATTGCCGCATCCTTCAGGTTGTTCGTTTTTTCATAAATGGATAAGGCTGAAAGGTAATGTTTTATCGCTTTTTCGTTTTCTCCGATTCCCTTGTAAGCCGCTCCCAGGTTATTGTGGGCAGAAGCTTTTATCTGTTCGGATTTTGTGTTTTTTAAAGCTTCATCGGACAAACGGATCGACTCCCGGTACTCGCCTTGCACTCTTTTTACAATAGCAATATTCATCAGGATCTTTTCGGTTAAACCATCTGACTTGCTCTTATCCTTTGCTTTCAACAGGTAGGAATGGGCTTTTTCCGGCTCCGTTGTCAGAATCTTTTCTGCTCTTTTATTGAATTCTTCCGCTGTTTGTGAATAAGCAGTAGTTAATAAAAACAGCGATGAGACAATGTATAAAATGGTTTTCAAAGTATTCATATTAAATTATTAATCAATCATCCGTAGTGCATTATCAGAAGAAGAAATAAAAACTTCGTAGTTTGCTGTTTATCTAGTATACTCAGTTAGCTGTCAGTTGATTAAAATCATGCACGGCTATGGGCGAAATTACAGATTATTTTAAAGGGATTAAAAAATATCGGAAAAAATATCATTTCGATTAAGCTAAGACAGAGCTAAAATAAGATCACTTATAGTCATTATGAATTATATTTTGTGTTAGTTTAAAACTGTATTTATGAAAAAGTATTTAGTTACATTATTTGCTGTTTTGGGATTATGCCAGACATCAGAAGCCCAAAGCTATCTTGATGTGAAAATTGTTAAGAACAAACATATACGTCGATGCTGTTACCGTTGTGTTCATTGATGGGACCTCTCAGGAATATCCGCCTGGAAAACAAGGCGGGTAGAGTTTTGAATTGGACAATGATGTCGATTATCTGATCTATTATGAAACGATCTGTCCTGTTGGCCCTACAGTAAGAGTAAAAGAAGGCCTGACAACATTTACGGCAACGCTTACAGAAGATGTGAATGGCGCTGGAGATGAGTCGAGGAGCTTTGTGCCTGTAATCCGCTGAATCCGTTACTTTTACTTTCACGTAATTTGCCATGATTCTCTTTAAATAAGCCCGCCTCTTTTCGCCTTTTCCAGGGCTTCCACCTTATTGTGGACCTTCATTTTTTTGTAAATGTTTTCCACATGCTTCCTTGCCGTTCCGTAGCTGATGAACAGATTGTCGGAGATCTGGTCGTAGCTGAGCCCCTTGGCGATTTGTTCCAGGACCTCCAGTTCCCTTTTGGTCAATTCGTAGTCTTTTTCAATGACAATTTCAGTCGGTCGCCCTTTTCGGATGAGGCTGAGTGATTTTTTTGCGATCATCGGGCTCATCGGTGCGCCTCCTTCCAGCGCTTCGTAGATCGCTTTGTGCACTTTGACCGGCTGCTCGTCCTTGAGCAGGTAACCGCTTGCCCCGGCCATGATCGCTTCAAAGATATTCTGCTCGTCATCAAAAACAGTGCACATGATGATCTTGATATTCGGCCAGCGGTTAGCGATGATCTCCGTTGCCTGTACACCGTCCATTTCCGGCATATTGATATCCATCAGGATCACATCCACCGCGTGATTGCTTTCCAGCCGTTTGATCATCTCCCTTCCGTTGGATACTGTTTCTACGACCCTGAATTCCATTCCCAGTTCAATCTTTTCTTTGAGAGCCTGAGCCAGTTTTGAAATGTCTTCGGCAATGGCAACTTTTATAATCTGCGTCATATTCAACTAATTTACGGCAAAATTCAGAAATCTATTCCGTAGGAACAATACGATAAATGGCGGATATAGCGGATAGTAGAAAGGGAAAAACAACCCTGTTTTTCCCTTTCTGCCGTCAACTGTTTTTATCCGTTGATGGCTACAACTTCTTTCACTTCGGGAATGTACTGCTTCAACAGGTTTTCGATTCCACCTTTTAAGGTCGCTGTTGAAGAAGGGCATCCGGAGCAGGAACCTTTCAGTATCACGGAAACGGTTCCGTCGTTGAAACCCAGGTAATCAATCGCTCCACCATCGTTTTCCACCGCCGGGCGGACGTACTCGTCCAGAATGTTGGAAATGGCATCGTCGAATTCGGACGGTGACAAATTGGCAAGGATGGAGGCCTTTTCCTCTGATTCTGCCTTTGCTTCGACATTGGCTGTTTTCTTTGGCATCGCGATCAGCACATCCTTCCCGTCTTCGATCCAGGTTTTGATGAACTGACGCAGCTCCATCGTGATAAAATCCCATGGAACATTGTCAGTTTTTGTTACCGTGACAAAATTGGCAGCGATAAAAACACCGTCCACAAAAGGGAATGAGAACAGCTCTTCCGCCAATGGGGAAAAACCTTTTGCTTCTGCTTTCGTTCTGAATTCCGCCGAATCCCCCGTCATCAGCAAATATTTGTTTGCGACAAATTTCATGGTAGACGGGTTGGGAGTCATTTCTGAATATATAGTAACCGGAACTTTCATTTTATTTTGATTTTTTATGACACTACAAAATTACGCAATCTTATGCGATAAACCCGGTGATTTTTTCTGTTTTTCCTGTTATGGAGGGAGTTGTTAACAATCTATTAAAAATCTGTTGGAAAATATCTGGCCATTTTCTCCGTTCATCTGAATAGAACCGCTACCTTTGTGGCGAAAATATAGCATGGCTAAAATTTAATGTAATTATGGATATGTTTGGAAAGTTGGGTAAGAACACAGATTTGAAAACATCTATAGGACTCGACTATTTGGGGAACCAATTTTGGAATTTAACACCGGCAGAATTGGTGGAAGATACGATTTTGCTTGGGCAAGGGATGCTGACGGACACAGGAGCGATCGCTGTGGAAACGGGCGAATTTACCGGACGTTCTCCAAAAGACCGTTTTGTTGTTTGTGACGAAAAAACGGAAAACGCTGTTTGGTGGGGAGATATCAACATCAAATTTACACCTGAGCGGTTTGAGGCACTTTACAACAGGATGAAAGCATACCTGGTTGGTAAAGACGTTTACGTTCGTGACAACTATGCCTGCGCAGATGACAATTACAGACTGAACATCCGTGTGATTACGGAAACTCCGTGGTCGAATCACTTTGCAAACAACATGTTCCTGCGCCCGACAGATGCGGAGCTGGAGAATTTCACCCCGGACTGGCACATCGTATGCCTTCCTGAATTTAAAGCGATCCCTGAAGTTGACGGAACCCGCCAGCACAATTTTGCAGTGCTGAACTTTACCAGGAAAATGATCATTATCGGAGGAACGGGGTATACAGGAGAGATCAAGAAAGGGATTTTCTCTGTGCTGAATTTCATCCTTCCTCATGAAAGAAATGTGCTGTCAATGCACTGCTCGGCAAACATTGGCGAGGCTGGTGATACGGCAGTTTTCTTCGGACTTTCCGGAACCGGGAAAACAACGCTTTCTTCGGATCCGAACAGACGCCTGATCGGTGATGACGAGCACGGATGGGCTGATAACACTGTATTCAACTTTGAAGGTGGATGCTATGCGAAAACGATCGATTTATCGCGCGAAAAAGAGCCTCAGATCTATGATGCCATTAAGTTCGGCGCGATCCTGGAAAACATCGGCTTCATTGATGGAACTTCTACACCAGATTATACGGATAGCTCCATCACAGAAAACACACGTGTTTCCTACCCGATCGAACACATTGAAAATACGGCGGTTCCATCCATTGGAACGGCTCCTAAAAATATCTTCTTCCTGACATGCGACGCATTCGGTGTATTGCCTCCGATCTCCCGCCTGACGAAAGAACAGGCAATGTACCACTTTATGTCCGGGTATACGGCAAAAGTAGCGGGTACGGAAGTCGGAATCACAGAGCCGACAACGACGTTTTCCGCATGTTTCGGAGCTGCGTTCCTGCCATTGCACCCTGCAAAATATGCAGAGCTGCTGGGAAATAAGCTGGAAGGTACGGATATCAAGGTATGGCTGATCAATACAGGATGGTCCGGTGGTTCCTACGGAGTAGGAAGCAGGATGAAGCTGAGCTATACCCGTTCAATGATCACAGCGGCCCTGACAGGAAAACTGGACCATGTTTCTTATGAGAAATTACCTGTTTTTGAGCTGGAGTTCCCGGTTTCATGTGAAGGTGTCCCTTCTGAGATCCTGAATCCGCGCGAGACCTGGGCGGATAAGATGGCTTACGATGAAAAAGCGAATAATCTTGCAGCTCAGTTCGTGAAAAATTTTGAGAAATTTGCAGACCAGACCAGCGAAGCGATCAAAAATGCGGCGCCGAAGGTATTAGCATAAGCAAAATTGAATATTAAGGAAAGTCCTTCAGTAACCCTGGAGGATTTTTTTATTGGATCAATATGCAAGATGGCTGTGCGGTGGATGCGATGATGGCAACCATGCCTTCCATCTGAAAGATTTATTGTAATTTTGGTATTCCGAACGTAAAATGGCAAATATTCCTCCACATATTATTGACGATATCATGCAGACCGCCCGGATAGAGGAGGTAATAGGGGAATTCGTAAGCCTGAAAAAAGCCGGTGCGAACCTGAAAGGCTTATCGCCTTTTACAGATGAGAAAACCCCCTCTTTTGTGGTTTCTCCCGGGAAACAGATCTTTAAGTGCTTTTCAACAGGAAAAGGAGGCAGCGTGGTGACCTTTCTGATGGAGAAAGAGCATTTTTCCTACCCGGAAGCACTTCGCTGGCTGGCAGATAAATACGGGATCCAGATCCCGGAGGAAAGGCCCCTGACTTCGGAAGAGCAGGCCGCTGTTTCAGAACGGGAAAGCCTTCACATCATCAACGAGTTTGCGAAGGAACATTTTAAGAAGAACATTACCGACACAGATGAAGGAAAGTCGATCGGGCTTTCTTACTTTATCGAAAGGGGATTCCGCCCCGATATCATAGAAAAATTCCAGCTGGGGTACTGCCTCAACTCAGGAAATGATTTTACGGAGGCAGCCCTGAAAAAAGGGTATAAGCTCGAATACCTGGAAAAGGTGGGGCTGGTAAAAAGCAAGGACGACCGGCATTTTGATTTCTTCCGGGGGCGTGTGATGTTCCCGATTCATTCCGTTTCCGGCCGTGTGCTGGGATTCGGAGGACGGACATTGTTTACCGATAAGAAGATCGCCAAATATTTCAATTCCCCGGAAAGCATCATCTACAACAAGAGTGAGATCCTGTACGGGTTGTATTTTTCCAAAGGGGATATCATCAAGTATGACAATTGCTTTCTCTGCGAGGGATATACGGATGTGATCAGTATGTACCAGGCAGGAATCCAGAATGTGGTTTCGTCATCCGGAACATCTCTTACAAAAGAGCAGATCCGTTTAATAAAAAGATACACCAACAATGTAACGATCCTCTACGATGGCGATGCTGCCGGGATCAAAGCGTCGTTCAGGGGAATCGACCTGATTCTCCAGGAGGGGCTGAATGTGAAAGTCGTTCTGTTTCCCGATGGGGAAGACCCTGATTCGTATTCCAAGAAGGTGAGCAGCTCCGAGCTGGAGGCTTACATCAACGAAAGCATGCAGGATTTCATTTCTTTCAAGGCTGGAATTCTCCTGAAAGACGATGACAATGACCCGCTGAAAAGAGCAGAGCTGATTAAAGACATTGTTCATTCCGTAGGATTGATCCCGGATTCCATTACCCGCACGGTATTTGTTCAGAAAATCGCTTCGGAATTCCAGATCCCGGAACCTGTGCTGGATGCCGAGCTGCTGAAGATCCGGAAAAACATCCTTGCAAAAGAATTGAATGAACCGGAGGTAAGGAATTTACCGGTTGAAAATCACAGGGCCATAGGCACGGATTCCGGAACCATTCCGGTAGCGCCTGCCGAGCTTCCGCAACCGGCGATCCCTGCGGCTGAATACGCCCTCATACGGTTGATGGTGCTGTATGGACCTTTAGCGACGGAAATAACGTCCATGGATGAGCAGGGACAAAAGAAAGAAGTCGAAATCTCCGTGATCCAGTATATCTGTGATGAGCTGGCTGAGGATGAGCTGGTTTTTGATACACCTGTACTGGCAAAGATCCACCAGATTTATGCGGAAGGACTGGCCAACAATGAGCTGTATAAATCGTCAGTGCTGAAGCGGCAGGAAGACCAGGAGATCGTACGGCTGGTAAGCGATATTGAAGCAAATGAACAGGAAATCAGCAGTAAATGGTTGCTGACACATCGTATTGAAACCAGAAAGGACGGGGATCGCTTAAAGGCAGCTGTTCCTCATGCCATTTACGCGTTCAAGCTATATAAGATCGAGAAACGGATAAACGAGATCCGGAAGATGATCAACCACGATGAAACGGACGAAGAAGAATTGAATGCTTTATTGGGAGAGCAGGTTGTTTTGGAACGGATTAAAATGCAATTTACCAAAGAATTGGGAAGAACGATTTTGAGATAAGATTATGAGCACAGTACTTTTTTATTTAGGACCTTTCGGAATAACTGCGTGGAACATCCTGATCATTGTTCTGATCGTGCTTCTTTCAATGGCGCTTCGCAAGGTGATCAACCGCAACTTGAAACGTTACCTGGCTACGACGAATATCAAAGTGGAAGGAAAGCGTACGATATTGATGCGCCTGATCAGCCAGCTGACTTACCTGGTTGTGGGATATGTGATCTTCCTCACGCTCCAGGCGCAAAACCCGGACGTAAGCTTCCGCCAGTTCCTGGAACACAAAATCATAGACTCCGGGAATTTTGATTTGAGCTTTTCACACATTATCGCCGTTGTCGTTGTTTTCTACCTGGCAAAATTCACGATCCGCCTGACACAGCTGATCATCACCCAGCGCCTGAGAAAGAGAAAAGATTACGACGCCGGGCTGGAATACGTGTACGTGCAGATCAGCAAGTATGTCATTTACATGCTGGCGATTATGATCGCGTCCAATATATTGTTCAGCAATATCTCCGGGTTGCTGACAGGATCACTCGGTATCCTGGTCGGTATCGGTCTGGGTTTGCAGGATGTGTTCAAAGATTTCATTGCGGGAATCGTTCTGCTGGTGGAACGGAACCTGATGGTGGGGGATATCATCGAACTGCCGGATTCCGATGGTACGGAAATGATGGTCGTGAAAGTTGAAAAGATCGGTGTGCGTACATCCAAAATAGAAACACGTGACGGAAACATCCTGATCATCCCGAATACGCAACTGACTCAGAACAGGATCGAGAACTGGAGCCATGGGAGCACACTGTCCCGTTTTTCCGTTGAAGTGCCTGCCGCCTATGGCGTAGATACGGAGCTGGTTGTCCGGTTATTGAAGCAGGCAGCGTTAAGCCATCCTAAAGTGAGTAAATCCAGTGAGGTGATCGTTCGGTTATCCGACTTTAACCAGAACCACCTGAAATTCCACCTTATTTTCTGGGCCGACCAAAGCTGGAGGATCAACAATTACCGTTCGGAAATCCGGATGGAAATAGACCGGCTGTTCAGAGAATATAAAATCAACATGCCTTATCCGCAGCTGGATCTGCACATTGCAAGTGATAAGCGGGAATCCGGAAGGAATACAGGGCATTACGATGAGTAGTGTCTTTTATCGCTTTTTCTCAATGACATGTTTTCATTCAACAATGATCGTTTTGAGCAGCGTATAGCCATCGGTTGTATTTCCTGTGATTGAATCACAGATATTGCCTTCAATGCTGTTTGCAAAAATACCATCGCTGTCGTTGGAGGTGTCAGGAGCACCATTATAACCTGAAGTAGCGTAAACTTCCGTGTAAATATCAGCCGGAAAAGCGATCTGGGAAACGAGAAGAGAATTCTCATTGGTATCCAGCACCTCAATATGAATGTGAGGAGCCCTTCCGCTGTACCAGCCCGGGAAGATACTGATAAAGGAAACCTGCCCGTTGCCATCGGTTGTCTGCCGTCCTCTCAAAAAAGAAGCACCCGTATAGTCACCGTATTGTGAGTAGTTTCCATCCTTATCGCATTGCCAGACATCTACCAGTACTCCTGGTAGCGGAGCGCAGTCATTGCTCTGATCGTTGATGGTAATCGTCATAAGTAACGCTACACCCGTCCGGTCTCCGATGATGTTTTCCATAACAAGCTGCGCCGGAGTTTTGATCGGGTATGGTCCTTCTGTCTCCCTGGGAGAAACAGGACAATCCCCGGAGCCGTCCCAGGGTTCATTGTCTTCCGGGGATCCTGGCCCTCCAGGTCCGGAAGAAAGAGGAGTATCTTCTTTTTTACAAGAAGTAATGGCACCCGGTAACGCAACGATGGTTGCCAGACCAATCAGTCCTTTCGCTAAAAATTTTTTTCGATCCATAACAGTCAAATTATTTCAGATCAGTAATTACAGACCTGACCCGGATCTAATTTATACTTGTTTGCTTGTTTCAGCAAAAGGAATCGAAGAAGTGTTGATTTTTATATCCCAATGGCTCTTTTTAAACTATAAGCATGACTTTACTTCAATGAAAATGCCCCGGATTTCTCCGGGGCATTTATCGGTATATATTTTACTGTTTACTCGCGGCCTTTTACTTCACCAGCGTCAGCTCATCGATGATGTTCTGTGCGCCGTAAACACGGTCTACCAGCCAGAGCACGTAACGGATGTCACATGAAATGGTGCGTTGTACCTTATCTTCGAAAAAGATATTGCCGGACATGGCTTCCCAGTTCCCGTCGAATGCCGTTCCGATCAGGTGGCCATCCGCGTTGATAACCGGTGAACCGGAGTTCCCTCCCGTAATGTCATTGTTCGACAGGAAATTACACACAACATATCCTCTGTCTTTATCTGCATATTGTCCCCAGTCCTGCCTCTGCCACGTCTCCTTGATCTTAGGATCTACCTGGAATTCTTCACTTGCAGGGTCTTCTTTCTGGAACATACCATCCAGGCTTGTTGCATAGTCATAGCTTACCGCATCTTTCGGAGAATACGGGAGCACCTGCCCGTAGGTCATCCGCATGGTAGAGTTCGCATTCGGGTAGAATTTCTTGTTCGGAAGCATTTCACGGATCCCTTTTGTGAATTTCCTGTTCGCGATTTTCAGATCGTCCGACGCCTTCTGGATTTCAGGTGTGCTCAACGCCTTGTCATACGCTTTTGATACGTCTTCGATCACCATGAAGAACGGATCTTTATTCAGCGCTTTTACGGAAGGATTACTAGCGAATTTGTCGAATTTCTCTTTGTTGAAGAAAATCGATTTCGCTTTAATGGAGGCGATGTACTTATCAATTGCTTTTCCCCCTTTCGCTCCCAGTTTTTTTGTGAATTCTCCCTGCTGAATTGCAGGAATATCCTGGATGTATCGTTTGAACAGCTCTCCGGCGATGTCTGCCTCAATGTTCATATTGGCATTTTCAAAATAGGCATTCGCAGCGTTGTTTGTAAATGCGAGGATCATGCTTGCACGTTCTTCGTTCCCGCCGTTCAAGGCATCTTTGTAGAGCTTGTACCGGTAAGCGAGAACGGAAGCATCGACTGTAAATACGAATTCGGATTGATAGGCCTTTATCAGGACGACATCTTCCAGTGTTTTATAACTATTTTCAAATAATGAAAGCACATTGCTGTATTCACTCTTGTTTTTTGCAAATTCTCTGAACTGGTTTTCCAGCTCTTGTTTTTTGGAAACGACTTTGTTGTTCTTTACCTGGAGAATTTCTCCCTGGAAGTTCTTCCAGTAGTTCGCAACCTGTGCATAAGTGGAAGAATACTTCAGGCGAACATCTACATCCTCATCCATATACTTTTTCATCACGTCCATCTTAGCCGCACGCAGCTCTACGCGCTTAGGCTTTTCCAGGGTAACAGTCTGTTCCACTCCGTATGATGTCAGGTAGCGGTCCGTTCTTCCCGGGAATCCCATGACCATCGCAAAGTCATTCTCTTTGACTCCTTTCAGTGAGATCGGTAAGTGATGGCGAGGTGTCAAAGGAACATTTTCAGCAGAATAAGCCGCTGGTTTGTTGTCTTTTCCACTGTAGATCCTGAACATGGAGAAATCGGCAGTGTGGCGTGGCCACATCCAGTTATCCGTATCCCCACCGTATTTTCCGGCTGATTGAGGTGGTGTTCCTACCAGGCGGACATCCAGGAATTTCTCTGTTACAAACAGGTAGAATTCATTTCCGTCGAAGAAATCTCTTACGAATGCTTCATAGTGTGTACCATTTACAGCTTCTTTGGAAAGCAGGTTACCGATTTCCTGGATTTTAGCAGCTCTTTCTGCTTCTGTCATCCCGTCGTTGAGGTGTTTCGCCACCTGCTCAGTTACATCTTCAATGCGGATGACAAATGTTGCGAACAAGTTTGTCTGGATCTCCTCCTGGTGGTTTTTAGCCCAGAAACCGTTATCCAGGTAATTTTTTTCCGAAGAGGATGCTTCTGCGATGGCTTCATACCCGCAGTGGTGATTTGTCAGGATCAGTCCGTTCTTGGAGATGACCTCACCGGTACAATACCCGTTAAATGAAATGATCGCATCTTTGATGGATGAATTGTTGATGGAATAAATCTCCTCCGCAGTAAGATTTAAACCGTGTTTTTTCATGTCTTCGTAATTTCTTCCAAGTAAAAACGGAAGCCACATTCCTTCATCGGCACGTGCGTACAAAGCAGAAAAGCTGACGATTAACGCCAGGAAACCTGATTTTATTCGATTCATAACAGTTCTTTAAATTTGTTTTTGGGTAACAAATGTAACGATTTCTTTGTATTATCTCAAATTACTATATGACCAATGGTTCCAGATGTGTGATAAACTGACCTATATCCCGGATAAACAGTCAAAGTACGGATCTGCATGCATGTCGCAGAATCCTTTCCCGGCTTGCCCGGAACAGTTAAAAAAGCTTAAATACATGCCGATTTAAAATGATGACTGACTGAAGGCACAGCTTTTGCCGTTTTATTAAAATTGAGTTGTTACTAACTATCTTTTCAGGGTAATAATAAAACAGGTGTTTTTTCGATTTTTGTAGCGTGAAATACATTTTTATCATATCATTTCTCTTTGTTTCCGCAGGGTATTCGCAGGTGCTGGATAACTCTAAAGGAGAGGCGTTTACCAACAAGCCTTTTTTTAACAAGACGTTTATTTCCAATAACAAGATCAAGTCAATAAAAGGGCGGTTCAATTATAAAAAGTCAGGGCAGGCGATGTACCCGACGGAATATTATTACGTGTATAATTTCAACCGGGAAGGGCAGCTCATCAGCACTTTTGAAACAAGAAAGGACGATGGAACAGCCGATACCACATGGAATGAATACATCTATAATTCCAACGGAATCCTGGTAGAGCATAAACAGGGAACGCATTCGGGAAAATCCAGCACGATCTACCGCCTGGACGATAAAAACCGGGTTGTTTCGGAAGAATATTTAACCGAATCAATTGATTCTTCCGGCCAGAAGACGATCCTGCTGGTCAATTCAGAAACCATGGCGTATGAAGACTATGGGTTGCAAACAAAGAAAACCGTTTCCAATAGCTATGGCCTTCCTTACAAAACGGAAATGGCGTATTACGATGAAAACGGCTACTTGCTGGAACGTGAAGAGCGTTTTTCCCGGACTTCCAATTTCAATAAGCAGTTATTCAGCTACAACGAGAAAGGATTACTGGCGTCGATCGCTACCTACCAGAAAGGAACGGCAGACCCGGTAGAAGAAGAACGCTACAAATATGACAGCTACGGTAACCTGTCGGAAAAGCATTGGTATAAGAACGGGGAATTCATCACCGATACGCAGATCATTTACAATGAAAAATCCAGGCTGATGACGGCCGTTATTATCCGCGATGTAAAAACCGATTTCCTGATGGTCATCCGCTTCGGAGAATACGAATATTTTTAAGCCTGAAAAGATCAGTTGTCATTTTTGACTGCTTTCTATCGTAGTAAGTTGACATGCCCTACGATTTTTTCACGGACGCTTTCACCGATGTGTTTGATCTGTATCACATACGTATATGTTCCGTCCTGGACGTAATTTCCTTTGAACGTTCCATCCCATCCGGTATAGAGATCGTGCGATTCGAAGATCAGCTCTCCCCACCTGTTGTAAATATGGAGTGAGTAATCCTGCAGTTCAATTCCCTCTGAGATGATCGGAATGAACACATTGTTATGCATATCTCCGTCAGGTGTAAAGGTGTTGGGAACATATACCAGAACTTCATCTTTTACTGTAATGGTGATCGAAGTGCTGTCGATGCAGCCGTGCTCACTGGTAGCATACAGGTAAACCAGGAAGTTTTCAATGTCATCGACTTCATACAGGTGGTGCGGATTTTCTTCTGTAGAGGTCGCTCCGTCACCAAACTCCCATAGATAATCCGTAGCCCCGGTCGTTTCATTGGTGAAAGAAGCCACACTGTTGGACGTCGATAGTTCATCCGGAGATACGCTGAACTGGGGAACAGGGTTGGGGTGGATGACACCCGTAAATGATTCGCTTACTGCCGATGTACAACCGTATGTTCCTTCTGTTACCTGGGTGATTTCATACGTATAGGATCCGGGTACATCCGTTGGCTGCTGGATGACCACGAATGTGTCTGAAGCCGTTGTTGTGACGGAATAAGAAGTGCCATTCAGTGTGTATTCGAATGTGAAAGGCGTGCCCCCCTGCGATCCGCTGAATACAACGACAGGTTCCGGCTGATCCTGGCAAACCGGGGCAAACCCCGTGATGAATGCGTCGGGAAGCTCAATGACGTTGATGACAACCGTATCTGCAAGTGCCGAATAACACTTCGTATTGCTGGCATCGGTCACTCCCGTAAGCACGTATGTGTGCGTTCCCACCTGGTCATTGATGGATGGCATGGTCACGTACGGTAAATTACCACTGTTGATACTGTCACTGTAACCTGATTCGAGAATCGTATAGTAGAATGTATAGCCCGGAGTTCCCATTTCCCCGTTGAACTGGATGATTGCCGGATCGGTGTTCAGGCAGATGGATGCATCTCCGCTGATGGATGCGATCGGAAGCTCATTGACCTGGATCACAATCGTTTCGTCAAGATCCCTTGAACAGGAATTGACGGTGTTGTCAGTGACACTTGTCAACTGGTAGACGTATTCACCCGCGATTGCCGTGGATTGTAAAATGACTGCGCTGTCCCCGGTACTTGTGATGCTCATTGGTGTTCCGTTGATGGTGTATCCGAATGTATACGGATTGGTAGTTCCGCTTCCTGTCATGGTCACCTGCACATCTCCCGAATCCTGGCATACTTCGGCACTTCCGCTGATAGTGGCAACGGGCCGTTCCCGCACAAGGACCTCGACAATTCCGGAAGCGCTTTGATAACATGCAGTCGTACTCGACTCTTTTACTCCGGTCAGCTCGAATGTATAAAGTCCTGGTGTAGAAGTGGGAACGGAGTATTGAGCGGTCGATCCGGTTGTTAATATGCTGTCAGGAGTACCGTTCAGGGTGAAATAGATCCAATAAGGAGCCGTCGCATCCGATGCTGTGAATGTTACGATCGGTTCAAGGTCCAGTTCACAAACGGATGTATCCCCTGTAATGCTGGCTGTCGGTAGCGGGTTAACGATAATGGTGATGGTTGTATCTATATCTGACACACATGCAGCGATACTTGATTCGGAAATAGTTAGCAGGTGTATTTCGAATGTATCCGCCACCAGGGTCGGAATGGATAATGTTGCGTTGTTACCGTTGGAAGTAATTGTTGAATTCACGCCGTTGATGGTGTATTCGAACGTGTAGTCGGAAGTAGCATTGCTTCCCGTAAATGTAACCACTGGCTCCGCAGATCCCTGGCAGACAATCGTGTCATAACCGATGGAAGCAAGCGGATTCGGTAATACATGAACAGTTACGGATGATTGTACGATCGTGCTGCAGACAGAAGGGCTGGAATCTGTCACACTGATCAGTTCAACAGGGAAAGATCCTGTATTTGCGGTGCTGACCGGTAGCCCGACCGAATCCACAGGTGCTGTGATCTGCAATGTATCTCCGTTGTACACATAGGTGAATGTATACGGAGCAGTTCCGTTTTGTCCCACAAATGTTACAATCGGATCATCTGCCAGGTGGCACACGGAAGTATCACCGGTAACATGCGCAGCTGGTAACGGATTGACGATGATCGTCACCAGTGTATCCAGTGTGACGGAGCAGGCTCTGATAGAACCATCGGTTACTCCTGTCAGGTGGTAAATGAACGTGTCGGCGATATCGGTATCCTGCGTAATGATCAGATCCGGGTTGCCTGTTCCTGTGCCGGAAGTACCATTGACCGTGTATGCAAACGTATAAGGCGCAGTTGAATTTGATCCTGTAATGGTCAAGAGCACAGAAGGGTCATCCTGACAGACAATGCTGTCCATTTCGATGGAAGCCTGTGGAAGAGGGAGAACGATAAACTGGTTGAATAAATCCAGATCTGTTCCGCATTGCACAGTACTTGATTCTGATACATGGATAATGTGAAAATCAATGGTATCGCTGGCATTGGTAGGAACAGGAACCTGAGCGGTGCCGTTTGAGCTTTGTACCTGAAGGGTATCACTGTTCAATATGTATGTGAATGTATATTCAGGCGTTGCGTCCGATCCGGTGATAGTGAGGAAAACGCCGTTGGTATTCAGGCACACAGTGGTATCACCGTACGATTGCGCGGTTGGAGCCGGGTTGATCTGAATGGTGACCGATTCATTCAATGTAGATGAACAGTTCCTGTTGCTTCCGTCCGTGATGGATTCTAACTGGACGGTATAAAGTCCTGCCGCCGAAGTGGGTAACAGATGGATAAAGGTATCCGTTGTAGTAGCTGTATGTGTTGTCCCGTTGACTGTGTACGCCAGTGTATAATCAGGGGAGGAATTAAAGCCATGAACCGGAATGGACAGATCCCCTGTATTCTGGCAGAGGATGGTGTCATTGATCAGGATTCCGGCTTGTGGCAATGGATTGACAACAACAATGCTGGTATCGGTATGCGTGCAGAATCCTTTGTCAACAGTTCGTACATATACGTATGATACAGGATTGCTTCCATTGTTGACAGCAGAAAACAGCGGCTGAGGTACTGTTCCCCCGGACAGGTTGGCTACAGGAGACCAGGAATAGGTGAAGTTGCTGATATCGGGGTAAGAAATCAGGATGGTATCCTCCGAGCACAATGTGTCTGCGAAATTTGTCGCGGTCGTTGTTAAATCGAAAGTAAAGATGTTGTCCGAACAGAAACAGGAGTTGTTGACCAGTGACAACCGGATGATTCCTCCGCAGAATTGAGTAACCGGGATGTTGCTGAACGTAAATGTTTCTGACGTCCCCCCTTGTATATCAGCCGAAGTTGTCTGCGTCCATACGACTGTATCACCGGCGCTGAATATTCCGTCACCGTCTACATCCTGTATGATCTCATAGATCAGCGAATAGCTGCTGCTTAATGCTGCTCCCTGGTTGTATAATGTAAAAGAACCGGACAGTGTTTCGCTTCCGTCAGGGTTGAGGTGAACATTGGCAGTGGCATCCGTTGCATCCAGGTCGGTTTTGTAAATATAGATGAATTTCGAAGTTTCCCCGGTGATTAATCCCGTTTCACATAAATTTCCGTCAATGGAGCAGTTGGCGGACAGGAAAACGTTGGTAAATGCCCTTAATTCAGTCGTTGCGCAGGGAAGATCAATCGGAGACGGAGTGAGGTTGATCTGGAAAACCATTGAATCGTTCATCTGTATGCCCGGCAATAACGGCCAGGTTAATAGCGTCTGCACACCTGAATTGTTGATGACCGGCTCAGTCTGAGCAATCGATGCGTTGTGGACAGGTTGGAAGGAGTTGGGAGTATATGTCAAACCGAACGGCAGGATAAAAACAATGGAATCCTGGTTTCCGAATGCATTTGCTCCCTGGTTGTGAATGGTCAGTGTCGTCTGGTTATTAGGTCCGCACGGGGTAATGAAATCAATCCCGATATGTATGTCGGTGGAATACGGAGCAGCCATGTTGTTGAGCACTATCGGTGCCGAATAATTCAAGTCGGACTGGTGGATGGAACCACAGAAGGATTTTCCCGCACTTCTGACAAATACCCGCTGGCCGGAATTGAACCCGCAGAGAGGCCGTGCCTTGAACCGGATGATGAACTGGTTATTCGCTTCGTCGACAATACCGATCAGCCCATTGGCGAGCAGCGGTACATTTGACAGGTCCCATTGGTAATTTGTGCCCGATACCAGTCCTGGATCAGGCAGGGAAATGGAAGATCCCTGGTAGAGCAGCGACGCGGTGCCCGGAATCAGCTCAAGCCCGTAAGGAAGCTGGATATCGGTAGTCATGTTGAAACCATATCCCAGCTGGTAATTTCTGACAACAATCTCAAAATCCAGCTCATCGCACAGTTCATTGTTCCCGGTCCCCAGCAGGTTGATCTGTGATTCAAAGGAAGGAGTCAGAGGGGTGATGGACAGTGTCAGTGAAAGCGGTGTACATTCATAGTCACCGACCTCCTGCGGTACGCCGGAGCATCCCCATCCGCTGTACACTATTATACTGGATGGCTGACAGCTGGTAATCGTGGTGTACAGGCGATACGTGGCGCTATTGTCTGCCGGAAGGTCCGGTATATCAAAAATGCCGTTCGCGTTGGGGTAGAACCATGTGTTGGTAGCCAGGTGAAGGAGGCTGTCACCAGTCACTCCCGCGTTGGACGGAGCACCGATCCAGAAGTTCATGGCATCAGAGTTAAACGATGTATTCTGGAAGGTCAGGTCCCAGGTTTCCTGGCCTGTTTGCGAATTGACCATCAGTATATTCGATTGCATGGTCAATACAGGGCCGGAATACGTAACGGGATCTGTGGTTACCCATCCCGTAGGAGCATACTCTGCCGGGTTGATCTGTGGAACAGGTCTGTAATCCCATTTGTAACGGGTGTTCTTTGTACCGTTTTCTACGTTGCACGTAGGTTGTATCCGTACACGTAAAGTTCCGCTGAATCCATCATCACCGAATACGATCGGTGCCCCGCTTCCCTGTGGTCCGAAAAAATTGTACATGTCAAACTCATAGATCAGTCCGTTCACCGATACCGGGGTGATCGGTCGAAAATTATTGTCAGGGCGTGTTACCAGTGTTCCTCCTGTTCCGTTAAAATTGAATGTAGCGCTTACGAACTGGTAATCATCCGGCAGCTGTACGAACATGTTGGAAGGCGCGGACCAGTGACGGTATTCGAAAGGGAATAAATTCCCGCCGTTGTAATTGTTGCAGCAAGGTCCGATGCTCAGGTAATAATTCTGAGTCAGCTCAATTATGTCACAATTTTGGGTGGACAGTGAATTTTCCCCGGAGCTGGTATAATACCACCCGATCAGGTTGAATTCCTTATTGAGTACATTGCACCCCAGCAAGTCGGCTTGTGGAGCAGTGTCGAATGCCGGGTTGGCTGTCGTGTATAGTTGCGATTCCGTATTTACCACGTCCAGGTAATTGGCGTTGTTGTTGACGGTATTGACGTAATAGGAATAAATAAAGACCGAATCGCCTGTCTGTAAATAGTCATTTGCTCCCATTCCGAGTGACGGCAGCGTATTGATGTTGAACCCGTTTCTCCACCTTCTCGTCGTTCCTGTCGTGGTGACGTTTACATTGATATTCTGGTCGGTGCTGGAATAATAGGTATTGGTCGAAGCCTTATAGATGCGAACCTGGCTATGGCTGTATGTCATCCGTTGTCCGTGATTGGTCATTGAGTGGTTGAGCACGATCGATCTGAATGTGGTATTGCCCGGATTATGAATGTACCCGGCATTGAACACTTCGAGGGTATCTCCGTGCATAAGGCGATCTGTCCGCACCAGGTTCATATTGTGAGGTCCGGCGTCGGGAAGTCCGTCGTTATTATTGTCCGGCAGCCCCAGGTTGGTCCTCCTCACACTGTTGCCGGTTTGATTGATTCCTTCACACAAAGGCGGGCACAGTACATCAATGCTCGCGGACACACATCCCATCAGCTGCCAGCATGCACAATTGATATTGGGAGAGTATAGCGTCTGGAACTGTAGTGTTTTAATCCCTTCGACCGGGCAGGTTGCACAGTTGACAGACAGGTCGAAGCTGACCGTCCATTGCGTCCCCATCGGGATGGTGGTGAACACGAAATCAACGGTATCTCCTGCCGTTTCTACTGTCGGAACGTACTGTCCCTGTACTACCCCGAGGTGATTCCTGATCACCAGTGAACTTTGATCTACATTCAGGCAGGAATCGGGAAGAATGATCCGGTATTTAAAACGATGGTTATTGGTGCGGGGGAACGGAAATTCCGAATTGACCGCCATGAACGTGACGGTTGAAGATTCATTATCGACCATCGTTCCCGGTACGATATCCGGGGTGAGCTGGTTTCTCATGTAATAGGAACCCCCGGAACTGGGAAGCGCGTTTGATTGGGGAATTTCATAGCTTGTTCCGCAATTGTTGGAATAATTTCCCCGGTACCTCCAGTGGAGCATATGCTTGCGCACAGCGTTTTCACAATAATCAACACAGCACGTATAATGATTCCAGCGGATCACTACCACGTCTCCGGGTTCGATCAATGGGATGTTGATCGTCATCCCGTTTTTCGGATTGGCAGGAAGGCACGGTTTTGATTGCCCGTTCTGGGTGCTTACAGGTACCAATGGTTGCTGCCCTCCGTTATTGATCTCAATTGTGAGGGATGAAATGTTGATCGAGCTGTAATAATTGGTCTGTATCCAGGCTGTTGAACCTGACCAGGCTCCGGCAATGTCAATTAAGGTGTTGACAGCATCACCGGTTCCGTTATTCTGGATGGTCAGAGAGGAAGGGAAGTCTCCGTTTGCATTGTTCCCGTAGCAGTTATTTCCAAGCCCGTTGGCTGTATTGTTGGTGAAGCTGTTCCAGGGCACGAATACCAGGTTGGGAGTTTCGGAATTGAAGACAACATTTGCTGCATCAGACAGCTGCTGGCATATTTCATTGTTGCATCCCCACCTGTAATTGTATATGGACTGAGCATCTGAGCAACTGATGATCTCAATTGTTTCACAGATGGTGATGGATTCTCCCGGATCGAACGTGGCGTTTCCGTTTCCGATCGTTGAAAAATCTGCGGCTGTGAATTGGTGGATGGTACCGTTCCCGGCCGGGATCGTGGTCCCCAGGGTGGAGGAAGTGATGGAAATACCCGCACCGTGAAGATGCTCAAGCTCAAATTGGGACAATGAGCCATTTCCCCCGTTTGTTATGGTGATGCAGCGGGTAATGACATCCCCTACATCTCCGGAATACGTTTGATTGGTCATGTTGATCAAAGACAGGTCAGGTACGCTGATCGTGTATAAGTTGCTCTGGTGAACATCCGTGGAAGTAATGACTCCCCCGATTCCGTTATCCCCGGTATAGCTCATGATGAACTGGTTGGAAATCGCGGTGTAATTGGACATGCATCCTGCCTGGATCTTTACGGAAAAAGTGACCTGTGTCAGAGACATGATATCGGGCATTGTAAACAGCACTGTATCGGTTCCTGACATTCCGTTTTCAACCCCTCCGGTTACGGTAGAAGGAATGTAATGAACTCCTTCGGGTAATACCAGCTCGACATTGATTCCGGACAAATTGTAAGGAGACAGATTGTTGATGGAAACGGTATAGGTCGCGTCGTTCAGGCAAGCTGTCAGGTTATTGGAAAGAGAGCTGGATATGATCGTTATCTGGGAAAATGAGACTGGAGAGAACAGAAAACAGAAAGCAACGAGTAGTAACGAATTGTAGTAATATCTCATGTTTAGTTATTTACGGATTCCATAGAAAAAGTCTGTTTTTACTTTTCCAGGATAAAGTATTAGTAATTAAGCAGAGTCTACCAGAATAACGCATTCCGGCATGTTTAGTTGTCCCAATTTATAAAAAAATAGTGGAAAAAAGAAGCTTTTAATCTGGTATTTTTTGTAAGATTTTGATTTGTAGCAGGGTACCTTGTAAATATTAATATTCCCTTAACCGATCGTTCAACTCAGTAGTAAATACCGGAAATTTTGGTAAAGATAGTGTGGCCTGATATAAATATTGCATTTGTTTTCAGGGTATTATCGGCCTCAGTGATGGTGAGCGTAATGGTTAGATCCGGGTGTGCTACGGGGTTGAGGATTGCCAGGTATTTACAGTTTGAAATGCTTTTTAACGCTATTTCCCGGTTGTAATGAACAGAGAGCAGCTCCTTGATCATTTCCAGCTGCACAACGCCCGGCGTAACCGGGTTCCCGGGAAAATGCCCTTCGAAAACGGGGTCCGCTGCATTCAGAGTTACTTCTGCAACCAGCTGGTTTTCTTCCTGCTTTAAGCTTTTAAGCGCATATAATCGGTCCTTCAGTAGCATTTAGATCGTATTAAATTTTGAATCGTCAATCGACTGGTTTGTTTTCAGGTTGGTAAAGGTATAGATGATTTTTTGATTTCCCTGTTCAATCATTGTCATTTCGTCCAGTAAAAGTGAATGTTTGCTGAAACGGAGCTCTATTTTTGACAAATACCTGGACATCCTTGGGCTTTTCGGGGTCAGGGTAAGCTTGTAATACTTCGTATTTTCCTGGTAGCTGATTGAAAAATCTTTTTCATTTAAAAAATCACCGGAAAGCATGGAAACCATCATTCCCTGGATCTGCTTCACTACTTTCTGGCTGGCAGGATTGCTGACCGGCTTGCTGTTTTCGTACAACTTCACAAGATCCCCGTTTATGAGGATCACCTGTTTGGCGCTTGTGTGGTCCCAGCGAACTTTATTTTCCTTTTTGAAATAGAGTTTCCCGTTTCCGGACTGAGGTTCCTTGAACATGTCGGAATGAACCTGCTCTGAAAAATCAGCGGTGATACTGGTCGTTTCTTTGTGCTTTTTTTCAATGGCAGCCTTTACAGTGGTTTTATCCGGAACTGTTTTGTAATCCTGCCCCATGCCATAAAGAGTGAGCAATAGCCCTGCGGCCAATAGGATGTGTTTCATTTCAATCGTGTTTTTAGATCTTTTGCACTGGCAAATTTGATACCATTTTTCTTTGCGTCAACAATGAACTGTTCCAGGATCGCTGCCGTTTGAGGAAGGTTGTCGTGAAACAGGATGATATCACCGGGCTTTACTTTGGAAGATACACGTTCCAGCAGCTTGTTTTCTTCTTTCAGAACAGTATCAAAGGAACGCAGGCTCCAGCCGATTACCTGTTTTTTGAATTTCCTGACAGCCCGTGCGATCCGGGGATTCGTATAGCCTACCGGAGGCCGGAAATAATGTCCGGGATGGATTCCCTGCGCGATCAGTGTGTTGTCGCATAGGCCGATTTCCTTTTCCACGCTGTCCTGGCGAAGAGCGGCGAACATCAATGGGTGATTCTGTGTGTGGTTGCCGATCAGGTGCCCGTCCGCAATGATTTGTTTCACAATTTGGGGATGCTCTCCGGCTTCTTTCCCGATGACGAAAAACAGCGCGCCAACCTGGTGGCGTTTGAGAACATCCAGCACATGGGGTGTGAATGTTTCATGCGGGCCATCATCGAAAGTAAGCAGGACGGTTTCATTTCCCAGCCGGTTTTTGCTTTTTAAAAAGTAATTCCTGTTCGGAAGAATGACCCCGATGGACAGGAACAGCAGGAACAGGAGCGAGGCGATTCCCAACAATACCCACATCATCGGGCTGTCATTGAAAAAAACGACGATCCAGATACAATTGATAATGAAGCCGATGATATTAAGGTGATGACGGGTCATATTGAATTTGGAGCAAAAGTAGCGAAAATAGTTGAAGGTGTTGTCTTTCCTGGAAACTGAGTTCATCCTTTTGCCATTACTCCTGACCTTGCTTCAAGACAGGGAATAATTCTCCCCTCCTGTGAGGAGGGGCAGGGGGAGGTGACTCATACTGTTTTTATCAGAAACAATTTTTTTCGTAACTTAATGTCTATGAAAAAGTACAACAACCACCATTACAACAAAAACCTGCTTGAATATGCAAGAGAACTGCGATCCGAGAAACAGACAAAAGCGGAAAGAAGACTCTGGAAATCTTTGCTCTGTAAACAACAATCAGCAGTTCGTTTTCTGCGTCAACGGCCAATCGATTACTTTATTGTCGATTTTTTTGCCCCGGAACTTGGTCTTATTATTGAAATTGATGGCAATTCTCATTTCGCTCCTTTCCTGTAAGGAGGAGCCGAGGGAGGTGATATTCTGAAACTATTGGAATAAAATTTGATGAATCTGTTTTGTGGTCACCCATCCTGACCTTCCCTCAAGGGAAGGGAAGAGCTTGTTTTATCCCACGAGTGTCAATCCCAGTTTCCCTTTTACCTGGTGGTTGACAATGAGCGCATATTTTCCTTCCGGAAGTGCATAATCATTTGCCAGGTGGCAGGCAAAAGCGGCAGATGAATAATACAGGCCCGTGTATTGCTCGTAGTTGATTTGCTTCACACCGGTGGATGAAGGAATCTCCCCGGCAAATAAAACCAATTCGATAGCTGAACCGTCGATGTTGTTTTTCTCCAGAAATGCCGCGATGGATGCTTCCGTATGTTCGTTGTTGAAATGTACCATACAATCCACAATTCGTCTTCCGCTTCCTGGTTTTTCAGGTTGAATGGATAAGAAGGTTGCCCCGGAAGTGAATTGAAGACCGGATCGGACAACTTCAGGTTTTAACAGGTCCAGAAACTCAATGGCTTCATCGGCAGCACCGACCAGTACGTTCTGCTTTCCTTCCCGGATACACAACAAGCCGTCGATCAGGGCTGTTTCAAACGAAAGGCTGTTTTGCGTATGTGTCATATTGTAGGAGTGATTCCCCAATGCCATGGAGATCGCTCCGGCGATCGTATTGTGCGTCGATTGGATAAACGCGGTCGGAGAGAGCGTATCTCCGGTTGCGGTGATAAATGTCTGGAGGAAACGTTCTGTATCTTTCAGGCAACCTAAAGATGTTCCTACGGAAACAGCGTCAAAAGGTACTTCTGTTTCGTTCTGGCAGACCTGTGCTGCGGTAAGCGCCATTCTCAGAACGGGGCTGAACCTGCGCAGTGAGGCAGGGGAGATGTATGCTTTGTAATCGGGAGCGATGACCTGCGAATGTTCAGCCAGGGGCTGTATCGTTTCCCAAAGATCATGCTTTTGAAAACTGTCCTGGTGACCGATGGATACAATGGATTTGATTACTGCTGGCATTTTTTCAGATATAAGACGTAAGCTGTTCGATCATTCACTATTCATAATTCCCCTACGATGATCGTCGAGTTGTTCCCGCCGAATCCGAATGAATTGGAAAGGACATTCCTTACACGTTCAACGTTGGTTGTTCTTGTTACAGGCATCAACTGTGTTTCTTCGATAACGTTTCTGTGATTCAGGTTGGCGAATAAACAGCCGTTCCGGATTGCCAGAACACTGAAAACCGCTTCCAGACCTCCTGCAGCGGCCAGCGTATGGCCCGTAAACGCTTTCGTGGAACTGAACGGAGGAACGTTCTTCCCGAACACGTTCATGATCGCTTTCGATTCCGACAGGTCGTTGTTGGGCGTTGCTGTTCCATGCGCATTGATGTAGTCGATGTCTTCTGGTTTGAGATTTGCAACTTTCATCGCTTCGGAAATGGATAAGGTAGCTCCGTATCCGTCGGGTGATGACGCGGTCTGGTGATAGGCATCCGACGCGTTGCTCCAGCCTTTCAGCTTTGCGATCGCTTTTCCTCCTGACCAGGCAATGCTTTCAGCGGATTCGATGACAATGAACCCGGCGCCTTCTCCCAGGTTGAGCCCTTTCCTGGTTTCATCAAACGGGCGGCACCATTCTTCGTCAAAGATCATCAGCGAACGAAAACCACTGATGGTAAACTCTGTCAAAGCATCTGTTCCGCCGACAACTACCCGGTCCAGCAACCCCATCCGGATCATTCTTGCTCCCATCATGATCGCGTTGGCAGCAGAAGAGCAGGCGGTAGAGATGGTATTTACAAACCCGTCAATTCCCAGTTCCCGTGCAATTTCTTCGCTTGAATTACCACTCGGGTGCTGTTTGTACCTGGAAATAGCATGTACCTGGTTTTCAATATAGCTTCTGTACTCGGTTTCACTGATGTCCATTCCTCCTACGGATGTCCCTGATATGACACCGGTCCGGATCGTATGGTGTAGCATGTGCCCGGAAAAAGCTTCTTTTGCTGCGATACAGCCCAGAATTCCTGTCCTGGACCCGTTTGCTTTCAGCTGAAAATGACTGGTCAGCTCTTCGTTTGTCATCGGGACTTCGCCTACTAAAAAGCGTTCGGAATGGGGGTGCAGCCCTTTTTTGATTCCTGATCTTTCGGCGATCAATGCATCAAAGTGTTCCTGCACATTGTTTCCAATACAGCTGATGGCGCCTATCCCTGTGACAAAAATGTCCATTTCCTACTGGTTACTTTCGATGAATGCGGCCAATGAATTGACAGAATGAAAGATCTCACGTCCCTGGCTCGGATCGGCGATCTTGATCCCGTAATTGGATTCCAGCAGAACGATGAACTCCAATGCGTCAATGGAATCCAGTCCCAATCCTTCGTCACCAAAAAGCGGTGCGTCATCCTTGATATCAGCGGGCGTTAAATCTTCCAGTGAAAGCTGCTCGATGATCTGAGCTTTCAGGTTTTCTTTTAGTTCACTCATTTTTTTAATTATCAGTTAATCAATTGTTAATTATCAAGGGTTGAAGCCTGATAACTGGTGTATAGTTCTTTCAATGTTATTGCGAATGACGAGCTGTCGTTCCTGGTATCTTCTTTGCTTAGCGCGACTAAAAATAAGAAACATTCTTCCAATTCCACAGCGCTTTGTGCATTAAGTTTTGAATCAACCCACCCGCACAGGCATAGCTTTGAGCCTTTCCGAGCTGAATGGTACAGGCGTTCAGCGAACAGCGTTTCGTCAAATTCCGGGGTGATAAAGAATGTATTTTCCCCGTACCACTTATTGCGGATCGCTAATTCACCGGTTAAGATATTCGGCAGTGTATATACAAACAGTGATGGGCTTGGATTTCCCTGCTGCTCATATGATTCGATGAATTTCAGGTCTGTGTGCTGGCTGGCATTGGCATTGGCGAACAACAGTTCCAGCTCGTCGTCCTGGATCCCGTTCAGAATTCCTCCGGATTTGATGATCTCCGTTGACAGGACAGCCATTTTGGAAAGGTGGTCCATTTTATAGAACTTCGGGTAATCCATTTCCAGCTGTTGATAGCATTCCTTCAGCCAGTTCTCTTCCCGGAAACCGAATTTCAGTTCCGTGTCCAGGAAAGCTCCTCTTCGCGATAGGTAACTGCTTACTGTAATTTTCATAGTACCTGCCTGATTAAAAGTGCGGCATTTCCACCCCCAAACCCGGATGCGGTCTTTAATACTGTACGGATAGATGCCGGCTGTGTGTGTTGAACGATATTGATTTCGTGTGTTGTACCGGTCTCCCGGAATCCTTTGCTTTCAAGCAGCAGCTGGTGTTCCATGGATAACAGGCAGGCGATCACTTCAATCACTCCCGCAGCGCCCAATGTATGTCCGAAAAAACCTTTCAGACTGTTGACCGGCACCTGCTGTAAGCCGCACCGGTTGAAAGCAATGCTTTCCATTTCATCGTTGTACAATGTACCTGTTCCGTGAGCGGAGATAAAATCGATCTCCGATCGGCCGATCCCAGCCCGTTCAATCGTTTTGCCGACAACTCTGAACAAACCTTCTCCTGTTCTTGAAGGACCGGAAATGTGATTGGCGTCATTTGAAGAAGCACCGGCTAAATATTCTACTGAAAATCCACGCGGTTTTTCTCTGGAAAGAACAACGATACCGCATGCTTCACCCAGGGAAATTCCCTTTCTTTCCTTGTCAAAAGGGCGTGCCGGCTCGTCACTCAATGCGAAAAGTGACTGAAAGCCGAACAGTACAAAATCTGAAACGACATCGATCCCGATCACAACCGCTGTTTCAAAGTCCGAATAACGGAGGTAGTCCGCGGCTGTATTGACAGCGATCACACCCGAAATGCAGGCGTTTGAAATGACCACAACGGCATTTGGATTGTTTGTTGCGTTGTGAATGATCCTGCGGGCAGACGCAAAAACATCGCCGGGGAGGTTGTCAATATTTCCTTTGGTAGAGCTGAGAATAAAGATGGTTTTTTGATCGCCCAGCAATTCCCCGGAACAGGATTCCTTTAAATTGCTCAATGCAAGCTCCAGGAGCGAATCGAACCGGTTCTCCCGTATGGAATCAATTTTTGAAAGGTACCAGTCTTCTTGCTTGAAGCCGGATCCTTCTTCTTTTTTTATGCCCGAAATCCCTGATTTCAGCGACTGGAAATTTTCTTTTGTGCCAACCCCGATGGGGGAGACCAACGTACCGTATGATAAGTAAATATTACTTCCCATCGATCCAGTTTTGCTGTTCTTCCCATTGGATGATAAAGTCAGGCTTTACCAGCTCCAGCTCCCGTGTTTTCGCATTCAGGAAAACCTGTGTGGTGGAACCTTTTGCGGCCAATTGCCCGGTTTTGCCGTTGATAATCTCAAACTGGAACAGGATCTTCGCCGATTCCTTGTAGATCAGCCTGGAGTGTACAATCGCCGTTTCACCGTAATGCATGGGAGATTTGTGATGTATTTCCGAATGGACGATCGGGATAAAAAAACCTGATTCGTGAATCGTCAGGTTATCCAGCCCGTGTACTTTTCCGAAATGCTCGCGTGCGTCTTCAAAAAACTTGAGGTAATTGCCATGCCATACCACTCCCATTGCGTCAGTTTCACTAAAACGCACAGGAATTTCCAGGATTGACAACAAGTATTTCAAAATAAGGTTTCAATAACGGGTGCAAAGGTAAAGAAAAAATCGTTTGCAGGGAAAGCGGGAAGTGAAATACGTTTTTTTGCGTAGTTTACAACTGGTAATAAAAGCAGGAGATCACCCGGCCTTGCCATCGCGATTGCTTCTTCCCAATTGTTACATGTTCAATTCCCTGCTGTCAATTACTCACTTTGTTCCTCTTCCGGTGCTTTTTATGCAGGTCATAGATGATCCCATCTGAAAGCCCGATCTTGGGAACGACAATTTCCTCGCAATCCAGCTTTTTCATGATATTGCAGTAGATTTCCAGTGCAGGGACCAATACATCGGCTCTGTCCGGTTTCAGCTGGTAGTGCTCCATCCGTTGCCTTACCGTGAGTTTTTCCAGGTCATTTTTCAAACCTTTCAGGGAGGTGTAAGAGATGGGCTCAATGTGTCCGGCTCCCAGTAATTTATGCGCTTTATTGATGTTTCCTCCCGTGGCGTAAAAGGCGAAATTTTCGTTGGGAGAAATGTGCAGATCCAGCCATGTATAGATTTCTTCCCATACGTCTTTATTGACCTTATCCTTTAGCAACCGGAGTGTTCCCACCTCAAATGACTGTGAGATTTCTTTATTACCGTTGGAAAAAACACTGATTTCCGTGCTTCCCCCCCCGACATCCACAACAATGAACGACTGCTTTTTATCGATATCCATGAGGAAAAAAGTGCCGAAGATCAGGTCGGCTTCTTCATTTCCTGAGATGGTTTCCACCTCGATGCCTGTTGCTTCCAGTATCCGGGCTTTGATTTTTTTCTGGTTCCTTGCCTCACGCATTGCGGAAGTGGCACAGGCTCTGAGCTCTTTCACTTCGAACAATTCAGAGATCAGTTGGAAAGCACGCATGGTCTTTATGAACTGCTCCGATTTCTTCTTATTGATCCGCCCGCTTTCAAACACACTTTCTCCCAGGCGGAGCGGAATACGGGTGTAAGAGATTTTGTTGACAAATTTTCTGCCGTCTTCTTTGATCACTTCTCCTATCAGCAGACGTGCGGCGTTCGTTCCTATGTCGATAGCTCCAAATTTCATTCTTCACTGGCTCTTTTAGAAAAAAATCCTGCTGCAAAGTTACTATTTATGATGCGTGTGAGAAGGAGAACGTATAAAGTTATCCACAATGGGATGGAGAATATGACCAGCCTGTCTCCCTGCCAGAAGGAGATCCCGGAGGAAAAAACGATGTAATAGAGGAGTAACCCGATCGCTAGCTGCTGCCAGTTCCGGAATAATTTCTTCGTGAACAGGTCAATGGCTGAAATAACCAGGAACAAAAGCAGGAAGACGCGGGAAACGGAATACAGGGTTTCGTTGTAGATGATCATGAAATCGTTGTAGCCTTTAGCGGCATAGCCTGGCGGAATGATAAAACTGTGCTTGTCTCCTGTGATGTTGTCCTTTACATTCTTGGCAAACAGCATCGCATATGTCTTTTTGTGTTCGGACAGGTAGTTACTTTTTTCTTCCGGGTCCATATTCTGCGCGATCTCCTGGGAAAGCTCAATGTCTGTTATTCCTTCTACTTTTCTGATTCCTTGCGCGAAAAGATATGTGTCGAAGGTCAGTTCGCTGATCTCAGAAATTTTGAAAACTCCGTATTTTGAATACATTGCCGTTAACTGCAGTAATATGGGAAAGACGGCTACAACCAGGAGCACTCCCGCTTTTTTCTCCGCCAGGATTGTTTTTGAAAAACGGATGATCCCGAACAGGACCCAGAAAAGCGCAGGGTATTGAAAAAGGGGTTTGGTTACGGTCAATAGGGACAGCAGGAAAGTTATTTTCAGGAAATACTGTACGTTAAAGCCTTTTTGAAATGAGCGTGCGGTCAGGAATGTGATGATGGACAACAGCAGGACGGTAATTGATTCGGTAAGCCCGTGGAAAACATAGGTCATCAGTGATATGTTCAGCGAAAACACCACAATAGCGGCAATCCTGTACAAAAGGTGTTTCGTGATGCATTTTATTCCGAAATAGACCAGGTTGGCACTGACCAGCCAGAACAAAGACTGTAAGATAACCATCAGCCATGCTCCACCCAGGAAATGACCGGATCGCAACAGGCAGGAGTAAAAGAAAGGGCGTATAATGGAATCTCCCTGCTCTGAAAAGTGAAAGAATTCTCCTCCTGTGTTAAAATAAGTCTGGGAATCGGGGGAGAAGAGGAGCAGTTCGTCTGCCGGACGGAAAGGAGACCAGCATGCGATCAGTATGAAAAATGATAACAGCAGTCCGTTTAATACCAGGACTTCCCTATTGGCCATCAGTGCTCGGATCTTGCCCATTTCTATTTTTTTCTAAAAAAGATCTTCAGTGGTATTCCTTTGAAATTGTAGCGTTCCCTCAGTCTGTTTTCAAGAAACCGTTTGTACGAGTCGCCGATGTACTGCGGTAAGTTGCAGAAAAAAGCGAACGCGGGAGCATGTGTCGGGAGCTGCTGTACGTATTTGATACGAATGTATTTCCCTTTTACTGCCGGAGGAGGTGTCTGCTGGATGATTTCCAGCATTACGTCGTTCAATTCGGATGTAGCGATCTTACGGGTCCGGTTTTCGTACACTTCCATTGCTGTTTCCAGCGTTTTGTGGATCCGTTGCTTGGTGAGCGTTGAGGTAAACAAGATCGGAACGTCATTGAAAGGTGCCAGCTGCTCACGAATCTTATCTTCATAGGCTTTCATGGTAGTATGGTCTTTTTCTACCAGGTCCCATTTGTTGACCAGAACCACTACTCCTTTTGAATTCTTCTCAACGATGTAATAAATGTGCAGATCCTGTTTTTGCAATCCTTCCGTAGCATCTATCATAAAGATACAGACGTCCGAATCTTCAATGGCGCGCACAGAACGGAGCACGGAGTAATATTCAATGTCCTCGGTTACTTTTGCCTTTTTACGGATCCCGGCTGTATCTACCAGCATGAAATCGAATCCGAAAGCCTTGTACCGGGTATCGATCGAATCCCGGGTTGTTCCCGAAATGTCGGTAACGATGTTCCGTTCTTCTCCGGTCAGAGCGTTGACCAGTGAGGATTTTCCGACATTTGGCTTTCCGACGATCGCGAAGCGGGGAAGGTCTTCTTTTTCATTGACCGTTTTATCGTTGATGTCAAAGTGTTTTACCAGATCGTCTAGCAATTCTCCCGTCCCGCTTCCGTTTGTAGCGGAAATATCATATACATCACCCAGCCCGAAGGAATAGAATTCG
Source organism: Crocinitomicaceae bacterium (assembly GCA_037189645.1). Lineage (GTDB taxonomy): Bacteria > Bacteroidota > Bacteroidia > Flavobacteriales_D > Crocinitomicaceae > Taishania. Next base: position 125,279 of record JBBCIY010000003.1, read on the forward strand.
GATGAAAGTCCCACACGGTCGGTGTTGTCAACTTTATTCGCAACGATGAAAACAGGCTTTTTTGTTTTTCGGAGCATTTTGGCTACCGTTTCGTCCAGGTCAACGATGCCCGTCATCACGTCAACCACGAAAATGATGACAGTTGCTTCCTGGATGGCAATCTCCACCTGCTTGCGGATCTCTTCTTCAAAAATATCCTCGGAACCGCGGACATAACCTCCGGTATCAATGACGGAGAATTCAACACCATTCCATTCACCTTTTCCGTAAAGACGGTCCCTGGTTACACCGCTGATCTCTTTTACAATGGCTTTCCTTGATTCCGTCAACCGGTTAAAAAGTGTTGATTTCCCTACATTCGGTCTTCCGACAATTGCAACAATATTGCTCATTTTTTATTATTTACGATTTGCGAAGCAGGAAGTGCGGTCTGAATAATTCGCACTCCTTACTTCGAAAATCAATATCCATATTTCTTTAATTTCTGCTCGGATCCTCTCCAGTCCTTATCGACTTTTACGAATGTTTCAAGGAAAACTTTTCCTTCGATGAACTTTTCAATTTCGATGCGCGATTCCCTTCCGATCCGTTTGAGCATGATTCCGCCTTTCCCGATGATGATCCCTTTCTGGGAATCCCTCTCGACAATGATCAAAGCCCGTATGCGTGTTATATTTTCTTCTTCGATGTATTCTTCGATCTCAACCTGGCAGGAATAAGGTACTTCTTTCTGGCAATGTAAAAAGATCTTTTCACGAATGATTTCGGAAACAAAGAAGCGCATGGGCCTGTCAGACAGTGACTCTTTGTCAAAATAGGCAGGCGATTCGGGAACCAGTTCCAGTATCCTGTTCCAGACTACATCCACATTGAATTTATGCAGCGCGGAGATCGGGAACACTTCTGCATTCGGAAGCTTGTTCTGCCAGTACTCCACACGCTGGATCACTTTTTGCTGGTCGCCCAGGTCAATCTTGTTGATGAGGCACAATACCGGGATCTGCAATTTGGTGATGCGTTCCAGGGTTTCTTTGTGGTTCATCTCATTTTCGTGCATGTCGGTAATGAACAGCAGTACATCTGCGTCCTGGATGGAGGTATTGACATATCCCATCATCTGCTCATGCAGCTTGTATGCAGCGTTTACCACTCCCGGAGTATCGGAGAATACGATCTGGTAATCTTCGTCATTGACAATTCCGAGGATACGGTGACGGGTTGTCTGGGCTTTGGATGTCACAATGGACAATTTCTCACCCACCAATTGATTCATCAACGTAGATTTCCCGACATTCGGACTCCCGACAATATTTACAAAACCTGATTTATGCGCCATTTCAACGAAATAATCCGCAAAGATAAGTAAAAAAGCAGGGAGATGAAATCAGCGGTTTTATTTTATTGGAAAATAAGCGTTATAGTTTCAGATACTTTGATTTCCTGCTTGTGACCTGGTTTTGCTCAAAGAAGAAGAAAAGATTTCCGCTGTACCGGCTCATATCGACTTCAAAAGGAGATGTTTCCGTCCATTTTTCGATGATCCTTCCTGACAGGTCGGTCAGCGTGACCGAATTGCTTTCGTAGCCCGACGGGAATACCAGCACACTGGATGAATTGGCAATCGGTTTTATAAGAGGTTCGGGAATGATCTCATCCGCATCAAGCCCGTTGGATTTGTTTTTCACGATCCGGATCGTTACTTCTCCTAAAATGGGGCATAAAATGGTGAGCAGTCCTTCTTCTGTGATGTGAAAGGAAGTGTGATACGTTTGCTCCACTTCTTTGTTGAACGGAGTTTCAAACGAAATGATCGTCATATCATCAAAATAGGTTTCGTATCCCCAGTCACCGTTGTCCAGTGTATAACGGAACAGGAAGGAATCTCCTTCATCCATATAGAGCACATGTACCGTATCTTTAAAAAAGCTATCGGCTACCGGGCTGCCATTGAAATAAGGAAATATGCCATTTGAAACGTCGTAATGCTTATGCTGGAATGTTGTTCCTTCCGGGTTACTGCTATAAGGATAGGGAGGTGTGGCGAATGTGTCAATATAGAGGGTGAAGATCGCGTTTGCAGGTGCTCCGCCGTTTGTTTGCCCGAGGGTGAGCAGGGGAGTAACAAAAAATAAAAGGACAGCAATTTTTCTCATCGTATATGTAATAGTTTGAATTTTAAAACAAAACGGTAATAATGGCTGTTTATTGCATATATTTTAGAAATGGTAAAGTTCATGGTAAGGAAAATACAATATCTTATTTCTTTTATATATTTACTTTTTAATATCAGTCGGATATGAATTTCAAAATTTTATTTTACTGCTGTATTCTGGGGTTTTCTCTGAATGGTTTTGGCCAGGATGAGGAGGCTTGTTCCAAGGTTAATGATTTTTCTGTAGAAGAACGAAATCAAAACTACCCGTATAATAAGGCATCTCGAATTGTTTTCACTTCGTTTAAAGGCAATCATGGAAAACTTTCCGGGAATAAAGACAAAATCGATAAAAAGGAAAAAGATGTTTATATGTCCGGGCAAGCTATGCGAGAATATTTTGATATGTTAAAAGATGATTTCTCAAAATATAACCCAAATTATTTTGAAGAGAGGTTTGATTTAAGTGAAGAACAAAAAAACGAGTTAACCGATTTGATTTTTAATTTTGGTAATAATGCCGAAAACGCTGTAATGTGGGCAGCTGCATGTTATATGCCTCGAAATGCTATTCTTTTCTTTGACGAAAACGATGATTTATTTGAATTTATCGAAATCTGTTTTGAATGCAATAGATATAGGACAAGCACTGATAAAATAGATTTGAATAATAATTGCGGAAAAAAATTAGGCTTATTGAAAGGCTTGTTTGTTAAAGCTGGAATAGAATACGGAACAATAAATAACAGGTAGCATTATCTGGAAACGATGTAGTTCATAGCGGCTTTTAAACTGTATGCGTTAGCGTATGCGGTATAGTATTTCTTAACCTCTTTAAACATAAAAAGTGCGGTAAACCTGCTGTTTACCGCACTTTTCAATGGTAGCGGGGACACGACTCGAACGTGCGACCTTCGGGTTATGAGCCCGACGAGCTACCAACTGCTCCACCCCGCAATGTATCTTTTGTTTGTTAACTTCAATTTTTAAATGATCCTCGATTGGATCAGCGAGTGCAAAGATACACACTTTTTCCCGTTTTACAAGTTTTTCAGGCAACTTTTTAATAAAAACTACTTATTTTCTTTAAAAACAGCTGCCAGTTCATCAATTACAGCCGGATCTTCTATCGTGGAAGGTGTCTGATAATCAATCTCATCATAGATGTTCCGAATCAATTTCCGGAGAATTTTACCTGAACGTGTTTTGGGCAACCGCTCTACGGAAATGGCTTTTTTGAACGAAGTAACCGCCCCGATCCGTTCGCGGATCAATTGAATGAGCTCATATTCCAGCTGGAAATTTTCGATTTCCGCGTTTTTCTTTTTAACGACAAGAGCCAGCGGAACCTGTCCCTTCAGGTCGTCGTGTACACCGACAACAGCACATTCCGCTACACTTGGGTGGGAAGATATGTTTTCTTCCATATCAGCGGTTGATAAACGATGCCCGGCAACATTAATGACATCATCCACACGGCCGGTGATGAAAATATTCCCGTCTTCATCCCTGTAACCGCCGTCGCCTGTGAAGTAATAACCTTCATATTGTTCCAGGTAGCCGGATACAAACCGTTCGTGATCGTTCCACAGGTCCGTTAATGTCCCTGGAGGCAGCGGGAGTTTTGTGGCAATGTACCCTTCCTGGTTAGGTCCCAGGAGCTCACCGTCTTCATTGATGACCTGGATGTTGTATCCGCATACCGGCCTTCCTGCTGATCCGGGAGGGACCGGAAGTTGTTCGACACCGATCATGGGGGCTACCATCGGCCAGCCTGTCTCTGTCTGCCAGAAATGGTCTATTGCCGGAACGGGAAGGTGCTCTTTCAGCCAGTTCAGGGTGGCGATGTCACATCTTTCTCCTGCTACAAATAAGGTTCTGAATGCCGACAGGTCGTAATTTTTAATGAATGTTCCGTCGGGGTCTTCCTGTTTGATCGCACGGATCGCGGTTGGTGCAACAAACAGGACACGTACCTTGTGCTCTTCGATGATTCTCCAGAAAACGGAAGCGTCAGGAGTCCTGACGGGTTTTCCTTCAAAGACAATCGTAGCATTTCTGTTGAGCAAAGGACCGTATGCAATATAGCTGTGCCCGACTACCCAGCCGACATCCGAAGCCGCCCAGAATACTTCCCCGGGATGCATGCCGTAGATAGAGTTCATTGAGAATTTCAATGCTGTTGCATATCCTCCTGTATCCCGTACAACGCCTTTCGGTTTCCCGGTTGTTCCGGAAGTGTAAAGGATATAAAGCGGGTGAGTGGAGGAAACAGGAATGCACCCGGCTTCTTCCGATTCGTAGACCAGTGAGCTGTATTCCACGTCGTAATGTTTTGCAGGGATTTTTGCTCCCAGCTTCCGGTTAAACAGGATCACTTTGTCGGGTTTGTGTTTCGCCAGCTCAATTGCTTCATCCACCAGGGGCTTGTATGCGATCAGCCTGTTGACCTCGATACCGGAAGAGGCCGTTAAAATCACTTTTGGTTTGCAGTCATTGATCCGGATAGCCAGTTCATGCGGCGCGAACCCTCCGAATACAACGGAGTGGGTGACACCGATACGGGCGCAGGCCAGCATGGAAAACAGTGCCTGGGGGATCATCGGCATGTATACAATAGCCGTGTCTCCCTTTTTTAATCCGAGAGAGAGAAGCCCGCCCGCTAGTTTTGCGACTTCGGCTTTCACTTCGTGGAAGGTGTATTTTTTTACGGTTTGTGTGACCGGTGAATCATAGATAATGGCAACCTGGTCTCCATAACCATCATTGATGTGCTTGTCAACCGCCAGGTAGCAGGCATTCAGCTCTCCGTCTTCAAACCACTGGGGATACCCGAACCTGTTTTCCGATAAAATCGTGGAAGGCTTTTTAAACCATTCGATGTTCGCTGCCTGCTCTGCCCAGAAGACCTCTGGGTGCTCAATGCTTTTCTTGTAAAAATCTGAGTAATTCATAAGATAAATTGTACGTAAATAATTATAGTTTGTAAATTCCTGAGTAAAATGTGTGTTTTATCAAAGATAAAAGAATTTTTCAGTTATCGGAATTTTTACCGGTGGTTTATGAAAAGATGCTGGTAATGAGCAGTAAAATGGTCAGTATAAGAGAAATGGGGATTGTTCGTATGGCAACATCAACGATGGGAAAGCTTTCCGGGCACTTCCGGATTGGTTGCAGCGAAGCTGAGAAAGCGATCAATGCAAGAATGGTCAAGAGGATCTGATCCAGGGTCAATGAAGTTTCATGCCCGATAAATGGAATCATCCCAGCCAGGTAAATGCATGCCAGTATCCATCCGCCTGCGTTCCGCAATTTCCTATTTCATTGTTTTTTACGGCCTGGCAGCAGCGTTTCAATCAATCCTCGTCGTATTCTTCCGGTTCGTTGTTTTCATCATCCCACCGGACAACACGCTGCACACCTTCCACCTCTTCGAATTTGCGCATCAGCTGGTCCAGGTGCTCGGTATCGTAAACCATCACTTTCACCCTGCCTTCAAACAACCCGTCTTCAGTTTCAAAAGAGATGGACCTCATATTGACATTGTGCTGGTTGGAAATGATCTCCGTCAGCCGGTTGACGATTCCCATCCTGTCAAAACCGAATATTTTAACCGTTACTTCCCGTTCGATCAGCTCCTGGTCTCTCCAGCGTGCGGCGATGCAGCGGTAGGCCATCTTCGACATGAGGTGCTCTGCATTCGGGCAGTTATTCCGATGGATCTTGATTCCGTCGTTGATGGTAATGAATCCGAATACTTTATCGCCCGGTATCGGAGAGCAGCACTTCGCAAGTGTATACTGGATGTTTTTAAAATCCTCGCCTATGATCAGCGTATCTGATTTTTTGTCAATGGAAGCCTGGATATTCGCTTTCTTGCGTTCACGTTTTGGTTCGGATTCTTTTTTCTTGAATGCAAGCAGCCCATTGTCGTTATCGAATTCCCGGAGCTTTCCCAGGTCGATTTTTCCTTTTGCAATCCGGAAGTACAGTTCGGTAGCGCCCGGAAGGTGGAATGCTTTTTCAAGAAACGTGATGTTTTCGGAAACAAAACGGAGATTATGCTGTTTGAATTTCCGGATCAGGATTTCCTTTCCATCGTCAGCGATCTGTTTGCGCTCTTCATTCAGCGATGATTTAATCCGTTGCTTGGCCCTTGCCGTAACAACCATTCTCAGCCATTCTTCGTTTGGCTTTTGCTTTGTAGAAGTAATGATTTCGAGCTGGTCGCCGCTTTGCAGCTGGTAGGAGAGAGGCATCAGCTTGTTATTCACTTTTGCCCCGATGCAGGTATCTCCGATCCTGGAATGGATGTCATAAGCAAAATCCAGGATGGTTGCTCCTGTCGGAAGAACACGCAGTTCTCCCTTGGGCGTAAATACATAGATCTCATCGTTGAACAGGTTCAGTTTGAACTCGTTGACGAAATCCATTGCATTCAGATCCGGGTTTTCAAGCAGGGAACGGATTTCAGCGATCCAGCGGTCGAATTTGGAATCATCTTTCTTCGATTCTTTGTATTTATAGTGCGCTGCAAGGCCTTTTTCCGCAATTTCATCCATGCGTTTGGTACGGATCTGCACCTCTACCCATTTACCCTGGGGAGACATGACGGTGGTATGCAGGGATTCGTAGCCGTTTGCCCGTGGTGTTGAGATCCAGTCACGAAGCCTGTCCGGGCTGGGCTGGTAAAAATCCGTCACAATGGAATAGATCCTCCAGCAATCTGATTTTTCCAGTTCCATGGGAGAATCAACAATGATCCGGATTGCAAATACGTCGTAAACTTCTTCAAAAGGAATCCCTTTTGTCTTCATTTTTCTCCAGATGGAAGAAATGGATTTTGTTCTTGCTTTGATCTCGAACCGGTACCCCTCATGCTGCATGGCTTCTTTGATCGGGTGCACAAACCTGCGGATGAAGCGGTTCCGGACGTCCTGGGTGGATTTTAAGGATGCTTCGATCTGTTGGTAGATGTCTTTTTCCGTGTATTTGAATGCCAGGTCTTCCAGCTCGGATTTGATGGAATACAATCCCAGCCTGTGAGCAAGCGGAGCGTACAGGAACTTTGTTTCCGACGCGATTTTCAGCTGCTTGTCTTCCCGCATGCTTCCTAATGTACGCATGTTGTGCAGGCGGTCGGCGAGCTTGATCAGCACCACTCTCAGGTCATCGGAGATGGTGAGGATCATTTTACGGAAATTCTCTGCCTGTATGGAAGCATTTTCATCGAACACCTCCGGGATTTTTGTCAGCCCGTCAATGATCAGGCGCACTTTCGGCCCGAACAGGTCTTCCACGTCCTGTAAGGTAATGTGTGTATCTTCAACCGTGTCGTGAAGGAGTGCACAGACAATAGCGGTCGGTCCCAGGCCCATTTCCTCCACACAGATACGCGCAACAGCGATCGGGTGGTAAATGTAGGGTTCCCCTGATTTGCGGCGCATGTCTTTGTGAGCTTCCACAGCCACGTCGAATGCCTTCCGGATCATTGCCGTATCTTCTTTGGAACGGTTTTTTACGTGACGCATCAATCCCTTGAATGCACGCAGTATCTCTTTTCGTTCTTGTTCTAAATCGATGTGGGGGAAATCCGGGTTTATTTCTGCCATAAATAGTTGCTAAAATATATAACGTTCCAATCACACAAAGATAGAAAAAGTTAGATTGTGAGTGGCAGAAAATGTAATCGGATGTTCAGGTATAAAAAATCCCCATTCCGGAGAATGAGGATTTAACGTAGTTGTATTTTGTCCGGTTATTTCGCCGGCAGCACTTTTGTTCTTACTTCACCGAAACCAATGCGGATCCCGTTCTTTTCGGAGTAGCCCTTCATGATTACGGTATCATTGTCCTGGATGAACTTCCGTTCCGTTCCGTCCGACAGCTTCAATGGTTTCGTCCCTTTCCAGGCCAGCTCCAGCATGGAACCATATGAATCAGGTGTAGGGCCGGAAATTGTTCCCGATCCCATCAGATCCCCGCAGCGGATGTTGCAACCGTTTACGGTATGGTGCGCCAGCTGCTGAGCCATGTTCCAGTACATGTGTTTGAAATTCGATTCACAGATCAGGTTTTCTTCGCTGTTTTCCGGCTGGATCAGAACCTGTAAATTGATATCGTATGACTTCTCTCCTGAATATTCCAGGTAGCTCAGTACCTTCGGGTCCTGAACGGGTCCTGCAACTTTATAGGGCTGCAATGCATCCAGGGTAACTATCCAGGGAGAAATGGATGAAGCAAAGTTCTTTGCCAGGAATGGCCCGAGCGGAACGTATTCCCAGGTCTGGATATCGCGTGCCGACCAGTCGTTGAACAGTACCATTCCGAAGATGTAATCTTCTGCCTCTTCTGTGGAAATGGAATCTCCCAGCGGTTTCCCGTCAAATGTGATGAACCCCGTTTCCAGCTCGAAATCCAGGTTCCTGCAAGGCGCATAGACCGGGTTTTCATCGGGATTGGGCTTGATCTGTCCTTTCGGGCGGTAGATCGGTTCTCCTGAGATGATCACCGAGCTGGCTCTTCCGTGGTATCCTACGGGGATCCACAGCCAGTTGGGCAGCAATGCATTATTGGGATCTCGGAACATCGTTCCTACGTTTGTGGCGTGTTCGCGTGAAGAATAGAAATCCGTGTAATCCCCGATCTGAACGGGCATCAGCATTTCTGCCGATTTAACAGGAACGAGGATCTGGTCTACGTGATGCGCATTCTTTTTCAGGTCGTCGTGTTCTGTTGAAAACAGTTTCGATAACCGGTTGCGCAGGTTCCTGGTCGCTGTTTTCCCTTTTTTCATGAGGGAATTCAGGCTGTCAGTGTCAAAATCTTCCTGTGTGAAGGGTAAGTTTTCAAAATATCCGAGTACGTACAAGGATTTCAGGTCAATCACATGGTCCCCGATCCTTGATCCTGCCCGTGGTGAAAGCGAGTCGGTTTTGAAAATACCGAATGGCAGGTTCTGTATCGGGAAATCGCTGTTTTCAGGGATTGTAACCCAGGATTTCAACTGCGGATTATTTGCTACTATTTCTGACATATCTTTTTTATTTATTAAGGTACGAAGCGGGAGGTATTTTACTTCCTGCTTCCTGTCCTGATCGTATTATACATTAAACCTGAAGTGCATCAAGTCTCCGTCCTGAACGATGTATTCTTTTCCTTCTACTTTAAATTTCCCGGCCTCTTTCACTGCGGCTTCCGAACCTAAAGATACAAAATCTTCATATTTCATAACTTCCGCACGGATAAATCCTTTTTCGAAATCGGAGTGGATAACGCCTGCCGCCTGGGGCGCGGTCGCTCCTTTGTGGAATGTCCATGCGCGGACTTCTTTCACTCCTGCGGTAAAATAGGTCTGGAGGTTCAGAAGCGAATAAGCCGAACGGATCAAACGGTTCACTCCCGGTTCATCCAGTCCGAGCTCATCCAGGAACAGCTGTCGCTCTTCATAGGTGTCCAGCTCATTGATATCTGATTCGATCTGTGCGCCGATCACCAGAACTTCTGCGTGCTCGTTTTTCACCGCCTCTTTCACCGCCTCTACGTATTTGTTTCCTGATTTTACGGATGCTTCGTCCACGTTACACAGGTAGAGGACAGGTTTGGAAGTGATCAGCTGGAATCGTTTTACAATTTCCATCTCTTCTTCTTCAAAGCCGAGCTCACGCACGGATTTACCTTGTTCCAGTCCTTCTTTGATCTTCAGTGCCAACGCATTTTCCTTTACGGCATCTTTATCTCCTGATTTTAATATTCTTGCCAGGGAAGTGATCTTCTTTTCGATCGTTTCCAGGTCTTTCAGCTGAAGCTCAATGTCAATGATCTCCTTATCGCGTACAGGATCTACGGAACCGTCAACGTGAATAATATTCCCGTCATCAAAGCAACGCAAAACATGGATGATCGCATCGGTTTCACGGATATTGGCCAGAAACTGGTTTCCAAGCCCTTCTCCTTTGGATGCACCTTTTACCAACCCGGCAATGTCCACAATTTCCATTGTTGTAGGAACTACCCGTTCCGGTTTTACCAACGTTTCCAGTTTTTCCAGTCTCGGATCAGGAACAGAGATTGTTCCGACATTGGGTTCTATCGTACAGAACGGAAAGTTGGCAGATTGCGCTTTCGCGTTGGATAAGCAGTTGAACAATGTTGATTTACCTACATTCGGCAAACCGACGATACCACATTTTAAAGCCATGCTTGTTGTTTGATATTATTTGTTTTTAAATTAAGTACCCTAAAAGGCAGGCAAATTTAGCAAAAATAAATGATTCGGAAAGGTATTGTCAGCCAACAATCTCCGTATCTTTCCAGCTTACAATTGTTTCATTTGTACGTTGCTGGCTTTCATCCTGCGTATTCACCAGGTAATGTTTTACCTGCATGCCCGGATCCAGTGAATCAAGGTAATGGAGCGATTTTAAAAATTCGCTTTTTACCGTTGCTGACGCTTTCATTTCCACACATTGAATTTTCAGTCCTCTTTCAATGATGAGGTCGATTTCATTGCCATTGCTGTCCCTCCAGAAATAATAACTGCGTTTAAGTCCTTTATTCTTATGGTTTTTCATGATTTCCAACAGCGCATAATTTTCAAATAAAGCTCCTTTGTATGTTGAGGCCAGCAATTCCTCCGGGGTTTCTATCCCAAGCAAATAAGACAACAGCCCGGTGTCGTAGAAATACAGTTTAGGAGATTTGATGATCCGTTTTGAAAAATTCCTGTGCCAGGGTTTGAGGGTAAATGCGATGTAGCTCGTCTCAAGGATTGACAGCCATCGCTGCACGGTTTTCAAGTCTACCCCGATGGACCTGGAAATGCTGTTGGCATTGAAGATCTGCCCGGAATGAACAGCACACAGATCAACAAATTTCCTGAACAGGGACAGGTCCTGAACGTTCACCATTGTCCGTACATCCCGTTCAATATAAGTCTGGATGTAAGACGGGTGAAAATCGGATGGCTCGATGTTCTTATCATATATCCGCGGGTATCCGCCGTTAATAATGGAGAGAAATACATCTTGTTGTCTTACCGTATTGATCTCAGAATGACATAGCGGAAGGAGCTCCATCAGGAAAACCCTCCCGGCAAGACTTTGTGTTATTTTTTCCAGCATCAGGTAGTTTTGGGATCCGCTTAAAATGTACTGTCCCGAAATACCCGATTCATCCACAATCTGCTGGATATAAGAAAACAACTGAGGAGCATTTTGTGCTTCGTCTATGATGACATACCGGTCGTAAATTTTCAAAAAGCCGTTCGGGTCACTTTGAGCAAACTCCAGGTTGTCAGGGTTTTCAAGAGAAACATACTTGTAGTGAGGAAAAACCAGCTTGCTGAGTGTGGTTTTTCCCGATTGCCTGGGGCCTGTAAATACCAATACCGGGAATTTTTCAGCCATTTCCAGTATTTTTTCTTTTGCATTTCTCTGAATCATAGTCCAAAAGTACTGTTTTTTATGCAAAAATGGAATATTTACTATGCAAAAATGGAATATTTTTTATGTAAAAATGGATTTTTAATTGAGAGAGGTATATTTTTACAATTGCTTTTTGTTGATTATTCTGGTTATATAATGGTATTTATAAGCATCTTTTTAGTACCTGTAACGGATTTCCACCTGGATGGCTCCGTGACCGTACTCCACATAAGGAGCATCAAAGAAATCCACTCCGTCCTGGCCTTTGAGGAATAGTTGCAGTTCTTGCCGCAGAATACCTTTTCCAAAACCGTGGATGACGATCAGCTTACGGATTTTCTTTTCCCGTGCTTTGTAATAAATTTCCTTGAAAACGGCCAGCTGCTTTGCCAGTGCCTGATCCTGGCTTCTGATGAGCTTATCTCCGTAAACATCCACCAGGTCGTCAAAATGAAGGTCGATTTCCCAGTGATCTTTGTAAGAAATGTATGCTTTTTTATTTTCGGATTTGATGGTTCTTATTCCATCGGATAGCTGAAGCAGCTTTGATTCGTCTTCCGGGATATGATAATCCGTCCCGTGGACTTTGCCGAGGTCATTTATTTTAAAAGGCCGGTCAAATCCGGTTTCATCTTCTACGTATATGATCTGGCCTTCAATTTTTTTTACCGTTCCGCCTCCGGGTTCACGAAGAAATACGACTTTCTCACCAATTGTTAAGCGCATAATGAACCCAGTTTAAGTCGAGCAGCATCCAGAGAATAAAGGGGCTGACCAATGCAGCGATCCAGAGAATAACAGTCGTTATTTTCAGAAAAAGGCCGGCGTCTTGTTTTACCGGTGTGATCAATACGGAGTTTACCTGTGAAGCCATCAGCATATCCACTTCCTCCGGGTCGGCATATTCGATGTATTTTTCCAGGGTAGGGGTCTTTTCCAGGATGATCTGCTTGATCTTCCAGTAATCTTTGTTCGATAATTCTTTATAGGTCGTAATGAAGGGGATGTCTTCTTCTTTCAGTTCCTGATGCAGGTAATAGTTTTTTTGCAGGGCGCGGACACGGAATCCCATAAAGAACCCGAATATCATCAGTAAATAGCTGTTGAAATAAAAACCGATCCCGATGATCAGTACGGAGGATATGAATGAAAAGATCATCAGGAACTTTTCGTGGCTTTTACTGACGATCAGTTTGAATAACTGCCCCCCGTCCAATGGATCCAGCGGAGCGAGATTGATGATGTTCAGCACAAAGAACAGCATTCCTGTCTGGAACATATACGTCGAATTGAAGTACTGTGAAAACAGCATCAGCAGAAATCCGAGGATCAGCCCCGGGAACGGTCCCGCACCGATCACAAACAGGCTTTCCTTCTGTGAATAAGTATCTTTTTTCCCGTGAACGAAAGCTCCCATCAAAGGAACAAACAACATGCGTACATTTTTGTACCCGTAGAGCCTCATCATGATAAAATGCCCCAGCTCATGGATCAGCAATACAACGACAAGCGCTAAAATGAAGTTGATTTCATTGGAGAACAAAAACATAAAAACCAGCACAAACAAAACAATTGAGAAGACAGTCGCTGCCCAGTTTGTTTTTGCTTCCCGTTCTACGAGCTCCGGCTTTTTCGGATGAAAATCAAAATCACTCATGCTATAAAGTTAGACAATCTGATCCATATATCCAATTGATCAGGGATTTACTTTTCGATCCACGCGATGATTTCTGCGTCATCCGGTTTTGTTTTAGGCGAAATGACCTTTTCCAGCTGGCCCTTTTCGTTGATGAGGTATTTCTGGAAATTCCACGACACTTTATTGTCTTCCAGTCCATTGTATTTCTTTTCGGTCAGGAAGGTATAAAGCGGGTGCTGTTCTTTCCCTTTTACGGAGATTTTGGCCATCATCGGGAAGCTTACACCGTAGTTCTTTTGGCAGAAAGTAGCAATCTCTTCGTTCGTTCCCGGTTCCTGGCTCATGAAGTCGTTTGCCGGAAAACCGATGATCACGAAATTTTTGTCCTTGTATTTCTGATAGACCTGCTCCAATTGCTCGTATTGAGGAGTCAGACCACACTTTGAGGCGGTATTGACGATCATTACCTTTTTACCTTTCAGTGTCGACAGGTCAAATTCATTGCCTTCGATATCTGTTACTTTAAACTGGTGGATGGACCTGGAATCATCAATTAACAGAGCAGAAATTCCTGTCAGCAATGCGACTAATATCATTTTCATGGGTATTGTTTTTGATCCTATAAAATTACAAAGTTTTTTTGAAAGGATCCGGATTTTAGAATTCTTTATGATTTCAGTTCCGGGTGTGCTTTCTCTGATGAAGAAAAGGAGCTGACCTCTATTATGGCAGCTCCTTTTTCTGGTTTTTGTGAAACAGGATTAATTTCCCGTGATCTTAAATTCCGTCCGTCTGTTTTCCTGTCTTCCTGCAGCTGTATTGTTGGTCGCAACCGGCTGGGAAGAACCATACCCTTCGGAAGTCAGCCTGTTTGCAGCGACCCCTTTTCCTTTCAGGTAGGTGACAACCGCTTCCGCACGGGCTTTCGACAATTCATTGTTCAGAGTTGCCGAACCGGTATTGTCCGTATGCCCCGAAATTTCAATTTTCAGGTTCGGAACATCCTTCAGCAGTTTTACCAGCCGCTCCAGCTCAGAGTTGGATTCCGGCCGCAGGGTGGATTTTCCCGTATCGAAGAAGATATTGCGCAGTGCGATCGTGCTTCCGACTTTGATGTTCTTCAATTCAATCGTTTTATCGACCAGGTTGTCTGCTGCTCCTTTCGGAAGATCGAAGTTCTCTGAGTGGAACAGGTAGCCGTCTGCTCTTACAGAGATTCCGTAGTTCTTGCCGGATGCAAGCGTAATGATGAATTTCCCTGTGGCGCTGTTTGTCGTAAATGTCTCAATCACAGAACCGTTTGAATTGTCGATGATATCAATGTGGGCTTCGACTGCTTTTTTGGTGATCGCATCGATGGTCTTTCCTTTGAATACGGTAAATGATTTCCTGTTTACGTCTACTTTTGCCTCTACCTGGTTGTCCTTGATCGGCATGATGGCAGAAGCAAGCAGGTAATCTTCTGTTTCGAGGTGCGGTAACTTATCATCGCCCCAGAACGTTACCTTATAGATATCATACCCGCCTTTTCCCTCATCTCTGTTGGAAGCGATGTAAGCAAATTTCCCGTTGGCAGTCGGAGCAAAGAAGAAGTCGTCATACGGCGTGTTGATAGGGTAGCCCATGTTCTCCGGTTTGGTCCACTTTCCCTGTACTTTCTTGGAAACAAAGATATCGTACCCTCCCAGCGAGGATCTTCCCTGGGATGCAATGTACATGGTTTCCCCGTCGATGTGCAGGTAGATCGGTCCGTCATTGAACCCGGTATTGATCTCTGAAATCATCTGCGCCGCTTTGTAATCTTTTTCGATCTTGCTCTGCATGGAAGAGAACATCACGTCATACCCGGTATTCCTGTTTGAATTGTCCCGCGAAAAGAGAATGCTCCATCCGTCATTCGAATAGGCGCCATAGGCTTCGTTGGCTCTTGGAGACGAGATCTGGAAATGCAGCTTTACCGGGTCGGACCAGGCTGCTCCTTTGAGGATGCTTTCATAGATGTCTGTCTGCCCGTTGTCATCCCGGTGGATCAGCATTTTTGTTCCGTCAAAGCTGATGTTGTTCGAAACATCGTCCGCGGGAGTGTTTACTCCGCCTTTGATCGGTACTGGGTGCGCCCATTTTAACCCGGAGGCGGAGGAGGTGTAGATGTCCTTGTCATGCTCTCCGACTTCGTTCGCCTGCTTTCCGTTTGGGCGATTGGAAGTGAAGATGATCTCGCTTCCGTCTGTTGAGATGGATGGTGCAAAATCGTCGAATTCACTATTCAGCTCGGCAACATTGTCAACCCACGCACGGACAGGTTTGGTGATGGCAGCCTTCGCGTTTTTGCACTCGTTGATATGCAGTGATACGAATTTTGAAAATTCATCCGCTTTTTTGTAATTGGTTTCAAAAGTGGTGTATGCTTTGATGGCTTCATCGAATTTCCCTTCCAGCTGCAAGGCATACCCGTAATAATATTCCATGAAAGGATCACAGTTTTTATCCAGTTCATACGCTTTCTTTATGTAAGGGATTCCGTTCCCCGGATCGGTGGTGGACAGGTGGCAGACACCGATCCTGAAATTGTTGAGTGCGTTGTTTGGATTGAACTGCTGGGCAACTTCAAACTGTTTCAGCGCTTTTTTATAATTGCTCCCGGGACTTTGTGTCGCAAAAACAGCGTCGTTGGCAAGCTTGAACGGTTCTTCTCCTGCTTTGATGGCGTCTGTTGCCTTTTTCAACCCTTCCTTATCGTCTTTGAAGTTAGCCGATTTGAAATCGACGTTTTGTGCAAATGCCGAAAAACCGGAAAATATGGTGAAAATAAAGATCAATTTTTTCATAGTAATATTGTTTTATTGGCAATTAGCCGAGTAATATGTTTGTCCGTTCTCTGCGCCGAGCTCTGCTGCTTTGTGCCAGTCGCTGCATGCTCCTTCCATGTCACGTAGCATTTCCTTCGCGTTGGCGCTGTTCACATAGGCACCTGCATAGTTTTTATCCATTTCGAGCGCTTTCTTTGCGTATTCGAGCGCTTTTTCATAGTTCTTCTGCTTGAAGTAGAGCGCGCTCAGGTTCGATGCGGCAGGAGCGTATTTCGGATTGATGGACAACGCCTTTTCAAAATCTTTCTTTGCATCGTCCAGCTTATTGTTTTCGAGTTGTGAAACCCCTCTGTTGTTGTACGCCAGGAAGAAGTCGGCGTCGATGGAAATGGCCCTGTTGAAAGCCGCCATTGACCCGGCGAAATCTTTCATTTTCTTTTTGGTCGTACCGATGTTGTTCAGCACAAACGCCAGGTTGGGGTTTCTTCGTTCCGCTTCCTGGTAATCTGCCAGCGCTTTGGGGTAATCGCCCAGCATCCGGTAGCAGCTTCCCCTGTCGTTGTAGGCAAATGCAAAATTCTTATCCAGCTCGATTGCCTTTGTAAAATAGGTGATCGCTGTTTTATAGTCCAGCTGAAGGAAGCGCAGTGTTCCATAATTGTAGTAAGCTTTCGCGTTGCCCGCATCCAGGGAAATGGATTTGTCGTAATCCTGCTCTGCTTTCAGGTATTCGTTCAATCCCTGGTAGGCTTTTCCTCTCTGGAAATACGCCTTGGAATACGCCGGGTTCTTTTCAATCAAGGATGTCAGCGTTTTGACTGCATCCGGAAATTTCCCCAACTCATTTTCGGCGATTCCCTGGTTGTAATACGCTGCCGTAAAATTAGGGTCGAAACTCACTGATTTTTTGAAGCTTTCCAATGCTTTGCTGTAATTCCCGTCTGAAAAGAACTGGATTCCTTCATTATAAGCGGTCTGGCTGTTTGCGATCGCCGCATTTTCCAGGTTGAGGGCTGTAATGGAATCCCGGTAGCGTTTTTCCTGCGGGGTCAGTTCTTCTACCTGGGCATTGATACCTGAAGTTGTAAAAGCTAATAACCCGATTAGTAGCAATTTCCGATTTTTCATAGTTTTCTGAGTTTGTTTTAACGTGTCCTAAATATAGAAATAAGAAACTAATGGGCAAATTTTAAGTTATCAACAAACGAAAAATAGTATTTTAGCGGATCATTAATTCGAAAATAAAAATAGAAATGTCCCAGGAAGTATTTATAGTCGACGGTGTGCGTACGGCAATAGGAAATTTTGGAGGTTCTCTGGCCCCTGTGAGAACGGATGATCTGGCTGCGATTGCCATTAAAGGTTTGTTGGAAAAAAATCCGGGGCTGGACCCGATGCTCATTGAAGATGTGATTTTAGGATGTGCCAACCAGGCGGGAGAAGACAACCGGAATGTGGCGAGAATGGCAGGATTGCTGGCTGGTCTTCCATTCCAGGTGGCGGGAGAGACGGTCAACAGGCTGTGCGCTTCCGGGCTGGCAGCTGCGATCAATGCGTCCCGTGCGATCAAAGACGGATCCGGGGATCTGTACATTGCGGGAGGGGTGGAGAACATGACAAGGGGTCCCTGGGTGATCTCCAAGGCTTCAGCTCCGTTCGGCAGGGATTCTGAAATGCACGATACCTCTTTCGGATGGCGTTTTGTGAATCCGAAGATGGAAGAGCTGTATGGGACAGATTCAATGGGAAATACAGCGGAGAACCTGGCTGAGATGTATGGCATCAGCCGCGAGGACCAGGATAAATTTGCAGTATGGTCGCAGCAAAAAGCGACTGCTGCACGGGATAAAGGAATCCTGGGAGAAGAAATTGTGCCGGTAGAGATTCCGCAGCGGAAAAAAGATCCGGTTATTTTTAACCAGGATGAGTTCATACGTTCTTCCACGACAATGGAAGGACTGGCAGGACTGCGTCCGGCGTTTTCGAAAACGGGAACAGTGACGGCCGGAAACGCTTCCGGACTGAATGACGGTGCTGCTGCGTTGCTGATCGCTTCTGAAAAAGCGGTAAACGAGCACGGGTTAAAGCCGATGGCCCGTATCCTTGCGGGAGCTGTTGCGGGAGTAGAGCCCAGGATCATGGGAATCGGACCGGTTTACGCAAGTGAAAAAGTATTGAAAAGAACGAACCTGACGCTGGACCAGATGGATGTGCTGGAATTAAATGAAGCGTTTGCCGCACAGGTTCTGGCGTGTACACGTAAAATGGGGCTGGCTGATAATGACCCGAGGATCAACCCGAATGGAGGTGCGATCGCGCTGGGGCATCCGCTGGGAATGAGCGGATCCAGGATCTTGCTGGCAGCTGCCCGGGAATTGCAGCGAAGCGGCAAGCGTTATGCGCTCGTAACGATGTGCATCGGAGTAGGGCAGGGGTATGCAGCCATTATTGAGCGTGCATAACCAACCAAATAGAGCCTGGGCACGTTATTTAGAAAGAAAATAAAAGAGAGAATGAAAGGTAATGGAGCACATTTCCCTTGTGGGAGAAGGAAGAATGTCCTTCTGTATGTATGGGGATTCATCCTTCTGACGGGGATCTCGGTTTCCTGCCGTAAAGATGCTTCGTGGAATTCCGCATGGGTAGTACCTCTGGTAAACGATACACTGGATATCAGTAAGTTTGTCAATGACTCAACAATCGAGGTGAACGGAGGGTATTACTACCTGAACCTGAAACGCAATCTGTACAATTTCAGCCTGACGGATATTGTAGCGATTCCTGATACGACCATTGACCGTACGACGACCCTTCCGTTTACTTCTCTGAATGTGAACCCGGGATTTGAATTCTATAACACCGTTGAAGAGCACCAGCTGAATTTACAGGACCTGGAATTGAAGCTGATCCAGCTCAGTGGGGGATACATTGATTTTGAGCTCTCAAATCCTGTCGGAACGGGGGTTTTTGTAACCGTTGAGCTCCCCGGAGTGACAAAAAACGGAACAACATTATCGGAAACGTTCTTCATTGAAGGAGGATCGATGAGCAACCCGGGAAAGATTTCCCAGACGATCAGCTTACAGGATTATCACATTGACCTGACCGGTGAGCAGGGAATAGCTTACAACAGGTTGCAGTCGCGGGTACGGATCAAATCCGATCCGAACGGCCAGGCGGTGACTGTGAATAACAGCCATGTTTTTACCATCAAAGCGAAATTCAGGGATGTGAAGCTTTACTATGCGCGCGGGTACTTCGGCAACCGAACGTTGCAGGACACGGCATCTTTCAATCTGGCTGCGTTGAATAACGTGGTGGGAGGCTCCATTGATATCCAGAATACATCAGTGAAGCTGATCCTCGAAAACGGGATCAAAATAAACGGTTCGGGAATCATCCACTTTTTGAAGAATACCAACAACCAGGGGAATACAGTATTACTTTCCGGAGGCGGTATCGGGAATGAATTTACGATTGATCAGCCGACAGGTTCATTCAGTACTCTGCAACCTACTACCCGTGAATTCCTGTTCACTTCGGGAAACAGCAACCTGGAAGCGTTTATTGAAAACCTGGGTGCTGTAAACGAGATCGGTTATAAGATCAACATCAATCCCTGGGGCAATACATCCGGAGGATGGAATGAAGTATTTCCGCAGAGCCGCCTGAGAATGACAATAGAAGCACAGATGCCACTGGCCATTCAAATGAATGCGCTGACCATCCGGGATACGTTTGACCTGAACATTGAGCAGAATAAGGATAAATCCCACATCGAAAATGGAGTGCTTCAACTGGATCTTGATAATGCATTTCCTTTTTCCGGTCAGCTGAAACTGCTGTTCCTGGATGAGTACGGAACTGTTGTTGAAGTCGTTGACGGTACACAGAAAATAGAATCAGCTCTTTACGGTTCGCTGAACCCGGCAGGGTTGATGCACAAGAAAAGTTCGGTTGAAATTCCGCTGAATAGCCAGGTCGTTGATAAGATCAATACCATCAGGAAGATCATTGTGGAAGCTGTGTTCGATACACCGAATCCTGTTACTTCGGCCAACCAGATGGTAGGAATTCCTGCCGATGCTTACCTGGGAATCAAAGCCAAAGCAAAGTTCCGGTTGAGAATGAAAGTATAACCTGTCCGACGCATTACTTACTGCTTTTTCTGCAACCTGAACAGCCAGTCATATACTTCGGTTCCTCTGAAAAAACGGGCCATATCTCCGTGATCCAGCCCTTTGTCAATTGTAAAGATGAGGTTCTCACCGGAGAATTTTCTGATGGCGTTGACGATCTTCTGGGATTCGCTTACCGGTGTCACATAATCTTTGTCGCCATGACGGATCCAGAGCGGAACCTTTGACAACCCTTCCGCCAGGTGCAGGTCACCGCCTCCGCACATCGCTACGGCACCAGCTACCATGTCAGGGTAAGTTCCGGTGAAGTTAATGGTTCCGTAACCGCCCATGCTCATACCGATCACATACAGCCGTGTGGTATCTGTGGAATACTGGGCACGGACTTTATCGATGACTTCTTTGATCAGCTGAGGTTTCCAGCCGTTGTTGGTCTGCGGAGCGATCACGATCGCGGGGAAATGCCTTCCCTTGATGATCTCGCTCATGACACCATATCTTTTGAGGCTTTCCAGGTTGGTGCCCGACAGGCTTCTCCCGTGCAGGAAAACCAATACAGGAGGATTATTGTTTAAAATGCTGTCCTCCGGCAAATACAGGTAATACGGATAAGACGTTCCTTTGAAATGACGTTCTGTTTTCTGGCCGAAAACTGCTGAAAGACTGATGAAGAAAACCTGTAAAAGAATGAACCTGCTCATACAAAACGCTTCTTGCTATACCACAAAGATAGGCAATGCGGCATTTTACATTTGTTAAAATAGTGCCAAAAAAACAAAAATCCCCGGTCAGCCGGGGATCCTGAATGTTAATCTTTGTGTCTGTAAGTGCCGTCACCACGGATTTTCCCGCGTTGTTTTTTTCGTTCGTAT
Organism: Crocinitomicaceae bacterium; assembly: GCA_037189645.1. Lineage (GTDB taxonomy): Bacteria > Bacteroidota > Bacteroidia > Flavobacteriales_D > Crocinitomicaceae > Taishania. The sequence goes on from JBBCIY010000003.1 coordinate 146,316, forward strand.
TCCACGTCTTCGTCATCATCCATGTATTTTTTATCCAGGTCGACGGTTTCTCCCGCTACGGAAACTGTTTTTCCCCTGGGAACGGAGATCAGGACCGTTACATCCTGGTTCCGCAGTTTGTCAGAGTCCGGATAGGTAAAATAGGCCGGTAAGATCAGCGTGTCATTCCTCACTTCGTAATCGTATTCGATGTTCTTGGCCCGTTGTTCACCCAGGTCGAACGTGTGTGCATGTGCTTTTTTCTTGATGTCGACGTGGTACAGGCTGTCCTGGGAAACCTGGTACCGGATGGTGATGCCATATTCAGTGACAGTATTCTGCGAAATGTAGATGTTCCACAGGTTTCTTCTCTTTATCTTATAATCATCCTGTAGCCGCACTTCCGTTGTTTTTGTCAGGACGGTAAGTGAAGAGCCTTCTACCTCTTTAACGTTCTTCTCGATTTCAACAGGGATGGCATAATCCCTTCCTGTTCTTGAAGCTACGATTATTCCGAGTATAAAGCCGGTTATTCCCGCGATCACCAGGAAAAAGTTGACATAGCGATACCATTTGTTTTTTAGGTTGAACAAGGTTGCAAAGCCTCCTAGCAGGAAGAAAATAACGAATGAAAGCGAGCTGATGTAGAAGCTCATCCATGCGAGTTGGTTGTCAACAGGTTCATTGAAGATCAGCTTTGCGAAGGAATTGACCGATAAGAAGCCGCTGTCGGTAGCTGCCGGCAGGAACTGGGGTGTTCCGAAGACAAGCGTGATGAAGAGCGTCAGCGCGGAAATTCCGATGAACAGCAGGAAAATGCCGAATCCTGCCCTTATGATCTTTTTAAACGTTGAAAAACCTTCCCGTAACCGTGTATCGTTCTTGAGTTCGTTGGCAAAGTGCTTCGATTTATCGGATACGTTCTTTGCGGCCCGTTCCACCTCTTCCTTTACTGTGTCGACATTGATCGGTTTTCCCTTCATGCGCAGCCTGTCAATGGACGAAGTTGCTTTCGGGATAATGATCCAGAGAATGATGTAGAAGAACAGCCCGACACCCCCCAGGAAAAAGGCGGCAGCCCAGAGCAGGCGGATAATCGTCGGGTCGATGTTGAAATAACCGGCCAGCCCGGCGCAAACCCCTCCGATGTAACCGGATTCTGTATCGCGGTACAGTCTTCTTTCACGGTGATCCCTGGTGTCTTCGTAAGCATGATCCGTTTCCCCGGCAGGATCGGAACCGTCATGTTCTGCATAATCGGAAGGATCTCCCAATGTATTCAGTACATCAATGATGTCATTGTCATCGATCACCTGTTTGAACGGTGTTAATTTGGCGTTGAGCAGCTCGGCGATACGAAGCTCAATATCCTCAAGGATCTCATCGGCTCCTTCCTGTCCTCCCAAAGTGGATTTCAGGCGGTTCAGGTAGTTTTCCAGCCGGCTGTAGGCAATTTCCTCTATTATGAACGGAAACCCTTTGATGTGTATGGAAGTTGTCTTATTCATCGTCAATTAGTTTGTGATTTTTACTACTGCAGCGTTCAGTTCGCTCCATGTTTGATTTAATTTTTCCAGGAACTCTTTCCCGGAATCGGTGATTGCGAAATATTTTCTCGGCGGCCCTGACGGAGATTCTTCCCACCGGTAACTTAAAAGCGCAGCGTTCTTTAACCGGGTCAGCAACGGGTACAATGTGCCTTCCACTACGATTAATCTGGCTTCTTTCATTTCATCCAGTATTTCCGAAGGATAAGCTTCTCTTTTTTTCAGAATCGCCAGAATACAATATTCCAGAATCCCTTTTCTCATCTGTGCTTGTGTATTCTCAACATTCATTCTTTTAGAATTTTATACAAAGATATATACATAAGATGGTATTTTGCAATACATAGTACTATAAAAATTTTGTTAAAATTTATAATGAATTGATTAGTAGTGGTTTTATTGCATTTTATTTTTAATGCTTGAAGAAACAGAGTGTGTATTTTTTCATGATCGCTTCTGTTTCTTGTGCTCCGTACTTTATTTTCCGGCTTTAAAACAATTTTATTCTTATTTAGAATAATTCGAAACAAAGGGTTTTTGTAACTTTGCAGATATTATGGTAGCACTGGACAAAAAAATACTGGATATTGAGTCGATCCGCCGGCAATTCCCCGCACTTCACCGTGAAGTATACGGGAAGCCACTGATCTATTTTGACAATGGAGCGACTTCACAAAAACCTCAGGTAGTTATTGATGCGATTACGAACTATTATACATCAGAGAACGCCAATATTCACAGAGGAGTTCATTTCCTGAGTCAACAAGCGACCGATGCGTATGAAGAAGCACGCAAAATTGTACAGCAGTTTATTCATGCAAAATACGATCACGAGATCATTTTCACAAAGGGAACCACTGATGGCATTAACCTGGTGGCGACCTGTTTCGGAGAGCTTTTAAAACCGGGAGATGAGATCATCATCAGCGGAATGGAGCATCACTCCAATATTGTTCCCTGGCAGATGCTGTGTGAGCGAAAAGGACTGAAGCTGAACGTGATTCCGGTGCTTGACAACGGAGAGCTGGACCTGGATGTATTTGAACGGTTGCTGTCTGATCGCACAAAACTGGTTGCTGTAACACACATCAGTAATACACTGGGAACGATCAACCCTGTTAAAACGATGATCAGTAAAGCGCATGCAGCCGGAGCGAAAGTACTGATCGATGGAGCGCAGTCCATTCAGCACTTACCGATCAACGTGCAGGAGCTGGATTGTGATTTTTACGTTTTTTCAAGCCACAAGGCCTTTGGCCCTACCGGGGCAGGTGTTTTGTACGGGAAAGAAGAAATTCTCAATGAAATGCCTCCGTACCAGGGTGGGGGAGATATGATCGCGAAGGTAACGTTTGAAAAAACGACATACAATGAGCTTCCGTTTAAATTTGAAGCAGGGACACCTCATATCATCGGAGGAATCGCGACAGGTACGGCCTTGCAGTATTTATCTGGACTGGATACGGAAGCGCTTCACCGGCACGAAGCCGGACTGCTGGATTTTGCCCAGGAAGAACTGTTGAAAACAGAAGGGCTGAGAATCATTGGTACAGCGAAGGAAAAGACAAGTGTTGTTTCGTTCTTCGTGGACGGCCTGCATCCGTTTGATATCGGGACCTTGCTGGACAAACAGGGGATTGCCGTCAGGACAGGGCATCATTGTACACAGCCACTGATGGATCGTTTCGGGATACCGGGTACGGTAAGGGCCAGTTTCGCTTTTTACAATACAAGGGAAGAGATCGAAGTATTTTTGAATGCCTTGAACAGAAGTGTTGGAATGTTGAGATAGAGAGGGAGCGTATGACAATTGAAGAGAAACAACAGGAGATAATCGATGATTTTTCCATCTATGAGGATTGGATGGACAAATATGAATACATCATCGAGCTGGGGAAAGACCTGCCATTGATCGATGAAAGCAAAAAAACGGATAACCGGCTCATTGAAGGCTGTCAGTCACGTGTATGGGTCGATTCTGAATTTAAGGACGGGAGAATGTTTTTCACCGCCGATTCGGATGCGATTATCACGAAGGGGATCATTGCCTTGCTGATTCGTGTGCTGGATGGTGAAACTCCTGAAAATATCGTAAAGACAGATTTGCACTTCATCCCGGCGATCGGGCTGCAGGAGCATTTGTCCCCGACCCGGGCAAACGGTTTGTTAAGTATGGTGAAACAATTAAAAATGTCGGCGCTTCACGTGCTGAAATAATAACGGCAGTTATGGTTGAGTTGGAAAATAAGATCGTGGAGGTATTGAAGACCATTTACGACCCCGAGATCCCTGTGGATGTCTATGAACTGGGATTGATCTATGAAGTGAGGATCGATGGAGATCAGAATGTGACCATTGATATGACGCTGACCTCTCCGAACTGTCCTGTTGCAGAATCCCTTCCGAAGGAAGTGGAAGATAAGGTCAGTGCTGTCGAGGGAGTCAACTCTACGAAAGTTGTCATTGTTTTTGACCCGCCCTGGGACAAAGATATGATGAGCGAAGAAGCGAAGCTGGAGCTGGGATTTCTTTAATTCCCACACGGGCAACCGGAACCAGTTGTAGTGCGTGTTGTTAAAAAATAATGATTTAATAATTGTTTTTGTTATAAAATTCAAAAATTGCAATTTTTAACAATCTAATTTGTTGATTTTCAGGGAGTTTTTATTCTTGTTTTTGTGAATAACTTTTGATGCAGGAGTGTTATTTTTTCATTAAAAATAGCTTATTTTTGTGCAAAATTAAAATTTATCATTTATGAGAAAATTCTATCAACTCACCTTTTGTTCAATGCTTGCGTTGTTCACCTTTGGGCTGAATTTCGCAGTATTCGGACAGTTAGGGACTATCCAGATTGGATCTGGTACGTCGACCAGTACTGGTAGCCAGGCAATCCCGGTTACAAACTATGATTTCAGTTATAGTCAGCAGATCGTAACTGCAGCTCAGTATATTGCTGCCGGTGGAACTACAGGTCCGATTACAAAAATCCGTTATTATTGTACTTCTGTTGGTACAGCAAGTGTTTGGAATAACTGGACAGTCCTTTTAGGGAATACGTCAAAAACAGCTTTTACCTCTGCTACAGACTGGGTTCCTTTGGCTGAATTGACAGAGGTGTTTAATGGAGTGATAACTCCTGTAGCGAATGACTGGTTCGAAATTACTTTTACAACTCCATTTAATTACACCGGAGGAAATATTGTAGTGGCAATCGATGAAAACACGATGGGATATACTTCTGCTCCGACATTCCGATCGTTCACCTCTGGTGCAAATACAGGAATTTTAGCGAGGATAGATGGCGCTACCAATAACATTGATCCTGCCGCTCCGCTGGCTGCAAATTACAGAGGTTCCAATGTTCCTCAGATTCAGTTTGAAGGAACACTGGCAACATGCCCTGTGCCGTCGGCCCTGGCTTCCTCCAATATCACTGACAATTCTGTGGACCTGACCTGGACAGCGGGAGGCACGGAAACTGCCTGGAACATTGAATGGGGAACCCCTGGATTTACTCCTGGTACGGGTGCCGAAGCGGGAAGTGATGTTTCTGCCGCTCCATCAGCTACGGTTAGTGGACTAAGTGATGCTACCACATACGATATCTATATTCAGGCGGATTGTGGCGCTGGTGACGAAAGCTTCTGGGTTGGTCCGATTTCGGTAACAACGATTCAGCTACCTGTTTCTTTGCCATATTCAGACGATTTCTCTACTTCTGAGTGGGTATTGAGTAACGGAAGCCAGGCCAATGCATGGTATGTAGGTGCGGCAGAAGGAAATCCTGTAAATGGCTTGTACATTTCCAATGATGGAGGAACAACAAATGCATATACGATCAGTGGGGCCTCTTCAACTGTTCATGCCTCTAAAGTATTTGAACTGCCTGCAGGAACGATGCCATTTAACTTTTCATTTGATTGGAAAGCCAATGGCGAATCTACGAGTGACTATCTGAGAGTATGGCTGGTTCCTGCCTCAGCTGCACTTACTCCGGGAACAGCCATTACAACAGGTAACACTCCTGGAGCTGTGCGGATAAGTAACCAATACCTGAATGGAGTGACGGCATGGCAGACAGCTAATCTTGAAATTCCTGCTTCTTATGCGGGTTCCATTGTTAAAATTGTGTTTGAATGGAGAAATGACGGAAGCGTTGGGACAAACCCTCCAGCGGCAGTAGACAACATTGCTTTTACGGAAATAACATGTCTTGTTCCAACAGCTTTAACTGCTTCAAATATTACTGACAACTCTGTTGATCTTTCCTGGACTCCTGGAGGAACAGAAACCGCATGGAACATCGAGTGGGGAGCGCCTGGATTTATTCCTGGTACGGGTGCTGAAATCGGTAGTGCTTCTGTAACGGCAACTACAACTACAGTGAATGGTTTGAGTGAACAGACAACTTACCAGATATACGTTCAGGCAGATTGTGGATCTGGTGACGAAAGTTTATGGACCGGACCGATTTCAGTGACAACGATTCAAACACCTGCTTCCTTGCCGTATTCGGACGATTTCTCTACCTCTGAGTGGGTATTGAGTAACGGAAGCCAGACAAATAAGTGGTTCATAGGATCCGCTACGGGAAATCCTGCGAACAGCTTATATGTTACCAATGATAATGGTGTAACAAATGCATATACGATCAGCAGTGCTGCATCGGTTGTTCATGCGACAAAAACATTTGCATTTCCTGCCGGTAATCCATTTACACTGGAATTTGACTGGAAATCTGCCGGAGAAAGTGGTTATGATTACCTGAGAGTGTGGTTGATTCCTGCAACGGCTAATCCGACCCCTGGTACCCAGGTTTCTGCAACAAACATTCCCGGATCGTTGCAGTTGGGAGGTAATCACCAGACGACTACCGCATGGACGACTGCTTCCTATACAATTCCTGATTCCTATGCAGGTACGACAGCAAAACTGGTATTTGAATGGAGAAATGATGGTGGGACCGGAACAAATCCACCTGCTGCGGTAGATAATATTTCCATTACTCAGATTGCTTGTATTGTTCCTTCCGCTCTGGTATCTTCAAACACTACTGAAAACTCGTTTGATGTTTCATGGACTCCCGGAGGAACAGAAACACAATGGAATGTAATCTGGGGACTTTCAGGATTTACACCTGGTGATGCAAATGAAGTAGGCAGCGAAACAGTAACTGCGGCTTCACATGCAATTACAGGATTGAATTCAGAGACAAGTTATGACGTTTATGTTCAGACTGACTGTGGTTCAGGGAACCTGAGTGAGTGGGTAGGCCCTCTTACAGTTTATACAGGTCACTGTGTACCAACAGGAGCGACAAACTATTATGTTTCAACATTTGTAACGACGAATGCATTGACAAACATCAACTACTCCGCATCTTCTGGAGTTGGCTATGTTGATAGTACTTCTACAGTATTGAATACGTATCCTAACAACCAGGTGAATTATACCATCACTCCGAGCGGAGGTACCAATTATTTCTATATCTGGGTAGACTGGAACAACGACCTGGATTTCTCTGATGCAGGTGAAACGATTCTTGCCACTACAACGTATGCAAGCAATAACTCAGGATCTTTTATGATTCCTTCAGGTCAGGCTTCAGGTAATTACAGGATGCGTATTGCCAATTCATGGTCAGGTGCTATTACCGCATGTGGTCCTTCTTCCAATGGTAACTATGTAGATTTTACACTTTTTGTAGAAGATATTTCATGTTATGCTCCGCTGGCATTGACGCTTGACGACGTAACGGATGAAACAGTAACGGTTTCCTGGACGCCGGGGGGAACAGAAACTTCATGGAACGTGATATGGGGAACTTCCGGGTTTACACCAGGGGATGCTAACCAGATCGGATCAGATGTTGCTACAGCTACTTCATATACCATTAGCGGACTGACCGAAAACACGACATACGATGTATATGTTCAGGCAGATTGCGGGTCAGGAGACTTGAGCTACTGGACAGGTCCGGTTGGAGCATTGACTGCTTGTACAGCAATTCCTGCAATCGGTTTCTGTGAAGATTTTGAATCTTCAGATGCGTTGGACTGCTGGGCGGTTATCAATGCAAATTCAGATTCAGATGCCTGGAGTATCTATACAGGATATGCTAATTCCGGGAATCAGTCTGCTGGTCTGTACACAGATTACAATGGAGGAAGTAATGACGATTACCTGGTGTTGCCAAGGATGACCCTTACCGGAAATGAAATATTGACATTTCATTACAGGGCAAGAAGCAGCAGTGAACCAAACGATTTCCGTGTCGTATTATCAACAACGGGATCTGACGCTGCGGATTTTACGGAAGTAATCCTTCCTTTGATGTCGATTTCCAATACGACTTACCAGGATACATCCATTAACCTGAGCGCTTATTCAGGTGACGTTTACATTGCGTTCCATGTTCCTGCGGGAGGATTGGACGGATATTACCTGTACATTGATGATGTATGTGTTGATGTGTGTACACCGGTTGCCGGAATTGACGGAGATGCGGACGTATGCCGTCTGGATGGAACCGTTGATCTGAATACGGTTATTACATCACCATATACGCATGGTACCTGGAGTTCTGCTACACACCCGGGCCTGCTGAACGGTTCGTCATTCGACGTGTCTACATTGGCAAATGGTGCTTATGAACTGATGTATGTTATAACGACGGCTTGTACATCTGATACAACCATCGCCACAGTTAACGTTGTTAACCCTTCTTCTGCGGGAGAAGACGGAATGCTTACAGCTTGTAAGAACCAGATGATCGATTTGTTCGGAGGATTGAGTGGAACTGTTGATTTTGGCGGAACCTGGTATACTGTAAACGGAACACCATTGACCAGCTCTTATTTCCAGACAGGAACATTGGTTGGACAGACTGTTTACAAATATGTAGTCAGCAATGGTGCCTGCCCTGCCGATACTTCAGAGGTAATGGTAAATATCCAGAACTGTGATTTCCTTGGATTGGATGACGTATCACTTCTGGACAATGTGACCATTGTTCCAAACCCGAATGCCGGTGTATTCCAGATCACGGGAATTCCTGGAATGAACTATACGTACGAAGTAGTTGATGTAAACGGACGTGTTATCAGCGCTGTTAAACCAATCACTTCTACTGTTACGGATGTTAACATCTCAGATGTGGAAAGAGGTGTGTACATTGTTCGTATTGCAGGAAACAATTCCGAAAGAATGATTCGTGTGATCAAACAATAAAATCCCGGATAATAAAACAAATAGCTTAACGAAAGGCTGTCCATACCAATGGGCAGCCTTTTTTGTTGTCAGATCAGGCAGATAGTTTTCAATATTGTTTAACATTTTTTTAACAAAACTTTATTTTTTATTGAAAAAGTACTATGTTTGAATGATAATCTAAAATTTCAACTTATGAGAAAGTTTTACAAAATTGCCGTCTGTTCGACGCTTGCATTGTTCGCCTTTGGGCTGAATTTTGCACTATTAGGACAGATTACATCTTACCCTTTTACCGAGGGGTTTAATGCCACGTCTCTGCCTTCCGGCTGGACAAATGAGATCGTTTCCGGATCGACAAACTGGTCCACAGTGACTGCCAACGGAAACAATACGATAACACCGAGAACAGGAGCGAGAATGGCTGAGTTCAGGGTTGCTACTACAGGTCCGACAACAAAATTGGTTACTCCGCAGCTTGATTTAACGTCTTTAACTGCACCTCAGTTAACCTTTTATTTTGCAAATACTAACTGGGTTGGGGATATAGATGAGCTGAGGATTTACTATAAGAGTGCCGCAGGCGATCCATGGACACAGATCGGACCTGCTTACACAGATGAACATACATCCTGGACCGAGGTATCGTTGGCTTTACCATCTCCTTCGGCTGATTACTATGTTGCATTTGAAGGTACTTCCAACTGGGCAAGAGGAGTGAATATCGATGATGTTACTATTGGCGAAGTGCCGACGTGTCCGGCTCCAACCGGATTGACATCTTCAAATATCACGGAAAACTCTGTTGATCTTTCCTGGACTCCGGGGGGAACGGAAACGGCATGGAACGTTGAATGGGGGGCTTCCGGGTTTACTCCCGGAACCGGAACAGGGTTGGACAGTGCATCCGTAAGTGCTGCTTCTCATTCCATTTCAGGGTTATCTCCTGTTACCACGTATGATGTATATGTTCAGGCCGATTGTGGCGCCGGAGATGAGAGTCAGTGGATATTGATTTCCGTGCAAACAGCGTGTGGTATATTTACTGCTCCTTTCTTAGAACAATTCTCTGCAGGTTCATTACCGGCTTGCTGGACGAATACGTCTTCCAATACCGTAGCGAATGGATTGTGGAAGTTTTCAGGAACGGTAGATTACGCGAGTGGTAATACACGCCCGAATGGTACGTTTGCATGGGTAGACGGAAGCGACCCTTCAACTATTTCAGATGTAACACTGATTTCTCCATGGATTGATGTGGCTTCATTGACAACTCCGACTTTGTTTTTCGATTATTTTTCCAATAATCTTCAGACGTATCCGAATAACATCATTACAGTAGAGGCACGGGAACAGTCAGGAGCGTGGACACAGATCTATACCGACAATACCAGCAGCAACCAGTGGAGAGAGCTGGAATTCCCTTTACCTGCTTTTTCAGGAACCGTTGTGCAAGTACGTTTTATTGTTGACAAGACAGCGGCACCAACTGGATGGGCATTCTACAACGATATCTTACTGGATAATGTAAAGATTGATGAACCTACTACTTGTCCTAAGCCGACTTTAGTTACTGCGACTTCTGTCGGGTCTGATTTTTCTGATATTACCTGGACAGCAGGTGGAACGGAAACAGAATGGAATATTGTATGGGGAACTTCCGGGTTTACTCCTGGAGATGCGAACCAGTTAGGCTCAGATGTGGCTACAACTAATTCCTATACTGTACAAGGCCTTTCTTCATCCACTTCTTATGACATTTACGTTCAGGCTGATTGCGACGTAGATGGTCTTAGTGAATGGGGAAATGTGGTGGCAATAACAACGTCACCTGAATGTGGAGATACCATCACGGGATTGTGCTACAGTCAGAACAGTACACAGGAAGTTTTATTGAGCTTTTCAGCAACTACAGGAAACTGGGCTGAACTTGTATTTCTTGCAGGAGGAGTTGAAACCTGCTGTGACGAAGTAATCGTATACGACGGACTCAATGGTACAGGAAACATTATTTATGGAGCGCTTACAGGGGGAGGTCTATCGGACTATTCAACTGTAGGGCCGATTGTCAGCACTACAGGACAATTGTCGCTGGTTATCAACGCCGATGGTTCTAATACATGCAGCTCGTCTAGTTATACTCCGTTTGATGTTGTTGTGAATTGTGTTGTGCCTCCTACATGTCTGGTTCCTGATGCATTGACACTTGAAAATGTAACAGATGAAACGATAGAGATTTCATGGACTGCACAGAATTCGGAAACTTCCTGGAATGTAGTTTGGGGGGCTCCTGGCTTTACTCCTGGAGATGCAAACCAGATCGGATCGGATGTTGCTACAACTACTTCATATACAATTAACGGACTGACAGAAAACACAGAATACGATGTGTATGTACAAGCAGATTGTGGAGGTGGAGATTTGAGCAGCTGGGCAGGACCGATTGAAGCGCTGACAGACTGTTCTTCCATTCCTGCTATCGGTTTCTGTGAGGATTTCGAGGACATAGATGCATTGGGTTGCTGGAGGATTATTAATGCAAACCTGGATTCAGATATTTGGGGTGTATATACGGGATATGCTAATTCCGGGACTCAGTCTGCCGGTTTGTACACAGATGGCAACGGAGGAAATAATGACGATTACCTGGTGTTGCCAAGGATGACCCTTACCGGAAATGAAATATTGTCCTTTCATTACAGGGCAAGAAGCAGCAGTGAACCAAACGATTTCCGTGTCGTATTGTCGACAACAGGAGCCGCAGCTGCGGATTTTACAGAAGTAATCCTTCCTCTGATGACCATTTCCAATACTACTTACCAGGATACATCCGTTAACCTGAGTGCGTATTCAGGAGACGTATACATTGCGTTCCATGTTCCACCGGGAGGCTTGGATGGCTGGTATGTATTCATTGATGATGTATGTGTTGATATCTGCGTACCTGTGCCGGGAACAGATGGTACAGCTGATGTGTGTAATCAGGATGGCACGATCGACCTTAATTCAGTGATTACTTCTGACTATACACATGGTAACTGGATCTTTGATGCCAATCCGGGAATTATTAACGGATCAGATATGAATGTTTCTACTTTAGCGGCTGGCTCATACGATGTTTCCTATGTTGTTACTACAGCTTGTGCTTCAGATACAACCATTGCTACAGTGAATGTATTCAACCCTTCTTCTGCAGGTACGGACGGAATGCTTACAGTTTGTAAGAACCAGATGATCGATCTGTACGGAGGGCTGGGCGGAACTGTTGATTTTGGTGGAACCTGGTATACTCCTAACGGAACACCATTGACAGGCTCTTATTTCCAGACAGGAACATTGATCGGGCAATCAATCTATAAGTACGTTGTAAGCAACGGTGTCTGTGATGCCGACACTTCTGAAGTGATCGTGAATATCCAGAACTGCGACTTCCTCGGATTGGATGATGTTTCATTGCTTGAAAATGTAACGATTGCTCCGAACCCGAATACTGGTAAATTCCAGATTTCCGGAATACCTGGATCAGATTATACCTTTGAAGTGATCGATCTGAACGGACGTGTTGTTCGTCCGGCTAAGGAAATTACTGCTACTGTTACAGATGTTAATCTGACAGATGTGGAGAGTGGCGTGTATATGATCCGCATTGCTGGAAATAATTCTGAAAGAATGATCCGTGTAATTAAACACTAGGATTAAGAATAATCAATAGTGGAAAGGCTGTTCGCAAGAGCAGCCTTTCTCTTTGGTGTGCAGTTCTGAAAGATGATAATAACCGGCTTACTCTTTTAGCAGGCCTCCTGGTTTCTTATTTGCTGATACAGGATGGGGAGGACTGGATCTGTGAGTGGCAACGAGCAGTGCAACAAAGAACAATGGGAAAATAAAATAAAAAAAGCCGGTGAAATAAGTTTCACCGGCTTTTCAATATAATATGGTCAAATGCGAATTACAAGTGGATCACTTCTCCGTATGCAGCAGCGGCTGCCTCCATAATCGCTTCAGACATGGTCGGGTGAGGGTGAACGGTTTTGATCAGTTCTTCCCCTGTTGTTTCGAGTTTTCTTACGGCAACCAGCTCAGCGACCATTTCAGTTACATTTGCCCCGATTAGATGCCCGCCTAGTAATTCTCCGTATTTAGCGTCGAAAATCAATTTTACAAATCCGTCCTTCGCTCCGGCAGCACTTGCCTTTCCGGAAGCGGAGAAAGGAAATTTACCCACTTTGATCTCGTATCCCGCTTCTTTCGCCGCTTTTTCTGTCATACCAACAGAAGCGACCTCAGGAGAACAGTAAGTACATCCCGGGATGTTGCCATAGTCCAGAGGTTCCGGGTGATGACCCGCGATTTTCTCTACACAGATGATTCCTTCCGCAGAAGCGACGTGTGCCAGCGCAGCAGTAGGGATTACATCCCCGATTGCGTAGTATCCCGGAATATTGGTTTCGTAGAAATCGTTTACCAGGATACGCCCTTTGTCAGTAACGATCCCGATCTCTTCCAACCCGATATTCTGAATGTTTGCTTCTATTCCAACCGCAGAAAGAACAACATCCGCTTCCAGCTTCTCTTCTCCTTTTTCTGTCTTGATGAAAACGGTACAGCCTTTTGCTGATGTCTCTACTTTCTCGACAGAAGATCCTGTCATGATTTTGATGCCCGCCTTTTTGAATGATTTTTCCAGTTGTTTGGATACTTCTTCGTCCTCGATCGGAACGATGTTAGGCAGGTATTCAACAATGGTTACTTCTGTTCCGATCGCGTTGTAGAAATAAGCGAACTCAACACCAATAGCTCCTGAGCCCACAACAACCATTTTTTTAGGTTGGCTCTTTAAAGTCATTGCTTCACGGTAACCGATGATCTTCTCTCCATCCTGCGGAAGATTAGGCAGCTGGCGCGAACGTGCACCGGTAGCAATAATGATCCCTTTTGAAGCTGAATATTCCGTTACTTTTCCGTCTTCACCCGTTACAGCTACTTTTTTCCCTGGTTTAACAACACCTGTTCCTTTAATGACATCGATTTTATTTTTCTTCATCAGGAACTGGATTCCGGCACTCATTCCATTGGCAACACCACGGCTTCTTTCCACCATTGCGCCAAAATCTGCTTTTGCATCTTTTACCTGGATCCCGTAATCGGAAGCATGTGTCAGGTATTCAAAGACGTTTGCACTTTTCAATAATGCTTTTGTCGGGATACATCCCCAGTTCAGACAGATACCTCCCAGGTTGTCCCGTTCAACAACAGCTGTTTTCAATCCCAGCTGAGAAGCCCTGATCGCTGTTACGTATCCGCCTGGTCCTGAACCAATAACTATAATATCGTAGCTCATAACTATTCTTTGGTTTTTATAAATAATAAATTATCGCATGGCGAATTTACGGATTTATTTCCCGCATTTCGCAATAAATGAAAATTATTTGAATGTAAAAATGATGCCTTTCATTCCTCCGGCTGATCGAATTCCCGGAGGGAGGCGCGCACCCGTTCGGGGATCTCGATTGTCTGCCGCGTCTTCATATCGAACATGATCTGTGTAGTCGTTCCCCTGGCATGAATGATCGTTTCTTCTCCTTTTCCGGATGTAATGATGTATTCCAGGACGAAGCTTTTTCCACCGATCTTTACTGTTCTCACATGCACCAGCGGAGTCGTTGAAGTTAAAAGCAACTCTTTCAGGAAATCAACATGCACATTGGCAATTAAGAACATGTCCTTTGTCCAGTCCCAGGAGGGGCAGGCGTTGAGCATGAATTGTCCCCTGGCGATCTCAAAATACGTTACATAAACACTGTTGTTGACATGTCCCAGGGCGTCCAGGTCATTCCATCTCATCTGGATGGGGAAGCTGAAATTAAAACCATCTGTTTTCATCTTTTCTTCTTGTATGTGATCGTGAATTTACGGATTCCTACTGGAAGAAGCAGCCTTTTCGGGGATAAAGATTCCGGTGCAGCTAACCTGGCAGTATATTAAAACTACAATCGAGCGGTATTTTTTCCTGCCTTACAGTACAAAGTCTTATTTTTGCAGGAAAAAGAGGAATGGATTTGAGAGAGAAAATAATTAATTGGATACGGAGTTTGTATGAACACACTTCCAATGGGGAAACTGTTTTTGATTCTCAGGCATATGATTTCCACGCTCCTTTCTGGACGGCCGGAATGTTCATCGCCTTTTTTATACTTTGCCTGGTTATCTGGTACGTTTCCCGTTTCCTGCTGATCCGGGTGACATTTTTGTTCTTTGACAGAACAAAGACCAAATGGGATGATTATTTACTCAAAAATAAGTTCTTCCGTGCAGTTGCCCACCTGATTCCCCTGATGTTCATGGAGTATTTTTTTTCCATTGTATTTTACAATTATCCCAAATTGCAGAGCATCGCCAACAAGCTTACCGAGTCATTCATTATTATCGCTTTTATCATTATCATCAACCGTTTTTTATCGGCATTAAGAGATATACTGGAGGATCGTCCCGCATTTAAGGACAAGCCGCTGCAATCGTATATCCAGGTAATTAAAATTACGGTGAGCATTGTGCTGGGAGTAGTAGTCATCGGGTTGCTCACAGGAGTAACGCCCGGGACGTTCTTTGCATCATTGGGAGCAGCCTCAGCGATTGTTTTGCTGATATTCAAGGACACCATCCTGGGATTCGTGGGAAGCCTTCAGCTGGGAGCAAACGATATGGTGCGGATCGGTGACTGGGTAACCATGGAAAAATACGGAGCAGACGGAACAGTAGAGGAAATCAGCCTTGCAACAGTAAAAGTACGCAATTTCGACCGGACAATCACTACGATTCCGACCTATGCGATGGTTTCAGATTCGTTCAAGAACTGGCGGGGAATGGTTGAATCGGATGGAAGAAGGATCAAGCGTTCGATCCGGATCAACATTGATACGGTCAAATTTGCCGATGATGATTTGATCGAACGGCTGAAAGAGATCAATGTACTGAAAGAATTCATTACGAAGCGCCAGCAGGAGATCAGGCGGTACAATGAAGAAAACGGCTTTATCGGTGCCAATGCGATCAACGGAAGACGGCAGACCAACCTGGGAATCTTTAGAAAATACATTGAACATTACCTGCGCCACAAAGTTGAAATCAACCACGATATGCCGTTGATGGTCCGGCAGATGGAACCGACGGATACGGGAATTCCGCTGGAAGTCTATTGTTTTACAAGGACAAAGGTCTGGGTGGAATATGAATCGGTGCAATCCGATATTTTCGACCACATTTTATCCATGGTGCATCTGTTTGACCTGAGAATCTTTGAACAGCCATCAGGAAATGATTTCCGGTCCCTTAAGAATTCAGGCGCTTTATAATGTTGGAATTGAAATAATCCGGATTCGTGCTTACTTCTTCCATTACCCATCCGGGTAATTGAATGGCTTCATCTTCGGAATTTAGTTCCACTTCCGCCAGGATCAGCGGGCTTAATTTCCCGTGAAACTCATCTATTTCCCAGATTTTTCCTTCAAATTTCACTTCATACCGGGTCTTTTCGAGGTAAGGTTGTGTGTAGCGCTCCAGCATGAACAAGGCGTCCGGATAGGGGATCTCGTATTCAAATTCATCCCTGGAAATTCCTTCACGTGTTCCTTTTACCGTCAGGAACGCTTGTTCTCCTTTTGTCCGTACACGTACACTGTAATGTTCACTGGAAGTGAAATACCCTTGCCGGATGTGTTTCCCGTTTCCTTTTTTCACGTGCTTCCAGAGCTCCTCGTTGACTAAAAACTTGCGTTCGATTTCCATTTTCAAAATTTGGGTAAATTTACAGCTCAAAGCTAATATAAATCCCGGATGTTGGACCAGGTAAAGATCATTGAACGTAACGCCATCGACAAAGAACGATGGGATGAACTTGTACAGAAGACAGGAGCGTCTGTTTACAATCAGGCTGATTACCTGGATGCGCTTTCGGAGAACTGGTGCACTGTTGTATTAGGAGATTACCGCGGAGCGCTGGCTGTTCCGTACTCGGTTCGCCTGGGAGTAAAAGGGATTTTTACCCCGAATTTCATTCGCGCGCTGGATTGGATGGGGGAGAAGCCGGATGATTTTACCCGGGTGGAGGCACTTTTGAAAAAACGTTTTAAACGGGCAGATTTCAACACGAACCAGCTGTTGTTTTCAGCCAGCAGGGAACTGGTATACCAATGCTTTGATACCATAGATGATATCGAGCTGGGCTCTCAAGCCAAACGCAGCATCAAAAAGTTTGAAAAAACCGGGCTTTCGATTGAAAAGATGGAAATGGAAGCGGTTTTACCGTTGGTTGTTTCCGAACTCAGGGAAAAAGTAACTTCATTGAAGGAAGTTGATTTTAAGCGGTTTGAGAACCTGCTGCTTCATTATGACCGGACTTCCTGTACCTGTTACGGGATAAAAGGGAAAACGGTCCATGCGGGAATCATCCTGATCGAATGGAACAATGAGGTACTTTATATCAAAGGCGGAGTGGACGGATTCGGGAAACAGAATGGTTTGATGCACGCATTGATGCATGATGCGATTAAGAGGGCGTTCAGCAATGGGAAGAAATTCAGCTTTGAAGGGTCGTTTGTTCCGACTGTCCGCCAGTTTAATACCGGTTTCGGAGCAAAAGACAAAACCTATTATTCCTGGAAATGGGATAACGCTCCATGGTGGTTCAGGTTATTGCTGAAGATCAGGAAGTAATTTAGATGGAAAAAAGCTGTGAATTCAGAATGCCGGGATTTATCCCTTCTTTAAAAAAATCGTTCCATTCTCTACTGTCAGGTCGCTTTCAAAATTGGAAACATATAAGCTGCCCGTTCCCAACCCCTGAGGAAGTGGATTCATGTATTCCGCGGCCAGCTCGCAAATAGCTTTCAGACCGATGTTCGATTCCAGCGCGCTGGTCATCCACCAGCCGATCTTTTGCTGCTCCGCCAGCCCGATCCATTCTTTTGAGCCGTGAACTCCTCCGTGCAGGCTTGGTTTCAGGATGATAAACTGCGGTTTTATCGTGGACAACAGCTTTATTTTTTCCTCACGGGACCTGATCCCGATCAGTTCTTCATCCAACGCGATCGGGAGAGGGGAAGAGAAACAGAGTCTTTTCATTTCTTCCCGTTGCCCTGCCCGGATCGGCTGCTCGATCGAATGAATTTCCAATTCTGCCAGGCGGTTGAGTACCGTCATCGCTTTTTCCGGGCTGAATGCTCCGTTGGCATCTACCCGGAGCGTCACTGTTTTACTGTCGTACTGGTCCCGGATGCTTTTCAGCAGGCGCAATTCTGTTTCAAAATCAATGGCTCCGATCTTCATTTTTATCGTAGAGAAGCCTTCTTTCAACTTTTGTGTGATCTGTTCCTGCATGAATGCTTCATCTCCCATCCAGATCAGCCCGTTGATATGGATGGCGCTGTCCTTTCTGCTGAAGGCATTATCGAAATAGATCTTTTTTCCACCGTTGCTTAGATCCAGGAAAGCACATTCCACTCCAAACAGAAGGGATGGCTGGTGCCGAAGAAGAAACGGAGCATTGTCACTGGTTAATTCTCCTGCATTTATTTGACGCACAATTGCTGCAAGCTCTTCTTCGTATGCTTCAACAGTCGTGAAATCAGGAGAGAGCCCCGGAATGACGCTGCATTCTCCCGTTCCGGTAATTCCGTTGTTCTCAATACAGAGCAGCCAGGAATGTTTGACCGTCAACGTGCCACGGCTGGTTCCTGCCGGACGTTTAAAAGTCAGCGGTGTATATTCATAACGGGCATTCATCAAAACCAGGTTGAAGCAAAGTAAAGTACCGAAATGGCGAAGGTAGACAGTGCCACGACTTTTAATTCAGGGTCAAATTCTTTGGTGGTCCGTATTTTTGCCACTTTCATCAGGTGTAAAAAGAGAGAGACAGCCGGAAGGAAAGCAATGAAATGAATTGCTGAGTGATTCTTGATAAGAAATAAGAATAACGTTATAAGAGCTGCCAGGATGAGCAATGTGTGGTACATTTTCGCATAGTCAACTCCCATTTTTACCACAAGTGTATTTTTCCCCGCCTTTTTGTCCGAAGCATAATCCCGCATATTGTTCAGGTTCAGCACAGCTACGCTCAGCAAGCCGATGGAGGTTGCCGGGAGCAGGTTGTTCCAGTCAAAGGTTTTGGTATAAAGGGAATAAACACCCAACAGGCTGACCAGGCCAAAGAAAATAAATACCATCAGGTCGCCCAATCCATAATAACCGTAAGCTTTTTTCCCGACCGTATAAGTAATTGCCGCCAGCACACAAAACACCGTCAGCCCGGCATATACCCAGATGACCGTTTCAGGCATTGCGCGGGAACTGAAATAGATCAATGCCGAGGCGGAAACAATGCTCAACAGGGCGGTAATGATAACTGCCGATTTCATTTCTTTATGGGAAATCACGCCTGACTGTACAGCTCTTGTCGGCCCTACGCGGTCATTGTTATCCGTTCCTTTTACTCCGTCTCCGTAATCATTGGCCAGGTTGGACAGTATCTGGAACAGCAATGTCGTCAAAATGGCGAATAAGAAGATTGTCCAGTCCGTAAAGCCGCTTCTGAATGCGATTGCGGAACCGAAAATAATGCCCGAAAGGCTTAAAGGAAGCGTGCGCGGACGGATAGCTTCTATCCAGGCTTGGTTCTTGGTCATGGAATGAATGAAAAGAATGGATTATTCACGTTTCAGTTTCCCTGCTTTCCAGTCTTTTACAAGCTTTGACCAGGCGTATGGATTCAAGAGGTTGTTCCCCGGAACCTGTCCCCGTGTGTAAATCTGGGTGTACATTTGGTTCTGGGCGTACCCGTGAGAGAGGGATGCGTCTGTTTTTACACGGGCAGCGGCGAATGCAAGGCTCTCTCCCGAAAGCTCACGCTGTGCACGTTTTACGGCATCATCCGTTGGGTTCATTTCTACAAAAGCCCGTGCGAAATCTTCTTTGGAAGGCCATGGGTAAACGGTCATTTCCGGCAGGTTGATGGTATCTTTCTGCATCATGTGAATGATCGAATAACGATTATCGGTCAATGTATCGGGAACGATGAAGGTAGACGTCTTGTGCCCGTAGAAGGAGAAGTACAAAGTATCTCCCGGGTGCGTGACAAACGAAAAGTATCCGTAGTAATCAGCCATGACACCCCTTCCGACAGTCTTATCATAAACTGTGGTATAAGGAAGCGGATTCAGATCGGAATCGGAAACGATCACCCCGGAAAGCTGTATAAGTTTTAATGAGTCACCGGACGTCTGGGCCGATGCAGCAGGAATGATCAGGCAGCTGAAAAACAAAAAAAATAGTATTTTATGTAGAAAGTGCTTCATATATTACAAGTGTACGCCGTTTTTTTATGCGATGATTAATTTTTCTATAAAATTAACAAAATTATAGCGTAATCCGGCAAAATAAAGGGAAAATAAATCCGGTTTGTTCTCGCTGATGAGTGTGCCGGGAAAACCGATCTGCGTGCTTTTTTACAGAAAAATGAAAAACAAGGTTGAAAAATAGTTGAATTAATGTGTTGATTTTTACTGTATTTTGTTTTTGCCTGTGCTGATTTGTTAAAAAACACAATATAATCGCCACTTTTTTTAGTTTATTTACGTCTTAGAGAAGAAACCATTCGTTAGACTGTTGAATTGGATGTGTTTAGACGAAGGACCTAAATAGTTACACGTACTTATGATCAGACTCTGTGCCATTTTGTTTGGATTGATCTCACTATCTCTTTTTTACCATTCCTGTAAGAAAGTGGAGCCTGTTGAATTGCCCGTTCCCGGTGCTCCGGATAACAGTGTTTCCGTTCCGCTGAATGGAGAACCCCACCAGAAGCTATCGGATTATAACTTTTTTTATGGACCGTTGAAAAACCAGGTTCCGGTGGAAGGTGTGTATGAATACGAGCCGATCAGCAGCCTCTTTACCGATTACGCGCTAAAAAAACGGTTTATCTGGATGCCGGATGGTGTTGCTGCTACTTATAATGTGGACAGTGAGATACTGGATTTTCCCGTTGGTACGGTGTTGATCAAGAATTTCTATTATACGCATGTGCTGCCGGGTAATGAAACAAAGATTCTGGAAACGAGGCTGATGATCCTGAGATCAACCGGCTGGATTTTTGCAGAGTATGTCTGGAATGAAGAGCAGACGGAGGCGTATCTGGATATGAACGGGAGCCATGTCTCTTTGACCTGGAGTAAAAACGGTGAAACCATGTCAACGAATTACAGGATTCCCTCACAAACAGAATGTATGGTTTGCCACAAGCTGAATGATACACCAATCCCGATAGGAGTGAAGCCGCAGAATCTCAATAAAAGCTTCCCTTATCCTGACGGAGAAAAAAATCAGCTCCAAAAACTGGTAGATGTCGGTTACCTGTCGGGTAATCTTCCTCCTTCGATCAGCACCGTTGTCGATTATTCCGATTCCGGGCAGCCGCTGGAACTGCGTCTCCGTTCCTACCTGGATATTAATTGCGCGCACTGTCATAGTGCAGGAAAACACTGTGATTACCGGCCGATCCGGCTGGCTTTTTCTGAAACAGGTGTTAAAACGAACATGGGGCTTTGTGTGGAACCCGGCGAATCCATTGACCCGGCGATGAATTTTATCATTTCCCCGAGCAATATTGCCCGGTCGGTGATGCACTACAGGCTGAGCACGAATGATGAAGCATTAAGAATGCCGTTGCTGGGAAGGACCATGGTGCACCAGGAAGGCGTTCAGCTATTGGAAGACTGGATTAACTCAATCGATATATGTGAATAGTCATTAACTAAAATCGCAACTTATGAAAACACAACTACTTTTAACAACAGTTTCTTTCTCTTTGTCAGCAGCTGTGGGGCTTTCTCAGAATACCTGCAGCACGGCACTGCCCATTACAGCAGGGGTGTACACGGTTACAGCTGTCGACGGAACAGAGATTCCTGCTCCCATTTGTGCTCCCAACGGACAGGGAGCTTCTGCCGGGGAATGGTATACCTACACACCTGCAGACACTTTTACAGTAACAGTTTCTACTGATCTGCCGCAAAATACGGGGGGAGATACCCGGGTACATATCTATACGGGTACCTGTGGAAACCTCTCATGCCATGCCGGAGATGACGATTCCGGGGCCGGTTACCTGTCTTATATCGAGTTCATTGTATTTCCTGGCAACACGTACTACATTGCTTTTGACAATAAATGGAGCTCCAATGGATTTGATTTTATCCTGGAGGAAAATCCGTATGTGGAACCACAGGAAGATCCGGTCACATTTTCAAATGAAACGATTCTCGGGCTTTCAGGGACTTACAGGATCGCGGTAGCGGATATGAACGGTGATTACCTGGACGATATCGTGACCATTACCCAGGACGAGGTGAGGATCCTTTACCAGCAGGTCGGGAGCGGTTTTATAGCAAATATATTCAATGTCAACATTACGTTTATGCCTTCCTGGAGCATGGCCATCGGCGATATTGACAGAAACGGATTCAACGATATCGTTCTCGGATCGGGACAGGGGGTAACGTTCCTGTACGCGAATGATACGGGGGACGGCTTTACGGAAGTGTCCGGCACAGAATACGTGTTTTCACAGCGTACCAATTTCGTGGATATAGATAATGACGGCAACCTGGATGCGTTCGTGTGCCACGATGTGGACCCGAATGTCTTTTACATGAATGACGGAGAAGGAAACCTGTCGTTTAACCAGGGAGGTCTCGGGGATCACCCGGAAGGAGGAAACTATGGCTCCATTTGGGTGGATTACGATAATGACGGAGATGCTGACTTATTTATTGCGAAATGCAGGGGAGGCGGTTCTACGGCAAAATACAATGAATTGCACCGGAATGACGGGAACGGGGTGTTTACCAATGTTTCGGTCGAAGCAAATATGTACGACCCCGTGCAAACCTGGTCCTCGGCATGGAACGATTATGACAATGACGGTTTCATGGATGCGCTCATAGGAGCGAATTCCTTTGCCGACGGAGGTCACAAGCTGATGAAAAATAACGGTGACGGTACATTTTCCGATATTACTGCCGGATCAGGATGGGAGACGGATAATTTTTCCGGGATAGAATACATTTCATTTGATTTTGACAATGACGGTTTTGCGGATATCATGGGAGGAGGCAGTCACATCTACATGAACAATGGCGATTTTACGTTCTACGAGTTCAACAGCGGTGTTCCGATCGGAGCTGTCGGAGACCTGAATAACGACGGGTTCCTGGATATCCAGAGCGGGGGAAATGTTTATTTCAATACAGGGAACGATAACAACTGGATCAAGATCAATCTGCTGGGAGTAGCGAGTAATGTCAACGGTATTGGTGCTCGGGTGGAAGTCTATTCGGGAGGAACAAAACAGATCCGGGATGTGCGTTCCGGAATCGGATTCAAGTACATGCACACGTTGAACGCACACTTCGGGATCGGAACAAATACGGCAATTGATTCCGTTATCGTCAGATGGCCGGCAGGAGGATATGACATCGTTCGTGATCCGGAAATCAATGGCGATGTATTGGTCGTTGAAGGGACAACTTCGCTGAGTGTGTTGAAGATGAATGGATCACCGGTTGAGATCTTCCCGAATCCTGCCGAAAATGAGCTGAACATTCAGAACATGGATCTTACCCAGGTGGACAACATGAAAGTGCTGAATATGCTGGGGCAGGTAGTAATGGATATAACTGTTCCGGTGAATACCCTGGATATTTCCGCTTTGAATAACGGAATGTATGTGCTGCAGGTGGAATTGAAAGGAGGAAAACGATTCGCGGATTCGTTCATCAAAAGATGACCTTTTTCGTATATTGATTGAACGTTACAAAACGGGTAACGAGCAGGAATTCATTTTCTGTCCGTTCTTTTTTAATACGCACAGTTACATGGAGAATCCAGCACCAGTTTTACCGTTGGAAACAGCTCCCGAAGGCGTTCCTGCTTTTGCTTGTTGATCTGTACCGCTGAGAAATCGATTTTTTCCAGTGTTTTGATCCTGGTCATTTCGATCGGTAAGCTGGAAACGGTGGTTCCCCACAGATCCAGGTACTTCAGGCGCTGGCAGTATTCGATACAGACAGGGATAATGGAAATGGTGTTTCGGTTGAGCAGCAGTGTTTCCAGTTCTGTCAGCTGGCAGATCGAAAAGGGAAAATATTCCAGCTTGTTCTTCCCCAGGTCGAGATGGCGTAAATGAGGGAACGTTTCCAGTCCTTCCACCTTCGCCAGTTTGTTTTTTGAAAGATTGAGGTACTGCAGGTGTTTGAACCGGTAAATTTCCTTGGGTAATTCAGTGAGCCCTGATTTGCTCAGATCAATGGCCAGGACCGAATCAACAGGAGCAGTTGCCAGTTCGCCGATGGTATAATAACGGACGGATTGTTCCTGCGAAAAAGCAGGATCAATGCACAGCGCTGATATAATTACGAGTATAAATCTCATCTTCTTTCATTTGCCGGATCAACATTTCAACCGAATCGAATTTCAGGGAAGGACGGATGAAATGCAGGAGCTGTACATCCAAAACAGTGCCATACAGATCGCCCGAAAAATCGATCAGGTATACTTCCACTGTTCTGTCATTGTGTTCAGAAATCGTGGGGTTGGTTCCGATACTTAAAATTCCCGGGTTCTTTTTTCCCGTTTGCAGCTTTACATTTACAATATAAATCCCGTCAGGAGGAAGCAGCTTGAGGTTGCTTTTCAGGTCCAGGTTGGCCGTCGGGAAACCGAATGACCTTCCGATCTGCTTTCCTTTGATCACTTCACCTCGCAGGCTGAACGGCTCTCCCAGGAACAGATTAGCCGTCTCAATCGCTCCTGACTGGATGGCGTTCCTGATCTTTGTAGAGCTGATATTGACTTCATCGATCTCTTCCGCAGAGATTTCCGTGATTTCAAACCCGAATCCGGGAGCTACGCTTTTCAGGAAATCGATTCCACCTTCCCGGTTTTTCCCGAACTGATGATCATAACCGATTACCAGGTGCTTGACATTCAGCTTTTTTACCAGGAAATCGCGGACAAACTCCAGTGCTGAGAGCTGGGAGAATTCTTTTGTGAACGGGTGGACGATGATGTTCTTCAATCCTGTCTTTTCCAGCTTTTCCAGTTTTTCCTCCTGTGTCTGGATCAGCTTGATACCATGATTATCCGGGCTCAGGACCATTTTAGGATGTGGATAGAACGTAAACAGAACGGATTCCCCGTTTATTTTTTCAGCTTCACGATTGAGGTAAGAAATGATTTTCTGATGCCCCAGGTGCACACCGTCAAATGTCCCGATCGTCAGAACCGGATTGGGAATTTCATGGATGTGCTCAAAATCGTGGTAAATGTTCATTGGTTGGAATGACGGATTTTAGTGTGCAAATATACGGAAAGAAAAAATCCCGGGGATATTCAGCCACCGGGATTTTTATCTTTTCAATGTGTTTATTCATTCGGGGCTTCTGTCCCTTCTTTATTTTCACCGGAACCGCCTGTGCCGTTTTCAGGCTCGTTGGCTGCCGGGGCATTGCTCCCTTCTTCCAGTTCCTGCTTTAATTCTTCCGGGATCTCTACTTTTTGCAGGTCTTCCTGTACATGCTCCCTGTCCCACGGACGTTTTCCGAAGATATCTTCCAGGTCTTCCTTGAAGATGACTTCCGAAGAAAGCAGTTTTTCTGCCAGTTGTGTCAGCTGCTCCTTGTGGTCGGAGAGTATCTGGATCGCTCTCTGGTACTGCGACTCTACCAGCTTGCTCACTTCTTCGTCGATGATGCGGGCTGTGTCTTCGGAGTATGGTTTCTGGAATGTTTCACGTCCTTGCGAATCATAGTAGGAGATGTTCCCGATCCGTTCGTTCAGACCATAAATTGACACCATTGCATATGCCTGTTTCGTAACCTTTTCCAGGTCGCTCAAAGCTCCTGTGGAGATTTTCCCGAAGATCAGCTGCTCAGCAGCACGTCCTCCCAGCGCAGAGCACATGTCGTCAAGGATCTGCTCAGTCGTTGTGATACTTCTTTCTTCCGGCAAATACCAGGCAGCACCGAGTGATTGTCCTCTCGGAACGATGGTCACCTTTACCAGCGGATGCGCATGTTCCAGCAGCCAGGAGATGGTTGCGTGACCCGCTTCGTGGAAAGCAATGGCACGTTTCTCGTCTTTCGTAATGATCTTGTTTTTCTTTTCGAGTCCACCGATGATCCGGTCTACTGCGTCCAGGAAATCCTGCTTTTCAACTTCTTTCTTATTCTTCCTGGCAGCGATCAGCGCGGCTTCATTACAGATGTTCGCAATATCTGCTCCGGAGAATCCGGGAGTTTGCTTTGCAAGGAAATCGACATCAATGTCTTTCGACAGCTTTAATGGTTTCAGGTGAACCTGGAAGATTTCTTTCCGCTCATTGATATCCGGCATATCGACGTAGATCTGGCGGTCAAAACGCCCTGCACGCATCAATGCTTTGTCCAGGATATCTGCACGGTTGGTCGCAGCGAGGATGATAACCCCCGAATTCGTTCCGAAACCGTCCATTTCGGTCAATAGCTGGTTCAGTGTATTCTCGCGTTCATCGTTGGAGCTGAATCCGCCGTTCTTACCACGGGCACGCCCAATGGCATCGATCTCGTCGATAAAGATGATGGAAGGAGATTTTTCCTTTGCCTGCTTGAACAGGTCACGTACACGGGAAGCACCGACTCCGACGAACATTTCAACGAAATCAGAACCCGAAAGGGAGAAGAACGGAACCTTCGCTTCACCTGCAACCGCTTTCGCAAGCAATGTTTTTCCTGTTCCCGGAGGTCCCACCAAGAGCGCTCCTTTCGGAATTTTCGCTCCTAATTCCGTGTATTTCTTGGGATTCTTCAGGAATTCCACGATTTCTTCGATCTCTTCTTTCGCTCCCTGCAATCCTGCAACATCTTTAAAGGTTACATTGGTCGATTTGCCGTTTTCATACACCTGCGCCCGTGATTTCCCGATGTTGAAGATCTGTCCGCCCGGGCCTCCGCCGCCACCGGACATCCTGCGCATGATGAACATCCATAAAGCGAAGATCAGCACGATCGGGAGTAAAAAACCGAGGATGCTTGACAAGTAATCATATTCGACTTCCGAAACGTATGGAATTTCTTTTTTCTCGTTTTCCTTCAGGTATTTGTTGATTTCTTCTACCTTGTTCTCAAAGTTCCCGTTATCCGTATATTTGAGCTCAAACGTATAGGAATCACTGGTTGCTTTTCCCCTGTTATTCTGGCTTTTCAACGCCTTCTTTACAGACTGGAATTGCTTTTCATCCGTTTTTTTCAGGAATTCGATTCCCTCTTCGGAGAGCTTGATGTCCGCCCGTGTCTTATTGATAACGATGGTTACATCCTCCACATATCCTTCTTTTCCAAGGGTTTCAAACTGAGCAATTGTTTTTAACGGGATCTGACTTCCTGTACTGTAATAGAACTGGTAAGCAATCAAAGCAACTCCCAGAATGGCATAAATCCAGTAGATGGAAAAAGGACTTTTCTTATTTCCGCCTTTTTGTTTTTTGTCTTGTGTCATTCTATAAATTAATTAATAAATGTCGGGAACACGAGTGATCTCAGCGTCTGCCCATAAATCTTCTAAATCGTAATACTCTCTCAATTCTCTGCTGAATACGTGGGCGACGACGTTCACATAGTCCAGTAAGACCCAGTCACTTCCTCCCTTGCCTTCCACATGCCATGGCTTTTCCTGTATTTCCTTACGTGTGTGTCGCTGTACGGAAGAACTGATCCCATCAACCTGTGTATTGGACTCCCCACTGCAAATAACAAAAAAATCGCATACGGAACCCTGTATTTTTCTCAGGTCCAGTACGGTGATTTCTTTTGCTTTGTTCTCCTGCATTCCTTCTACAATTGTATCGCACAATTTTTTGGAACTAATTTTCTTTTCTTTCTGCATCAATGTTATTCTATCTACAAATCTAATGCTATTTTTAAATTTACTGCCTATATTCGTTAACAAGAAGTGAAATTATGAATCAAATCGGACATAAAATCATCCACCTGGACGTTGTGGACTCTACCAACAATTATGCTGCCAATCTTGCCAAAGAGCAGAATATTGCGCACGGGACTGTAATATTGGCAGATGAACAGACAAATGGACGTGGACAGAGGGGGACGATTTGGCAGACACAGCCGGGAATGAACCTGATTTTCTCCCTTTTTGTGGAATACCCGGACTTTCCGGTTGAAAAACAACCCTCCATTCATCATTGGGTATCGCTTTCTCTTTTGGAAACCCTGAAAAAAACAGGAATCCGGGCAGTGATCAAATGGCCGAATGACGTTTTGACCGGAAACGGGAAAATCGCCGGTATTCTGATTGAAAATGCTTTGTCCGAAGGATTTGTCAGGCACTCGGTGATCGGGATCGGTCTGAATGTCAATCAATCCGAATTCCCTGATGTAAAAGCTACAAGTGTGCGACTGGAAACGGGGTTGGCCTCGAATATCAGTGAGATCGCATTTACGTTGGTTAATGAGCTGAACAGCAGGTTCTCCCGGTTGATTCAAAACGATCTGGCCGCCCTTAAGCAAGAATACCTTCAGAAACTCTGGGGAATGAACCAGGAAGTCAGCTTTTTGAGGAATGACCTGAAGGAAAAGGGGATCATCCGTGGAACGGACGATTTGGGGAAGCTGGAAGTTGAAACGATCAACGGGACCGAATACTTCGATCTGAAAGAAGTAAAATTTATATTATAAAAACAGGCTTTCACAGCAGATGTTAACCGTAAAAATGTATTTTTGCTAAATTGATATATTTATGCTAATTTAATATATTTGCGTATGGAAGTAGCCAGAAAATGCCCTAAATGCGGATCTTTTTCCATCATAAAAAGTGGCGTCATCAACGAGAAGCAGCGCTATAAATGCAAAGAATGCGCCTATTATTTTACCGTAGATAAGATGGGGAAAGAAATCGACAGCTACTTTGTGGTAAAGGCGCTTCAATTATACCTAGAGGGCGTGAGCTTCCGGGAATCCGAGCGTATTCTGGGGATCAGCCATGTCACGATCTCCAACTGGGTGAAAAGGTACAACATCCGGAGACCTGTAAACGCCACCTATCATCCTACCTATAAGATCCTGTCGGAGTCCGAGCTGCATGACTATTTCTCAAACCGGGAGCACATCAAGGGAAAAGGAATGATCATTACGGAAGTGGGAGATAAATTCATGCTCATCAAGTGGGACCGCTTCAAAGATTGAGCGTGCGGCAGGGATTTGTGATTTATCAGCTATACCGTTAACCAAAAAAATACAAACTATTTTTTAGTTTGATGACTTTTTCTTCACTTAGCCGAAAGCAAAACGGACTACAATGAAGACAAGCAATTCCATTTTATCTTTTTTATTCAGTACAATCGTCATCATTGGTGTAAAAGCACAAGGTTATTCCGAGTATGAATCAGGCCTGAAGGTAAACATCAATGAATCCGGATCGCGTTATTTCAGGCTGCTGACCTGGCACCAGATCTGGCTGAAGTATAACGAAAACAATACCGGAAGTACCCTGGCCGGGAAACCTGAAAGCACCGCGCTGGATCTTAGCATCCGGAGCTCCCGGGTGATGATGTATGCACAGCTGAGCGATCGCTTTCTGGTGCTGACACACTTTGGAATGAACAACCAGTCGACCTACAGCGGAGGCGCTCCCGGTATGGGAGGTAAAAAGCCGCAGCTCTTCATGCATGATGCTTATGCGGAATACAAAATCTGGAAAAACTACCTGGCAATAGGTGCGGGACTTCACTTTTGGAACGGTATCTCAAGATTATCCAACTCCAGTACCGTTAATTTTTTAGCAATTGACGCACCTATTTTAAACTGGCCGAATGTGGATGCAAACGATCAGTTTGCAAGATACATCGGGATCTATGCAAAGGGAAAGATCAACCGGTTCGATTACCGTTTTTCCGTGAACGATGCCTTTCAGGCAAATGCCGCCCAGGCGATCTACACCGATGTGGCCGAATACAGCCCGTATGCGAAGTGGAACACGGCCGGGTACGTTTTTTACCAGTTCTTTGATGAGGAAAGCAATTTTCTGCCATTCATGACGGGAACCTACCTGGGGTCTAAAAAAATACTGAATGTCGGGGCAGGGTTCCAGCACCAGAAAAATGCCATGTGGTCCCGGAATATGGCCGGAGACACGGTTTTTCATCAGCAGCTGTTGCTCGGTTTTGACGTGGCGCTGGACATGCCGCTGAGCAGTAAATACAAAGATGCCTTGACTTTCTATGGTGTGTACTATAATTATGATATGGGAAAAAACTATGTACGCAACCTCGGAATTTTAAATCCTTCTGACGGTGGAGGCGGGCTCCGGGGAAACGCTGTGCCTTTGATCGGTACGGGTTCCATTGTCTATGGTCAGCTGGGATACCTGGTTCCTGAGTTTTCCTCAAAAGTACGCCTGCAGCCTTATATGGCTTATTCCCACGCCCGTTTCAAAGGAGTAAGGGATGCCGGGAATAACATTGTCCCGGTGAATATTTTGGATGCGGGAATGAATATATACGTGGCGGGACATCATGCGAAGTGGACGGTTAATTACCGCTTGAGGCCTGATTTTACAGATGTGAATCACCTCAGAAACAGGAATGAAGTCACATTGCAGCTAATGGTCTATTTATAAATAAAAACAAACTCAAAAACTATTATTTTATGAGCACAGAAAACAAAAACAGTGTTGTAAAAGTAATCGGAGCCTCATCACTTGGGACACTCATTGAATGGTACGATTTTTACATCTTCGGAAGCCTGGCAACGATTATTGGCTCCAAACTATTTCCCTCCGATGCAGGTGCTTCTGCATTGATCAACACACTGGCGATCTTTGCAGCGGGGTTTATTGTCCGGCCGTTCGGAGCATTGGTCTTCGGCCGTCTGGGTGACCTGATCGGGCGTAAATACACGTTCCTGCTGACGTTGGTGCTGATGGGCGGATCGACGTTCCTGATCGGATTGATTCCTTCGTATGAAACCATCGGTTATGCCGCGCCGGTACTGGTACTGATTCTGCGCCTGGTGCAGGGATTGGCGCTCGGAGGAGAATACGGCGGGGCGGCAACTTACGTGGCAGAGCACGCGCCAAAGGGCAGGCGGGGATTTTTTACCAGCTGGATCCAGACAACAGCAACACTGGGACTGTTCTTGTCGCTCGGAGTGATCGTTCTGACAAAGAACATGCTGGGCAATGATGCCTTTTCCGACTGGGGATGGCGTGTACCGTTCCTGCTTTCCATCTTCCTGGTGGTGGTTTCCATCTACATCCGTATGAAAATGCATGAATCTCCGCAATTCGCGAAGCTGAAATCAGAAGGGAAAGTTTCTAAAAACCCGTTGAAAGAAAGCTTCAGCAGGAAAGAGAATTTCAGGATGGTGCTGCTTGCGCTTTTCGGAGCTGCAATGGGGCAGGGGGTGATCTGGTACACGGGGCAGTTCTACGCGCAGTCATTCATTGAAAATACGTGCATGGTCGATTTCAATGACTCGCGTTACATTCTGTTATGGTCGATTGCCTTTGCAACACCTTTCTTTGTTGTATTCGGAGCCTTAAGCGACCGGGTAGGAAGGAAATGGATCATGCTGCTGGGAATGTTGCTGGGGGTGATTTTTTACCGGCCTATTTACCAGAACTTTTTGGACAGCACGGATTATGCGAAATTTGAACAGACAGAACTGAAATCAGCGGAGCAACCGGTAGTAGTGAAAACACTCGCAGCGAATAATACAGACATGACCATTACGACTACTACCGTTAAAACGCTCAATAGCGGAGCGACTTACAAAGAAATAAAGACACAGACAGTCTTCGCTGATTCTTCTGTTGAACCAGTGGAAAAGGTGGTGTTGAAGGATAAAAAGCTGGATACATCGACATTCTGGAAATTTGTCGGGCTGGTCTTCTTCCAGGTATTGCTGGTGACAATGGTTTACGGGCCGATCGCAGCATTTCTTGTCGAGTTGTTCCCGACAAAGATCCGCTATACTTCCATGTCATTGCCTTATCACATCGGGAACGGAGTGTTCGGAGGGCTGGTGCCGTTCATCGCAACGCTCATTATCAGCTATCCTGGTTCAACTCCGTTGTCAGGATTGTGGTACCCGATCGGAATTGCGGCAGTATCTTTCATTATCGGGACGATTTACCTGAGTAACAATACACATAAACGATAACTTTAAAAACAAGATAGTTATGAAAGCATTAAGAAGAATTATGGGAATTGTCTGGATCCTGCTGGCTCCCACATCACTGGTACTGATGGTGATGCAGATGATTGAAAAGATAGGACTGGCGGCATCCGGTATCGACCGGCTGAATACATCGCTTCAATGGGGCATCATCCTGTTCATCTTTATTCCGGTCGCCATCGGGTTGCTGATCTTCGGTATTTACTCCGTTCGGGGCGAATACGATGATACAGAATCGTTCGAAGACAACAATTAATAAAATTTGTACATTTGGTAAACCTGCGGTTATTTTTACCGCAGGTTTTTACGTGAAATAAGATGAATAAAAAAAAGCAGCAGTCATTTTATGTGTTTATCGGTTTCCTGGCATTGATCCTGGTCAACTATCCTGTTGTTTATCACATGCAGCAGGTCAGGACAGGTAAGATTCCGTTCATACTCGGCTACCTGCTTGTCATTGCCTTGCTGGTGAGCCTGGCGGGATTCATTCTTGAAAAAAGAAACAAGTAAATGGTTGGAGGGTTTATCATTGTTTCATTGATCCTGTACCTGGCGCTTCTTTTCTGGATCGCCTATAAAATTGACCTGTCCAAAAAATGGAGAAAACGGGTGTCGGGCAGCCCGGTCATCTATGCACTGACGCTTGCTGTTTACTGTTCCGCCTGGACCTTTTTCGGAAGCGTGGGTGCGGCCTCGACTTACAGCATTGAATTCTTGACGATCTACCTGGGGCCGGTTGTTGCCATGCCTCTTTTGTGGATCGTTTACCGGAAGATAATCCGCATTTCGAAGGCACAGGGAATCTCCTCCATTCCCGATTTCATTTCCACCCGTTACAATAAAAACAGCACGTTGAACAAGCTGGTAACGATCCTGCTGGCGATTGGGATCATTCCCTACATCGCATTACAGATCACGGGTATCGAACGAGGACTGGAAACCTGCATTTCATGGGGAGATAAGTCTCCTTCCGATCTGACTTTATTCGGTTTTTTCGATATGGCTTTGCTGGTGACTGTAGGATTGGGATTGTTTCTCATTGCGTTTTCCACACGCCAGTTGCAGGATAATTCCCGGAACACAGGACTGATCGGGGCCATCGCCTTCGAGTCGGTTGTGAAGCTGGTCGTATTTATTGTCTTCGGTATCTATGTGTGCTATTATATCTTCAGCAGTCAGTCGGAAATATACCAGCTGATCCCGGAAGAGGGGCTGAAGCTGAATACGACCAATAACTATTCCCAATGGTTCGGGATGATCGTGTTATCCGGCCTGGCGTTCTTATTCCTTCCCCGCCAGTTTGAAGTAGGTGTTTTTTCGGTGAGCAACGAAAATCAGCTGAAGAAAGCAGCCTGGATGTTTCCGCTCTATCTGGTGCTCATCAACCTGTTTGTTATCCCGATCGCTGTTGCCGGGAATCATTTCTTTTCCGGTTCGGGCATGGATGAAGATACATACATGCTGGCACTGCCACTGCACCATGAGCACACCTGGATGGCGCTGCTGGTATTACTGGGAGGATTTTCAGCCGCGAGCGGGATGATCATTGTTGCAACGCATGCGATCAGTAAGATGTTTGCCAACTCGATCCTGATCCCTTCCTTTATCGACAGGCCGTTCATCCTGCGCAGGTTCAGGGGCCGGCACCATAAAATCCCGGTATTCTTCCGGCGGATCAGTATTTTTATCGTGCTGCTGATGGCTTACTTTTATTACAAGCTGGTGGCAATCGAATATTCACTGATCTCCATCGGGCTGGTTTCTTTCATTGCCGTTTCTCAATTTGCCCCGGCGATCCTGGGAGGGATCTTCTGGAAGCATGGAAACGGGAAGGGAGCATTTGCGGGAATCATCGGCGGGTACATTATCTGGTTCCTCTTCCTGGTCATCCCGACACTCTTTGGCGGAGGAATCGGTGAGCACATCGGATTTGATGCCGCGACAATTGAGAACAACCACGGAGCGATCATAACAACTGTCTTCTTCTGGTCTATGTTTGTCAATGTAACGTTGTATATTTTCATATCCCTGGTTACAAAGCAGAGCGTCCTGGAACGAAACCAGGCGGAGATATTCGTAGAGATCTACAGGTATTCAGAATCCGTCGAATCGT
Organism: Crocinitomicaceae bacterium; assembly: GCA_037189645.1. GTDB lineage: Bacteria > Bacteroidota > Bacteroidia > Flavobacteriales_D > Crocinitomicaceae > Taishania. The sequence continues at coordinate 180,446 of JBBCIY010000003.1, forward strand.
CTGTTGTATGGAAAGGAAAAGCGTTTTTCCCGGATGTGCAGTCTTTGCTGGCCCGTTTCCTGGGACAGCAGCGGGCAAATTACGAATTGCTGGCATTCACTGAAAAGAATAACATCAAGCTGGATGAGGATGGAGAGCTCGATCTGAGGGTCGTAAGCCATGTCGAAAAGCTGCTGAGTAATATGATCGGATCTTCTTCTGCACGGATACTGGTATCTTCTGTTGCAAAGGAAGATAAGATTTCCATGGAAGATGTGGTGGACATCCTGGAGGAATCCCAGAAACTGATGGAACTCAACAAAGAACTGAACCAGACTTCGCGGGAACTCAAACGGCTTTCGGAAGCATTGAAATCAACCAACCAGAAACTCAAGAAGAACGATTTACTGAAAGATGAGTTTTTATATACCGTCACGCACGAGCTGCGTACTCCTTTGACGAGCATCAAAGCGCTGAGCGAATTGCTGGCAGACGATGACGGCATGCCGGACGAGACCCGGAAAGAATTCCTGGAGACCATTCTGAAAGAAACCAACCGGATGACACGGCTGATCTCCCAGGTGCTTGACCTGGAAAATTTCGAATCAGGAAAGCACCAGCTGCGCATTTCCCATTCCGACATCAATGAATTGATCGTATACTGCACCAATACGATGGACGAAATTTTTAAGAAGAAGAACATCAACCTGAGCATCTCCCTGGACGATACGCTTCCGGTGATTGAGCTGGACTACGACCGGATCACGCAGGTCGTCATTAACCTGCTCACCAACGCATCTGTTCACAGCGATTCCCTGAAAGGAAAAATACTGGTGGAGACCAGGAGGCACAACAATTTGGTGGTTGTAGAAATTTCGGACAACGGGCAGGGAGTAGCGGAAGGAATGGAGCAGGCGATCTTTGAAAAGTTCTTCCAGGCGGATGGCAGAAGGCTGAAAAAAAGCAAAGGAAGCGGGCTTGGACTGGCAATTTCAAAAAAGATCATTCAGCTGCACGAAGGGAAAATATGGGTGGAAAAGAGTGAATTAAACGGTGCAAAGTTTATATTTACATTACCGTTTCAACAAAACAATTTTATAGTGGCATGAGTGAGAAAAAGATATTGATAGTGGATGATGAGCCGAGCATTGTGCTTTCATTGGATTACCTGATGCGCAAGAACGGGTTCCGGCCATTTATCGCGAGGGATGGAGAAGAAGCGCTGGCCATTGCAGGGAAAGAGCTTCCCGCCCTGGTTATCCTGGATGTGATGATGCCGGGTATGGATGGCTACGAAGTGTGTGAAAAATTAAAGTCAGATCCATTGACCAGTTCAATAAAAATTATATTTTTATCTGCTAAATCGGGCAAAGAAGCGATTGAAAAAGGAATGAGTGTCGGTGCGGATAAGTACCTCACAAAGCCATTCAATACCAGGCAAATCATGCAGGAAGTTGTAAATCTGTTGCAATAAATTAGTAATAACTCAAAAACGAAGAAAAATGACAAACAAATTGCAAATCAAATCGTTCGAAGAATACAAAGAGAAATACGCATTAAGCATTGAGAAACCGGAAGAATTCTGGGCGGAAGTAGCCGAAGAATTTCAGTGGATGAAGAAGTGGGACAAGGTGCTCGAATGGAATTTCCGGGAACCAAAGGTAGAATGGTTCAAAGGCGCGAAGCTCAACATCACTGAAAATGCACTGGACCGCCATCTGGCAAAAAGAGGGAATAAGCTGGCGCTGATCTGGGAGCCGAATGATCCGAAACAGCGCTTTGTCCGCTATACCTACCGTGAATTGTATGAACACGTCTGTCAGTTTGCAAACGCGTTGAAAGAAAAAGGAGTAAAGAAAGGGGACAGGGTGTGTATCTACATGCCGATGATCCCTGAACTGACCATAGCTGTGCTTGCGTGTGCCAGGATCGGTGCGATCCACTCTGTGATATTTGCCGGTTTCTCTTCCACGGCGATGGCCGACCGGATCAACGATGCACAGGCAAAAGTAGTCATTACCTCTGATGGACTGAACAGGGGGGCAAAACAGATCCCGGTAAAAAGGGTCGTTGATGAAGCCCTGGAATCGTGTTCTTCCGTGGAAAGTGTGATCGTGTTCGACTGCCTGGGCTGGGGACCGACCATGAAAGAGGGGCGTGATTTCTGGTGGCATGATGTGGTGACGGGACAGCCGAAAGTATGTGAACCCGAGCCGATGGATGCCGAAGATGTATTGTTTATCCTGTACACCTCAGGATCTACCGGTAAACCGAAAGGAGTCGTGCATACCTGTGCAGGATACATGGTTGGAGCCGCATATACTTTTCAGAATGTGTACCAGTGCGAAGAGTCAGATATCTACTGGTGTACGGCAGATGTCGGCTGGATCACGGGGCATACCTATATCATATACGGACCATTGGTTTCCGGTACAACAACAGTCATGTTTGAGGGCATCCCGACTTACCCGGATCCGGGGCGTTTCTGGCAGGTTGTAGATAAGCACAGCGTCAACCAGTTCTTAACGGCACCTACAGCTATCCGGTCACTGATGGCATATGGAGAAGACCATGTCTTGTCTTACAGCCTGGATTCTCTGAAAGTGCTGGGATCGGTAGGAGAGCCGATCAATGACGAAGCCTGGAAATGGTACCATCTGCACGTAGGAAAAGAACGTTGTCCTATCGTAGATAACTGGTGGCAGACAGAAACCGGGGCGATCATGATCTCGGGTATGGGAGCTATTTCTCCGATGAAACCGACCTATGCGGGTTATCCGCTTCCGGGAGTAAATCCTGTTTTACTGGACCAGGAAGGCAAAGAGATCCAGGAAGCGGATGTGGAAGGGTATTTGTGCATCAAATCTCCCTGGCCATCCATGCTGCGTACAACCTATGGCGATCACGAGCGTTGCCGGGTAACTTATTTCTCAACGTATGATGGCTATTACTTTACAGGGGACGGAGCAAAGCGGGATAAGAACGGAATGTACCGCATTATCGGGCGTGTGGATGACGTTATCAATGTTTCCGGGCATCGTTTCGGAACGGCAGAAATCGAAAACGCGATTAATTTACAGGAAAATGTGGTGGAGTCTGCGGTTGTAGGCTTTCCCCATCCGGTGAAAGGACAGTCGATTTACGCGTTTGTTGTCTGTGATAAAGTACCGGAAGATGAGATCCATGCACGTGGTGAAATCGTTGAATCGGTCGTTGCGGAAATCGGTAAGATCGCCATTCCTGAAAAGATACAATTCGTAAGCGGGTTGCCCAAAACCCGTTCGGGTAAGATCATGCGGCGCATCCTGCGTAAAATAGCGGAAGGAGATACGGCCAATTTAGGAGACACGAGTACATTGCTGGATCCGAATGTGGTGGATGAGCTGATCGAAGGAAAATTATAAGCTTTTTTTCTTCCGGATACTGAGAACGGTGACTGAAAGGTCGCCGTTTTTATTACTAGCGGTTTTTTAATTAAATGTAAAATACAAAGAAACCAATACGGCTATTCCGAACGTTAAAGTAGCCATACAACCTGTATTTTCTTGCTTATTTTTAAAACCTTTATAGCTTGCTTGTTTTCCATATCTTTTTGCATCGTATTTGTGTGCTTTATCATGCTGATACTGGTTTTTGAAAACCCATAAATTAGAAGGAGAGTTATTGAGTTTATTCCTGTCTTTATGATGAACAACTTCTCCCTTTTTTAAAGCACGGCCAAGTTTTTTTTCAGCTACAACTCGGTGTACTAACCTATTGCTGTCCGAATATCTGCGATAACCATTGTCATCAATATATGTTTTTGCAGGCATGAAATTTTAATTTATGGTAGTGTTATATCAACATGTTTGCCAAAAAACGATCGGCAATTTTTCTGTCAGCTTTAGTTTGAAAGGGATCAGTGATGCCCGGACATGTTATCGCCATCATGATTGTTCAGCCGCAGGAATAGCAAGCTGGATACTGCCGTGATGATTCCCAGGGATATGAATGTATGCTGAAACGCTTCCAGAATAGGTCCAGACAGCAGCCAGGTGGAGGAGGAAAATTTTGATAATAAGTAGGCCCCCACGGATATTCCCAGGCTCATGGATAGCTGCTGCATCACCAGTAAGAGACTGTTCCCGCTGCTGGCCGTCTCATTGTTGAGGTCCGAAAGTGAAATGGTATTCATGGACGTCAGCTGGATGCTGTTCACAGCTCCGAAAATGACCATGAGCGGGATCAGGTTGGGCAATTTGGTGTGTTCATCTACAAAAAAGCCGAAAAATGAAATGATAACGGCTATGATGAGGGTGTTGAAGATCAGGGTCTTCTTATAGCCGAGGTATTTTACAATGGGGACTACCCAGGGTTTTACCAGTACAGCGGTCAGGGCGACGGGGATCATCATCATTCCGGAGGTCATTGCAGGTTGCTTGAGTCCTACCTGGAACAACAGTGGCAGCAGCAGCGGCATTCCGCCGATCCCCAGGCGGGTCAGGAGGTTTCCGAACAGACCGATGCGTAACGTGCGGATGCGGATGAGGTGAAGATTGATCAATGCCCTTTCGCGGTTTCGCTTGTAGTGGAAATAGTACAGGTTCATCAGCAGGAACGAAACTCCGAAAATTACAACCAGGTACAGGTCATGGAGCACTTCGTGCGAGCCCAGCTCTATTCCGATGGTCAGGAGGACTAACGAACCGCCGAAGAACAGCATCCCGAAGAAATCGAAACCGGGACGATCCTTTTTGTATTCAGGCATGTTTTTCCAGGCAAAATACATCCCGAACACCCCGATAGGTATGTTGATGAGGAAGATCCAGTGCCAGCTGGCTACTTCTACGAGGAAGCCTCCCAGCGAAGGACCGATGATAGGCCCTACCAACCCTGGTATTGTTATGAAATTAATCACACTCAACAGCTTGTCTTTCTCGTAGGTGTATAATATTGCCAATCGTGAGACAGGAACCATCATCGATCCCCCGATCGCCTGAATGATCCGTGAGACAATTAATGCGGACAGGGTAGGAGCGATGGCACAAAACAGTGACCCGAGCGAAAAAACCCCGACCGCGATCACAAAGATTCTCCGGGAACCAAACCGGTCGGATAGCCATCCGCTCAACGGGATCAGCAATGCCAGAACAAGTGTGTAGCTGATAACAACGCTTTGCAATGAAAGGGGGGATTGGTTGAGATCCGCGGCAATGGAAGGCAATGCCGTATTCAGGATCGTTCCGTCCAGCGATTGCATGAAAATAGCCAATGCTGCTATCCAGGGAAGCTTACTTCGGGTTAGTTGGGTCTCCATCACTGTAAAAATAATAATTAATAACTACAGTCAAATCAAAAATAACAGCCGGATCATCTGATAATCCATCGTCTGATATGGATCCGTAAAATAATTTCGAATGAGATTAAAAAAATCACATATTATGGATCTGGTATTCCATTCTATTTTATACATTTACAGCCAATTATAAAAAAAGAAGATGAAAACATTATTTTTAACTCTTGTGGCTTTGTTCGTTGTTAATATTGCCAGCGCATTTACGATCCGTTACTATAATAAAGACTCCAAAAAGCATACGATGGAAGTACGTTCAAACGGATCCACTCAAAAAATCGAGTTCAATTCTTCCACTACGAGTTCTGCTTCGGTTCAGACAAGCGCTTCTGAAGTTGAGATAAAAACAGAGTGTGGATGGGTGAAAGTGAAAGATGGCGCGAAAATAACCATCCAGAACGGGTGCATTAAAATTGATTAATAGTTCACAACATCAATAAAGTGTAAAAGCTCTGAGCAATCAGGGCTTTTTTTATGGGATTATCGCTTTTTTGTTTTTTACAACAACATCGAACTGAAATTAATTTTTGAATTTTTGGTGGAAAATTGGAAAATAAATATTTACTTTGCATTTCAAAGTTCTTTTTATGAGTCAGGAGAAAGATTATTTACAGGATTTGACAGAGATCCGTTCCATAATGGAAAAATCCACCCGGTTTATTTCTTTAAGCGGCTTGTCCGGCGTTTTTGCAGGAATTGTTGCCCTGGCAGGAGCAGGGATGGCACATCTTTCCATCAGGGATTTTAAATCGCTTCTTACGCCCGACCTGGCGGACGAGGTATGGAATTCTATGATTGTCAGGCTTGAGGTCAGGTTATTGCTGATTGCTGTTTCTGTTTTACTGCTGGCGCTGTTTGGCGGCTATTATTTTACTGCCAGGAAAGCAAAACGACTGGAGCAGCACGTGTGGACAAAATCTACCCGTCACTTATTGATCAATTTGTCCATTCCGCTGATTTCAGGAGGATTGTTCTGCTTTTCCATGTATTACCACGGACTGATCGGGATGATTGCCCCTGCCATGCTTATTTTCTACGGACTGGCACTCATCAACGGGAGCAAATATACGTTGAATGACACTCGCTACCTGGGAGTTCTGGAAATAGCGCTGGGGTTGACAGCCACATTTTTTGTCGGCTACGGCCTGTGGTTCTGGGCGTTCGGATTCGGCATCCTGCACATTGTGTACGGTATTTCAATGTATTACAAATACGAACGGAACAAATGAAAGAATTCATTTCACAGCTGAACAAAGCCTTTGAAAGCAGGATCCGGCTTGGAATAATGTCCATGTTGATGGTCAACGACACTGTTGATTTCCTTACGTTAAAAGAAATGCTGAATGCCAGTGACGGAAACATTGCCAGTCATATCTCTGCGCTTGAAAAAGCGGAATACCTGACAGTGGAAAAGAGATTTATAGGCAGGAAAACAAATACCAGCTATTCCATAACTCCCTATGGAAGAAGAGCTTTTAATGAGCACCTGGCAGCGCTTGAAAAATTATTGAAACGATAAACTATTTTTTTAACCATAAACTTTGAAATTCAAAGTGCTTTTTATTTAATGATATGAAAAAGAAAACCATTCTCATTTTGATTTGCTTAGCTGCGTATTGTTATTTGTTCTACCAACAAACGATCGGGGTCAATTTCTTGATTTTTAATGTGCTCATGATCACAAGCCTGCTGGTGATTGATAAAACACGTGTAAAAAAACGAACCTGGCTTTTAGTGGCATTGGGAGCGGTCATTACTTCATTGAGCGCCTGTCTGTACGGAAATGTCCTTTCTTACATAGGAAATGTGGTTTCTTTACTTTTGCTGGCAAACCTGAGCCTGGAAAAGGAAGCTTCTTTGTTCTTTTCATTCGTACAGGTTTGCTTCAGTTATATTGCTGTTCCGTTCGTCCGGCTGGCAGATCTGGCGGACCGTATGATGAACAGAGAAGAAGGGGAGAAGTCGGCCGGGATAACTTTCAGCACTGTTTTAAAGTTTGCCATTCCGACGGTTGTCTTGTTGGTATTCTTTTTTCTTTATAAAAGTTCAAATGTTGTCTTTTCCTCTTTTATCGATTCGATCCACCTGGAGATTTCATGGAATTTTATCGGGTTCCTCCTTTTCGGATCTTACCTGATCTCTGTTTTCTTTAACCAGTATTCATTTGCTCCGTTGATACAGGCAGACCGGAAGTCTGGCAACGCTCTGACGGGAGAAAAGGTCAATGAGAAGTCGTTGTTCGGTTCTGTGGATGCGGAATTCAGCTCCGCCGTGATTACATTTTCATTGCTGAACCTGTTGCTGTTGTTTGTCAACATTCTGGATATTCAGTTCATACTGTCGGACAGTGAATATAAAGCCCATGAATATTCCAGATACATCCATCAGGGAGTGAACAGCTCTGTTTTTTCAGTTTTGGTTGCTATATTGGTGACGTTGTATTTCTTCCGCGGAAATCTGAATTTCTTTTCTAAAAGTAAAGGATTAAGAATACTGGCGATCATCTGGATCATTCTGAATATGGTTTTGCTGTTTACCTGTGTTCACAAGAATTTTAGCTATATCCATGAATACGGATTGACGCATAAACGAATAGGTGTTTACTTCTACCTGCTGATTACCTGTATCGGGTTATTGACAACCTGGATTAAAATAACATCGTTTAAAAGTAACCTGTTTCTTGTCCGTTCAAATACCTGGTCGGTATTCGTCGTGCTGGTAGTGAGCACAGCAGTAAACTGGAACCGGCTGATCGTTGAATATAACAGTACCTGTCAGCCATCCATCGATTATACGTATTACTATTACAACGTTCCTGAGGCAAGCCTGCCGCTTTTAATGAAAAATTACGAGTCGCTGACCAGCAGAATAGATGGTGAAGGAAATGATGTGAAGGACCTGATCAAAAGAAGGGCACACGCTTTTATCAAACGTTATGAGAAGATGGACTGGCAATCCTGGAACCTGGAAGACCGGCGGATTTACAGCGAGATCAAAGCGACGGAGTAAAAAGAAAGCGGCAGTCTCTCAACTGCCGCTTCTGCTACAAGCAAAAAACTATTATAAAAAACGTAGAAATAAAATTACTTTCTTTCGGGCAAACCTCTTGTCAGCCAACCTCTTCTATTTGCTGTAGCAATGGCGTATGGAGTGATCCAGAACAAGGTGAATGCGTAAAAGATACTGTAAGGAAACGCCCATAACGCGTCCAGCAGATCGTGTCTTTTTGCATAAAAGAATGCCTGGATACTTGAAAAAACAGCGATTCCGGCCAATGTTGAGATCAAAAACAAGATCGGGTGCGTGCCGATAAAGAACAACATGAGCAGGATCATCGGGTAGGCAAGAGAGATCTTCAGCCACTGATTCAGCAGCAGGATTCTCGGCCCGGTTGTGGACCCTTCCCGGAATTTTCCGAAAGCAAACCGGCTCATCATGATATTTTCGCGTACATTGCTTCTTTCCCACCGGATGAACATTTTGTACAGGTTCTTGTATTTCTCAGGAATATTCGTATATACGTAGGCATTTCTCTGGAAAAGAACATGCATCCCCTGCTTTAAGATCATATTGGTCATGGCGCGGTCCTCTCCGATATCGGTCGGCTGTCCCATAAAGGTCTGGTTGATCCAGTCAGGAAGACAGTTCATTACGGCGTCACGGCGGTAAGCAGCCAATGCCCCGGGAGTACACAGCACCGAACCTAATACACTTTGAGCGGAGCGGACAAATTCAAAGCTAAACGCAAAGCTCACATTCAGCATCTTCGGGATCAGCGCCTCTTTGCTGTTCAGAACGCGTACATTCCCGGCCACTGCACCACATTTTGGGTTGGTTATAAAAGGGCTTGTCATGTTTCGCAATGTGTCTTTTTTTACAACAGAGTCGCTGTCAACAGTGATAAACACTTCTCCTGTTCCAAGGTGGAAGCCTCTGTAAAGAGCGTGCCTTTTGCCTTTGTTTTCAGGTTGCTGGTAGATCGAAACCCGGTCACCCAGCAATTCTTTTGCCCGCAGCATCCAATCCCATGTATCGTCCTTGCTTCCGTCATCAATAGCGATCAGCTCCAGCTTTTCCTCTGGGTAATTGCTTTCTGACAGGCTCATCAGTGTCTGGAAAACCAGCTCTCCTTCATTGTATGCAGGTACAATAACGGTGGCTTTTGGTAGTTGGTCATCGGAAACGGATTTGACTGCTTTGTACCTGAAATACAAAAATGTCAGGTAGAGAAGAAAACAGATTTTCAGTGCAAGCAGGATGAGCCCGGTAGTGATAATGACAATCCCCCAGGAACTGTTCATGCGTTCTGAATGCACCTTTTCAAAATGAGGGTGTAATTCAAACAACAAAAAGATCGATCCCAGTAAAACGAACAATGTTCCTGTGCCGATAAGCAGTTCCAAAGGTCTGGAAGTCGTAGTTGTTTCCTGGTCAGTTTGCCCAAGATTAGCAGTGAGGTTAAGGCTTGATGTCGTGTTTTTGTTCTCCATTGTGCTTTATTTTAAGTTGTGTATTATCCGTACTGGTTAAAACGTTCAACTAATAGTCAAAATAGAGATGATAATCTGTAAGGTAATGAGAAATCAGGGTGCTGATCAGTTGTTTTTAAGGACAACTGCAATTCTCAATTATTTAACCGCAAGTTAGGTAAAAAAATACCCCCTCAGGATTTTTTTACATTTTTTGTGATTTCAAAAAGGCTTGATTTTACTGATGTTTCAGAGGTAAGTGCTCTGTTTTTCAGTTGTCTAAAAAGCCAATTTCCGGGTGGATAATAGATACTGATTTTTTACGGCTGTCAGCGTCTGTGGAAGAATTTGTTTACCGGAAAGAAAATGCAGGGAACAGGCAGGGTGTTTTTTCGTCGGGCAGTTGTGTATGGATTTTTTCATCGCACCACTGTCTTTTAGTTTACACGTTTCCAGAATGCTAAGAATAAGAGAAAGGTGAACGGCACGTTAATTAACAGGATGCTGTTAACCGATTTTTACCGGGTCACTGTCATAAAACGCCTTTTTACCGTTACTTCGTAATAAAGAAAATACGATTATGGCCCGGTTGATATCCTTATTGTTTTTATTAGCTGTTTGTACAACAGTGAGCGCACAAAACCCGGTATTTGACCGGTTAGAGCTGTATTATTCCCAGGGACATTACAAAAAAGTATACAGCCAGTCGGGAAAATTACTGAACAAGCCGGAATACGATTATTCAAGAGTTCCAACTTTTTACCGTGCTTTGAGTACGTTTCAGCTGTCGGAAAATAAACAATGGCTGAAAACGCGTCCTCATGCCCTGGAAGATGCAACGGAATTGTACCTGGGACTGCTTAAAACAAGCGATGGACAGGAAGTGATAGAGAATCACCTGGAAGATGTCGCGGCGTTGAAGCAGGACCTGATGAACAGGATCGGAGATCTGCAACGTGAAGGCAGATCGAACGAGGCGGAGAAGTTGCAGGCCATTATCGTGAAGCTGTTTGACCAGGTTCCGGTCATTAATGATGAAACAATCCCGGTAGAGGAAGCAAAACCGGAGGAAGTTGTGGAAGAGTTTACATTCAATGCCAGGAACCGCGACGAAATCATTCTGTTTGCAAAGCAGCAGTTGGGAAAACCATACGTATACGCGGGGAATTCCCCATCCGGGTTTGACTGCTCCGGATTTACAAGCTATGTGTTCAGTGCATACAAAATCAACCTTCCCCGCCGTTCAAGAGATCAGTACGACGGTTCTAAGAAAGTGAAGGAAAGTAAAGTTCAGAAAGGAGACCTGGTGTTTTTTGATAACGGGAGCGGGGTAAACCATGTCGGGTTGATCGTCTCTGAACAAGGTGAGTCGCCTGTGATGATCCACGCAAGTACAACCAAAGGAATCGTGATCACCGAAATTAAAAGCTCTTCTTACTGGAGCAAACGCTTAAAGGGGTACGGAACCTTCCTTGAGTAGCCGGACAGGTAGCTAATTCACTTTGACCACTTCTGTTTCGATCGCATCAGAACTGAATCCAGTGGTCAGGTTGCGGTGATCCTTAAAATTGAATACCTGCCCGTCTTCCCTGACTTTCTGGATTAGATCAAGGTCCAGTTCCTCAATCTGCCATCCTTCCCACTGAGGTGTTCCCAGCCCGATGATTCCTTCTTCCTGGAAATGTTTGTCGGGTGTTGAATAGAAGCCGGTATACCCGAAATTGATGTCAACTGCCGGTGACCAGTCCGCGTTTCCGACTGTCTGCGAAACAACGGCGTAAACCTGCTGTTCCAGTGCTCTTGCACGCGTACCTACGTGCACGCGGGTAGCACCCCGGATCGTTTCCGTACAGCTGGGAACCAACAATACATCGATCCCGTTTTCAGCCAGGTGATGTGTTCCGATCCCGAATTCACTGTCATAGCAGATCTGGATCCCGAATCTTCCCCAGTCTGCTTCAAAAACAGTCAGCTTCTTGGGGCAGGTGCTGATTCCCCATTCCTCATCTTCGAACCGTGTCATAAAGAATTTGTCCTGGTACCCCGCCAGTCCTTTCGGGCCGAAGACGAAAGCGCGGTTATAGTACTTGTTATCAACTTTCACGGGAAAACTGGGAGCAACAATGATCGTATTGTAGCGAATGGCCAGTTCCATGTATGTTTCCCTGAACTCAGGAAGCAGCTGCTGCATTTCTGCCAGCTGCAGGTGGACGTCTTGCCGGATCTTTTCCGGAAGGATGCTCACCAGTTCCATAGAACCATATTCCGGGAATACCAGTAGTGAAGCTGCCTTATCCACAGCGTCCTTAACCCATTCTTCGGCATGTCTTTTCCAGGTTTCCAGGCTGGTATGCCGGGTGATTGGGTACTGTGCGGCAGCAACTTTAATTTTCATCTTATTTCAATGTTTTCAGCCAGAAAGTTAATGTTTTGTCTGTTTCTGTTGTTTCGCCTAGGTCCAGCCAGCTCATTTTGCAGGTTAGCCTAGGATGTTTGATATATTCCCGCTTTTTCCAGAATGCATCATTCGCAACATAATCCTGTGGTTTTAACGGGTGGTGCTCCGGCCTGTTTACCGAGCAGAACGCAGTGATTTTATAGTTCCCGGATGAACGGGCAAATGATTCCCGCTCGTCGAAGAAACGATGTCCCAGGCCCCGCCCTCTGTAGGCTTTCAGCAAGATACTTTCTCCGAAATAGAAAATAGAATCAATATCATATCCTGCATCTGTGAATGGCTTGCGGACGTTCTCCGTTTCATCTTTTAATGGCACGCAGGTAGTTGCTCCAACCATTTCTTCCCCGTCATATACGGCAAATACCAGCGCATTTTCACAGGTAGCATACGTTTGAATATAGGCCAGCTCATAGTCCAATGTACCTTCATAGAGGTAAGGGAAATCCCTGAAAACAGCGATCCTCAGCTTTGCAAAATCAGGCGCAAAACTGAGGATGTCATTCCCTTGCTTTTTTACAAATGTGAGCTGATCCATTCGTCAGGAAACCAGTTCAATCCATAATTCCAGGTTGTAATGTGTTGCGACACGTACAATCTTCCCGTCTTTTACTTTCAGGAAAGATGCTGCCGGCAATACATAAGCCTGACCTTCCGCAGGAGGCAGTCCTTTTTCCGCTTTCTTGTAGATTCCGTTTACCGTAAACTCGGCCGAGATGCAGCCGTCATTCTCTTCGGAAACATAAAATTTCATATTTGTCAGCGTTTCTTCGTAAGAATCATCCATCTTCTGAAGAAAGGCCCTGAACAGCTCTTTCCCTTCACGAGGCTCTCCCTGGTTGGGTTCGTGGCGGATATCATCACCCACTAATGCAAGCATTCCGTTCCAGTCTTTATCGTTAAATGCTGCGTAATAATCCTTTACAATTTTTAATGCGTCCATTTTTGTGAAATTTTTATGTGAAATTAGTGATATTCTTCAAATTTATTGTTTTGAAATAGTTAAAAACAATCGAATGAGACACTGGTATTTCAGACAAGGTTTTCTTGTGCCGGAACAACTGTTTTTTATATGCGTATTTCTACTTATTGTCCTTTAGGTCTTTTTACCTGATTTTGTCCTGGTCTGACAGATTTTGAATTTTATTAGCTATAATTGAATGTTTTTTTGTTTAACTGCCTTCATTGTGAGATTCCATATAAGATAGTTGAAGCACCAATTATCACAAAAAAGGTAAAACGGGAGCCAAATTTATTTGGCTCTTTTTATTTTGATCCAGAGTGTTTTGGATGCGTTTAGCTCAAATGAAAGAAAAGGCCGTATTATTGACCCGGGCTCTTTTTCAGGTCCAGGATGAAATCAACCCGCATATTGGCCAGCTCGTCTTTTTTGTTCTTTTCCGGGAACACCACGGGCATTGTGTTTTTAACGCCTATGGTTGTTAATTGCTGCTTGCTTGCTCCGAATAACAGCAGGTAGTCACGTACGACCCTGGCACGCTTTTTAGCCAGTCCGTTCCTGTTTACACAGCAGACATGTCCCCGGATAGTTACATGTAAGCCGGGAGTTCTTCGGATGGAATCTGCGAGCTTGTATATGAATGGGATGTATTCCGGCTTTAATTGCGCCGATGCATCTTCAAACTGGATATTGAGCTTGCTGTAATCAATATCCTGTAAGTGGTGGCTCTGTGCTTTTGCAGAACCGGCCCATGCAATCAATAGAATGGTCACGAATGCGTTCATCTGGATGCAAAATAGCGAAAAATAACTGTACCGTTCTAAAAAATAAGTGATCATTTTCTCACAGAAAGGTTGCGTACGACAGGTAATGACGGATCCGCAAAATAAAAATGCCTGCAATGTATTGCAGGCATTTTACCAATAGCAACCTTAATTGGATTTATTTATCAATGGATCCGGTTACACGCTTCATGAACTCATTGAGCGCTTCACGTTGCGTTTTACCGTTTCGGATCTCAGCCTGCACTTCCAAAGCACCGGAAAGATTCGACAGCAATTCTCCGATAACATCCAGTTCTTCGTCTTTAACCCCGGGAGCATCAATTAAATGTTCCAGGACCTCCATCGTTTCGTGGATGAAATCTTCATCGTTTTTTTCGATGAATTCAAGTGTGTGTTTAATGACCGGCAACCTCATTGAGAACTTCTTGTATGATTTCTACTTTATTCCCCTGTGTTTGCCTTATCAGTTCTCCTTTCACGAATCCTGCGAATGTCGGTAAGTTGTTGACATCTGCATGCTTGCGTGAATTCGGGTATTTTTCTGCATCTACGTAGTAAAATTCAACAGATGGGTTTTCTTCTGCCATTCGTTTGAACTTCGGCTTCGTAATTTTACAGTTTCCACACCAGGACGCACCGTACTGAACCATAACCTTCTCAGAATTATTCAACAGCACATCCAGATTATCTTCAGTGATTTCCGTAAACATAGTGTTTCGCTTTTTAGTGTTTGCTCAAATATTCAGCAGTACTGTTTCTGTCTGCTCTCATTGCTTCTTTTCCTTCTTCCCAGTTGGCAGGACATACTTCACCATGTTGCTGCACGTGTGTGTAAGCGTCTACCAGCCGGATGAATTCAGTGACATTTCTTCCCAATGGCATGTGGTTGATTGATTCATGGAAAACAGTCCCTTCTTCGTCGATCAGGTAAGTTGCACGGTAAGGAACATTGTCTCCTTCCGACTCTTCATCGAACTGATCGTAATCCAGGATTCCCAGTTCTTCAGCCAGGATGCGTGTGGAATCAGCAATTAAAGGAAAACGTACTCCTTCGATTCCTCCGTTGTCTTTTGTCGTGTTTAACCATGCAAAGTGAACTTCGGCAGTATCACACGATGCTCCGATCACCAGCGTATTTCTTTTTGCGAACTCAGCGGCAGCTTCCTGGAAAGCGTGGATTTCAGTCGGACAAACAAATGTGAAATCTTTAGGATACCAGAACAGTAATACTTTCTTCTTTTCGTTTACAGCTTTTTCCAATACATTGATCTTAAAAGTGTCTCCCAATTCGTCGATTGCGTTTACTGAAACAGACGGAAATTTTTGTCCTACAATACTCATAACTCTTGTTTTTTATATGTGATTATTAATTTAATTCTGCCCACAAAGATACATAGCTTTTACGGTAGATGTGATCACAAATCTCAATATCTGTATAGATAAAATCTATTAAGTGTTTTTTATTTGTTTATTTTATTGATGAAGTGATGCTGAATCAAAAAATCCGGTTTGTTTCTACCAAGGAAAGCTTTTTGGCTGTATCTTCGTATATGAAGAATATATCAAATCGTTGAATTATGACAACCGATCCGGAATTACTCAAACATTTGATGCAGCAAGGGAGTTTGTTGCCGCAGGAGGAAATGCTTGAAATCGCAAGAAAAAAAGGAAGCCTGAATATCGGGATCCCCAAGGAAATTTCATTCCAGGAGAACAGGGTTGCATTGGTTCCCGAGGCGGTTTCTCTTCTGGTTTTGAACGGGCATAGCGTAAAAATAGAAACCAAAAGTGGGGAAGGAGCGAATTTTTCGGACAGGGAATACAGCGAGGCGGGTGCGCAGATCTGCTACAGCAAGGAAGAGATCTTCAAATGCGATATTATTTTTAAGGTGGCTCCGCCATCCGAAGAAGAGATTGATATGATGCCCGGGCACCAGACACTGATCTCTGCCCTGCAGATCTCCATTCAGCCGAAAGTCATTCTGCAGAAGCTGATCAGCAAAAAAATCACGGCGATAGCCTGGGATTATATCCGCGATGAAGAAGGTGTATTTCCCGTTGTCCGTGCCATGGGAGAGATGGCCGGAACAACTTCCATCCTCGTAGCGGGAGAGCTGCTTTCTTCGTTCAGCAATGGAAAAGGAATGATGCTCGGAGGAGTTCCGGGAGTTCAGCCGTCGGAGGTGGTGGTGATCGGAGCCGGATCTGTTGGTGAATACGCAACCCGGGCGGCATTGGGGCTGGGAGCCAATGTCAAGGTATTCGATAATTCACTTTCCCGCCTGAGGCGTTTGCAGAATGACCTGGGAACCCGGATCTATACTTCTGTCATTCAGCCGAAGGTGTTGGCGAAAGCGCTTATGCGCGCGGATGTGGCCATCGGTGCGTTGAGGGCTCCGCTGGGAAGGACTCCGTGTATCGTAACGGAAGAGATGGTGCGCGAAATGAAGCAGGGATCCGTTATTGTCGATGTGAGTATCGACCAGGGAGGATGCTTTGAAACGTCCCGTATCACCAATCATAAAAAACCTACTTTTGTTGAGCATGGCATCATTCACTATTGCGTGCCCAACATTGCTTCCCGTATTTCCAGGACGGCCTCTTTTGCTTTGTCCAACATCTTTTCCCCGATTTTGCTGGAAATGGGAAATGCCGGAGGATGTGAGAACCTGATCGCAAACGATTACGGCTTCCGCAGCGGAGTCTATATCTACAAAGGAAATCTCACAAGTGAAGTGCTTGGAAAAGTGTTCGAACTGAAATACAAAAGCATCGAATTGTTATTGATAGGGTTGAAAAGAGGGCAGTGATGAAGGTTATTCAGCCGTTAAATTTACCGAAAGCACCGTTAAAGCTTGAAAAAAGAAAAGGTGATTTGTACGTTTGGTGTGCTGTACGGAAAAAACTTCTGCTGCTGACACCGGAAGAATGGGTACGCCAGCACCTGATCCATTACCTGATCGATACGGTTCGGGTTCCGGTAGAACGGATTGTATCTGAATACAGCATCCAGGTGAACGGGCTTTCCCGGCGCTGTGATGTGGTGGTGATCGGCCGGAACGGCAAGCCCCGGATGATTGTTGAATGCAAAGCAGCTTCTGTCCCGGTGAATGAGCGGGTATTATTCCAGATCGCGCAGTACAACCGGGAATTGCAGGTGGATTACCTCATGCTGAGCAACGGTATCGATCATTTTGTCTCCAGGATAAATCCCGAAACAGGAGAGCTGGAGCGGCAGGAGTTCCTGGAAGCGGAATGGCTGGAGTAGTGGCAGCGATCACCGGATGACCGGCGTTTTCCTTTTTCCGGACTACAAATTTTTCTTAAAATTGACAGCCTGCGTTGGTTTATGACAATAGTTGCTTATCTTTGCTATATGTCCTATTGTGATTATTGTAAAAACCTTCCTGAAGATAATGTACACCGTGTTTACCACGATACAATGTACGGATTTCCGATCACGGATGATAACGAATTGTTTGGCCGGTTGCTGTTAGAGATCAACCAGGCTGGGTTATCCTGGGAGACGATTTTGAAAAAACAGCATTCTTTCAGGAATGCATACAGCAATTTTGAGATAGGGAAGGTGGCGGCCTATACGGAAGAAGACCGGGAGCGGCTGATGAACGATGCGGGTATTATCAGGAACCGCCTGAAGATCAACGCTGCTATTCACAATGCCCGTGAAATACTGACGATACAGGAAGAAAACGGCAGCTTTAAGCAATGGTTGGATGCGCAGGAATGCAGGACCCGGGAAGAGTGGGTAAAGCTGTTCAAAAAGCGCTTTAAATTCACTGGAGGAGAAATCGTTAACGAATTTTTAATGAGTACAGGGTATTTAAAAGGTGCGCATATTGAAAATTGCATTATTTTTGATGAAGTGATAAAAAACAAGCCAATATGGTCAGAGCGATAAAAAATACGGTATTCCTCCTGATGGTACTGATTTCTACGACAGTTTCAGCCCAGTTCAGCGTAGGGGGAGGGGCAAGCACAATGTTTGAGTTTGGCAATAAGAAGCCATTCTACGGGTTGCATTTTAATTTCGAGGTCCCGAGAAATAACGAGGTTACTTTTTACGGCAGGCTTACCTACCATTTCAACCAGAACAAGGAAGATGCATTTGGTAACTTAGCAGCGATTGCAAAGGATCCCAATACACAGCCTCAGTGGGTGGATGTCCCGCTGACTAATCTGACATCGATCAATTATTTTATGATTGACGGGGGAACACGTTATTACCTGATCAATGGTTTCGATGAAGGGTTCTCTTTGTATGGAGGAACCAACCTGGGATTGATCGTCAACTCTGTGAGGTACGGAACAAAGATCGGGGAATATGACGATGTGAATTACACACTGGATCCCGGAGAATTCGGAAATTCCAGGGAAAAAGGTACCATCATCCGCCTGGCGGTTGGCTTTACCGGGGGACTTAAATATACCATCCCTACGGTCGGAAGCTTTTACCTTGATTTTAATCCTCACCTGACAATTTTCGGTATTCCGAGCACAAATACGATTCCCGGTACGGTCTACAGACCTGTATTCTTCAACCTGAATCTCGGATTCAGAAAGGAGATCTATTAAGAAGATAACATACATTAAACATGTAGAACTGATTATGGCTTGTGGCATGGCATTCTTGTGTCCTGACTGTAAGATGATTCTCACAAAAAAATTAAGATGCAAGTAAAAATCCTGTGGGCGGACGATGAAATCGAATTGTTGAAGCCCCATATTTTGTTTTTAGAATCAAAAGGTTATGCGGTAACTCCCGTGAATAGCGGGGTAGATGCGGTAGAGCGGAATGTGGAAGAAGCATTCGACGTGATCTTTCTCGATGAGAACATGCCCGGTATTTCAGGGCTGGAGGCATTGAGCAGGATCAAAGAGCAACGCCCCGACGTGCCTGTTGTGATGATCACGAAAAGTGAAGAGGAATACATCATGGAGGAAGCGATCGGGAGTAAGATTGCCGATTACCTGATAAAACCTGTTAATCCCAACCAGATCCTGTTGAGCTTAAAGAAGATCCTGGATCAGTCCAAGCTGGTATCGCAAAAGACAACTTCGAGCTATCAGCAGGAATTCCGCCAGCTGGGAATGCAGCTGGGAGGGAGGCTGGATGCGGAAGAATGGGCAGAGATCTACCGGAAAATTGTGTACTGGGAGCTGGAATTACAGGGAACCGGAGATGCCGGAATGCAGGAGATCCTGGCGATGCAGAAGAAGGAAGCCAACACGTTGTTTGCTAAATTTATAGAGAGTAACTAC
Source organism: Crocinitomicaceae bacterium (assembly GCA_037189645.1). Classification (GTDB taxonomy): domain Bacteria; phylum Bacteroidota; class Bacteroidia; order Flavobacteriales_D; family Crocinitomicaceae; genus Taishania. Next base: position 199,707 of record JBBCIY010000003.1, read on the forward strand.
ATTGACTGGCTGCACGGAGACGAAGATGCGCCACAGATGATCCATACGATCTTTAAAGACCGTGTAGCGCCGGTATCGGACAAAGAGAAGACGTTTTTGCTGGTTATCGATAACCTGAGATACGACCAGTGGAAAGTATTGCAACCGACTATTTCCCGTTATTTTTCCGTTGAATCAGATGAGATCATCTATTCCATCCTGCCGACAGCGACACACTATGCCCGGAACGCGCTGTTTGCCGGTTTGATGCCGTCGGAGATCGCCCGGAAATTCCCGAATTTCTGGACTTCCGAAGACGATGAAGGAGGAAAGAATCTGTACGAGGCGGATTTCCTGGAAGCAAACCTGAAACGACTGGGAAAGAATTACAAATGGAGCTACAATAAGATCACAAACCTGAATGCAGGAAAGAAACTGGTAGATAATTTCAGCCAGCTGAAAGAAAATCAGCTGAATGTAATTGTATATAATTTCGTGGATATGCTTTCGCATGCCCGCACGGAAATGGAGGTGATCAAAGAGCTGGCGGATGATGAAGCGGCATACCGTTCGCTGACGCAATCCTGGTTTGAGCATTCTCCGCTGCAGGATATGATCAGGAAAATTGCAGAACAGAAAGCAAGGCTGATCATTACTACTGATCATGGGACAGTGAAAGTGAACAACCCGGTGAAAATTATCGGAGAACGGGCTACGAATACCAACCTGCGCTACAAGACAGGAAGGAACCTGTCCTATAACCAAAAGGAAGTATTCCGCATCGGGAACCCGGAAGAAGCATTTTTGCCGAAAACATCTGTCTCTTCTGAATTTGTATTTACGCGCGAATCGGATTTCTTCATTTACCCGAACAATTACAATAAGTTCGTTAATTTTTACGCCAATACGTTCCAGCATGGAGGCATTTCGCTGGAAGAATTATTGATTCCATACGTTGTGCTGAAGGCAAAGTAGATCTGACTGGCCGCTTGCCGGGAAAACAGAGCTGTATTAATTAAAGAAATCCCAGGTGATTCCCACCCGTATCTGCATGGCTGGGATCGGGTAGTCTGTTGCGAGCCTGGTGGCGCTTTCCGTCCAGAAATAGCCGAGATTTTCAACCCGGAAAAAGAAACGGAACCGTTGTATCTCAAATCCTCCGAAAACGTGCAGATTGACCATTGCTTCGGTAGGCGTATTCGTCAACCGGTAAATGTCCATCAACGGAATAATCTCCATGATCGTGTAGCCGGTATGGTAGGAAGCCTCTACGCCAATCTGCCCGAGCAGTTTTCTCCCTTTAAACATCCTTCCCTGGAGGTACAAACGGCCCTGTGCCAGAAAATCCGGCATCCAGTTGCTTTTATTGTAGCTGCCCGAAAAAGCGAAATTCAGGACTTTATAGCCGGTCTTTCCCGTTAACCCGACTGACAGGGCATTCAATGTATTCAGTGTGTCAGCAGCCCAGGTCGTAGTGTTGTAGAACCAGTAATTATTGGTCAGCGTGGCATTTTTTGCAAAGACACCGACGCTGTGCTGCCGGTAGGTATAGTTCAGCCGGGCATTGATGTTCATCCTGAATTGCTTTTCCAGCTGGTCGAAATTGATCATGTAATTCAAATGGTTTCCGTGATACGTGCGCTGGTATGCTTCCGGTAGCAGGAAAGAGAAATCAGCATTTCCCTGGAACTGGAAATTCCCCCATCCGAAACGGAGTCGGGTATAGCTGAACCATTCCCCCTTTGCCCCGATAAAGTTGAAATTGGTATGGTTCTTTATGTCTATTCCTTTGACGATGATACCGAGCTTTCCGTCAACGTTGATTTCAGATCTGCTGGTATGTGCTCCCAGGTTGTAGTAATTCCACCAGTTGTTCTGTAATCCCGCTTTAAAGTAAAATCCTTTCCTGCTGTAATACAATCCTGCTGTGTTGACGAGTTCTGAAAGCTGGTACTGGTCGTTTGTCGAATCTGTGCTGATGAATGTATTCGGATAGACCAGGGAAAGTGTATCGGAAACCTCCCTGTATTTTCTGTTGAAGATATGCAGTTTATTTTCAACATATAATCCGGTTGAGTTGGCTGAATCCCTGGAGAGGAAATCGAAATAGTGATCCAGTTCAATACGGGCACCTCTGTACCGGCTCTGAGCATTGGATTTATTGGTCGGAGCAAAAGCCAGTCCGTAGAAATCAATCAGTGTATCTGTGATTACTCCTCCGCTATGCCCGATGTTCCTGTTCAGGTATTGTCCTCTCAGTGCGAACGAATAAAAAGGAGATTGATGTTCGAACTGCATCTGGACATCGTGATGGGCAAAATCACTGACGCGGAGAAAAGCATTTCCCCGGTGCATGTCATAATCGACATTCAGCACATTGTTTTGATTGAAAGCCTGCGTATAGGTCGCCCGGACGATCTGGGTCGCCTGTCCTCCGAAAATATATCCGAATCCCAGGTGAGGTAAGGCGGAAAAGCGGTTTTTTTTCCAGGGATTGAAATGACGGAACATGCCTCCGCCTTCATTCCTGACGAATACATCGTATGGCTGGATGTTCGCGAGTGTTCCGAAACCTCCTCCCGGCAATGTTGCGCTGTGATAAGAGAAAGCGATATCGATGGAGTCGAGTTCTCCCCCGGTCGAGTGGTTGTGCCGGAGCGTATCTTTTTCTCCCATAACCGGATTGTGCTGTGCCAGAGCTTGCACAAACAGCAGCATACAGGAGATGAACAAAGACAGCTTCATATTAGAAATGAAGGTAAAATTATAAAAAAAGGGGCATAAAAGCCCCTGTTATCTTTATTCTCCGTAAAAAAACGGACGATAAATTACAACTTGTTGATTTTCAATTGAAGACCAGAAACAAGGTTCGCAGCTTTATTTTTGTGAACGATGTTTTTCTTCGCCAATTTCTGGATCATGGAAGTAACCGAAGGAAGCAGCTCCTCCGCTTCTTTTTTATCAGTTAACGCACGTAATTTTCTGATCGCATTACGGGTAGTTTTGTGCTGATATTTGTTGCGAAGTCTTTTCGCATCGTTGCTTCTGATTCTTTTGATCGCTGACTTATGATTCGCCATGTTTTTATTTATTAAAGTTTTATTATCAAAATATTGTAGCCCGTAGGGGAATCGAACCCCTCTTGCAAGAATGAAAATCTTGAGTCCTAACCGATAGACGAACGGGCCAAAAGTTCTTTAGCAGCCCATAGGAGAATCGAACTCCTGTTTTAAGAATGAAAATCTTACGTCCTAACCACTAGACGAATGGGCCATTATCTTACTTTTAACAAAGTATGTATGTCAAAAATCGGAGTGCAAATATAAAGAGTTTTATTGAATAGCAATGCTTTTTTTGAAGTTTTTTTGAAAAAAATAAATGGATGGCCACTTACCTGTTCATTTCTAGTGAATAAGAATGTCTTTGTACAGCAGCAGACGGTATTCCTTTTCATTCCGGGGTATTCACTCTGGGATGGAAATGCAGCTGTGCTGTTGATCCTATGCTTTTCGATCGGTTTCCTGTACAAACCTTTAAAGCCCTGATATAACTGATTTTGACTTTATATCCATGGGGATCGTTGCCCCGGATGGAAGGGTCTCATTTGCTTTTACATACGCTTTTCCTTTCATATTCTGCTGTACTTTTGCTTCGACGGTCCAGCCGGTTTTCAGGTCAACTTTCAATTCGGACGATAATTCTCCTTCCATTTCGTATTTTACAAGCATTCCCTGCACTTCTGCATAGGACTTGTCATGGACCAGGTTTAAAGACGATTTACCCGATAATTCCAGGTGGGCAGGGAATACCCTGGTGAGCTCGTATTCCGTATCAATCTCCGCATCAATCAGCGACTTGATGTTGATCTGGATCTTCCATTTGTCACCTTCCTGTACAGGTTTGTCCGGATAAATGTATGTTCCCATCTCAGCATTTTTTTTGAAAGCGGATTCTCCGAATGCCTGGATGATGTCATTGGTAATTTCCTTTCGTTCTTCCTGCAGGAGGTAAGGGAAATCGTCCAGCATGTGCTGGAAAAGCCCGTCTATTTTCTTAACTTCCAGGATCTTCCCCTTTTTTGACATTTTGATATGGAAGGGCTTATCAATCATATTCCTCAGAATAGAAGAATAGATGTCATCGGGATCGTCTTTTCTGGAAGAACTGAATTCATGCAGTACCCCTTCACGTAAAACCCGCATGGTCAGGCTGTGGTACCGGACTTCCATGTCGTAGTAGGAGTCATATTCTTCAAGTACCTTAAAACTTGCTTTTTCCAATGTGGATGTGAGTATGTTCACATCATATCCCTCTAACGAATAGGATGTGTTTACAGTATGTACGGCATCCTGGAGGTATACTTTCCCTTTGTTCAGCTTCAGCTGGTATTCTTTTCTTTCAGAGGTGCATGCAGTGAAAAGAAAAAACAATGTAAATAACAGTAAACTACTTTTCATGTATTCTTATTTCGTAGTACGAATTCTTTTTCCGGCTGAAGAGCATAAAAGAATAGATCGATTAAACCAGTCGCCTGAAAAAACAGGTGCGAATCTACGAAATTTTCAGAAGTAAAGAGCGGCTGAGGGCTTTACATTTGAAATTGAATCAATTTTCCAGGGTCGTAGTTCTTCTGTTTTTTGATGAATTCATAAAGATGAGGAACGTCTTCTTTCTTTGATGCATACAGCACGATGATCGTTTGGTTATTATTGTTGCCGAAGCATACCACGGAGCTGGATTTCAGCTTCACTTTCCGGAGTTCGGGAATGTGTTTTTTCAATTCCCTGAAAGTTGCCTGTTGCTGCTCGTCGATCAGGATCAGATGGGTTCCTTCCTTGCTTTCCAGGTAATTCAATGCGGTCGGGTCCATGATCGGAGAAGAGGTACTCAGCCCGGAAAACTGGAAATGGTCTCCCAGCAGGTTGATCTGTTTTTTTATTTCGGTATACGGCTCTGAGTTGATATAAAAGAACAGGTTGTTCAACACTATTTCGTAATTGGTTATTGACGAAGGAAAGGTTGTCCCGAAAAGAGCAATGGACGCATCGATAAATGCCTGGTCTATTTGTTTTTCCTGCTCCAGGTATTCTGCTACCAGCGGGTAGATTGCTTTTCCAAACCCGTCAATGATCGTGTGGTTGTACCAGTCATTCGGGTCTGTTTCGCCGCTTAGCTGATGGTATGCCCACCCGTTTCCCAAAGCGGTTGCGAGCGCTTCATCGAAGAAGGTATAGGCAAATGTACTGTACGGGGATGTATTCTGCCTGAAATAGCTGTCTAATGTATGTTGAAATGCGGCGCTTTGCTCATCGTAAAGCACATGGTTCATTTCGTGCAGAACAACCCCCAGACGGCCGATGTAATCCGTTTCTCCGGTCAATACGCCGATGCACAGGCTGTTCCCATAGGGAGTAGCGGTCGAATTTCCGCTGGCTCCCGGGATCGGGTAAAGTGTAACTACAAAGGGAACGTCAGATGGCCAGCCTGAGTTGTAAAAACGACTGATCCGCTGGAAAATCGAAGCGCATTGTGAAGTATATTTTTCCAGCTCTTTGATCTGGGCGCTGATCTTGGGTGCGCTTTCGTTCCAGATGATCTCATCGTAGATTTTTTCGGCTTCTTTCAGCACATCGACCAGTTTTTCCGTTTCAGAGATTGGTAAAATTCCGGTGATCCGGTCTTTGAACGTTTCGAAATCATCTGAATGGACAAGCGCGTTGGCTATCACGTCGGAAGTGGACCGGTTCTGCCTTCTTTTCTCCGGAAACTCATCCCGCTTGTAGCCATAATCGTACCGTATGGAAGCAAAATCATTGCACAGCTGATTGAAGGCGGCATTTCCGTTTGTTCTCCGCTCAATCGTATCGCGCAGCGTAGATGAGGTCGAATGGTGATAAACCGCTGTCTGCATGAAATTAAATACACAGTAGGGTTTGCTTATTTTGTATATGAATGTGGACGGAGCCTGCGAAAAGGTTACCCCGGAAAACAGGAGCAGGCAGGTGATCATAAGATGGAGCTTCATTTCTGTCTGTTTAGAAAAAAACAATAGTACGAAAATAGGGTAAAGGAGGATTTATTTTAAGATTTATTAGGAAAACTTCCGGAATCAAAAGAGGCCACCGTTTTAAACCCGGTGACCTCCTTTTTGTTGTTGTTTGTAGAGAAATTATGAACGTCTTTAGTTGCCCGTTGCCAGCACCCAGTAATAATTATACGGGCTGCCTTCCACCTGTACGAAACCTGCTCCGACATGGCGTGCACTTGGATCCAGCAGTATTTTTGCATGGCTGTCGCTTTTCAGCCATTGGTCAACGGTTTTTTCTGCGCTGAGGTTCCCGGCGGCAATGCATTCTCCCGAAGGGCTTCCTTTGTAGAATTTCCTGATCCGGTCAAATGTACTCCCTACGACAACCAGTTCGTTGTTGATTTTGTCATTGGAAGCATGGCTGAAATATCCCTGGGTTCCCTGGTCATACGCGTGGTAGCGTGAAGCATTTGCAAGGTCTTCGTTCCACGTAAGTGCAGGCAGATGCCTTCTTGCCCGTTCCTCGTTGATCAGTTTCAGAAGCTCCAGTTCTTTTGCATTGTCTGCGGAGGAGATGCGCTCATTGCCCTGAGGTAATCCGTAATAATGTCCTTCCACTTTCACAAAATCGACGGTATGTTTCGTGTCATCAGCTTTTGAAGCCAGGTTTCTGTCAAGGAAATCATCGCTTTCTTTTTCCGTTTCGAAATAAGCAGCAATGGACCCGACCTTTAACAGGTTCTCAGTTAAATTCTGGCTTAGATCCTCCATTTCATTCCTGTTCAGTGCTTTGATCAGTTTTTCCGACCTGTTTTTCAGGGATACAATGTGCTCGTCCCAATGCACCAGGTTACGTTCCGTATCACCACTGTATTTTTCAAATTTGGCGGCACTGCTTACGGCACGGTACATCTGAAGGTATGTTCCTTTGAGCGTCTGGGATTCTTTACTTTTATCATAATAGATCACGGAAGCAAAATAATAGGGAATCGATTCCGTTGCTTTTTTCTTCATGACTTTTTTGGATTGCTCCATACATTTGGTACGGTCGGTCAGGTACAGCTTGTTCAATTTGTTGTACAGCTTTTCATTTGCCCATCCTGTGGAAACTGTAAAAAACAACAGCGTGGAGATAAGGAGAGTACGCATATTGATAGAAATTTAGAGATAATACTTCCTAAACGTGTAATTCGTTGAATTATTGTACACGTTATCTCATGAAAATACCGGAAGTCAGATATTGTGGCAAAACCATTGGTTTTTGCGGACCCAGTGGTGGATTCCAGCTGAAACAGCCCTTACCTGATTCTATTAAGATGATCGTTTTTGCTTGTTTAGCTTAATAAGATTGATACTACTGTAAATGACTGAGAAAATAAAAAAGCCGGTGAGGTAGATCTTAATTGCATCCAGGGGATGAGGATAACTGTTGTTGAATAATCCTCGTAAAAACAGGAGAATTGTCCAGCAAACACTTATAACGCTTACTACGAGAAACAGGATGTTCCGGGTTTTGTAGATGAGTATGGTTTTGCTGATGGAATATGCTGCAATACCTGCTGTTGATAAGATGATCAGCAAACTGCTTCCGGGCCAGTGCAGGATTCTAAAAAGCATACCTGTTCCGATCAGAACCGACCAGATAATCAATGGCCGGTAGTTGGGCGCTATTTCTTTTTTATTGTCAGGTGCATCAAGAAGATCGGATCGTACATGTTATAGTGTATATTCGTTTTCAAATCGGTTCATTCATTCCATTGCTGCATTCACCTGGTTATTGGTCTAACCGGAACAGGTCGGAAGCGATCCGGTCTGCCTGGAGCCGTCCGGTTCTTGTCAGCCGGATGAAATCGTTATCATTCACCATCAATCCATTCTCACACAACTGGCTGACGTGCGTGTAAAATGCATTATCCAGGGATAAGATGGAATTGAGCTGAGGTAAATTCACTCCGTAAGCGGTGCGAAGGCCTGTTAAAAGCAATTCATTGTAAATGTCTGACTTACTGAGTTCTTCTGTCTCCATCCAGGTGCTTTTCGACTCAATCGCAGCCATGTATGCATGATTGTTACGGATGTTCCACGAACGGGAAACCCCGTTATAGGAATGGGCGGATGGCCCCGCTCCCAGGTAATGCACGCCTTTCCAGTAGTTGGAATTGTGCCTGGATTCGTGTCCCGGCTTACAAAAGTTGGAAATCTCGTATTGGATGAAGCCATTCTTTTCAAGTGTTTCGACCAATAATAGAAATTGTTCGGCCTGGAGATGCTCAGACGCAGGAACGATTTTACCCTTTTCAACCAGGTGGTCGAGCGCAGTTCCTTCTTCTACTGTCAGGCAGTAAGCGGAAATGTGCCAGACCCCCATTTTAACAACTGTTTCAATGTGCTGCACCCATTCTTCATTGGTCAGCCCGGGGAGTCCGTAGATCAGATCGACAGTAATGACATCAATGCCGTTTCTTACTGCCAGGTCGGCACAGTTGAGGGCTTCTTCAACTGTGTGAGCGCGGTTCATCCATTTCAGATCCTTTTCCCGGAACGATTGAATCCCGATGCTTAACCTGTTGATCCCGGCATTTTTCCAGGCGGCAATACGTGCTTCGGTGATATCATCCGGGTTGGCTTCCAATGTGATCTCCACCAATTTGGTTGTATCGAAACCGGTATGAATGATGTTGAGCAGATGGTCCAGCTCTTCAGGATGCAGGATGCTCGGAGTGCCGCCTCCAAAATAAATGGTTTCTACCGGCTGGTTTCCCAGGTAGTTTTTCCGGATATGCAGCTCCTCTCCGATGGCTTTCACCATCCGGCTGCGGTAGGAATGAAAAGTTGTACTGAAATGAAAATCACAGTAGGTACATTTTTGTTTACAAAAAGGGATATGAATGTAAATACCTGCCATTTTCTGCGATCTCTTCGTAAGAGATCAATATTGGATCAGTTGGTCAACCTCATTGAAGCTCGAAACGGTCTTGTCCCAGTTGGGAGTGTTCCCTTCACGGATCAATTGCACCGTTTGAAAACCTGCCGTCTTTGCAGCGATCAATTCTTCTGTCACGTCTGACAGGAACAGAATATTTTCAGGAGAAAGGTTCAACGCATCCGCGATTTTCGTGTACGTTTCTGTTTCCCGTTTTCCTCCTGTTGTCGTATCAAAATAGTTGCTGAAATAAACCGTCAGATCACCTGCTTCCGAGTTTTGGAAGAGCATTTTCTGGGCGGCAACCGAACCACTGGAGAAAACACCTGCCTTGCGGCCTTCCCGGGTCCATTTTTTCAATATCGGCTCTACATCCGCGTATACATGTCCTTTCAATTCCCCGGATTCGTACCCTTCCTTCCAGATCACCCCCTGTACGGTTTTTAACGGAGTGATTTTTTTATCAGCCAGGCTCCAGGATTTCAGCTTGGCAATGATCTCATCTGTCGTTTCGATGGCTTCACCGTCCAGCTCTTTCGCCAGCTTTTTTGTTTCCTCAAATGCCTGCCGTACTTCCGGGATATGTGTTAAATTCGTTAGTTGCCCGATGCGGTCGTTGAAATAAGGGAAAAGTACGTCAGCTACAAATGAAATGGAGCTGGTTGTCCCTTCGATGTCCGTAAGGATGTAGTTCACTTTGTGCTTCAGTGGGATTTTGAAGCCGCTGTAATGTTGTTCCACTTTCGATTCTGTGTAGTGAGGAACCCAGCCGCTCATATCGATAAAAATACGGATCGCTTTCACAAACGGGCGGGAAGCTCCTGCGTCGAACCAGTGCTTTGTTCCGGCCGGAACAGAGATCAGGTCACCACGTTCACACAATAGGTTAAATACAGGTTCCGTCTCCAGGTTGAACCAGAAAATACCTTGTCCGTCCACAAAAAAACGGATCTCGTCTTCCGAATGGGTATGTTCGGAAAGAAATTTGGCACGGATGGCATCGTATCCTTCCATTCCCGGACGCATATTGATCACGTCGGCTGTCTGGTAACCTCCCTTTTCCATGAAAGGATCCAGGTCTTTGGCATAAGCGGCCAGTATTTCTTCCTGCGTTGCCGTATCGTCGAATACCACATCACAGTGCCATTGGTCAAAGTACAGGTTGCGTGCATTGAAGAACGCACGGATTTCGTCCGGGTTGGTAATGGTAATGTTTTTGTCCGGAATAGATAAGATTGCCATTGTTTTGTATATTTATGCGTGTAAAAATACGAAAAATTGATTTAACAACAGCGGAGCCGACGTTCCGGGATCAGGAATCGTAATTGATCAATTCTTATGGGGACACGATTTAAACTAGTACTCATTTTGTCATTTTTCCTTTCGGAGAAATTAACGGCACAGGTTGAACGGCCGTGTAAAATGACCGATACGGTTTTTGTGGATAATTGCATCCTGGAAGCAGGGGAGGTCCGGTTTGGTTTCGTATGCAATAAGTTATTCTCAGATGAGCCCTTTTCAGATGAGACGCTGCTGTTACTGGACAGCTTATCATTATTCATGGAGCGGAATAGTGATCTGGGGCTGATCATTGAATGCCATACAGATTCCAGGGGAAGTGATACAATGAACATGAAATTGTCTGCCGGCAGAAGCAACAGCATCAGACAGGCATTGGCCAGGAGAGGGGTAGATTCCCTGCGTATACAGGCAAAAGGATTGGGAGAATCCCAACCTGCCTTTGTGTACCTGGCTGACGGCAAGCATTACCCGTCCGGGGAACGCCTTCCGGAGGGAGCGCAGATCGTTGAGCTGACGGAACAATACATCGCTTCCTTTCATAAGACAGACAAATTCACTTATGAAAAACTCCATCAGTACAACCGGAGAACTGTTTTCAGGATTGTTTCAGCAGACGACTGATGTTATTTTGCAAACTTCTTCAGCAATCCGTCTTTTCTGATCAATGAGGAAATCTCTTCGTATTTGATCAGGACATCCGGTGCTCCCATTACGTAAGGGCCGATGTCGTATGGATTGTAGGAAAAAAGAAGCCCTTTTTCCGTAATGGCAAAATCATCACTTAATTGAAATCCATTTTCCTGTGAGAAATTCCAGCCATCCTCACCATTCTGATGAATGAAATTCTTTTGCCCGATTTCATTGAGCCTGGACCTGTACCCTGGTTGCAGCAGTTCGTCCAGTGTGATGGTTTTTCCTGTGCCCAGGTTAAAATTCAGGAAATGGCTGAAAGCAAAGGGATGAGCGGCTCCGAAGGAATAGGTGTCAAAATTCAGCTGGACACAAAGCACGTTGTTTGTATTGGTGATGACATTTGTGTGGATGGAAACATCAAATCCGTTTTCATCTTCATTGACAGAGTTTAAAATTTCTTCAATGGTGGTGTAATTCTCATCACCGAAGCCGTAATTCTTACAAATTTCCGCTCCAATTTCCCGGTTGATCTTCCTGGAGATCTCTTGTGAAGGAGTTTCTATTTTTACGAGTTCGACCTTTACTTTCGTACAGAGGGTATCAAATAAGTTAAAATCAGGGTGATCTTTCGGATTGGATTTTATTTCCTCTGACCGGGTGCAGTTTTCCTCCGAGTAACTTTCAAAAGAAGTGGTTGCAGTGATTTCCTCATCCGTTTCATTGCCGGTACATGCAGCAAGAAATACAAGGGATGTGATCGCTGAAAAAAATGTGGTTTTGTTCATATCAGATAAATTAGTTTAGTTATTCCATTTATAAAATGGGTTGGTTTCTTGTAATACAGGGTATAATGATACGAATTATACAGCTAATGTTCAATTATTTGTGCCAAAAAAATCCTTTCCCAGCAGCAATGCCCGGTAGGATGCCTCACTCAGGTATTCCAGTGTTTCCAGGTGCCGCTTGGCTTCAAACAGGCTTGTTCCCCATGCGTAGGTTCCGTGCTTGCGCATGATAAAGCAGTGATGGTTGATCGTATCTGCGTTATTTCTTAGGGTCTGAGCGAAATCGGCCATGTCCTGGGTATTGTCAAAAACCGGTATAGCTACTGTATGCTCATGGGTAGTTTCACCGGCAAATCCTTTTTGTACTTCATATCCTTCGAACAGCACTTCATTTTTATAAATCCCTGACAGCAAAACGGGAAATACCGAATGGCTGTGCAGGATCACTTTCGTTCCGGGGAACAGTTCATACAGAACACAGTGGATCAGCGTCTCGGCAGATGGTTTCATACCCGCGTATTCACCAGTGGCATCCCCATTCTTGTCGACAGTGATGAAGTCATCCTGTGAGAACCGGGATTTGTCAACGCCGCTTCGTGAAACCCAGATCACCCCGCTTTCATCCAGGAATGAATAATTGGTTGATGTTGCTGGAGACCAGCCTCTTTGATGATAGCTCCGGATCGTTTCTGCAATTTTCTCTCTTAGTTCTATATTCCCCATAAAATACAATAAAGTAGTAAAAATATAGATTTTGGTTCAATAATTGTTGTACTTTAGTCCGAAATTTAAAACGATTAAAATGAAAAAAATATTTTCTTTATTAACAGGACTACTGCTTACGATCAGCTCATTTGCCCAGGTTACAGAAGGTAAAATTAAGTTCAATCTTGAGTTCAACAGTTCCGACCCTCAGATGCAGGCGCAATTTGCAATGCTGAAAGGTTCTACCATGACCATGTATTTCTCTCCGGAATTCAACCGTACGGAAATGAACATGGGGATGTTTGTTCAAACAACAACTGTGGTTGATGTTAAGACAAAAGAAACAATGATGCTGATGGGCGGAATGATGGGGAAAAAGGCAACGAAGATGACAGCTGACCCGGATGCTGCAAAAGAAGAAACGGCAGTTCCGGATATGGAAATCGAAAAAACAAAAGAAACAAAAAAGATTGCCGGTTACAAGTGTACGAAGTACATCATTACGACAGAGGATGGAAATGTTGTAAACGTATGGACGACAGAGGAATTAGTGGCATCGAAAGAAGGAATGCAGTTCGTGAATGAGAAGATCGAAGGTTTTCCCCTGGAATTTGAAGTGGCGGCAGAAGGGATGACGATGGTGTTTTCCGCTGTTGAAGTAGAAAAAGGATTGAAAAACGTTAACAAGAAAGAATTATTCAGTATGGAAATCCCTTCGGATTACGAAGTGATCAGCCCTGAGGACTGGAAAGGAATGGGAGGAATCTAATCCTGTGACGATAACTAAAATGAAAGGCTGGCCCGATTGGTGCCAGCCTTTTTCTTTTTTATAGGTTCTTGTTTTTATTGAAGCTTGCTCAATGCGTTTCTCAAATTTGAAATAACAACATTGATATCATCTACGCTGCAAGTTCCCACGGACATCCTGTACCAGGGTGAATCCGCAGAGGCTCCGAACGCGTAAAAAGGAACGATCGCCAGTTTGGCTTCGTTCAGGATATACGAAGTAATCGCCTGCGTTGTTTCCAGTACAGTTCCCTCAGCGGTTCTTTTTCCATGCAGATCGAATTTGATCGTCAGGTAGATTGCTGCCTGAGGTGCGATTGCATCTACGGAAAAACCTTCACTTTTCAGTGCCTGGAAACCGTCGTAAAATCCTTTTAAACGGGTATAGATCTTGTCTTTTTGCTGCTCAATGAACGAATCGTAAAGCGGAAGATCGTTTAGAAAACGGGCGGTTGCCAGCTGTTCGGCTTTGGGAGCCCATGCCCCTACGTGGGATAAGATCGCTTTCATTTTTGCAATCACCGGTTTCGGGCCCATTGCCCATCCGACACGTACCCCGGTAGCCGACAGTGATTTGGAAATCCCGTCGACAAATACGGTGAATGCTTTCATTTCCGGGCGCAGCGATACAGGGTTGTGATGCTCGGTGTTCCCGAACGTAAGCGCCCAGTATATCTGGTCGTACATCAGGTAAACAGGCTTTTGCTCCGGCCCTCTTCGTTTGTTTTCTTCCAGTATCAGGTCACAGATCTCTTCCAGTCCTTTTTTGGAGAACACGGTACCGGTCGGATTCTGGGGAGAACAAAGCGCTACCAGGGAGGCGCCCTGTATGTGGGGGCGGATGTCCTCCGCGGAAGGCATGAAGTTCTTTTCCGGCTTTGCTTCGATGATCACGGATTTCGCTTCATGCAGGTACGAGTAATGGTTATTGTTCCAGGACGGTACGGCGAATATAACCGTGTCTCCCGGATTCACGATGGTCTTGTAAATGCCGTAGATGACAGGCCTTGCTCCTCCTGCGATCAGGATCTCGTCTGTGTCGTAAACCAGGTTACCTCTTTCTTTCAGGAAAGCGGCGACAGCTTTTCTCAATGCAGCCATTCCGTCCGCTTCCGGGTAATTGGTCTGGTCTGCTGTATATTCTTCTAAAATGTATTGCTTTAATTCCTTCGGAATGGGAAATTGTGCAGGGTTGAAATCCCCGATGGTCATGTTGTAAATCTTCTCTCCCTGCCTGATCTTTTCATTGACTTCACCGGCCAGTTTAATGATTTCAGAACCGATGATTCCGTGAGCCAGGTCAGATACTTTCACAACCTGGTTTGCTGTTTCACTCATAATTTCATTTTTTACAAAACTAAACATAATTCATGTGAAAAATAAAAGGGATCAGGTTAATTTTGGCGCTTTAATTTAACCCGATCGTGAGATCTGCGATAAATTCAATATTAAGTCTGGATAATATTTATAATTTTGCCTTTTTTTCCGATTTTGAAGAATACGATTAAATATATCTTGCAAAAGACGTTGGGGTTTGAACGGTACTTGTACTGGTTTTCTCATTTTAAGATCCGTACCCTGAAAAAAGATAGAAATGAACGTGATTTCTTTCACTTTATGGGCTTGCTGGAAGACGGGCAGGGGAGTATTCTCGACATTGGAGCGAACATCGGCATCATGACGTATTACCTGGGGACCCGTTTCCCCCATTGTTCCGTTCATTCGATTGAGCCTGTTCCGGTTAATTTCGGAGTCTTGAAACGCATTGTCGATAAATACAAGCTGTCCAATGTGAACCTGTATCCAGTGGCCCTGGGGCAGCAGCAGGGAACGTTGAAAATGGTGCTTCCTTACAATGGAAAGACACGGATGCAGGGACTTTCCCATATCAAACATGAATCCATTTCCGAATGGAATGACGGGGATGAGTTCGATGTGCCGGTAAAAACGCTGGATGAGCTGTTCCTGGGAGAAAAGATTCAGGCAATTAAGATTGATATCGAGAATTTTGAATACTTTGCCTTTCTGGGAGGGCGGGAATTACTGGCGCAGAATAAACCTGTCGTTTATGCCGAATTATGGGACAATGATAACCGGACCAATTGCTTCCAGTTGCTGACTGCTTTGGGATACGGAATATTTGTCGTGGAAAATGAGAAGCTGGTTTTGTTCGATGCGAAAAAACACACCACTCAGAACTTTATTTTCAAAACGAATTAAATTTTGTTTATATTAGCTTTAAAACTTAGCTGATGCAACAAAAATTCCTTTCAAATCTTGTGCTTCTTGTTCTGCTCAACCTGGTTGTCAAGCCGCTGGCAATTTTCGGGATTGATGCAACCGTTCAGAACCGTGTCGGTTCAGAAGAGTACGGGTTATATTTCAGTTTACTGAGCTTCACGTACCTGTTCAATATCCTGCTGGATTTGGGGATCAACAACTTTACCACCAAGAATGTAGCCCAGTATCCCGGGCTGATGATCAAATATGTGGGAAGGATTGCAGGGCTCCGGCTGATCCTCCTGTTCGTGTATATTGTCTTCACACTGGGGATCGCGTTTGCGCTGGGATATTCCCCGGATGTATACCCGATTTTGGGAATACTGATCATTCAGCAGTTCCTGGTAGCAATGATTGCCTATTTCAGAAGCTATTTGTCAGGAATGCTGTTGTTCCGCCTGGATGCCTTGCTGTCTGTGCTGGACCGCTCGCTGCTGATCATTCTTTGCGGTACCATGCTATTGATGACCAGAACTGACGGGTCATTCCGTATCGAACATTTTATCTGGATCCAGTTTCTCTGTTACCTGGTTTCTTTTTTCGTAGGTTTCCTGCTGATGAAGCGATACATCGGAAGTTTTTCCATTCGTTTTCACAAACCGATTTCATTATTGATTATCCGTGAAAGCATTCCCTATGCGTTGCTGATCATCCTCATGTCGCTGTTTACCAGGGTAGATTCGGTCATGCTGGAACGAATGCTTCCCGACGGCGCTGAACAGGCAGGGTTTTATGCGCAGGGATTCCGGCTGATTGACGCGTTTTTCATGTTTGCCATGTTGTTTTCCAACCTTCTGCTGCCGATATTTTCACGCATGCTTCGTTTAAATGAAGACGTTCGTGAGTTGTTTTCAAATGCTTCAAAGCTTCTCGTCTGGGGAGCCATCGCACTGGCGGCGTTTTGCTTCTGGAACGCGCGGGAAGTACTGGATTTGATCTATGTGAACGATACGGAATACAGTGCACCTCCTTTCCAGCTGCTGATGCTGACGTTTGTTGCCATGTGCATTATCCTGATCTTCGGGACTTACTTAACGGCTTTGGGGGAAATGCAGGCGTTAAACATGATTGCGTTCATTGGCCTTGTTATCAACATCGGGGCTAATTTGTATATGATCCCTGCGTATGGGGTTGTGGGTGCCGCTATTTCCACGCTTGCCACGCAGTTTGTTGTTGCCGTTGCCCAGGTGTTCCTGGTAGTAGGACACTTGAAACTTACATGGAATGCCGGTGCCGTTTCCCTATTTTTTGGCTATATCGCTGTTTTGTTTACAGGGATCTGGGCGGCTACGGTGTACAATGTCCATTTACTGCTGCAATTGGCATTTATAGTGGTTTGCCTGTTCGTGTTCAGGGTAATCAATGTAAAGTTGTTCCTGAGTATTCTTTCCCGTTCGGGAACGGAAACAGATGCTGTAAATCACTGACAAACAGAACGTGATCCGAATTAGCTAAAGTAATAGTGTAAAAAAAGGCTGCTCATCAAGTGACAAGCAGCCGTTCTGTTTTTTATCCGTGATTTATTCTTATAAGGTTCCCCTTAATTCCTGTTCACGTTCAATGGACTCAAACAATGCTTTGAAATTCCCGGCTCCGAAACCTCTTGCTCCCATTCGCTGGATGATCTCGAAGAACAATGTCGGGCGGTCTTCCACCGGTTTTGTGAAGATCTGCAGCAGGTATCCCTCGTCATCCGCGTCGATCATGATTCCCAGTTTCTGCAATTCATTGATATCTTCTTTGAATTTAGACATGTGGTCTTTCAAACGGTCGGGAATGGCATCATAATACGCCTGGGGAGGTGTGCTGAGGAATTCCACCCCGCGGGAACGCATGTCGGAAACCGTTTGGATGATGTCATCCGTAGCGACTGCTATGTGTTGTACTCCGGGACTTTCATAGAAATCCAGGTATTCCTCGATCTGTGATTTCTTGACCCCTTCGGCGGGTTCGTTGATCGGGAATTTGATCCGTCCGTTTCCGTTCGACATTACTTTTGACATCAATGCCGAATATTCAGTAGTGATCTGCTTGTCGTCGAAAGAAAGGAAGTTCACGAATCCCATGACGTCTTCGTACCACTTTACCCAGACATTCATCTGGTTCCAGCCAACATTTCCTACCATATGGTCGATGTATTTCAATCCGACCGGAGCAGGGTTGTAGTCTGATTCCCATTTCACATATCCCGGCAAAAATTCCCCGTTATAGTTCTTACGCTCAACGAACATGTGTACTGTTTCTCCGTAGGTGTAGATCCCTGAACGGACAACCTCGCCGTGCTCGTCTTTTTCCACGGTCGGTTCCATATACACTTTCGCACCTCTTTTGGTCGTTTCTTCGAACGCTTTGCGTGCATCTTCCACCCATAGCGCTACGATTTTTACTCCGTCACCGTGTTTCTTAACGTGTTCACCGATCGGAGAATCGCTTTTCAATGCTGTTGTCAGCACCAGGCGGATCTTATCCTGCTTCAATACATAAGAAGCACGGTCTTTGACCCCTGTTTCCAGCCCTGCGTATGCATGTGACTGAAACCCGAACGCGGTTTTGTAGAAATGGGCAGCCTGTTTCGCATTCCCGACATAAAACTCTACATAATCCGTTCCCAGCAATGGAAGAAAATCCTGAGCTCCTTCAAAGATCTTTTCCAATCCGTATTCTACATTTTTTAAATTTTCTGACATGTCTTTACTGTTTTTAATGTTATTCTCTGTACCGTCACGCTGAATCCGGTGATTGTCATGACTGGTACCTTCTTTTCTTACTTTACTTTTACAGCTTCCAGGAGTTCTTATAATCCTTCAGCTCCAGTCCCAGGGCCTGTTTGGTCAGCTTGAGCGGTTTGAACGTATCCACCATCACCGCCAGTTCCTGGGTTTCTTTCTGTCCGATGCTTCGCTCGTATGCTCCCGGATGCGGCCCGTGCGGGATTCCGGCAGGGTGGAGGGTGATCTGGCCCTTGTCCACATGATTACGGCTCATGAAATCCCCATCCACGTAATACAATACTTCATCTGAGTCGATGTTGCTGTGGTTGTATGGAGCAGGGATCGACAAGGGATGGTAATCGTACATGCGGGGAACGAATGAGCAGATCACAAACGCGCTTGTTTCAAACGTCTGGTGTACCGGAGGCGGCTGATGCACACGCCCCGTGATCGGTTCAAATTCATGAATCGAAAAGGCATACGGATAGTTGTAACCGTCCCAGCCGACCACATCGAACGGGTGGTAGGCATATACGTAGCTGTACAGCACATCCTCTTTTTTAATCCGGATCAGGAAGTCCCCTTTTTCATCGACCGGCTCCAGGGCATGTGGCGGACGGATATCCCGTTCGCAGAAAGGAGAATGTTCCAGTAGTTGCCCGAACCAGTTCCTGTAACGTTTCGGAGTATAAACCGGGTGAAACGATTGAATGATGAACAGGCGGTTTTCTTCCGTCTCAAAATGCAGCTGGTAGATCATTCCCCGTGGGATCATCAGGTAATCACCGTAAGCGAAATCAATGTTTCCCAGTTGCGTTTTTAACGTCCCCGAACCTTTGTGAATGAAAATCACTTCATCTGCATCCGCGTTTTTGTAGAAATAATCCGTCATTGATTTTTTCGGCGCGGAAAGCTCAATGTAAACATCGCTGTTGACCAGAACAGGAACACGGCTTTCAAGAAAATCATCTGTAGGCGTCACATTGAACCCCTGGAGACTGCGCATGATCATATTTTTTTCAATTGCGATCTCGGGAGCAATGTTCTTTTCCGCTAAAATTTCATTCACTACCGTAGGCGGATGAATGTGATAGAGCAAGCTCGACATCCCGTCAAATCCGATCGTTCCGAACAATTGCTCCTGGTACAGTGAACCATCGGCCTGCCTGAACTGGGTATGTCTTTTGGACGGGATATTCCCTAATTTATGATAAAATGGCATAACCTTAAATTTTTAGTTATTAGTTGAAATATACTGATAATAAATAAGGTACTGTCACTCAGGATTTCGCTTAATCATAAATTTAAGCAATAGTGTCAATTCGATCCACATATACTTTCATCCGGTTTTATAAACAAAAATACATTTTTTTTGATTTTTTGGAAACGATTGTTAGAATTTCAACAAGAAAAATGTGAGGCGGAACAGGAGATCAGGAAGGAGCCAAACCCGGAATCGGGAACAGATCAGGGAAAAAGTAGCTTTTCCGGATGTTTGAGACCAGATGGCGATGGAGAGAATGATTTTTGAAGTTATCCGTTAGGCGGAATCAGGAAGAAATTGGACCATCAGAGTGATAAATGCTTAACAAATGGGGAAATGTCGCACTTTTCTTATACGGGCCTGACAGCAGGGAAGATAGCAGGAAAATGTGATTGTTTGAAGGAACGTATTTTTAAGTGATGAAAAGCTGGAATAATGGCAGGTAATACAATTGAAAACAGGAGATTTACCATCAATAACCACTGGAAAATACAGCCGGTTTCAGAGCGGAAATCGCTTCGTAGTGCCAATGTTAATTAACTGTTAACTAAAAAAACACCACAAAATAATTTACTTAACTTGTATCCGATAGAGGTTATTGCCCGCTTGGATTTTGTGGGTATTTAGTTAATTAAATCAGGTTTTATGAAGAAAAAGTTACTTTTTGGTGCATTGCTGTTGTCAGGTATGGTAAATGCTCAGTACGGCACACCGGGAACAGGGGGTACATGGAGTTTAGAGGATTTGGCAGAGAATGCTCCCGATTCAGTTATTATTTTTTCAAATGGTGAATACACGATCTTACAGGACATCACAATTTCTGTGAATGATGAACTACTCATCCAGACACCTGAAACAGTGAAGATAAAAGATGCGGTGGAAGTAAAGGTCGAGGGGAATTTAACTGTCGACGCTCCGCAACGGGTAACCATAACAGCGTTGGACTCCACACAAAAATACAAAGGCTTTCGGTTTGAGGAGGGTTCTGAAATAATTCTTAAAAATGCAACGATCACATACGGTGGAGGATTAAGAGTATTAACAGAAACGTTTGAGATGGATAACTGTACGGTTTCCTACCACAACCAGGGATCTGCAAGCGGTTCAGCAATTACGTTTTCGAGAGGGAGGCCGGTTGTAAAGAACTCAATCATTTCTTACAACGATTACCCGGCGTTCAGCTCCGGTGCAAACCAATCCGTAGCTGCCCAGATTATCAATAATCAGATTGAGTACAATACACTTGGAAATACCAACAGGCCACAAATTAACATGGGACCTACGGGAACCGAAGATTCTACCCGTATTATCGGAAACACCATCATCGGTGACAGGTCATTGACAAAAGTAGGTGCGATTTCTGTTGCCAACCTGCTGGGGTCGGGAGTCAATTTATTTGTAATTGAAGAAAATACAATCAAAGATAACCGGTATGGAATTTCCGTAACGGGAGTAAACAGCTTTGGAGTAATCAGGAAAAATATCATCGAAGACAATAACACAGAAGACAACCCTGCAACAGGAGGAAGCGGAATTACGTTTACTGCGGTATCAGAACCTTCGTATGTATACATCACGGAAAACGAGATCAGGAGAAACCTGTGGGGAGTGACCGTACTGAATCAGGCGCGCATAAACATGGGAAGCGATGATCCTGCAACGCCGAACATAGGTAAAAACGTATTCTCTGAAAATGGAAACGGTGGAACGGTTACCGCAGTTTATAACAACACAGCGTTCGATTTCGATGCAATGTTCAACTGTTGGATCGAAGGTGAAGAGGAACTGACAGAAGAGATGGTTGAAGAGGTAGTTACA
Organism: Crocinitomicaceae bacterium; assembly: GCA_037189645.1. Lineage (GTDB taxonomy): Bacteria > Bacteroidota > Bacteroidia > Flavobacteriales_D > Crocinitomicaceae > Taishania. The sequence goes on from JBBCIY010000003.1 coordinate 220,921, forward strand.
CACAAAGTGGATGACGCTGCACTGGGAGAGATCAACTTTTCGGAATTCGGATGTGAAACGGGAAATACAACTTCTGTCAAAGAAGTAATACAAGAGCAGCAGATAAGTGTGTTCCCGAATCCAAACTCAGGGAAATTCACAATTACAGTAGAAAATAATTCAGAACTGAGTTTGCTGAATGGCCTGGGACAGGAAGTTGCTGCAAAAACACTCACAAAAGGAAATAACGCCATTTCATTGGATTTACCTGCAGGGTTGTATTTCGCGAATGTAAGAACCGGGAACCAGGTTGCCATTCAGAAAGTGTTTGTAAAATAATAGCAGTTGCCGGACCGGATCAGGATTTGTGATTAAAATTTAGAAGAAGAACGATTTTTTCTGTAATTTTAATCCAAATATGGTATGGTAACTATGAAATTCAAAGCACTTATTTTTATGGGTACACTGGTATTGGTGTCGTGTAGCCCGAAGACAACGACTGTTGACACGAACGCGGAAAACATTGAGTTTCCCAACGAAACGGTAGAAGAGGGGTACACCTTGCAGGCACAGCATTGTACCCGTTGCCACAAGCTGAAAACGGTAGATAATTATTCCCGTGAACAGTGGGATAAGATTCTTCCGAACATGGCGAAAAAAGCAAAACTGACACCGGAACAGGAAGCGACTATTAATGAGTACATTAACTGGGAGCTGAATAACTAAAATAGTGAGCAGCGGCACTGAAAGGATTCCTTTTAGTGCCGCTGTCCGTTATTGATTGAATGGTTTGGAAATAAAAGATTTAATAGTCATTGATGCGTCGACGGTTCTGGCAGGGCCATCGGTCGGGATGTTCTTTGCTGAACTGGGAGCCCGGGTCATCAAGATCGAGCATCCCCGCCTGGGAGATGTTACCCGTACATGGAGACTGCCGTCAGAGCCGGAGAATGCTACGGTATCGGCTTATTTTTCTTCCGTCAATTACAAAAAAGAGTACCGTAAGCTGGACTATTCCGATGAAAAGGACAGGGCTGAGTTGTTGGAACTTGTCCGGAGTGCAGACATCCTGCTGACCAATTTTAAATTCGGCGATGCCAGTAAATTCAGGCTTTCCGATGAAGTGCTGTTCGGGGAAAACCCGAGACTGATCCATGGGAAAATCTCTGGTTTCGGACAGGAGTCGGACCGTGTCGCGTATGATTTGATTTTACAGGCTGAATCGGGGTTTATGAGCATGAACGGCACACCGGAAAGCGGTCCGGTCAAAATGCCTGTCGCTTTGATAGATGTCCTGGCAGCTCACCAGCTCAAAGAGGGAATTTTGGTTGCTCTGTTGGAGCGGATCGGTTCCGGGAAAGGCAAGGTCGTTGATGTTTCCCTGTATGAAGCAGCCATCTGCAGCCTGGTCAACCAGGCAACGAATTACCTCAATCAAGGACATGTAGCCCAGAGGATGGGAAGCCTCCATCCGAATATCGCCCCTTATGGAGAGATTTTTGTTACCAGTGATGGGCAGTTGATAACCTTTGCGATTGGCAGTGATACGCATTTCGCGAAGCTGTGCTCATTTTTGCAGTGTGAGGAACTGATCGGGGATCCCCGTTTTTCAGTGAACCAGTCGCGGGTGATTCACCGTGAGGCTTTGCGCGAAATCCTGCAGGAAAAAATAAGACTGGTAAACAGTGAGGATCTGCTGAATGCAATGCATGCCGGGCATGTGCCGGTCGGTAAGATCAAATCAATGGATGAGGTTCTGAATGATCCGAAAGCAAAACAAATGGTATTGGAAGAGGAGATCGACGGTGTCCTCACCAGACGCATCAAATCCGTAGCTTTTCAATTCAACTGAGCAATGGAAATTCGCCCGCCGGAAACAGCGCATGAATGGGAAGCGTATTATGATCTGCGTTTCAGGATTCTGCGTGCACCCTGGAATCAACCCCGGGGAAGTGAACGAAATGAAGACGATAAAACAGAACAGCATTTCGCTGTCTGGATCGATGGAAAAGCTGTCGCTGTTGCACGAATGGACCGGACAGATAAAAATGGAACGGTGCAGGTCCGCTTTGTAGCAGTGGACAATAGCTATCAAGGAAAAGGATTTGGAAAAATCCTCATGCAGGCGGTTGAACGGGCTGCAAAAGGACAGGGGAACGGGAAGCTCATTCTTCACGCCAGGGAAAATGCACTGCCGTTCTACAAAGTATTGGGCTATTCGATCGTAGAAAAGTCCTACCTGCTTTTTGATGAGATACAGCACTACCTGATGGAAAAAGAGCTTTGATGCTCCTGCTGAATGTTCCAATGCAGCCGCTATGTTCAGTGCAGGGTTTATTCCTGTGATACGATCGGTATAGGTTTCTTATTTTCGTCTACCGCTACAAATGTAAACTCTCCGCTCACAGCTTTTTCCCGGTGTTCCTGGTACATTTGCTCAATGAAGATATCCACTTTTACTTTTAAACTGGTATTTCCCAGGTAAGAAACTCTGCCCACCAGTTCTACAATCGTTCCTGCCGGGATCGGTTTTTTGAAGTCGATACGGTCACTGCTGACCGTTACCATACGCTGTCTGCTGAAGCGGGTAGCCGCGATGAATGCGACTTCATCCATTAATTGCATTGCCGTTCCTCCGAAAAGGGTATCGTAATGATTGGTTGTGTTTGGGAAAACAGCTTTAAAAATACGTGTTTCTGATTGTTTGATTCGTTCTTCTGTGATCATATTCGTGAAATTAATCGTTAAAAATACATTATTATAAGACTCTTTCTTTACAATCACGATGTCTCCGGAAGCGAACAGAATTGCCGGCAAGACGTAATTTATCCCTGCCATTTTTTACAAACCCACCGCTTCAGATCGCGAAAGCATCGTGTCAAATACGGAAAAGGCAGGTCTCCTGACTCATAACGGTATTCATCTTCCTTCCCATCCTGATACTGATTTTCAGGACAGTGGATGTTGCTGATGAAACCTTTGGTGTTACTTACAGTTGCGCGACAGTTCGTGATTCTCACACGATTCCCTTTTAATACACCGCTAAGTGTAACCAATTCCGGTTGATGAAATAGAAAAAGAACTGGTGCAAAGGTAATAAAGATTACGGGGTAAAAAACGCCATTGCAATAAGACGAGGTGAATAATTATTTGTTCTCAAATAATCGGCTCATTTTCTGCGGGAATCCGAACCCGAAAATCTCAAGGTTGGTAATGTCATTGATCAGTAAAATGCAGTCAGCTTCCTGCATGGCCTTTTTGATCGCGTGGATATCAAAAGGTATTTCCTGATACCTGTGATCATACGTCCGGTTGAAGTAATAATGGTAATTGCTGTTTTCTGTGAACATCAGCTTCCGGGCTCCGCTGTTTTGAATGGCCAGGAAATAACTGTCCCCGATAATAACTGTGTTCAAGCGTTTTTTCCCTTTCAGAGGTGTCACGATAACATCCCGCAGGCGTTCATCTTTGGGTTTTACTAAAATGTTGCGGAGCAGCGCCAGGTCCAGGTCGTCTACATTGAACCCGTTGTGATAAACGGTGTCAAACCTGAATGAGTCGTAGTGTGTCTTTTTAAGCTCGCTGAGATAGTTCACCAGGCTATCCGCCGCCATAGTCGCTGCGTAGTGCGTCCAGTGAATACCGCCTTTTGCGAAAACAGCAGGAATTTCAGACTTGTTGTTCAGGAAATAATCATTGAAATCGATGAAATGCAATTGTTTTTCTTTCAACCCGGAAATAACATAATGGTAATTTGTCCTGCCAGACCTGGCCTTGTTCTTTTCCGGCAGGTCTTCACTGTAATAGTGGTTTTTGGTTGGTGGGATGATGGTAATGACAGGGATGGAATCTCCCAGATGGTGCTGTAATTTCACTATGGCATTCAGAGTGCTGTGAATTGAGTCTTCACCAATGAAATTCATGTCTTCATTGAATCCCGGAACATAAAAACGGAAATAATTGCCGTTGTACACATAGATATCACCCGCGTTGATCCGGTTGAATAATGAATACTGGTATTGATTCCTGAACCTGAGTAAATAAGTGCGGGTGACAGAATTGTCCATCAGCTCTTTTTCAAATGCTTGTTGAGCTGTTCCGTCTGTCCAGGAGACCGCTTTTTTTTCTTCCGTATCTTCTACGCCGAAAACGTGGGCCCTGGGGATGCCCGGAATATGGTTCACCAGCAGCGGAATGAATAACAACCCGATGATCAGTATTCCAATAAAACGATAGTTGAAAGATGTCTTTTTCATCAGAATTTGAAATAAATAAACGGGTTAAAGCTGCCTGTAACGGCATGTGAAAGCGAAAGGAAAAACAATATTCCTGCTGCCAGAAGGTAAGCTAAACTGACGTTAAAATTCTTGATTCCTGCCGGTTTCAGGTAGTACAACCGGCTCAGTTTTGTAGTTCCGAGCAGGGTAATGATAACGGCAATGCATACATGGGCATTGAAATACAACAAGTCTTTGCTGTCCAGGTAGCCGAAATATTCGAACCGGTACATGCTTTGCAGGTGTGTCCATGCTCCGGCAAACGAATCCGCGTCAAACAATACCCAGCCATGCAGCACGATAACAAATGTCAGAACGGTTCTGAAAAAGGAATGTTTTAAAGGTTGCTGCCAGCCGGCTAAACGTTCTGTTACCAGCCAGAAACCGTGAAAGCATCCCCACAGGACAAAGTTCCAGGAAGCTCCGTGCCACAAGCCGCTTAGCGTAAAGACAACGAACAGGTTGAAGTAAGTCCTGTTGATTCCCTTCCTGTTTCCTCCCAACGGAATGTAGAGGTAATTGCGCATAAAATCACCGAGGGTAATGTGCCATCTTCTCCAGAATTCAGTGATAGATCGTGACAGGTACGGGCGGTTGAAATTTTCAGGAAGCCGGAACCCGAACATTGTTCCCAGCCCGACCGCCATATCGGAATATCCCGAAAAGTCGAAGTAGATCTCAAATGTATAACAGACAGCAGTCATCCAGGCGATAGAGGTCGAAGGTGATTCGAAGATGGTATCCCATTCCTGTAATTGATCCCCATATTCCGAAAGTACATTGGCGATCAGTACTTTTTTCGCCAGCCCGATGGAAAAGCGGTAAAAGCCATTCACTACGTTTTCCAGCCTGTCTTTTCGCCCGGTCAGCTGTGGAGCGATCTTTTTGTATTTGACGATCGGCCCGGCAATCAATTGCGGAAAGAACAGGATGAACAGCCAGTAATTTACCAGGTTCTTCTGAGGGGTTGCTTCTTTCCGGTAAATATCTACTCCGTAAGTAATGGAATGGAAGATAAAGAATGAAATCCCCACAGGCAGAACGACTTTTGTCCATTGTACCTGCTCAAAGCCGGATTGAAGCAGTAGTACATTGATGTTATCGACGAAAAAGTTGAAATATTTGTAATAGCAGAGCAGTGACAGATTGATAAGGACATAGAGATACAGGTACGGCCGGGGTGTGGTGGACGTATGTATTTTCTGCCCGATGAAAAAGTTCAGTCCACTCGTGAACAGCAGTATCGCCAGAAAATCAGGTGTTCCCCACCAATAGATGAAAATGCTTCCGGCCAACAGAAGGACGTTGCGGAACCGTTTCGGACAGCAAAAATAGGCAAGCAGTATTACCGGCAGGAAATATACAAGAAAGATACCGCTTGAAAATGTCATATTTTTTGTTCTGCTTTCTGAGTAAACTTTTGTCGGGCAAATATATTGTATTATAACAAAAAAGAGAACCTCTTTTGAGGTTCTCTTTGCCTTGTTTTACTTATTTCAATGATTTTATTTCAATGCATCGTAACGCTTTTTGTATTCCAGCGCTTTTTCAGTATTTCCGATATTCTGGTTGATCTGGAACAGGATCAGCAATACATTTGCGTCATTTGGCTGCTTATGGATGTATTTTTCCAGCGGATCAACCGCTTTTTTGTACAATTCAGAGCTTTTCTCCAGTGTGATGTCATAATTGAAATCATTTTCGTCCATTTCGTTTGCCTTGTTTCTCAGCTCCGTCGCCCATGTTACATAATGTGCTCCCAGGTTGTACTGAGCTTCCGCGTAATTAGGATCAAGTGACAATGCTTTTAAAAGTGCTTCTTCCGCTTTTTCATTTTGTCCCAGATCGGTGTAGATCGTACCGATCGTAAAGTACAGCTGCTTGTTGTTGGGCTCTGCTGCGATCGCATCGCTCAATGCTTTTTCAGCCCCTGCATTGTTTCCCTGGGACAGGTGTAAATTCGCCAGCTCGAACAGGATCGTTTTATCGTTTCCGTATTTGGCTTTTCCTTTTTCAAGAATTTCTTCCGCTTTTTGGTATTCTTTCAGCTTGCTGTAAGAACGTGCCGCCAATGCGTATGCTTCACCTTTGTTGTATCCGATTTCTGCCAGTTCAGCATAAGCCTCTGCGGCTTCCTTGTCCATACCGGCTTTCTCAAAGCACAATCCTGCATTGTACAGGTTGGTTGAGTCGTTGATATTTCTGGCAGTAGAAATCTTGTAAATATAATAAAACGCCGCACCTGCTTCGGCATACTTGCCTTCTTCGTAAAATTTTCCGGCAGCCGGAGTCAGCATCCCAACCTGCATATTTACAGAGTTGTCGATGTCCGGACGGTATTTTTTATCTTTTTTGTAACTTTCCTTGAACGATTCAATGGAAACTTCAAAAGCATCGGAACCAAAATTCTGGGTCATAAAGGTTGTGTCACCGGTCATCATGGCAACCTGGGCAGCAGCTCCGTAAATTTCACCTTTGTAGTAAAGGGTCTTTGACGTTCCTTTGGTGTCCGGGTGCTCAGCAGCGAGATCGATGTATTTTTTTGCGTTCAGCAATGCTGTTTTTGCATCATCGACTTTTCCCATCATGATTGCCGGCTGGTATTTTTGCTTGAATTCAACAGCAGCACTTGTTTCATTCACTTTTTGAGAAAACCCTAAACCGGCGATCAGCATTCCTCCGGCCATTAGTATGAATTTTTGTGTTTTCATTTTCTTCAAATTATATTCATTTACTATTTATTCTTCAGAACCTCCTTCAATAGTTGTGCCATTCTCATCTGCGAGTCCGTTACCATTGTTTTCTGTGTCATCAAAATCTTCTTCGTCTTCTTCATCGCTTCTCGGAACACATGCAATAGCTGCAATTTCGGCATTGCCTTTCAGGTTGATCAGCTTCACTCCCTGTGCAGCACGTCCCATTGTGCGGATCGTATCGATGTGCATACGGATGGTCACTCCCGTTTTGGTAATGATCATCAGGTCTTCTTCGTCCGTTACATTATTGATGGCGAGCAAAGGACCTGTTTTGTCTGTGATGTTCAGCGTTTTTACACCTTTACCGCCTCTGTTTGTGATACGGTAAACCGGTTCTTTGTCTTCCGGGTCGTTCAGGTAAGTACGTTTTCCGTACCCTTTTTCAGAAACGACCAGGATGGTGGAATAGACATCTTCAACGCAGATCATACCTATAACAGCGTCTGTTTTGCTTGTCAGGGTCACTCCACGCACTCCGGACGCATTTCTACCCATCGGGCGAACAGCGGATTCGTTGAACCGGATCGCACGTCCTTCTCTTGTCGCCAGGACAATTTCGTTTGTTCCGTTCGTTAATTTCGCTTCCAGCAGCTCATCCCCGTCACGGACAGTGATCGCGTTGATCCCGTTGGTTCTCGGACGTGAGTATGCTTCCAGCGAAGTTTTCTTGATCACTCCGTTCTTCGTGCACATGATGATGTAGTTGTTGTCCACGTATTCCTTATCGGTCAGATCCTGTACTTTTACATACGCTTTGATCTTGTCATCCTGCTCAATGTTGATCAGGTTTTGGACAGCTCTTCCTTTTGATGTTTTGTTTCCTTCCGGAATTTCAAATACACGCATCCAGAAACACTTTCCTTTTTCGGTAAAGATCAACAGGTAATTGTGGTTGGTGGCTACGAACAACTGCTCCAGGAAGTCTTTGTCGCGGGTAGCTGACCCTTTTGACCCCATACCGCCTCTGTTCTGAACTTTGTATTCGGAAAGGTTGGTACGCTTGATGTATCCAGCATGAGAGATCGTAACGATCACTTCCTCATCCGGGATCAGGTCTTCGATGCGCATTTCACTTGCAGCATATTCAATGGATGAACGGCGCTCATCACCGTATTTTTCTTTTACGTATGTCAGCTCGTCTTTAATGATCTGCATTCTGCGCTCTTTTTTATCGAGAATGTCTTTCAGATCGGCGATCAATGCCATCAGGTCTGCGTATTCTGCACGTAATTTATCCTGCTCCAGTCCTGTCAGCTGGCGTAAACGCATGTCCACAATGGCTCTTGCCTGAATTTCAGAGAGACTGAAACGGGCGATCAGTTGCTCTATCGCTGCGTTCGGGCTTTCAGCACCGCGGATGATCTTGATCACTTCATCGATATTATCGGAAGCAATGATCAATCCTTCCAGGATGTGTGCCCTTTCTTCTGCCTTCTTCAGCTCAAATTTCGTGCGACGTACAATGACATCATGGCGGAATTCGATAAAGTTCTCCAGGATTTCCTTAACGTTCAACAGGCGTGGACGTCCGTCAACCAAACAGATGTTGTTAACCGAGAAAGACGTCTGAAGTGCAGTGTATTTGAACAGTTTGTTTAATACGACATTCGGAATAGCGTCACGCTTCAGTTCATACACGATCCGCATCCCGTTTCTGTCGGATTCATCCCGGATATCGGAGATTCCTTCTATTTTCTTATCATTTACAAGGTCAGCGGTTCGTTTGATCATTTCCGCTTTGTTGACCTGGTAAGGGATTTCTGTAACAATGATCTGTTCCTTTCCGTGGTATTCTTCAATTTCCGCTTTCGCACGGATCACCACTCTTCCTCTACCTGTCAGCAGCGCTTCTTTAACGCCTTCGTATCCGTAGATGATCCCTCCGGTCGGGAAATCGGGAGCTTTTATGTATTGCAGCAGCTCTTCCGGTTCAATTTCGTTGTTGTCTACATAGGCGATTGCCCCGTCAACGACTTCCGATAAATTGTGAGGAGCCATATTGGTTGCCATACCTACTGCGATCCCGGAAGCACCGTTTACCAGTAAGTTAGGGATTTTAGTAGGAAGCACAGAAGGTTCTGTCAAACTCTCGTCGAAGTTCGGAGTGAAGTCTACCGTATCTTTGTCCAGGTCGTCCAGCATCTCCTCTGCGATTTTGCGCAGGCGGGCCTCTGTATAACGCATTGCTGCCGGGCTGTCGCCGTCAACCGAACCGAAGTTACCCTGTCCGTCAACCAGTGGGTAACGCAATGACCATGGCTGGGCCATACGTACCATCGTATCATAAACCGAAGAGTCTCCGTGCGGGTGGTATTTACCCAGTACCTCACCTACAATCCTCGCTGATTTCTTGTGGGGCCTGTTGGAAAATACGCCCAAGTCCTGCATTCCGTATAATACTCTCCTGTGAACCGGTTTGAAACCGTCGCGTACATCCGGTAGCGCACGAGACACAATTACCGACATTGAATAATCAATGTAGGCTGATTTCATTTCATTCTCAATGTTAATCTGGATGATTCTTTCTCCGTCTGCCATCTTGTCACTTATTTTAATTGTTGCACGTTATTTGTGCAGGTTAAAAAGCAAACGCCGAAATTAGTTATTTTATGGATATGAATAACAAGCGGAGAAAGGGGATTTACTAACAAAAATCTGTGGAAAATCCGCTTTTTGGATGAGTTATTAACAATTTTTATTTTTTAATTTTGTAAATGAAGGATAAATGCGCAATTTTATCCGTTTAAGTAAAGGACAATATGGAAGCAAAATTTTCACCAAGAGTAAAAGATGTGATCGGGTACAGCAGAGAAGAGGCGTTGCGCCTTGGAAATGATTTTATCGGGGTGGAGCATCTTTTGCTGGGTTTAATCAGGGAAGGGGATGGGACTGCCATCCGTATTCTTAATGAGTTCAGTCTGGATTTAAAGCACATTCGCAACGAAGTCGAATCGACACTTGTAAAATCGGGTACTACTTATCACAATGCCGGGCAGATCCCGCTGGTAAAGCAGGCCGAAAAGGTTTTAAAGATGACTTACCTGGAATCGAAGCTTTTCAAAAGCCCGATGATCGGTACGGAACACTTGTTGTTGTCGATCTTAAAGGCAGAGGAAAGTGTTGCCTGCCGCGTATTGAATAAGTATGGGGTAATTTATGATAATGTACGAGATGAATTGGAAACGATGATGAACGAGCACAACGATGATATGAACATTCAGCCCAGAGCGGAGTTCCCGGGCGGATCAGAAGAAGAAGGGCAGGATTTTGGCACGCAGCGAAAGCCAGCGGATCCGAAATCTAAAACCCCGGTCCTGGACAATTTTGGCAGGGATCTGACAAAAATGGCAGAAGCGGGAAGACTGGACCCGATTGTAGGACGCGAGAAAGAAATTGAGCGTGTAAGCCAGATTTTATCCAGGAGAAAGAAGAACAACCCGATCCTGATCGGGGAACCTGGGGTTGGAAAAAGCGCGATTGCGGAAGGATTGGCCCTGAGAATCGTTCAACGTAAGGTTTCGCGCGTTCTCTTTAATAAACGGGTGGTTTCCCTGGACCTGGCGTCACTGGTCGCAGGAACAAAATACAGGGGGCAGTTTGAGGAGCGTATGAAAGCTGTAATGCAGGAAATCGAAAAGAATCCTGATATTATTCTGTTCATTGATGAGATTCATACGATCATTGGTGCCGGAGGGGCTTCCGGTTCGCTGGATGCTTCCAATATGTTCAAGCCTGCCCTGGCAAGAGGCGAAATGCAGGCGATCGGTGCGACAACGCTGGATGAATACCGCCAGTACATCGAGAAAGACGGTGCGCTGGAGCGTCGTTTCCAGAAGGTACTGGTAGAGCCGACCACCATGGAAGAAACAATCCAGATCCTCAATAACATCAAAGAACGTTACGAGGAGCATCACTCGGTAACTTATACTCCGGAAGCGGTGGAAGCATGTGTGAAACTGACGGAACGATACATTACAGACCGGCACTTGCCGGATAAGGCGATTGATGCGCTGGATGAAGTAGGATCGAGGGTGCACATTACCAATATCAATGTTCCTAAGGAAATTGTTGAGATCGAACAACGCCTGGAAAATCTGAAAGATGAGAAATCCGAAGTGATCAAATCCCAGCAATACGAAAAAGCTGCGGAATTGCGTGACAGCGAACGCAAATTGATTGAGCAACTGGAGGTGGAAAAGCGCAAGTGGGAAGAAGAATCGAAAAACAACCGTGTGGTTGTGACTGAAGAGCATGTTGCGGAAGTGGTTTCAATGATGTCAGGAGTGCCTGTAACACGGGTTTCCGAATCTGAAACGGCGAAGCTGATTCATATGGATGAAGAATTGAGGGGAAGCGTGATTGGCCAGGATGAAGCGGTAGCGAAAGTTGTGAAAGCGATCCGCAGGAACAGAGCCGGGCTGAAAGATCCGAATAAGCCGATCGGTTCGTTCTTTTTCCTCGGACCGACAGGAGTAGGGAAGACGCAGCTCGCAAAAGTACTTGCCAACTATTTGTTCGACTCTTCGGACGCGTTGATCCGCATTGATATGTCGGAATACATGGAGAAATTCTCCATTTCAAGATTGGTGGGAGCGCCTCCGGGATACGTTGGTTATGAAGAAGGGGGGCAACTGACCGAAAAGGTGAGAAGAAAACCTTATTCAATTGTATTGCTTGATGAGATCGAAAAAGCGCATCCCGATGTGTTCAACTTATTGTTACAAGTATTGGATGACGGGCATATGACAGACGGTTTGGGAAGAAAGATTGATTTCAAGAACACCATCCTGATTATGACATCGAATATCGGAGCGCGTCAATTGGCTGATTTCGGATCAGGAGTTGGGTTTGGAACAAAAGCCAAGGAAGAGGCACGTGATGAGAATGCGCAATCCATCGTTCAGAACGCATTGAGAAAAGCGTTTTCACCGGAGTTCCTGAACAGGATCGATGATATGATCATGTTTAATTCGTTGAAACGGGAGGATATTCATAAGATCATTGACCTGGAGCTTGCAAAATTGTATTCGCGTATCAATAACCTGGGCTACCAGATCGAATTGACCGAAAAAGCGAAAGATTTTATTGTGAACAAAGGGTATGATGAAAAGTTCGGAGCCCGCCCATTGAAGCGAGCTATTCAGAAATACATCGAAGATCCGCTGGCGGAGGAAATTATCAAGTCTTCTCTGCGTGAAGGGGATACGATCAAGATGGACCTGAATGAAAGTACGGACGGTTTGACTGTTTTGATTGAAAAGAAAGGGAAGTCTGCATCTTCTTCTAAAGCGAAAGAAGGATAACATCCCGGGAAATAAGAAGGAATAAAAAAAGACCGTGAAATACATCACGGTCTTTTTTGTTTTTTGGAGCTTCCTGCCTAATCTTCTCTGAAATCGATGGAAACAGAATTGACACAGTACCGGAGTCCGGTAGAGGTAGGGCCATCGTTGAACACATGCCCCAGGTGTCCGCCACACTTTTTACAGGTGATTTCTGTCCGTACCATTCCGTGAGACAGGTCCAGGTGCTCGTCAACAGTTTCTGGAATGGCGTCATCGAAACTGGGCCAGCCACAGCCTGACTGGAATTTCTGCTCGCTTGTAAACAGGATTTCCCCGCATCCGGCACAATGATAAACTCCTTTTTGATGGAAATCATTGTACTTTCCTGAAAAGGGGCGTTCCGTGCCTTTTTCCCTGAGAATGTGATATTGCTCAGGAGTGAGCTTTTCTTTCCAATAGTTCTCGTCGTCAGCCATTCGGTTCTTCTTGTTTTCCCGGAAATCAGTTCCCCGACATGTTGTCGAATTTCCCTTTATTTCCTTTCGTGTTTTTGGATTCGTTGCTGATTTCTTTTTTTGTTTCAGCTTCTTTCAGGTTATTCTCGAAATTTTCTATATTTCCTTTTGCGTCCTTAGCTGTCTTGCTGATCTCCTTCTTTACTTCCTTCGCCTTTTCCTCGGTCTTGTCGGCAGCGTCTTTTGCTTTTGATTCTATCTTCTTGGCCGCGTCTTTTGATTCCTCTTTTACGTCATCCGCAAAATCCTTGAGGTCGTCCTTCACATCTTCAGCCTTATTTTCAATGTCATTTTGAGTTTCCTCAATCTGATCTTCTACTTTTTCCTCTGTTGTTTCTGGTTTAGAAGAACAACTAACTGCCATTGCTGCGATAAGAGCAAATCCTGTAAATACTTTCATTTTCATATTCTGTTAATTTATTGGTTGTTATTACACAATAATATGACTTTTTTTCTGATTATCGAATTATTTGAATGATAAAATCTGTTAAAGCCTTGATGCGCTTTCAGGAAGTAGATGAGAAACGAATCAGAACTGGTATATTTTTTCCGGTGTAATGCATGTGTGCAGAGGGACATCATGTTCGTCAGCATCTGAGATCGTTTCTATCGGGGCAAAAACAGACAGCCCGATGAACCGGCAATCGTTACGGCAGGAGGAAAGGAACCGGTCGTAAAATCCTTTTCCGTAACCTACCCTGTAACCTTTTAAATCAAAGCAGAGGAGTGGAACAATGACAATGTCAATTTCAGCGGCTGTGACCGTTCTTCCGTTAGCAGGTTCCAGGATTCCATAGTTGTTCGGTGCGAGCTGCTGCATATTCTCGTATTCCAGGTGTTGCATGGTTCCGGATGAAAAATCAGCTACCGGCAATGCAAACCTGGCGGTCAGTTCATTTTTTCTTTCCAGCAAAGGAAACGTATCTATTTCCCGTTTTGCCTGGATGGGCAGGAAAATGCTGATGGTTTTCCCGGTAAGGTCTTCATGGTTCAGTAATTGCAGGATGATTTTTTCCGAAGCTGATTTCAGCTCAGGATCACTGAGTCTTTTTCTTTTCTCTGAGAATAATTTCCTGCATTCATCTTTGGTCATAACCCGGGGAACATGTTTTTGGCAGAGCTCATTACTTCCTGCTCATTGATCTTATTCGCGTTTTCCAATGCACGTTCTAACGCTACACTGAACAGGTCTTCCAGGTCTTCTTTCGAGAGTTGAGTGTGGTCCGTGTTGATGGAAATGGATTTGAAATTCCGGTTTCCTGTCAGCTCGATCCGGATCAGCCCGCCTCCGGCTTCTCCTTCAACAACGATTGTATCCAGTCTTTTCCTGCTTTCCTCTGCAAGATTTTTCATCGCATTGAGCTTGTCTAACATTCCTGATCCAAACATGATATTTGATTTTGAATATAGAATAGTGAATTATGATTACTTGTTTTACTCACAATTCACTATTCAAAGTTCAGTATTTTATCTGATACTGTAATTAGGTGCCTCTCTGCTGATCGTAACATTATGCGGGTGCGATTCACGCATGCCGGCACTTGTGATACGAACAAACTTAGATCCTTTCAACTTTTCAATCGTAGGCGCTCCGCAGTATCCCATTCCGGCTCTTAATCCACCGATGATCTGGTGCATCACTTCTGCCAGGTAACCTTTGTATGGAACTCTTCCTGAAATTCCTTCGGGAACAAGCTTCTTAATGTCGTCTTCCGCGTCCTGGAAATAACGGTCTTTGGATCCTTTCTGCATGGCTTCCAAAGATCCCATTCCACGGTAGGACTTAAATTTCCTTCCTTCGAAAATGATTGTTTCTCCCGGTGATTCTTCCACTCCGGCGAGCATGGAGCCGACCATTACGGTATCAGCTCCGGCAGCCAGTGCCTTTACAATGTCACCGGTATACCGGATCCCGCCATCGGCAATGACAGGGATACCCGTCCCTTCCAATGCCATTGCAACATCATTGACTGCGGATAATTGGGGGACCCCAACTCCGGCAATGATACGTGTAGTACAGATAGAACCTGGTCCGATCCCTACCTTTACAGCATCCGCACCTGCCTCTGCTAAATATTTTGCGGCTTCCGGCGTTGCAATATTCCCGACAACAACATCCAGTTTGGGGAATTTCGCTTTTACTTCTTTTAGTTTGTCAACCACGCCTCGTGTATGCCCGTGTGCCGTATCAATGACAATGGCGTCTACTCCTGCTTCATACAGTGCGGAAACACGGTCAATTGTGTCGTATGTTACTCCGACAGCAGCTGCTACACGTAATCTTCCGAATGAATCTTTGCATGAATTCGGATGTGTTTTAACTTTAATGATATCCCGGTAGGTAATCAGCCCGATTAATTTATTGGCTGCATCTACAACGGGTAATTTCTCGATCTTGTTTTCCTGGAGAATTCCTTCCGCGGTTGCTAAATCCGTACCGTCGGTCGTCGTTACCAGGTTTTCACTTGTCATTACTTCTGTGATCGGACGTTGCGTGTTTTTTTCAAAGCGCAGATCTCTGTTTGTAACGATTCCTTTTAATGTTCCATTGTCGTCAACAACAGGAATGCCGCCTATTTTGTATTCTTTCATCAGGCTTAAGGCATCACCGACAGAACTGTCCTGGCTTAATGTCACCGGATCCAGGATCATCCCGCTTTCAGAACGTTTCACCTTTCTTACTTCCAGCGCTTGCGCTTCGATGGTCATGTTTTTGTGGATTACACCGATTCCTCCCTGTTGCGCAATTGCGATCGCGAGCTGTGATTCTGTTACGGTGTCCATCGCTGCGGAAACAACAGGCGAGAATACTTCTATGTTTCGTGTGAATTTGCTTTTTAACTGAACATCTCTTGGTAGTACTTCTGAGTAAGCTGGAACTAATAGAACATCGTCGTAAGTAAGGCCTTCTTGGATGTTAATAACATTGGAAAGTGACATATTTTGAACCTATTTTTTACAATAAAATTCCTGCAAAAGTAAGCATAAAAAGTTGTTTTATCACCATCTTTCCCGATTTTTATTTCAAATCAGCAATCCACTTTTGGATATACTCCAGTGCAAGCGGAGAAAGTGTTTCTTCGATCAGGGCATACTCTCCCGGGGCTCCTGTATCGGAGGTCTGAAATAGATGATTCAGCTTGGGGAATGTGTACACTTTCGAGTTCTTATGGGAGTGTAGCAGCTGCAACATTGGCTCTTCATTCAGCCGGGGAGAGACCTGCAGGTCATTTTCCCCGAAAAGTGCCAGTACCGGACAAGTTACATCCTTTATATAGTCGGCTGGCGAGGTAGTGATAAATACTTTCATCCATTCCGTTGTGTAAGTATACGCGGTTTGTTTCGCAAAACTTTTAACAGAAAGGCTTTTAGGTACAGTATAGTTTAGCTCTTTTACCCATGTTTCTATTTTAGTGGTCAGTTCTTGCTGAAGATTGGAGGAAGAGGCGTGTTGTGAAATATACTCCAGGATCATCCTGTTTAATTTCAATTGCTCTTCGATCTCTTCTCTGTCAGTTCCCGAGCTTTCCATGATCAGTTCCTGCTGGTCCGGGATGATCAGACTTCCCGGCACGCTCGGTCCTGCCATCAAAACAATAAAACCGATTTCCGGGTTCCTTGCCGCGACAATAGGAGCGATCAGCCCTCCTTCACTGTGTCCGATAATTCCGGTTTTCAATGGATCGATTTTCTTTTGTTTTACGAGGTATTTCCATGCCGCTTCGGCATCATCCGCAAAGTCAAGGCTTGTTGCCTGTGCGAAATCTCCTGTAGATTTTCCTACACCTCTGTCATCGTAGCGCAGTACGGCAATTCCGTTCCGGGAGAGGTGATCCGCTAGCACAAGAAAGGTTTTGTGCCCCATTAACTCTTCGTTTCTGTCTTGCGGGCCGCTTCCCGATATTAAGATTACCGCAGGGAAAGGTCCCTTCCCCTGAGGGATGGTAAGTGTTCCGGAAAGCTTCACTTTTTCGTTGGCTGTTTTGATTGTTACTTCTTTTTCAGAGTATGGAAAAGGAGGAGTAGGGACTTGAGGGCGTTTAGGGCCGCTTAACTCTCCTGAAAACGGAGACATATTTAAGGGGAGATCTATTCCTCCCTGGGAAAAAGTTCCGGTGAGCGTATCATTTTTCAAAACTCCATTGTATTTTGCTCCCAGCAGCGGAAGATCTATATTAATAGTATCACCCTTTATGGATGTTTTATGTGCCGGGTTCCCAAACGAGTTTTGATCGGGGCTGTCTACTTTGGTAATAAAGACACCGTCGTGTTGTGTAATGTGAAAAGCGATTCGCAGCTGGACACCTGACGTTTTTAGTTCTCCCAGCCAGCTCTTCAGGAATCGGTTCTCTTGTGCGTTTGATGATGCGAATAAAAAAACAAATACGATTGAAAATACAAGTTTGCTCATCTTTTAATTATGTTATAATATAATAAATATGGATCTTGGAGGTAAAGATAATAAAAGTTGAAGACATATGATTTGTATATAATTATGGAGTGATTCCTTTTCTTATAAGTTTATGTTTTTACATTTTGAAGTTATCTTTTTAGAGATGTTGGATATATTATTTGGATTATTTATCTTTGTTTATCAGTGTTTTGATGTGCGAGCAGTAATTTTTCACAAAAAAAGTGGTATAAAAAA